>NZ_JALKBZ010000001.1 GCF_023227765.1 Fuchsiella alkaliacetigena
GTCTAGCTATTTTATGATTTATTTTAGCAATTTCTTTATTATCTAATTGGAAAAATTAGTTATGCGGAATGTGAGTTATTAACTAATTTTAAAATGAAAAACCAGCTGTCTATATCTAAAATAAACAGCTGATCTAATAATAATTTTATGAAGCAATTCTTATTCATAAAGCTATTATTAATATCTATTCTATAATTTAACTTTGCTGTTCTTCTGGATCATATAACTTAAATAGTAGCTCATTAAAACTATCGCAAATATGGCTTATAGCTCCTTCAGTCTCTTCATGATTCCAGAAAACTACCTCTGGATTTTTGGAATTATTACGATAATCAAAACAGATTAAGTTTCCAAAAGGATCATTGGCAAAAGGATAAACTAATTCAGGCAATCTATCTTTCATTTTTTCATAAACATCAATTATATTTCCCTGCTCCTCCAAATTAAAATGTAATAAAGAGTTCATAACAGCTTCTTTACGCCCTTCAAAGTCATATACATCCGGTACTGGTTGAGCACCATTATTTTCTTTTACTATTTCTTTATAATTTGCTGGAAAAATCACACCAAACTTTTCTTCAACAGTTTTTATTATTTCTTCACTTACACTTCCCTTATCAAACATCCACTCTATCTTTTCTCTCATTATTCACCAACCCCTTTATTAATATCGATTTTGCTGCCCTCCACCCCAGATTGCTCTACCACCAGTATGACCAGTCCCACCATGAACATCCGTTTTAACTAGTTCCATTACGCCCGGCTCTTCGCTATGATGCCAAGTATACCCTTCTGGAGTTTTGCCATACTCTATTTGCTCAAGCTGTCTCTCGGTAAATTTTTCTTTAAATTCAGGATTATTTTTTATTTCTTGTGCTAATTTATTATTTGCTTCTTTAAATTGTGCTCTATCAGTCGCATTAAATAAATCCTGATCTAACTCCATTTGAAAGTCAGATTCAAATTCCGGAAAAACTCCCTTATAAACTCCATCATCTAAATTAATTACCCTTTCTTTAAAGGGAACTTCAGTCTCAGGATGAATCTCACCCTTTAAATCTTCATTAATAGTATCCAAATTTTCAAAAGGTTTATTAGCTTCAGCAAAACTTTTAACTTCTTTCGGTTCTAAATCTTTTGCAAAATCAGGTACATCAGCTGAAACTTTATTTAGCCCCTCTTTTCCAAGTTCATTCATAGCTTTAGCAATTTGCTCAATCATAACTATAACCCCCTTTCGACTTTCTCAATCCAAGTAAAATAAAAATCTTTAAAACCAGCATCTCGATGAGCTTTTTCATTCAATAAATGTTTTACTAAATAGTCTTCTAACTTTTCATGCTCACTTAAATTAACATAGTTTCTTAATCCTTCTTTGAATTTATTAGTCCATTTAAAATAGTCCATTTCACTTGAAGCAAAACGAGCCAGTCTCGAATAATCTATAAGCTCCCCCACTAGCCTCGATAAATTGTCAAACTTATCAGGACTCCATAATTCCATACTCCCTTTTTCCTGATATTGAACTAAATTATCAATGGTATCCTTTTTTATTTGAGGCTCAATATCAATTCCTAATAACCATTCCTTGATTTTTTCTACATCTATTTTCTTTAGATCAAATCTTTCTTGATTATTTATTTTAGGCTTAAATAAAATCTTAATTAAGTCAGTTCTCATTTTTTCACCTTGCTTAAGATTAGCCTCAAAGTCATAACTATATTCTAAGGGTTTACCACCTTGATACTCATCTATAGTACATAATACAGGGTCTAACCAATTATTTTGATAAATAGCTCCAACTCCTGTTTTTAACTTAGCTAATTCAATAATCTGTTCCTCATTTAAACCAGCAGCTTTGCCAACTAATTGACGATCTACCTCATCGGGAAGCCTTAAAATTATTTTAGTATTTGTATTTTTAATCACTGCTTGATCTAATATATTTGGAGATTGATCCGCTATAATAAAACCTTCTCCATAACTTCTCATCTCAGCAATAGCATTAGCAATCATTTCCACAGATTTTCCTTGTAAATTAGAACTCTCTTGATTTTGCTCTATTGAGGTTTTACGCAATAAGTTATGTGCTTCCTCCAACACAGTTACGTGCTTTAACTTACTATTAGCTCTACTAGCATTAGCATACCTCACCTCATGAAGACGCATAAATAAAATCCCCATAAGTAATGATTTAGTTTCTACAGAACCAATTCTACTCAAATCTACAATACAGTTTTCATTAAATAGCTTATCCTTATCAATCTCATTTTCAGTAAAAATCCTACCAGTTAGACCATTAGTTAAAGATCTAATTCTAGTAACTAAAGCACCCAGATAATTACTTTTCACTTCCTCAGAATAGGCTGATTCTTCAATTAATTTCGGTAAAATCTTTAACACATCTCTAAAGCCTGGATATGTAATATCCGAGTTAAGACAAATCGAATTATCAAGATCCCACCCTTTCATTTCATATGCTCTCTCTACCCCTTCTTTTAATACCGCAGGCATTGCTGCATACATAGGCCAACAGGCATTAAATATTTCTATTAATCGATCAATATGTTCCAGAACATGAATATCTTCTGGAAATTTAAAGGGATTTATCTTAAAGAGTTCTGTATATTTAGGATTTGTTCCATATACATTTACATCTTCTCTACCTCCAAATACCTCTTTATATTCACCTTTAGCAGGTTCAATAACTAAAAATTTCTTTCTCTTCCTAGTCAACTCAGCCAATAATTTATAAATAGTATTTGATTTGCCAGAGCCAGTAGAACCAGTTATAAAGGTATGCATAACTAAACTATCTATATCTATCTTAACCTCCGTACTTTCTGCCCTACCCATATGAAATATTTTTCCCAAACTAATAGACTCTTTACTTGCATTACCATCATAAGTAATAATATTTCTTCCAAACTCAGCTGCTTCCATAACAGTAACTCCAGTAATTGATTTTACAGGCAATCCAAAATGAATTGTTAATTCTCTTCCACTTAATAAAGAGCCTGGAGTTACATAGGGTAAATCTAATTTATTATTTACATTTAGATCAACTAAAGGATGGTGAAATTTTTTAAGATAATTTTTGACCTTTACTAGATTATCTTTATTATCATTATCCCAGCTATTAATATAGGCATCTTCTACTGAAGAGTTATCACCTCGCATCAATGCTTTAAATGTGCTAGCAGCAATTTTAGCAGTTTGATTATCCTCAGCTAAAAAATAGGCAGCACAATTCCACATGCCAAAATCTTTTGAAGTATCCAACCTTTCTAACTGTTCATCAATCTTTGCTAAAAAATTAGTTACTTTCTTGTTTTCTGAATTAATTTGCATCCCCTTTGAAAGACCTTTAGTTGCTGACTGTGAACTACTAACTTGTTCACTTTCAGACCTTGAAACTCCCGTGGTTTCACTATTGCTTTCAGAATAAGAGCTACCTTCAGTCTCTTGACCTGCTATATTACTCATAATCTGCATTCCAATTATAGCTCCAATCGGCCCTCCAGCTAAACCTCCTATACCAGCACCAGCTATAGTTGATAACAGATCTCCTTCCGTTTTAGATTTATTTTCAGTATAACTATGAGTCTGAGTTATACTTCTATTAATCGTTTCAGTAAAACCCTTGGTAGATCCTCTAGCAAATGTTAGACTTTTATCTATTGTAAAGGTTAATTGATTTTCTGCAAAGGGACTTAACTGAGAATATAAAATTTCATAACCTGATTTTATCTCTGCAATCTGTTCTCTAGATACAGGATCAGCAATAAAGACTGCTGAAAATTCTTCTCCCTGCATAGCATCAATCAATTTTTCAAGACCCTGTACAAACTTTTCCTTATCTTCATCCTTTAAGGAAGGAATTCCAGAAACTGAAGAGATTTCTTTCTCCATAGTATTAAAATTTGACTCAGTAATGCCTTCTACTAAAGTTTCTATCTTATCAGAATTAACATTTTTAATCTCACTTCCCGGAAAATTACCGTTAAAGCTATTTTCCAGAACCTCCTGAGCAATAGTAGGACTTCCATTTGCAAGAGTTCTTTTTATTCCTAGATATAATTTGCTCTTTTCTCCATCACTATCAATCACCATTATTAGTGAAGCACCTACATCTTCTAGAGAGCTATAAATATTTGCTAACTTATCTAAATTATTTTCTTTTCTATCATAAACCAGCTTATTAACTTTAAAAAATCTAAATGTTTCTTCTATTTCAAGCTCTTTTATGCTAGCTGGAACTTCTTTTACTTCATGATTTTCTAATTTATTCAAATAGCTTCCATTAACAAAATCACTTGCTATCTGATAGGCTTCAGTTAGCTCATCTTCTTTAAAAACTGGTTTTTCCATTTTTTCTTCCTCCTCTCTGTTATCAGACAATTTATAGTTAGTTTCTGATTCTAACGAATTAATCTGATTATTACTATTATCAATATCAGAGTTGCTCCGATTATTGCTATTAACTTTTTTATATCAACCTCATTATTTTTAACGTAAACCTCTGGTTTTTTCCTAATATTTCTCTGTTTGCTTTGCTCATTTAATTCATCTCTATATACAAATCGACCAACTTCTAATATGTGATTAAAGCGTTTCTTGGAAAAATTATTCATTAATTGTGCTCTTAATCGATTTAAATAATTCTTATCCCAGTCTTCTTTTTCTTTGAAAAGCCTACCATCATGTTCCTGCCATAAATTCAAGTTCAGTTCAGTTGTCTTCTTTTCTATTCTTTTCAAATACGGTTGAACTTTCCCTTTAACATCTGCCGGATCTTTACGTAAAAAATTAGCTAAAATATTTCTAATTCTAACTATATCTCTATCTTTAAATGCCGTTTTCAAATATTTATCTACTTTTGAAGTCAATTTTACTCACTCCTTTTTTAAATTTCTAATATACTATTAACTTTATTTGAAAAGTCATTAAGCCACTCTACCTTTTTTTTATCTTCTTTAATCTTATGTATAATTTCTTCTTTATCTTTAGATAAATCATTAATTTTTTCTAATTTATTATTTATTGTTTGATCTAATTTATCAATTAAATCTAGAAAATAATTCTTCAAACTCTCAACTTCTTCTTTTAAGTATATTTCTTTAGTTTTATTTATATTTTTCAAAAATTGATCAGTAACTTCGTTTTCAAATTCATCAAGTAGATTAGTTAAACTAACAATTTCCTCTTTACCAAAGTACTGTTTACCAAGGAAAGAACGTACTTTTTCCCAAATACCTATTGGTTCCCTTTTTACTTCTCGTTCACGCTTATAACTAGAAACTAACTCATTATTAGCAGGAAGATTAACTGTAAAGTAATCTAAATCATTCCATTGAAACTCTATTTCATCTTCATCAAGTTGAATCAAGTCTTCCAGATGTTCTTTATAGCCTTTTATTAATTTATTACTCTCTTCAATTAAAATTTCTTCCCGCATTGTTTCTAAATCAGTATATATATCTGCCTCTAAATCACTTATTTTTTCTTTTAACTTTTTTACAATTATATTTGCTTCAGAAGTTTTAATGTCTCCTTTATTTTTAAACTTATCTCTAATATCAGTTATCCTTTCTTCAATTTTAATTGTTGTTTCTTCAATTCTTTCATTTATTTCAACCTCAGAAATATTAAAATCATCAATTTTATCTCTTAATTCTCTTGCTTTCTCACCTTTATTTATTTCTTCGTTTATCATATCAATCTTTTTAATTATTTTTTCTCTTAATGAATCATTCTCATTAATTTTATTCTGCAGCTCATCTTTCCACTGTTTAGCTTTAATAATCTTTAAAATAGGATTTATAGCATCTTGAATATTAAGCGGCAAAGTATATTTATCAAGATATTCATTAATAGCTACTTCAATACTCGGAATCCCAGAATGATAAAGTGCTTCTAGATAAGCATCTTCTTTTTTCTTAGCACTATTAATTTTCTCATAAAGATCTTCTTTTCTTAAATTACTCAACGGCGCATAATTTATTAAATGCTTATCTTCTTCTCCATTAAAATAGTCACTCAAAGCTAAATTACGTTCTTGCATAAAGGTTAGTTCAGCACCATTAAATTTCATTCTAATTAATTTCGCCAATTCAGCAGAAATAGGATATATATTCGGATTGTCTATACCATGATTTTTCAAGTGTTCTTTTGCATCTCTTATGTAATCACTAGTTCTTCCCCCACGCCCAACATCAATCATATCTATTTTATTAAGAGCAAAAATAAATCTATCTGTTGACTGTTTATCGTCCCTACTCATTTGTTCAGCTACTGCCTTTAAAAGGTTTGCATCATCATTTGTTCCTAAATTATTAGCATCTAAAATATATAGTACTACAGGCTTAGCTTCTTTTTTAATAACACGATAAGTTTTTTTCTTATGCTCTGGATTATTACTACTATTAGGCCCAGGTGTATCTATTATTTCCAGACTGGTTTTTTCTGAAGATATTAGTGGGATATCTCCTTCTAACTCAATATAATCTACCTTTTCGTCTTCATTTAATTTTCGCATTTTTTCTAAATCTACATTACTAATTTCCTCCAATAAATTATCATCATTATCGAAAATTTTACCCTTAAAACTACTTGCTTCATCATTATCCTTCAGTTTTACAATTGTAGCAGTACAGGCTCTATTCTCAGTTGGCATTAACTCTTGTCCTAATAAAGCATTAATCAAAGTTGACTTTCCGGCACTCATAGTAGCAATTACAGCCACTTCAAATTGAGAGTTAATAGCTTTTTCAAATTTCTTCTGTAAATCTGAACTCCTTAAGTCTTCAAAAGGACTACCTTGCATATAAGCAGCTAATTCCTTTAACTGATCAATTTTATCAATTTCTGAATCCCCTTCAATAGGTATATGTTCAACTACAATATTCTTATTATAATTTTGATTATGATAATTACTTACTTCTTCTAAGTCAACAAAGTCAACATATCTTCCGTAAAATGAAATCTTAAATTGATCTCTATTTAGTTCTGCTAAAAGCAACTCAACTAACTTATCTACCCATAACTGTAATCGCTCCTGTAAATAACATTGTAGCTTACTATCCTTTGCTGGCTCTTTACCATCAATTTCAATCTCGGTCTCTACCTTATAAGGATTATACTTTATAAATACTTCTTTCATTGTTTATTCCTCCCTGATATATTTAAAGTCATTAATAACTCTTGAATGCCAGTATTACTAAGTGCTTTTAAAATAGATTTACTTTTAAATTCTTCTTTTCCTACTCTTATAGTTTTATTTTCAACTCTTTCTATATCGAAAAATACTTCCCCCGGCATCTGTTTCATCAAATAATTACTTAGATTATAATCTTTACTATTAAAAATAGAATGTAAAAATCGAAAGTCCATTTCCTCTTTTTTAGATAAAGATTCTCCTGCTAATACGCTATTAAATAATTTAGCTACATAAGCTGAAGTAGGAATAATAATTGGATCGTTTATACCCGAATTCATTAAAAATTCTTTAGCTTCTTCTAAAATTACTTCTATACATTCTCCTGCTTCCAGGTCAAGTTTATCCAATTTATTTACTAAAAACTTAATATTATTTTTATTAAATTCCTTTTCAGCACAAATTTTAACTAAATCATTCAAAAATTCCTGATCATCATTAGTTGCTAACTGAGTAGCATCCAAAATATAAATTAATTCATCAAAATTTTCGTTCTTGATAGTTTCCTCTGTAATCTGTCTATGCTCTTTATAAGTACAACTATTTGAGCCAGGAGTATCTATAAAAATAATCTTCTTCTCTAAATTATCTAATAAAGGAATACTACCTTCTAGATAGATAAAATCAATATTTTCATCTTCATTCCAAGATTCAACAGTCTGATTATCAATAACTGCTTTAATAGTTTTCTGACCTTCTTTATTTTGCGAATAACCAATAAAATTATCTAGATTAAAATTTTGAACAATTTTGATATGTTTAGAAGTACAGGATGAATTTTTTGCTGGGAGTAACTCCTTCCCTAATAAAGAATTAATCAGTGTAGATTTACCTGCATTCATAGTAGAAGATATTAATACTTTATATTCTTCTTTATTCCTTTCTTTTAAAGACTTCTCTACTTTATTATGAAAGTAATTTAACAGACTAAATTTACCTTTAGATAGCTTTTCTTCAAAAAACTTTCTAGCCGCTAATAAATCTCTAGAATAAAGCTTCTTTAAAAATTCAAGAATATTACTATAATCTTCATTTTTTATTTTAAGCTTTTCTTTAATCGAATAAATAAACTCTTTATTTTTTTCAAAGCACCCAAACAATAAGCTGAAGTAAATGATATCGGCTATTAAAAGATATTTATAATTCTTCAGATTAATATATAACCAGCCAAATTCAAAATGAAATTTTGATAGCTTTTTCAGTCGGAGTTCAACTTCAGCTTTATCTTTAGACCAAGTAAGTCCAGAAACCTCATTGTAATCTTTAGGCTTTATCTTTAATTTCTCTAAATAAATATTAATTAAGTTCTCTGCATTACCTTTCAAGCTAAAATTTTTACTCAATATCAAGTAAATTATTGATAAATAATAGCATTTTAGTTTATAACTTTCTTTAATCATAGGATGATGCTTAATATTTACTAACCAAAACCTATAATTATCTAAAAGCATTATCTCTAAACAGCTCCTTTTCTAAAATTTTCATAATCAATTCTAATTAAGTCTCTAAATTATTATCACGTAGTTACCTAGATAAAAATTCTCCTTAATAAATATAGGGATATTTTTACTTCTAATTTATTAATAAATACACCATGAGACCCAATTTTTCCTTGTTAATTTCATATTGATCGCGAAAATTAGTCAATGGTTACTTTGAAGATATTTAATTTAATTTTAACATAAGAGCTTAGACATATATTGTCCTTGTAATAAAAAATCTAGCTAATAAAATCAAAGTTTTATCCAAACTTAGTCACTAAGAATACTAACTCCACGTCGCTTCAGAGCCCTACGTCTAATCACCTCTAAATCTAATAATATAATCACCGATAATTTCCCAACATCTCAGCAATAGTCGACTCCATATCCTCACGAAAAGCTTCAGGCTCCAGCACTTCAATATACTGGGCCTGACTCAAAAGCCACATCTTAACTCCCCTCCCATAAACCTCAGCCTCTATAATATAGCTACCTTCCCTCTCTTCCACAACTTCAGCAGTAGGCAGTCTATCCAGTACAGCCTCTAGAGAAGGGCCCGCATAAGAGAACTTAAGCTTCATCAACTCTCCCGAGTACATAAACTGTATTCGTTTTCTAAATTCACCCTCTTCAAAGCGTTCCGCATAGGGAATATGAAATTTTTCCTTGCTGCTCTCATACTTCTCAATCCGATCCAAACGATAGATAGTAGGATGATCAAGATCATACTCACAGATATAGGCCGTTAAATAAAAATAAAACTCCGAAAAGATAATCCCCACCGGCTTAACCTGCCGCCAGCTACTTTGCTTACTATTACATTTTCTATAATCTATCTCAATAATTTTCTTTTCTCTAATCGCCTTACTCAAATCCCAGATCGTCTCAAAAAGACTTCTCCTATGCTGTACAGGATTATAGTGGAATCTCTCGTTGCTAATTACCTCTTTAATATGCTTATACTCCTCGGGCGCCGACTGTAAAATTAATTTATTCAGCAACTTATCCATTTCCTCTTTAGTAAAGGCCCGACTTTCCAGTAAAACCTTGCTTAAAACCAGAATCTCCTGATTAGTTAACCAGTCTTCACTCTCCCTTTTTAGCAGATAACCGCCTTTATCTCTTTGATAAACTAACTCAACCAGACCTTCATAGGGATGAATCTCTGAAAAGTAGGCCCTTAAATCTTCAATATCCCGCTGGATAGTCTTTTTAGTTACATTAAATCTTTTTGCCTCATCCCCCTTCTTGATTACTGCTCCCTGATTTAATCGTTCAAAAATACTTAAAATACGCAAAGCTTTAGATAAAGAATTCGATTTATTTATCATTTTTTCCCACCTCATCATCTCCCAAATTCAAAATAAACAAAATAACCATCATCTTCTTTTGCCTCATACATCGCTGAATCTGCCATTTTGAGTAGCTGTTCTAACTCTTCAGCATCATCAGGATAGATACTAATCCCGATACTAGCTGTTATAGAAATTTCAGAGTCTGCTATTAATATTTTCTCTGCAAACAAATGGTTTACCCTGCGCGTTATCTTTTTAATATCTGTCCTAGATTTAATACCGTCCAGCAAAATAACAAACTCATCGCCACCTATTCGAGCTACAAAATCCTCTTTCCTTAAAACTGATTTTAATCTGCTAGCCATCTTACACAGCACCACATCACCTATATCGTGACCATAGTTATCGTTAACTTCTTTAAAATCATCTAAATCCAAGAATAAAATAGCAATTTTACTATCCCTATCTTGATTTCTTTTAACAAGCTCAGCAAATTTCTTAGTAAATAGTTTGCGATTAGGTAGCTTAGTCAAACTATCGTGATAAGCTAAGTACTCTGTCTTTCTTAATAACTTATCCATTAATAGACTGAAAATTATAAAAATTAAACTGACAAATAAAATATTACTCCAAAAAGTTCTTCTTTCATTCCTTAAAGCTAAGTGCTTAAGACTATTATCATAACTAATTCCAGCAACATAGGAGTTCCACCAATCCAGTTGGCTATTTTTCTGAACTAGATAGGGAATATAACGATCAGCTCTAGAATTAGCATTAATTGCAATAGTCTCCTCTTGAATAAAGGCTTCTTCAACAACATCTTGTTTTTCTTCAGCAATCTCAACATCAATATAAGGTGGCTCTTCATAATTCACCTCACCTACCAGTTCTTTATCTTGATTAATATACTTATAAAAAGAAATATCCTTAACTAAATCATAATTAGCTTTTAGTTGTTTAGCAGTAGTTGTTAAATTAATTTCTCCAACAGGGTATTCTTCCGCTACAGTAATACCTAATTGCAATAAATACCGATTATCTGGAGTAGGTAAGTAACTATACTTTTTCAATTCTCCTGTATTAATAGAAAGATTCATCCGATCACTTGCAAAGCTATCAGCAGCTAATCGCTCCTTAAGCAGTTCTGCAAAAGCAGAATATTCCTTAAAGTCCAGATTTAAATCTGGACTAAAAGTTGTTGCTATTACCCTCAATTCTTCATCAATAATATATAATTCATAATTCTCCATCTTTTCTTGTAAAGCACTAAGATCCCAATCTAAAACATTAGGATTTTCCCTATATTTATTCTCTAATAGTAGTAAATACTCTTCCATCTCTTCAGCTAAATTTTCATCAATCACTTCATAAGTCAATTCTATATAATTGAGGGTATTTAAAATATTTTCTTCTACCAAAGACTGCTGGTCATGATATTTATTTTTAATTAATTGCCTCGTTTGTCGATAACTGCGATAATAAGCAGTTAGTAAAAGTAAAAAAACAACACACATAATAATATATCTTTTTTTCTTAGCCTTAAACTGCATTTATATCAGTCCTCCCCTAATTCCCCAGCTAAAATCAAATCCATTTATCATTTTGCTAATTCTCCAAATTAATTCCTATTTTATATTATTCGCTATTTTCCTGACACTTTCCTCCACAATTAACCAATTATCAATTAAAACTACATAAATATAATAACATAACCCCTTGGACATATACTGTCCAAATACTACCTGGAATTTAAATAGACAATTATTATTTATAAACCTCAACCGATGATGGGTTTGATGAATATTTATCACTCAAATTCCTTCAAATGTTTAAGTAAGTATGATATAATAATAGACAAGAGGTTAAAAAGAAATAAAGATAGCTTACAGATAAAAATAATTATACTCAACTAAATTAATAGTTTATTATAAATCCTACTCTAAAAAATATAGACAATGCTATCTATAACCTCATAATTATCTTTAAGTTTAATCTGCCCTGAACAAACTCCACACTAGCTTTCCAAGTTAAAATAATTCAAGTACTATCCTAAATAAAACCCTAGCTAAAAAATAGTTATGATATCAATCTCCAGGGCCAGATATCTTAGCAGGTTTAAATGCAAAATCAGCACTATTATAGTATTATTTTTAAATAAATATTAAAAAAAAGAGGGGGGAGAATAATCATGGAAATAGAACTTAATGAATTTCAAAGGTTATTACCATTACCTATGGCTTTAATCACTACCACTAACGCTGATGGAGTTGCTAATGCTGCTCCTTATAGCTGTATAATGCCAGTACTTAGACCCTTGAAAGTAGTGGCACTTGCTTCTGCTTTACCTCGTCACACTCTAGCTAATATTCGCGAAACTGAAGAATTCATAATTAACGTGATGGGAGAAGCGGAGTTTAGAAAGTCTATGGGCTGTGCTAAGGATTATCCAGAAGGTGTTAATGAATTAGAAGAGGTAGATTTAGAAACAGTTCCTGCTAAAAAAGTTAAGCCACCTCGAATTAAAGAAGCTATAGGCTGGATTGAAGCTAAGTTAAGGAGAGAAGTAGTCGCCGGAGAAGATGAGGATGAGGAGTATGTAATCGTTTTAGGCGAAGTATTATCTGTAGAAGTAAATGATAAGTACATAAAAGACGGTCAACCAACAGCTCATCCAATAGCAATTTCATTTTTAGAATTCAAATCTTTAGGTGAAAGTATCTAAGCAAACTACTAGGGATATGGTTAATAACCATATCCCTAAAATATTTAAAAGCTTTACTTAACAAGTTGATCTAAAAAAGTACTAATCTGCTCCCAAAAATTATTTCCATCCTGAATATCATTGTGCCCTTTATCTTCAATTAATTTCAATTCCTTTTCTCCAGCCCACTCTTCATAAAGAGTTTGAGAATGCTTAGGCGGAATTACCTCGTCATCCTCTGCTACCAAAGCAAGTAATGGAGTATCTATCTGCTCAGCCTCAGCTAAAGAATTAAATTCGTGCTTTAAAAGAAAATCAACAGGTAAAAAAGGATATATATTTTTAGCAACCTCACTAATACTATCGTATGGTGAAATCAGTACTACTCCGGCTAAATCTCTTTGAGCTGCTAAATGAACGGCAACTCCGGTACCTAAACTACGGCCCATAGCTACAATGTGTTCTTCATTTATATCATCTCTTTTTGAAAAAACATCATATAAATAACGAGCATCTTGAAATAAATTTTCTTCACTAGGCTGACCTTCACTTAATCCATAACCTCTATAATTAACCAATAACATCGACCAATTTTCAAAAAACTTACCTTTATCTATCATATTGGAAACTTCTTCGGCATTTCCTCCAAAATAAATTAGTAAAGGAGCTGCTTGAGCATCAGTGGCTGGAACTAACCAACCATGAAGCTTCTTGTGAGTCGATATTTCTAGCTCAATCTCTTCCACTTCTGGGTACTCACTTTCAATCTCCTGCAAACGAAGTTCAGAAATCGGTCTTTGCATAAACAATAAACGTTCTTGAAAGAAATAAGCCATTATTACCACTAAAAAGTAGGCTATTAAAACAATAAATAAAATTTTCCGCAAACTATACCTCCTATAATCAGATCCAAAAATCTATAGATCTCTAAGTTTAAAAATTTAAAACTACTAACTAACTCAAATCTAATTCCATATAAACAGCGCATTCTTGAATAGCATTTTTATAAGGTTCAATCTCTTTAAAACCTAAAGACTTATAAATAGATATAGCCTTTTGCATAGAATCGATAGTACTTAAACGCATCTTTTGATAACCTAAACTCCGCGCTTCATTAATGATAGCTTTAGCTAAACCCTTTCCTAAACCTGCTCCTCTAAAATCAGGTCTAACATACATTCGTTTCATTTCACAAATATCTTCGCTGAGTCTCCTTAAAGCTATACAGCCCACTGCTTCGTCATCTACTCTACATAAAAGTAATCGCCCATTAGGACTACTATACCTCCCAGGCAGAGTACTTAACTCCTTTTTAAAATCTTCAGTATCTAGTTTAAAATCAAAGGACTTTGCATATTCCTTAAATAGATTTTTTACTTGCTCAATCTCTTTTTCTTTTTCTGCCCTGATTATCTTCAAAGTGATTCCTGGTTATAAAAAACTAGCTAAAACCAGCTTATAACCAGATTTCACCTCCCTATAATTTAGTAGTTGCCTACAAAAATATGATATTCTGTAGGACTTATGTAATATTTCGCTTATTATTAATTATAACATAACTCAGGTACTGTTTTGTAGTAATAGACTATTTTTTTGACAGACCTTACCCTTAAATATAGATTTCTACACTTAGCTTTGAATCAACTTCTGAAATTTGAAACTCTTTTATTTAAAATCTAATTAATTTAATTTTAACTAAGAGACTATATTACATTATCTGAATTTCAAAAAACTTACCTCATTACCCTGTTCATTATACCAAAGTTCATCATACAATTTATTAGCTATTTTAATACCCCTACCTCGTTCCTGAGGATCTTCAAGCTCCCTCTCTATATCTAGCTCCTCCTCAACTTTACTCTGCCAATCAAAACCTGGGCCTTCATCTCTAATAGTAGCTTGAATATATTTTTTATTTACTTCCACTTCAATTTCAATCTGCTTACTTTCATCAAATTGATTACCATGCTCTATAGCGTTAGTTATTAATTCCTGAAAACCAATACAGATTAAAGCATCATCTTCATAATAGGAAGCAATAAAATCGGACATTTCATTCTGCAACTGATACATTTCTTCACAACAACTGCTAATACTACCCTCAAAGCTATCAATTACTGGTAATTTATTCTTCAAAGCTAAAAAAGTAATATCATCCTGCCCTTTTTCTTGGCCTGAAAAGCTTTTAAAGTCCTTTCTTACTTTAAAATTAATTAAATCCGGCGGTAAGCAATAGTTCTGAAGTAATAAATTTTCTAAACGCTCTACTCCATACTGCAACTTTCCCTTTTTCTGCTCAACAGCCTCTTCAATTAACCCATCTGTAGTTAAAAAAACTAGGTCTCCTGTCTGTAAGTATACTTCTTTTTCTTGATAGTTCATCATCCCTAACTTAATAAAGAGTGCCTCACTAATCGCTGAGTTGAGAGGCATCCCCTCTACATCTACAGATATAGGAGCTCTCACAGTTTTAATAAGCAACGGCGGCACTTGAAAACCAGCATTAGCAAAAGTTAATTTATATTCCTTTAAATCTAAAACTCCCATTAAAAGACAGATAAAATAATCAGCTGGGAAATTCTCTTGATGGTATCTTTTAGCTATAAAACCTATTAATTCGCCAGGATTTAATTTCTCTCCTTGGCTATGATGATATAATAAGTAATTATTAATAGTCTCTCTTAAAAAGATATTTAACATAGAACTATCCAGACCATGGCCACTTACATCGGCTACATAAAACATCAGTTGATTACCTAGTTTCACAACATCATAAAAATCTCCACCCAACTCAGCGGAAGGTTGAAAGTAAGTATTATAAGCTAAACCTTCTATCTGCGGTAGATCATCATGACAAGGTAAAAACTGCTGATGTAGTTTGCTTCCCTTTTCAAATTCTGCTTCTAAATCACTATATAAACTTTCTAGCTCTTGAGTAACGGTATTAGCTAGATTAGTTAAAGCCTTAATAGTACTGCTATCTCGACCTTTATTCAGTTCTATTTCTGCAACTTCCAATCTATCCTTAGCTGTAGCTTTGACATTCTCACATTCCGATAAAGCAAGTACCGTCAAAGTTATATTCAACAGCTTAGCACCTTGAGAGGTGGCATTATAAAACTCCCCATAAGTAAAAAAACCAGCAGTTGGAGCAACTTTTTCCAAAAAGCCTAATTCTAAATCTAAATTATCCTGTAAAGCATCCTTTCTTACTGAACAAGAATAAACATAAATTGCTTGAGCCTGAATTTCAGCTATTATATTTTTAAGTAATTGTTCATTATTAGCCAAAATAGAATCAATATGTCCATAACCTAAGTATACTTTAGCTCCTTCGGGCACATGGCCTCCAAAGGTTACAGAACCATCTTCGCCTTTAGCCACAGCTCCTCGAGCAATAGAAAAGTCCTCCTCTTTAATAATTAAAGGAAACTCCGGGCCCGCCACCTGCGGTAAGCCTTGAGCAATCTCTTCACCCAAGTATTTAGCATAAATATCATATACCGGCTGCTCATCAATGGTATAAACCTTACTTCCTTCGCTCTTAGTAACCTCCATCTCCTTACCTATTAATTTCCAACCTAAGTTATAGTCAGCATAAACCTTTAATTTTTCACTATTTAAAGCTACACCTACTACCCCACCCTCTAATATCCTGTCATTAAAAAAAATATAGTTATCCTCAAATCTAAAATTATCAGCAGCCCTACCCCCAGCTATAATTACTTCGCTATTTACAGCTTCTATCCCCTTAATTAATTCTTCATCGATATTTATCCAGTCTGAAAAAAGAATAATAGCCTTAGTATTTTCAGAAATTAACTTGTTTCCTAAGCGTTCCCCCAATTCAAAGCAGTCTTCGACTCCGTGATGGCAAACAGCTGCTCCTTGCAAAGAAGTTTTTTCGAAATTACTAAAGGATAAAACTGTAGTTTCTTCTTGATGCTTACCATTCATTATCTCTCCAGCCGTTGTACTACCAATTACCACTGCTTGGGGCAGTAAATCATTAAGCTCAGCCACTACCCGAGTTATATATTTCCTTTCACAAACTCCAGTAAACACCTGAATAAGCAAGTTTCTATCCTCAATTTGTTTATTTTTAATAAATTTCCTTAAATTATCCTTATTTTGATAACATATATTTTTTACTTTCATCATTTCACCTCATTATTACTCTCCCTAAATCCAAAAAAATCATTTCAAACTCAATTTACAACAGTTTAATCAAGCAAAGCCTCAATTTCTTCCTTATTTACTGCTTCCTCTAAATCAAGTTCGGTTTCCGCTTTTAGCTCTTTTATTTCATTTTCCAAACATTCTATCTTTTCCAGTAGTTCTTTATATTTTTGAATATCAAGCATAACCCCCTGGATTTGATCTTTCTTAATTACAAAAACTGGAGATTGCTTGCATTTAGCTAAAGCTTGACTAAAATCATCTGTAATTTCTCCGGCAGAAAATTTAGTTTTGTCATCTAGGTCAAAGTTAATCATTTTTTACCTCCATAGTTTTATAGCTTTTATTTTTTTCTAGCATATCTAAAAAAACATCCACTACTCGAGGCGAAAACTGTTTAGCTCTATGTTCTTTCAACTCTTTAATAGCAACCTCTTTAGGTAATTTATCTCGATAAGGTCTATCAGTACGCATTGCATCCCAAGCATCAGCCACAGTTATAATCTGAGAAACAAGTGGAATCTCATCCTCCTTCAAGGCTTCAGGATAGCCATCTCCCTTCCAGTGTTCATGATGGTATAGTACATATTCGGCTACATCTTGAAGTTTTTGGGAATTATAAAGGGTCTTATACCCCCAATAAGAATGTTTTTGTATCATATCATACTCCTCAGCAGTTAAAGCACCTGGCTTATTCAAAGTTCCTTTGGGAATCAAAATTTTACCGATATCATGAACTAGTCCAGCCCAATAAGCCTTATTTACCAACTCTTCATCTAACTCCATAGCTCTAGCTATCTGCTCCGATAAATTAGCTACATTTTGAGAATGGCCCTTAGTATACTTATCGTGGAGTTCCAAAATCTTAGTAATTGAAATAATAATTTCTTTTTGAAATTCCTCCTGTAATCTGCTATACCTTTTAATGGTGAAAAAGGCCGAAGCTAAGCTTTCAAAGGCTCTCATAGTTCGAAGTGAGCTCTTATCAAACTGCTTTGTACTATCTTTAGCTATCTCCAAAGTTATTCCAGCTACTACTTCCCCTTCAACCTCTAAATTAACTATTAATGATTTTTTTACTGCTTTAGCTGCTTGACTAAGCTTCTTAGCTGACTGAGTACTCATTCCTCTACTCAGAATACTAATCACATCATCTACGAGATTAACTCCAATACTGTCCTCAATACTAACTTTTAATGAATCAATATGTATCTCTAACTCTTTCAAAATAGATATATCATGTCCAATAGCCTCTATAATCTCTATCTGATCATTTACATACATAAAAGCACTACCATAGTCCGCTTCAGTAATAATCTCCTTAGCAGTATGTAATAACTTAGCCAAAAACTCCTCCTCACTCCTCTCTTGGCTAGATTGACTTAGTTCAGAAACTAAACCAATAATACTCTCTAAATCAGCAGCCAGTTTATTCATTTCTCGATAGGAGTTTTCCAAGTCTTCATTTAAAGTTATAAACATTTCATTATAGGTTTCTAGCTGCTCATAACTTTCTTCCAATTCCTCCCGTTTTTCCGATTCTAGTTCATAAACTGTCATACTCAAATAAGCAATAAGAGTTACCGGAATTCCTCCCATTAATATTGAAAATATATAATCTCTCCACAATAGTTCAGAACCTACCGTTAATCTCTGGATAGTAGAAAATATAGAAGCTAAAATAGCCCCTAATAAAAAAACAATAATTAAAGTAATAGTTTTCGATCTGGTAATCTGCTCCATCAAATCTGATTTTACTAACCTTTCCATCAACTTCCTCCTTATCATGCTTATCAAAAGCAGCTTTTAACCGCCTTCTTTATTATTAATACTACAAGCCTAAACCTATCTCCTGTATAATACAAAGATTAACAACTATTTTTCTAACTTCTATCATATTTTTGAATTCTCATAACTACATCTATAAAGAAAACTAGTAAAAGGAGGTTTAACTATGAGTAGAAAAGAATACTTTCTAATTCCTATCTTACTTTTAATTATAGCCCTTACTTTTACTACCTGTTTTAATAAAACCAAAGACTGGAAGAATTACTCCAGTCAACTTTTTGAAATTAAATATCCACCTAGCTGGGAAATAGTTACTGATAGAAACTACGAAATTGAGTTAGCTCCAATAGAAGAAGAAGAAGTAAAGTTAGCTGTTTTTGCTTCAGGTAAGATTTCACCTTTTTCTTTGGCTGGAGTTAATGATAAATTTATGACAATGATAAAAGGTAAACTAGAAAATATAGATATTATTCGTGAAGAGAGTATTACTTTTAAAGACCATCCAGGCTATTCTACTACTTTTACAGCTCAAGATGAAATAGGAAGACCCTTTCAAGGCCAGCTTATTGTAGCTAAAGCTGATGAAGAACTATTAGGCTATTTTTTCATTGCTGCCGAGGATAAATATGAAGAAAATATTAGAGTTGCTAACGATATTATTGCTACTTTTGAATTACAATAAGACACCGCAGTAGCGATGTCTTATTTAGAGCTTTATTCATATCACACATCCAAATCTTAAGTCTTCAACTTTTTCAAGGGGATTCTTTTCGGTAAAATAAAGAGACTACCTGATTTTCTAAGGTAGTCTCTTTATAGAAAGAATGGAAAATAATGCAACCCGAACTAAAGGTTACGCCGCTTAATTAAAGTAATTTAAAAACATAGCTCTATATAGAGGGCAAGGGCAGAAGGACACTATACTATCTAGGGTTTATCGAAATGCCAATGACCAACATTATCTCTAAAATAAGTCCCTGCTGCTTGATTATTTTCTTTATATACATTTGCAAGGCTATACTTACCATGGGTATTAGAATAACGAGAACGTATAAAAGCATCATCACTAACTTCTACATCATCTGGCATTTTTACTGTTTCAATATTATTAAAAGCAAAAGCTCCCATATGTATTTCCTCCACACTATCTGGTATTTCTATTTCTGTTAGATCATTAGATGCAAAAACTTTTGTGCTTATTATAGTAACATTATCTGGTATTTCTACTTCTGTCAATAAATTGTTTTGAAATGCTCTATCATCTATTTCGATAACACTATTTGGGATTTCTACTGATTTTAAGTTGTTGTTATTGAATGCTCTATTACCTATCTTTTCTATATTATCTGGAATTTCTATTGATATCAGATTATTATTTCGGAATGTCTGAGCATTAATTTTTTTTATATTATCTGATATTTTTATTTTTTCTAAATTATTCCCTCTAAATGCTGAATCACCAATTTCCTTCACACTATTTGGTATCTCTATTTCTCTTATATTATTATAAGCAAAGGCTTTTCTACCAATTTCTTCTACACTAGCTGGTATATATACTTCTGTTAAATCTTCATATGAAAACTTATTATCTTTAACTGTTTTTACATGGTCTAATAATTCTAGCTTTACCATAAGATAAGAATCTTCATGACTTACTTCAACAGTATAATCTTTTTCTGGTTTTTCTTCACTATCTGTTTCGGTATTACTACAAGCAATTGTTAAAGATAACACTAGCAATAAAAGCAAAGTAATAATTAATATTCTTTTTATCACAATAATCCTCCTGTTGTGTTATTTTTTTATATTTATACTCATTGTACTAGTATTCACATTGAAGAAAGTTAGTAAAAACTATAATTTTTATTATTTGTCACGTCAATATTGTAACAATTATAATAGAGATAATTACTATTAAAGGACTTTTGGTACTTTGCCATATAATTGTTCCCAGTATATAAAAGAAAATCATTCTAATTAATAAAATAATACCCCCCCTTATAAACAAATCTCATAAACTTGAAGCCTATTATAAAATAAATTAAACTTACTGGAAAACGAATTACGGAATTGCCTTAACTATTAACTGTTAATTATTAATTGAAATAAAGGAATAGATCAATATTGTTGCAAGTTATCTATTTAAAGGACAGGCCTTAATACACAGCCCACATCTTTTTCCGTTCAACTTCACAAATATCTGATGGTAACATCTTTCCTTAGCTATTCTCCAACCTTCCTGCGGAGAATATTTAGCCTGTCCTCCTTTTAAAGCATCAACTGGACAGATCTCTACACAGTTTAAACACTCACTACACTCTATTTCCGTTTCTAAATCAGTCTCTGCTAATTCAGCAGTAGTAATTACCGTAGTAAAGCGCACCCGAGAACCGTAATTCTCAGTAAGCACCAAATTATTAACTCCAAACTTACCTAAGCCAGCTGCTACAGCTAAATGACGATGTGAAAGATCAGCAGCTAACCTCTTTTTATCGCCTATACTAGCCGTCCCTGGCACCCCAAAAGCCAAATAGCCTCTTTGTTCAAAAAACTTACAAAGCTCCCGGTTAATCCTATTCAACTCCTGATTAGCTGTTTCAAACTCCAATACATAGCCATTTCTAGCCTGAGGTAGGTTTAAAGTACTTCCTTTGCTTAAGCGATAACCAATAGAAACTGCACTTTTTGCTTCGGGTAAATAGTCTTCAGGCCGATGTCCAGTTGGAAAGTCAAGTCCAGTTAAGCTGACTACACCTACTAAGTCCGCCCCCTGTTGTTGAGCAAAGCTAACACTTTCCTCACTTAAGCTCATAAACCATCTCTCCCTCAAAAAGATTATAATTCTACTGTACTTTCGCCAGTTATTCCCTCATCCACAGCCTCTACTACCTCTTCAAACTCCGCTAAGACTCCAGTATCCTGCTGTTTAACTAAAGCATTTACTATTACTATGGTTAGACAGTTTATAATAAAGCCAGGTACAATTTCATACATTACCGCTCCTAAACCTACTACATCCCAGATCACTAAAGCCAAAGTACCTGTCACCATTCCCGCTAAAGCGGCCTGCCAAGTAGTCTTTTTAGAAAAGAGAGCAAAGAGCACTACTGGCCCAAAGGCTGCTCCAAAGCCGGCCCAAGCATAAGCTACTAAACCTAAAACTGTATTTTCGGGGTTAAGAGCTAAGATAAGAGCTATTACTGAGATTATTAAGACACAGATTCGCCCCATCTTCATCAGCTCTTCTGAAGAAGGCTCCCTATTTAAGAAGCTCCTATATAAGTCCTCAGTCAAGGCCGAAGAAGAAACTAAAAGCTGCGAGTCAATTGTAGACATAATAGCTGATAGAATAGCCGCTAAGAGAATTCCTCCCAGCCAAGGATTAAACAGTTCACCGATCATATAGATAAAGACCTTTTCCTGAGTTCCTCCACCTAGACCTTCAAACATGGGAATAGAAATCAAACCTATAATTACCGCTCCTAAGAGTGAAATAAACACCCAGACTACAGCTATACTCATAGCTTTAGGCACCTTTTTTACAGAGTCAATCCCCATGAATCTAGCTAAAATATGGGGCTGCCCAAAGTAGCCTAAACCCCAAGCTGCTGCGGAAATAATAGGAATCAGGGCCCAATTCTCGCTCTGCGGAACTATACTACCCGAAATCTCATTTAAACTCATCGCTTCACTAATAGCACTAGCTCCACCTACAAAGTTATAAGCTAAAATAGGTACCACTATAATAGCTACAAACATCAGTGCTCCCTGAATAAAATCACTCCAAGATACAGCTAAAAATCCTCCTAAAAAAGTATAAAGTATAATCGCTATTCCACCAATAATTACTGCTAAAGAGTAATCAATATTAAACATAGACTCAAAAAGCCTGCCCGCAGCAACTAAACCAGAAGATGAATAAATAGTAAAGAAAATCAAAGTAATAATTGCAGTTATCACCCGCAAAAGACCTGTGGGATCTTTAAAACGCTCCTCAAAAAAGGAAGGTAAAGTCATCGTCTGTGTCTGTTGAGTATAAACTCGCAGCCTAGCTGCTACATACTTCCAGTTAAGCACCGTACCGATAAATAAGCCAATAGCAATCCAAGCTTCCGCGGGCCCGCCTAAATAGACCGCTCCCGGTAAGCCCATCAGCAACCAACCGCTCATATCACTAGCCTGAGCCGAAAGCGCCGTAACCCAGCTACCCATACCTCTACCACCAATCAAATAGTCCTCAAGATCTAAAGTCTGCTTATAAAAGTAAAGTCCCATCGCCATTAAAAAGATAAAATAAAGTATAAATGTAAGTAATGTCTGTATCCCCACCATTTTCTCTAATCCTCCTCAAGCAAAATAATTTTTAATTAATCATACCATAAGCTGAAACTTTATTCAACCTTATTAATAATTATTAATAGCTAAAGCACCACCTCTAATTTTCAGCAGAGATGGTGCTTAAAGTTTTTATCTATGGTAGATTCTAGTTAACTCTCTTAATTTATCCCCTACCCCACTTTCCAACTGTGAAGCTTGATATCTCCACTGCCAGTTACCAGCAGTAATTCCCGGGGTATTCATCCGCGCTTCACTACCCAAAGCAAGTAAATCCTGTAAAGGAGCAATTGCCATTACTGCCACCGAAGACCAAGCAGCTCTCAGCAACTGCCAACAGATATCCTCGCTTCCCTCGAAGTTGAGATACTGCTGAACATACTCCCTATCTCCAGCTGGAAGGCTATTATACCAACCTAAGGTAGTATCGTTATCGTGAGTTCCGGTATAGACTACTGAGTTTTGAGGATAGTTATGAGGTAAGTAGTTATTATCTTCACCGGAATCAAAAGCAAACTGTAAAACCTTCATCCCTGGTAAATCGAAATCATCCCTTAACTGCTCTACCTCTTCAGTAATCACTCCCAAATCCTCAGCAATAATCGGCAGCTCACCTAATTCTACCTCCAACTGGGTAAAGAACTCTCCACCCGGGCCCGGCTCCCAAGTACCATTAATAGCCGTTTCTTCTCCGTAAGGTACGGCCCAATAGGATTCAAAGCCTCTAAAGTGATCTAAACGGATAATATCCACTAACTCCAGCAGTGAACTAAATCTATCTATCCACCACTGATAGTCCTCACTTTTAAGCTCCTCCCAGTCATAAAGAGGATTTCCCCACAACTGACCTGTAGCACTAAAGTAGTCCGGCGGTACTCCCGCCACCTTCAACGGTTGGCGGTGCTTATCAAATTGGAATAACTCGGGTCTGGCCCAAGCATCAGCACTATCAAAAGCCACAAAAATCGGAATATCACCGATAATCTGAACTCCATTTCGATTAGCATAGGCCTTAAGCTCCATCCACTGCTGAAAGAAAAGATACTGCATAAACTTTTGCCACTCTATCTCTTCAGCTAACTCATTTCGATAGTAATCCAAAGCTTCAGGACTTCTAAACTTAACCTTATCCTCCCATTCAGTCCAACTTTGTCCCCCAAAATGATTCTTTAAAGCCATAAATAGAGCATAATCCTCCAACCACTCAGCTTCTCTAGCACAAAACTGTGCAAACTTAGCTCTCCCAGCCGAGGAAGCCGAGCTATTAAACTCAATAAAAGCCTTTCTCAGCAGAGGATACTTAAAATCAATTACCGCTCCGTAATCAACACTTCCTTTAGCAAAGTCAGGACTATTTTCTAAATCATCACTAGTTAATAACCCCATCTTCTTCAACTCTTCTAAACTAATCAATAAAGGATTCCCCGCAAAGGCTGAAAAACACTGATAAGGCGAATCGCCATATCCAGTCGGGCCCAAAGGGAATATCTGCCATAACTTCTGTTCACTGATAATCAAAAAATCCACAAAATCATAAGCCTCTTTACCTAAAGAACCAATCCCGTACTTCCCCGGTAAGGAAGTAGGGTGAAGTAAAATACCACTGCTTCTACTAAATCTCATTTGAAATCTCTCTCCATTTCCTTGTAATTAGACTTTAGTCATTAGCTATTTTAACACATTTTCTATAAATTATAGCAATTAAGCAACTGACAATTATCACCAATTGTCTTGTTAACTATTTTTCTGCCAAGCCCCCACTAAAGAAGACGCTCCCTGAATAAAGAACACACCAGCTACCCAATAGTATAAAAACTGCGGATATAACAGAATCAAAACTCCTACTAACAGATAAATAACTCCAGTAAAAGTAAGACTAGCCTTTTCAGTCTTAGCAGTTTTTTCACTCACATTATCAGCCACCTTTACAAAATTAGTAGAGTTCAAGATGCTATTCCAAATAATAGAATTCAACTTCACCTCTGCTAAATTATTACGCATTTCCCGCCAAAAATAAGGAAAAAAGACTATATTTAAAAAGATCCCCACTAACAACAGACTTAATAAATAAGTAAGGCTAGAATAGTAATCTCCCCAAGTCAAAAGCAAACCAATCTCATCCATAAACAGACCTAATCCAGTTCCGTACAACAAAGCCACCTGTTTACGACTGAAAAAAGAAGAGCCTACTATAGCCAACCAGCCAGCAATAGCAATTAACAAAATCCCAAAGTAAAAGTGATGCACATGATAACCAAACAAAATTATATTACGTCCTATATAGAAATCAACCTCCGGAGTTAAGCCCTGCTTAGCCACCTCAGCAAACTCACTTTCAGCCGAGCCGGCTATTAAAACAGCTAGCCTAATAAACAAAAAGGAAGCTAAATAGGAAATAGTAATTAAAAACGGAATATCCTTTCTTTTATTACCCACCATAAGTTTAAAGCTTAACCTCCTTTATCTACTTAAACTTCAAATCTAGCTACTAAATCCCGCAACTCATCAGCCATAGCCTTTAACTCCTGACTAGAGCCTACAATCTGATCCATAGCTGCCGACTGACTCTCCGTAGCACTGCTAATCTCCTCACTACCAGCTAATAGAGTTTGATTAGTATTAGCAATCTCCTGCACTAACTGATCCACCTTCTTAATCTTTTCAGCAATATTTCTAAATAACTGCCCTGTCTCATCCAGTGCTTCCGCTCCCACTTCAATCTGATTATTATTTTCTTCGATAATCTCTACTGCTTTTTGAGTCTTTACAGTCAGTCCTTTAATTATTTGCTGAATATTTCCGGCAGAGTCCTGAGTCTCTTCCGCTAACTCGCGCACCTCTTCAGCTACCACTGCAAAGCCGCGTCCGCTTTCACCAGCTCTAGCTGCTTCAATAGCTGCATTTAAAGCTAAAAGATTAGTCTGTTCAGCTATCTCCGAAATAACCTCTACAATATTAGCTATTTCAGCCGAAGCCTCATTCAACTCGCTAATAATACCTCTGGACTCCTGAGAAGATCCTAAAATCTTATTCATCTCTTCTTGAGTAGTCTCCATCTGGCCTAAGCCATTCTGAGCTAGTTTATCAACTTCATCGGAGTTCTCAGCCATCTCCACCGCACTAGCACTGACATCCTCCACAGTCTCACTAAACTCATGACTAGAAGCCGATATCTCTTCAACTGCACTAGCAGTAGACTCACTAGAATCAGCTAACTGTAAGCCAGCTTCATTCACTTGTTCCACTGCTTCATTAATCCCAGTAACCAAGTTTCTTAAACTAGTTACCATATTATTAAATCCTTCTACGGTCTTTTTAACCTCGTCTTCACTAGCTATTTGGAAAGTCTTACATTTTTTACACTCTTCTATTTTATCATCTAAATCACCCTGCACTTCTCCGTGACAAGTTGTTTCTTCTATTTGCCAACATCGTAAATTATCAACCTCATAAGCAGGACATTCTTCATCATCACAGTCCATTACCTCCCAGCACTCATGTAAGTCTTGATTACCCACACTTACCGTTAAATCACCTTGTTCAGCCTGTTCCATCTTATCAGTCAAATCAACTAAAGGGTTAATAATATCCCGTAGCACAAGATAAGAACAGATAGCTAACAGAACAATTCCTATAATTAAGCTGATAATTTGAAAAATCAACATAGTACTTTGAGCAGTACTTTCCTGGTACATGCTCACTGCTTCGTCCATCTCCGTCAACAAAAGCATATTTTGTTCAGCAATTTCTGTTAGAGCAGTTTCCCGTTCAGTAGCCGTTAGTTCATTTTGAGAAAGAATCTCTAACTGTCCTCTAAATGACCCCCATAATTCCTCTACAGTCTCTAACTGCTCTAAAACCTCTGGCTCACCAACTCCACGTATATCTAACTCCTCGTCTCCCACAAGCAAAGCATTTAAAGTAGTTTCAAACTCTTCCATTGTGGCTTCTAACTCTTCAGTAGCAAAGTCCACTTCTTCATCAACTACCATCATTGCTTCTTTAGTCATTTTTTGACTTAGCATTCTCTGCCTACCAGCTAAATTAATTATTCTATTATCATAAGCCTGTTGGTTCATTAAATAGTATGTAGCTACAAAATTCCCTACTATTAAGACTAATAATGCTATAAAGGCAGCTCCAAATTTCTTCTTAAGATTCAAATTAAATCTCAAAGCTAATTTTCTCTTCAACTGCTTAATCGACATTTCACCAGCTCCTTTTACCATATTAATTAAAATAGATATTAGTATATTATTAAAGACCAACACAGTTATTTCCTTCAAAAAAACAGCTTCAATATCAATTATTACTATTCATTTAAATACGAGTTAAATTATACACCTTAATTTACCAAGTAACAAAGAGTATCCTAAATGAAAAAAGACTAATATAATCATATCAGTTAAATCGGTATAATTATATTAGTCTTAGCAATCAATTTAATAAGTCAAAAACAATATTCTATTCCTCAATTTCAAACTGATTTACAGAATCAGCTAATCTAAGAGCTTCACTACTCATGTTTTCGCTGGAACTAGCAATTTCTTCTACCAAAGAAGCATTCTGTTCAGTTACTCTATTTAACTCTTCGATAGTATCCCTTATTTCATCAGCAGCTAAGTCCTGTTCTTCTAAAGCAACAGCAATCTCCTTTACTAGGTTAGTCACTGATTGATTATTTTCTATAATTTCATTAAATATTTCCTCAGTCTCTTCCATCAAATGATTACCTTCATCTACTTCACTTATGCTCTCAGCAATCAGTCTTTCAATGGACTCCGCTAGCTCAGTAGTCTGATTAGATAGACTCCTCACCTCAGCAGCTACTACTGCAAAGCCTTGCCCTGCTTCGCCAGCTCTAGCCGCTTCTACAGCAGCATTTAAAGCTAATAAGTTAGTCTGAAAGGCTATATCATTAACCTTAGCTATAATCTCAGCTATATCCTTACTACTATCAGTAATACTCTCCATTGCTTCCTGTAGTTTTTGAATAATCTTTTCACCTTTTTTAATGCTCTCAGTCGTTTCCTCAGCTAAACCATCTGTCTCGGCTGCATTAGCAGCTGAAGCAGTAATAGAAGAAGTTATCTCCTCAATAGCAGCTGAAAACTCCTCTAAAGAAGAAGCCTGTTCTTCTGTTCTTTGAGCTAAGTCCTGGTTGCCAGTAGATATCTCTTCCGAAGAAGTGGATACCATATCTGCTGAATTCTTCAGATCTAAAATTATCGACTGTAAACTGCTATACATCTCATTTAATGCTGTACTTAAAGTTCCAATCTCATCCTCATTCTTAACTTCCAAAGGCTCAACAGTTAAGTTACCTGCTGCTATATGATCAGCAAAATCAACAGCTTTATTTAAAGGCTTAAAGGAATAACTAAGCAGAATAAAGATCAGAATAGCAATTAAAGTAGTACTAACTATTACTAAAATATACATATTGCGCTGTGAAGTATTAATCTGATCTAAAAATTGGGCCCTACTCCTAACAGCCTTAATATAACCGCCGACTTCACCACTATAGTCTCTAAAAGGAATAGCTAACACCGAATATTGATCATCATTAACTAACTCCGTTACCTCAAAACCAGCACTTACTTCCTCTAAAACATTGCTGTCCAACTCCCAATCATCCTCTTCAATAGTAGCAGCTAATCTATCGCCAGTTCTTTGTTGATCTATAGTATACAGAAAGTATTCGCCAGCAAAATCCTCTTGCAAAGCTGCCAAAAACCCTTCTCCAAACTGAGAACCAAACTCCATAGAGCCTATATGCTCATCCTCATGAAATACAGGCACCACTACTCTAAAACCATAGCCTCCCATGCCTTCTTCTAAGCCAGCTACCACCTCCTGAGACTGATTAGCCTCATTAACGGTATGTCTAAAACCACTTAAATCATCTCCATAGTCATCAGGCATATGTAGTCTCAAAAAACTAGTTGAATCCGGTAAATGAAACTGCCACTGAGGAAACTCATCCTCAATCTGCTCATAAGACGACTCCAACATCTCCAGTAGTCCTTCCCGATCTCTATTAGCAAATCTCTCCTGCACCTCGGTATTATAAGCAATGCTTAAAGCAATATCCTCTGCTTTTTCAAGTTGATCCTGCATCATTCTTTCTACTACATTAGTTAGAGATTGATCCTGTAATTCTTCATTACTTTCCACTAAATTTACAGACTGCCGGCCCATATAAACTATTATAATTGCCGATAAAATAACTATACAAGCAACTAAAGTAATAAATAGCTTCTGCTTTAATGAAATTTTTTTAAGCATCATCTATCCAGCTCCTTTTCTGTTATTTATTTTGTTATTGAGAAGTTTAGTATCACCGTTAAATAACAATTACTTAGTCTTACTTTTAATTTTCTATATTTAAAGAACTTTCCCTGCTTAACTCCACAAACTTTGTGATTTTTTTCTCTAATATAAATCTTAATTAATATGAGCCTAGTAATTCCAATTAATATTTCCAACAAAAAACAGCCTTTTCAAGTAAGGCTGTAAAAATTAGTTCATAATTTTAATAACGCCAATGAGAATTAATTAAAGTATTATGACTTAAAAATGTTATTCCCAAAATATCAATGATAGATCACCAAAAACTTCCCTTAAGTTTTTATATAATCTCGACCAAAAGGGAAAAGAGCTAAAGAAGCTAATTTCAAATGCTGTTTAGCAAAAGGCAAGCCAATAATAGTAATCGCAAAAAATAAGGCCAACCCTAAGTGAGTCAAAGCTGCCCAAGCTCCTCCGGTCAAAATCCAAATTATATTCATAATTACAGCTAAAAGACCACTTCGACTCTCCTTATCTACAACTTCCTTGCCGAAAGGAAAGGCTGCTAAACCGGATAGTTTAAAGATTTGAATTCCAAAGGGAATCCCGATAATTGTTAAACAGCTAGCAATTCCCCCTATTAAATATTCGATGAAAATCAACCAACCACCGAAGATAAACCAGATGATGTTACCTAATGATTTCATTGAACTTCTCCTTTTTAGCAAAATATATAACTTAAACAATATTGTTATAAAGTTCAAATGATAGAGGACAAAGGATAGAGGATAGATAAAGTTCAAAAGATTAAAACCTGTTTGACGCTGACTAAGTTCTGACAAAAATCTGACAAAACCTTAAAACCTTTAAAATCTAATAGATTTTATTAGAACCACACGCCCTGAAGCGAAGCTTGCGACGTTTGTACTTTAACTAGTCATTACTCTGGAACTTTAGCTAGTCATTACTCTGGGGATAATAATCCCTAAAGAAATGCCATTGGGGTGAAACACAAATTAACATAAATAAAAACCTTTAAACATTTTTTTGAAATTATGCTTTAATGTCTAGTCAGAACTTAGTCAGATTTTAGTCTGTGTCAAATAGATCTTGAACTTTATCTTTTGATCTTAATTTATCACCATTGGCACTAGCTCCGCGTCGCCTTTATCATTTATCATCTATCCTCTGAAACAATAGAACGATATTCCTTAACTCTTCTCCACAAATATCTCTCTCAATATACTAATTACCTCATCAATATCCTCTTCAGTCACAATCAATGGAGGTAAAAACCTCAACGTAGTCTCACTCACAGCATTAATCAAAAGTCCTTTTTCCAAAGCTTCTCCTACCAAAGCCTTAGCATCTAAATCAACCTCTAAGCCAAGCATGAACCCTTTACCGCGTACACTATCTACAAATTCATACTCTTCAACCAGCTCATTCAATCTTTCCTGGAAGTATCGACCTATTTCAGCAGTATGCTCAACTAAGCCTTCTCTTAAAATAATATTCAAAGTAGTATAAGCAGCTACACAAGCTAAAGGATTACCACCATAGGTTGAACCGTGATCTCCAGCCTCAAAGGCTGCAGCTACCTCTTCTTTAGCTAAAAAAGCACTGACTGGAAATCCGTTACCTAAGGCTTTAGCTAAAGTAAAGATATCAGGCTCAATACCGTAGTGCTGATAGCCAAAAAGTTCCCCTGTTCTACCTATTCCGGTCTGAATTTCATCTAAAATTAGCAGTATCCCTTCTTCATCACATAACTTTCTAACTCCCTGTATATACTCTTGAGTACCTACATTAACTCCACCTTCACCTTGAATAACCTCTATCATAATAGCAGCAGTCTTATCTGAAACTGCTTCTTTTAAAGACTTTAAATCATTATAGGGAACATTTTTAAATCCTTCAGGTAAGGGTGTAAAAGATTGTTGATACTTCTTTTGACCGGTAGCAGCTATAGTAGCTAAAGTACGACCATGAAAAGATTCCGTAGTAGTGATTATCTCATATCTCTCTTCATCTCGCACTTTAAAATACTTTCTAGCTAGCTTAATAGCTCCTTCATTAGCTTCGGCCCCACTATTACCATAAAAGACTCTATCGCCTACGGAGTTCTCCACTAGCAATTTATTTAGCTTAGCCTGAGCTTCGATATAATAAATATTAGTACAGTGAATCACCTTATCAATCTGCTCTTTTAAAGCCTGATTAAACTCAGGATGACTATGGCCTAAAGCATTAACAGCAATCCCAGCTAAAAAATCTAAATATTCATTGCCTTCGCTATCCCAAACCTTAACTCCTTGACCTCTATCGACTACAATCGGTAGTCTGCCGCTAAAAACAGTCATAAAATGGTCTTCATTAGACTTGATAATCTCTTCTTTATTCACTTTGCTCATCCTCCTTAGTTACCATCGTCCCAATTCCTTTATCGGTAAATATCTCTAGCAATAAGGCGTGTGATACTCTACCATCGAGAATATGAGTTCTTCTAACTCCTTTTTCTAAAGCATTAATACAAGATTTAGCTTTAGGAATCATCCCGCCGGCTATTTTGCCATTCTCTACCATAGATTTAGCATTCTCAATACTTAAAGTAGAAATTAAAGAGTCTCTATCCTCTTCATCGGCTAAAATACCTTCTACATTGGTGAGTAGAATCAACTTATCAGCTCCTAAAGCTGCTGCAATCTCTCCGGCTACCAGATCAGCATTAATATTATAGCTTTCCCCATTTTCACCAACCCCAATCGGAGCTACTACTGGCAAGAAGTCATCTTCGATTAACTTATCTAGTATTTTAGGATTAATCTGCTTAACCTGACCTACATAGCCCAAATCAACCTCAGCACTATCTGCTAACTTATAGTCCTCAGCTTCAATCAAGGAACCGTCCTTACCGCAGATACCTATAGCCTGACTACCGAACTTATTAGCTAAAGATACTATTTCTTTATTAATTCGTCCGGCCAGCACCATCTCCACCACTTCCATAATCTCTTCAGTAGTGATTCGCAGTCCTTGATAAAACTGACTCTCGATTTCAAACTTATCCAGAGTTTCATTAATTACTGGCCCGCCTCCATGCACAATAATCGGGTTAACCCCTACATATTTCAGTAAAGTAATATCTTCTAATACCGATTCCTTGATCTCTTCATTGATCATAGCACTGCCACCGTACTTAATTACTATCTTTTTATTCCGAAACTTACGCATATAAGGCAGAGACTCTACTAAAATATCTGCCTTCTTTATCAAATCGTCTTTAAATACTTCATTCACTTTTATCACCTCTGCTTAGCCTCTATTTATGCTAGTTTACTACTATTTAAGTATGGTATTCTGCGTTAATCTTTACATATTCATAGGAAAGATCACAGGTCCAGACTCGGGCCCGACCCTGACCTAAATTAAGATCAACGGTAATCTTGATCTCATCTTGGGCCAATAAGTCCCATAACTCCTCTTCTTTAGCCACCTGCAATCCATCAGCAAAAAGCTGCTGACCATTAATAGCAATTTCTAACCTATCCAGTTCTACCTGTCCACCGGAGTAACCAGCAGCAGCCACTATTCGTCCCCAGTTAGGATCTTCACCAAATAAAGCCGTCTTAACTAGTTTGGAATTAGCTATCGCCTTAGCAACTAGCTTAGCATCAGCAAAGGTTAGGGCCCTCAACACCTCAATCTCCACGAACTTAGTAGCTCCTTCACCATCGCGAACTATCTGCTGGGCCAAATGTTTAGTAACTATCTTCAATACCGTTAAAAAACGATAGTAATCATCATCCTTAGTAGTAATCTCTGCATTAGCCGCCTGCCCATTAGCTAAAATAGCCACTGTATCGTTAGTACTCTGCTCACCATCAACAGTAATCCGATTAAAAGACTCCTCTACAGCCGTAGACAGTGCTTCCTGTAACAGCGGTTGAGAAATATTGAGATCCGTAGACAAAAAGGCCAACATAGTAGCCATATTAGGCTCAATCATTCCCGAACCTTTAGCCATTCCCCCAATTATTACTTCTTTACCACCGATTTCTACCGCCAAAGAAATCTCTTTAATATAGGTATCGGTAGTCATAATAGCTCGAGCAGCTTTCTTACCTCCAGCCGGCTGCAAAGAGTTAACAATATCCTCAATACCAATCTTTAACTTATCCATAGGTAACTGATGGCCAATAATTCCTGTAGAAGCCGGAAAAACCAGCTCTGGAGCAATCCCTAGAGCTTCAGCACTCCATTCAACAGTCTGCCGTGCATTTTCCATACCTTCCTGACCAGTACAGGCATTAGCATTACCGCTATTAATAAGTAAAGCTTGAGCTAATCCTCGTTCCCGCAACTCTTGACCAATAATTACTGGCGCTGCTTTAACCTGATTTTGAGTAAACACAGCCGCTAGCTGAGCCGGATTTTCACTGTATATTAAAGCTAAGTCTCTTTTACAGTCCTTAATTCCACAGTTAATCCCGGTTCCTGAAAAACCAGGAGTACTAGTAATCCCCCCATCGAGATCTCTATATTCAACTTCCGCTAAATCCTCCATTTAATAGATCTACCTCCCCATAACTACTTTGCTTAGTATCTTTTTCTCAATTTAAGGAAAGATTCCTGCAAATTCCAAACCTAAAGTTTCCTCACAGTCTAAAATAAGATTTAAATTCTGAACAGCCTGCCCACTAGCTCCCTTACCTAAGTTATCTATAGCAGATACAATTACTACTCTGCCCGTCCTCTGATCTACCTTTAAGCCAAGATCACAAAAGTTAGAGGCAGTTACATTTTTGGTAGCAGGTAATACTCCTTCTTTTTGCAGCCGTACAAAAGGTTTATCTCTATAAAAGTCCCGATACAGCTCTAATAATTGAGAAGTTTGAACTTCTCTAGTCAATTGAGCATAGATAGTACTCAAAATTCCTCGCTTCATAGGTACTAGATGAGGAGTAAAGGAAAGAACAACTTCATTATTTACCAAAGTCTCCAGCCCCATCTCAATCTCCGAAGTATGACGATGTTCAGCTACTTTATAAGCCCTGAAGTTCTCATTAGCCTCCACAAAGTGAGTAACTCTATTAGCACCTCGCCCTGCTCCAGTAACTCCCGACTTAGCATCAACAATAATTGAGCTTAAATCAATTACTCCTGCTTCCACTGCTGGGGCTAAAGCTAAAATAGCTGAGGTGGGATAACAGCCGGGATTAGCCACCAAACTACTGCTTTTAATCTTACTTTTATTTAACTCCGGCAGTCCATAAACAGCCTTCCCGATCAGTTCCGGACTCTGATGAGACTGTTCATACCACTGCTCATAAACCTCCTGGCTGTGATAGCGATAATCACCGCTTAAATCTATTACCGTCAAACCCGCTGCTAATAGCTCAGGTACTATATTCATTGATACTCCGTGCGGTAAGGCGGCAAAGACTATCTCTACTCTCTTAGCAAGCTCTGCTGCCTCTAAGCTTTCACACTCCAAATCAACAATTCCTTTTAAATTAGCATAGATATCGCTTAACTGCTGACCTACAAAGCTTCTCGAAGTGAGTAACTCTAACTCCACTTGAGGGTGATTAGCTAATAAACGAGCTAACTCTGCTCCAGTATAGCCTGTAGCTCCTACAATTCCTACTTTAGTCATTATTTATCCCTCGCTTTATAATCCACTCTAATTTCTTAATAATTATACACAACTACTAATATAAATGCAAACTAAAGAATAAAATTCATTGCCAAATAGCTCACAGCTTAACTTTGCTCAATTATACTATTTAAATCTCCGACTACTGATTCAAAGAGATCAATTTTTTGAACTAGTAACTCCAACACTCGTTCTTCAACCGTCTCGCGAGTAATAAAGTTATAAATCTGTACTTCCTTATCTTGACCTAATCTATGCACCCGACCGATGCGCTGTTCTAACTTCATCGGGTTCCAAGGTAAGTCGTAATTGATAACTACATTACAAAATTGAAGATTAATACCTTGCTTACCGGCTTCGGTACTAACTAAGACATCACCTTGTTGATTAGCAAAAAGCTGCTTAGTCCACTCCTTTTGATTATCGCTGAGAGTACCATCAAAGTTAAGCGGCATAATCCCTTGTTGATATAGATAATGACAGATATAGTGTTGGGTAGCTAAGTACTTAGTAAAAATTACTGCCTGTCCATCTAGCTGCTGTACTATCTTATTTAACATCTTTAATTTACTATTGATCTCAATTTCAGCTGCTAAATCCATCACTTTTTTTAGTTCAGAGCTTAGCTTAGCTCCTACTTTATTTGTTAGCTCTTTCAAAGTCTCGATTAGGGCCCAAGGACTACTACAAAACTCTCGCTGTAGAGTAACTAAGTGCAAACTGCCTTCCTGACCTCGCTTCATTAGCTCACTAAACTCAGTATAAACCTTTCTTTCTAAGTCACTTAACTCTATAGGTAACAGCTCAACCTGACGATTACTATACTCTAATTCTATTTCTTTTCTAGTATTCCTAATCATTAATTCAGCTACCGGCGCTCCCAACTCATAGTCATCGCTTCCCGCTTGAGCCTCCTTAATAAAATCGGACTTAAAAGAACGATAATCACTTGCTAAATCGGGTTTTAGTAAATCAATTAAGTTATAAAACTCCTTTAAATTATTCTGCACCGGAGTAGCCGTCAAAAGAAGTAAATAACGAGGCTTTAATTCTTTAACAAACTGCCAATTTTGAGTTTCTTTATTTTTTAAACGATGAGCTTCATCTACCACTATCATATCAAAGTTACGTTCTTTAATAAAATTAGCATGAGGCTCTCTTTTAGCCCGATCCAAAGAAGCAATCTGGTAATCAAAGTAATGCCAACCCTTGCCTTTGCGGTTATTAAATACATCTAAGTTAAACTTACCCTTTAATTCAGTCCACCATTGATAACTCAAAGAAGCCGGAGTTAAGACCAAAAAGTTATCAATCTCTCCCCGCAAAATATACTCTTTTAAAATCAAACCCGCTTCAATCGTCTTTCCTAAACCTACTTCATCAGCCAATAAAGCTCTACCTTCCAGTTCATTAATAACCTTATCAGCTGCTTCCAGCTGATGAGGCAGTAAACTAAAGTCTTGCTGCTGCCAAACATCTGCTAATTCAGTTAAAGCTAATAGTTCTTTATTAGCTAGCTCCTGATTAAGAAACATTTAACTAGCCTCCTCTGTATAAGCTACTCTTAGCCTATGCAGATTACGGCTAGAAGATAAAGGTAGTTTCCAGCACTAAAACAAATAAATGTAAGTAAGCTACTCTACTCTTAAATGTAAGTAAGCTACTCTACTCTTTTCCAAACTCCTTTAGCCAAGTCCAGTCTTAACCTCAACTCCTCAATCTGTCTCCAGTCCTTATCTAAATTCGCCAGCTTATCCAGCAGCTGTTCAAAGCTAGTAAAGACTTCTTTAAAATCACTCTGCTCTGAGCTTTCTACTTCAGCAATAATCTTAGTATCTTGATACTTAAATTCAAACTCAAGCTTAGGTGTTTTTAAATCTAAATCACTTTCAAAGAAGTAGTCCCTTAACTTATCCAAAATAATCTTGCCTATCTCCTCTAAAAAACCAATGGTAATCCCGCCTAAAGAAAAGGTTAAAATAGCCGGAATACCTATCTCTAATACTTCAAATCTATTCCCCGTCAACAAATCAGCCAGCTCTTTATTAACACTTTGCTCTACCTGAGCTAGCTCCTGATCCGCTAAGGTAATTTCATATCTTTCCATTTAATTCTCCCCTACTCAATTATTGATATTAATACCTACCATTCCTCCCAGCAGTCCTGTCACAATACCGATTAACAGCATAATAAAAGCGCCTAAAGTAACAGCAGTACCTAAAAGTAAAAGAGCAAGCAAGAAAATAACTAACATATGAACTAAACCTACTAGAGCTCCGTTCAGCCAACCTTTTTGACTTACATTAGCCCCCGTAAAAAAACTACCAATTAAAATCACTAGATAATTAAATAAGCTTAAAGCCTGCTCAACTAAATAATCGTCAAAATCAATAATGGAAACTATAACTCCAATTAAAATACTACCGATTAACAGCAAAAGCAGACTAATCAATGTTCCGCGGCCAATATTTTTAATTTCTAAAGAAGTCTTCTGTTCAGAAGTATTCATAGTGAACCTCCTATTAAAAACCTTATTATAAGTTATTCATAGGAGGTAAATTTATGTTAACAAATCTTATCAAAATAGTTCTAAATTCTCCTCTTTTAGCTTATCAATCACAGAAAAATCCGTTAAATTAAGATGAATAGGGGTAATAGATATATAGTCATCATTTACAGCAGCTACATCGCTTTCATCATCATTCTCTTCCTCAACAATATCCCCAGCTAACCAATAATAAGTCTCTCCGCGAGGATCAACTCGTTTATCAAAAAGATTAGTATAGCTTCTATTTCCTAGCTTAGTAACCTTAACCCCCTTTAACTCCTCTTTGGTTAAAGGAGGTATATTTATATTTAGTATTGTTTTTTCTCTTAATTGACTCTGTTTAAAGCTATCCATTAGCTCACTAACAAATCGAGCAGCATATTTAAAGTTCCAGTCTTTGTAGCTAACCAGAGAAACGGCAACTGCAGGAATCCCCATCAATAATCCTTCAATGGCAGCCGAAACTGTTCCCGAATATAGCACATCACAGCCTAAATTGGGCCCGCGGTTAATACCTGAAATCACCAAATCTGGTTCTTCATCTAAAATTGCCTCCACCCCCAACTTAACACAATCAGCCGGGGTGCCATCAACAGCTAAAAACTTAGACTCGATATCTCGATAGTTCATCTCTTTAACTCGTAAAGGACGATATAAGGTAATAGCATGCCCAGTAGCACTCTGCTCTTTATCCGGAGCTACTGCTACTACTTGATTTTCCTCTTTAGCTTCCAAAGCCTTAATCAACTCCTGAATCCCTGCCGAATCAACTCCATCATCATTAGTAACTAAAATCTTCATCTCCAATCTCCTCCTTAAGCTCTATTCTCTTATTATATCAAATTTAAAATATATCTAAATCAAAGTTTTACTGTCTTAAAGAAAGTATAACCTAGCTTAAAGTAGTTAATCTAAGCAAAGCTCTGTTAAAGGTAGTCACTGAAGATTGACGATTAAGCATAAATAAGTTATACTATTAAATGTCGCTTACGGAGCGTGGCGCAGTCTGGTAGCGCACCTGGTTTGGGACCAGGGGGTCGAAGGTTCAAATCCTTTCGCTCCGACCATTTAAGGACCCATAGCTCAGCTGGTCAGAGCAATCGGCTCATAACCGATTAGTCTCAGGTTCGAATCCTGATGGGTCCACCATTTAAATTTAAATATAATTTATTTTATTAAGTTATTAAGCCTAATTTTATAGATTAGGCTTTTTTAAATTAATAATTTATTTCGCCAAATAAAATAAACAATAATAATCATAATTGAATTCCAAGTAGCATGAGCAATAATAGCTATATACATTGACTTACCAAATTCGTACAAAATTATCAAACTTAATCCTCCCAAAAAAGTAGCTAAAAAAGTCCATAAATTAAAATGAGCTATAGCAAAAATAAAAGCTGCTAGTAAAGCTCCCTTTTTAAACCCCAACTTTTTTTTACAGTATTGATAAAGAATCCCTCGAAAAAAAATTTCTTCAACAATAGGAGCCACTACTACTATTAAAAAAGCATAAAAAACAAAAATAGTTGAATCTTCACTACTGAGCAACTGTTCAATTATAGGCTGTGAAGGTATCTCTAACCCCCACCAGCTTTCAACTATCCTTTGTAAAAATACATTCCCTGCTAAGACTAATAAACAAACAAAAGTTCCCCCAAAAACTCCCCAAAGCATTGCTTTTTTAAAACTAATTGCTCGAAAACCCAAAACTTGTAAAGACAAATCGTACTTAGCTAAAACAAGTAGGCTAGTAACTAATATAGCTATAAACTGCAATAAATTAATTATAATTGGCTTATAAGGAGCTAAACTTGGAAATAAATTAAGTTGTTCAATCAAAAAAGTCAATATTGAACCCAATAGCAAAGTAACTCCTATAGTTCCTAAAATTATAAAAAGCAGGTCTCTCCCCTGCCAACAAACATAATTTCTTCCTGGGCTGTTTAGCATCAGTTAAAAAACCTCCTTACCTGAAAACAAAAAGAGTATACCTACACTTAAGTTCAAAAAAACTTAAGCTTAAATATACTCTATTAATAATATTAAAAATAAATTACTCTGTCTCAACTATGAACTCCTTTTGTACAACTTCCCCTTGTTCGCCAAAGGGCCCTAATACCTCATCCTCCATAATAACTTTAAGCCCAGCTGCATTAGAAGACAGCACCTCAACCGTTTCCTCTACGGCCCACGATCTTCTTTCTCCAGCAGCTAATATATCCGCTAGAACCTGTTCTCCATCAATCATAACTCTAATCCAAGCTCTATCAATAATTTCAAGTACAAAGTCAGCTTCATCATTAAGCTCATAAATTTCAGTAGTCTCATCTTCTGCATTAACTATTTGGCTAATCTCATTTTCATCAGGTTCAATTTCCTCTTCAACCTCAAGTTCTTCCACCGCTGAATTTTCTTCAACTTCTTCCTCAATTTCAGACTCTAACTCCTCTTCATCTTCCTCAACTAATTCCTCTTCATCTTCCAGTTCTTGCTCCTCAACTTCTTCAGACTCTTCCTCTTCCTGTTCTTGAACTTCCTCCGTTTCATCAGTTGATAAATCATTTTCTTCTTCCTGGATAGAATCTTCATCAACTATTGCAATATCTTCTTCCTCAGTTGCTTCTTCCTCAGTTGCTTCTTCCTCAAGTTCAATTTCTGCTTCAAGCTCTTCTGTTTCTAAGTCTTCATCTTCATCATCTAAAAGCTGTTCTTGTGATTGCTGTTGATTAGCTAAACGAAAGCTTTCAGTTAAGTTCAAAAAAATATCACTTTTCAAAAGAACTGCTCCTAGTGAAATAATTAAAGCTATCACCAAAACTGTAACTATAATCTTCACTTTAGAGTTCTTAAACCAATTAAGTAGATCTTCTAAAAAAGGATTCAGCTCCTTCTTAGACTCCTTATCAGCTGTTGATTCTGCACTCTCTTCTTCCTCTGCTACTTTTAAATCCTTTAATTCCTTATATTCAGCCTTAATCTGTTCTGCATCCAAACCAAGATACTTAGCATACTGAGTTAAAAATCCTTTTAAAAAAACCTCCCCGGGAATAACCTCAAAATCTCCCGCCTCAATAGCTTCCAGATATTTTCTTCTGATCTTAGTAGCCTGTTCTACTGCTTCAAGCTCTATTCCTTTTTCTAGGCGAGCTTCTTTTAATTGTTTTCCTATCTGTTCCATTAATTTTCTCCCCTCTTTAACATTTTCTCCTTTAATAACTTAATTTTATAGTAGTAGTTAAGCAAAATAATACTTTATTCTCATCGAAATGATAATCTTGTCTTTATTATACAAGATTTTGAACTAAAATCAAAGCTCCTAAGATCCAAACATAATAAGCAAAGTAGTTAAGTTTATTGCTTTTTAAAATTTTCAATAAAAAATTAATTGCTAAGTAACCTACCAAAGCTGAAGTAGCAGTCCCTACTAATAAAGGAACTAAGTTTACCTCTCCAATTCCCATAACAAATAACTCCGTAGCTTCCAAAAAAGTTGCTCCCAATACTGCCGGAATAAAGATCAAAAAAGAGAATCTAGCTGCTGAATCCCTACTTAAACCTAAAAAAATACCAGCCACAATAGTAGCTCCTGAACGAGAAATACCAGGAGTGATAGCCATAGCCTGAGCAACACCTATTAAGATAGCCTGCAAATAACTTAAGCTGGAAACTTTCATTCCTAAATCAGTACTAATATTTTCAACTAACCACAGCAAAAGTCCAGTTATTAACAAAGCCACAGCTACAGCTAATACCGAAGCAAATAGAGCTTCAAAGCTATCTTTCAAAAAAAATCCTATCAATGCAGTAGGGATAGTAGCGGTTATGATCAGTATTCTTTCTTTATTATAAGTACTATTTAAGCTAATAAGTTTATTTATGTCCTGCCAATAAACAATAGTTACTGCTAACAGAGTCCCAAAGTGGAAAAAAACATCATATAACAACTGTGCTTCTTTAAAACCCAAGATTCTTTGAAAGATTACCAAATGACCGGAGCTACTAATAGGCAAAAATTCAGTTATTCCTTGCACAGCCCCGAGAATAATACTTTCAATCAGAGACACTCATTACTCACATCCTCAATTCAGTTACTTTATTATATACTTACTTCTACATAATAGGCTATATTCCTTTTCCAATTTAATAAATCAAAATCCAGTTATAGAAAATACAACTACTTATGTTCAATAATCTCATTTACTATACTTAAGTAATCTACTAAAGCACTATTTTTAGCTTCTACTTTATATTTTTCTTTAGCAATTACTTGATAGGGAATACTTTTGCGACCACCTTTTTTGCTATTCACCATATACTCAGCTAATACTGAAAAAGGTAAGTAATATGTTTCACTATTATTAGCCGTAGCCAATTTACTAAACCTGATTAATAAAAAGGCTATAGCTCCACACATATGTTGATCTTTTAAATACTGATATTGATGTTCTTTAATATTCTTAAGATCAAATCTACTTTCTACATTAGTTTCTTTAGCATCAAAAACAACTGTACGACCTTGATAGGTACCTATATAATCTACCGTAGACTTCTGTTCATAAAAAGCCTTATTTATTTTACCAGTTCTCGGATTTAAATCCAACACTTTAACTGGAATTGGAATCTTTTGAATTTTAGCTATTCTTCTAGAATTATAATACTGATGAGTAACTTCTAGTTCAGTTTCTAACTGTCGACCCCTATTAGCATAGGAATTATTAAAGCGACTCATTCTACCACCTCTTATCTAATTATTAAACAACTTATATAAAAATCATTTAATTTTTTACTTAAAACAGTGTTAAAAATTAATATTTATGTAAATATTTAAAATGAAAACTGTTTATAATTCTGTATATTAAGAATTTCTATTATCCACAATACTAATAAAGGAGTGAAAAAGATAATGGAAAGCCTAGATAGAATAGCACTTATTTTATTAATTATAGGCGGACTCAACTGGGGACTAATCGGTTTCTTTCAGTATGACCTAGTAGCTGCCTTATTTGGTGGGCAAACTGCTCTCTTAAGCAGAATAATTTACTCTTTAGTTGGTATAGCAGGGCTATACTCTATAATGCTCTTATTTAGAGAACGAAATGTAGGTATAGAAGAAAAGCAGGAATAGATATCTATAATCTAAAAGAGAAGTAACTACCAATTGGTAGTTTTACTTCTCTTTTAGATTAATCTACCAGCAAAAATAACTATTAAAGGAGTATTACACAATGAATAAACTAAACAAGTTAGCACTAATCCCCTTAATTATTATAGGTTTAAACTGGGGGCTAATTGGCTTATTTGATTATGACCTATTAACTATAATATTCGGCAGTCGTTTATTTGGTGGGCCCACCGCATTTTTAAGTAGAATAGTATATTCCTTAGTTGGATTATCCAGTTTATACCTTTTACTATCATTTTTCACGAAAGTAAATATGACCCTAAATGAAGACTAAAAATAAATTCAAAATAGTTTAATTAATCTTCTTGTTCTTCATCTTGCTCTTTATTGCCTAATATTTCTGCTAAGTCTTCTTCATCAATTAAGACTTTTCTGGCTTTACTACCTCTATGTTCTCCCACTATTCCTTCTTCTTCCATAGTATCAATTAATCTAGCTGCTCTGGTATAGCCTATTCTAAACTTCCTCTGTAGCAAAGAAATAGAAGCCCTTTCCTCAACAACTAAACGAACCGCATCTTCATACAGCTCGTCCTTATCTTCAGTATCTATTTCGATACTTTTATTTTCTATCTCAGCAACCTCTTCTTCATATTCCGGCTCATCCTGCTCCCTTACATACTCCACTAGCTCATTTACTTCCTTTTCGGAAATAAAGGCTCCCTGAACCCTAATCATTTTTTGAGAACCTACTGGAGAAAATAACATATCTCCTTTTCCTAAAAGCTTCTCTGCTCCACCTGTATCCAGTATAGTTCGCGAATCCACCTGCGAAGAAACAGCAAAGGAAATCCGACTAGGTATATTAGCCTTAATTACTCCGGTAATTACATCCACCGAAGGTCTTTGAGTAGCAATAATCAAATGAATTCCAGCTGCTCTAGCCATCTGAGCCAGCCGACAGATAGCATCTTCTACCTCATCGGCCGAAACCATCATTAAGTCAGATAGCTCGTCTATAATAACTACAATATAAGGCATCTTTTCCTCATTCTCTTCCTCTGCTAAGTGACGATTATAACTTTCTATTCCCTTAGTTCCAGTAGCTGCAAAGAGCTCATAACGATCTTCCATCTCCTCCACTAACCACTGTAAAGCTACTGCCGCCTTTTTAGCATCAGTAACTACCGGAGCAATTAAATGAGGAACCTGTTGATAAGTCGTTAACTCTACCATCTTAGGGTCGATTAACATCAGCTTAACTTCATCCGGCTTACCCTTATAAAGCAAGCTGCTGATGATACTATTAATACATACACTCTTACCTGAACCAGTAGCTCCAGCCACCAATAAATGAGGCATCTCCACCAAATCAGCCACCACCGGCTCCCCAGCTATATCCTTTCCTAAAGCTACACTAACTTTAGATTCAGCCCGCTGAAAAGCAGACGATTCCAAAATTTCCCGCAAATGAACATTTACCTGCTCACCATTTGGAACTTCAATACCTATAGCCGATTTACCAGGAATAGGAGCCTCTATTCTCACCTCAGAAGCAGCTAAAGAAAGAGCAATATCATCAGCCAGATTAGAAATTTTACTGACCTTTACCCCCGGAGCCGGTTCTACTTCATATCTAGTAATAGTAGGTCCGTAACTAACCTTCACTACCTTCGCTTCTACTCCAAATTCAGCTAAAGTATCCTCTAGCAGTTCAGGTTGACCTTGATTAACCTCTGCACTATCAACGCTTTGTCCTGACTCCAATAAAGACAAAGGAGGCAAGGTGTAGCCTGTCTTGTCCTCTTCCCGTTCTACAGGCAAAGAATCATCTTTATCTTTCTCTTCAGTCACATCAATTGCTAACTGCACAGCCTCATCCTCAATTATATCTTGTCCGGGTTTAACAACTTCTAAATCCTGCTCAAATTCAGTCTCCTCACTTTCATCAAAGTCTGCCTCACTTTCTTCCTCAGTCTCAACCTCTCTACCTAACTTTTTCTTTACTTTAATAAGTAAACTGTTAAAGTTAGATTTCCATTCTTCTATTCGCTCCTTAATCTGCTCAGTAATAGAGGTTAAAAATAGATCGGTTAATAATAAAAATCCTATTAGACCTACTGCACTTAAAATAATATAACTCCCTATCTCACCTACTACCATATCCAATACATGAAGTAAAAAGCCACCGATTACTCCTCCACCTTCTCCTTCTAAAACTAATTGAAAGTCAGGACTAACTCCTACTTTAACTGAATGTAATGCTACCAAAAATACTAAAAATAGAATTACAAAGCCTACTACTCTAGTAGTAACTTTTAAACCTTTCAACCTAATAACTCTTACTCCTGCAAACACTAAAACAAAAGGCAGCACATAAGCGCCTTGACCCATTGTCACTCTAGAACCTCTAATCAAAAAGTCTCCTACTAATCCTGTCCCTTCAAAATAAAGACTAGCTCCCAATAAAAAAGCAAAGGCTATTAAAAATATACCTAATATTTCAGTAATTCGCTCCTCATATATCTTTATCAAAGCTGACTTCAATTTTACCACCTCCTTGATTATATTCGATGTTAAAATTTTAAACTCCTGCGAAAAAAAAGAAATACACCCGCCAAAGATGTATTTCTACATTAAAGATAACTAACAACTATTGGTTGCAGAAACATTCCAGAATCTGATGAGCAATATTAGTAGCTTGATCGCCTAGATTTTCTACATTATGGATCACATCAAGGAATACAACTCCTGACACCGAATAACATTGGCCATCTTTAAGGCGTTGCATATGCTCATCCTTATACTCTTTCTCCAAAGAATCTAATTTTCCTTCCAATTCTAAAATCTGCATTGATTTCTCTCTATCGAAATCTTCCAAAGCTTCTATAGAATAGTCTAAAACTTCCTCTCCTCTATCAAACATATTCCTCAACTCTTCTTGGGCATGTTCAGTAAAAGGCAGTTCATTTTCAAGTTTATATTCTGCTAACTCTACAATATTCTCCGCGTGATCCCCCATGCTTTCCACAGCATCAACTATATTTAAAAAGCTATTTACTCTGTTTATATCGTCTTCAGAAAGAGATTGATTGGATATTTCCGCTAAAAAAGCTACTACGCTATACTCTAAATCATCAATTATATCTTCCAATTTCTTTACTTCAGCAATTGTATCTTTATCCCCCTTTAAAAAGGCATCTCCAGCTTTAGCTACCGATTTTCTAGACAACTTAGCCATTCTTACTAGCTCTTTATGAGTCTGATCCAGAGCAACTCCAGGAGTCTGTAACATCCTTTTATCTATATACTTAATCCCTCTTTGAACCCCAATTTCCTTTTCGGGAACTAAATTAGTTACAATCTTAACCATAACCCCTACAAAAGGCAACCATAAAAGAGTATTTAAAACATTAAAAGCTGAATGAGTATTAGCTAACATTCTTCCTGGACTAATACTATGACCAAAGTAATTAGAAATTCTAACTAAGGTCACCTCCATTATAGCTGGTAAATTAGGAACAGTATATATCACAGTTACAAACGCTAAGGAACCAATTACATTAAAAATTAAATGAGCCAATGCTGAACGTTTAGCAGCTGTATTAGTGCCGATACTGGATAATAAAGCAGTGACAGTTGTACCGATATTCTCACCTAGAATAATAGGAACTGCCATTTGATAGCTCAGCGCTCCAACAGAAACTAAACCGATTAAAATTCCCATACTAGCAGTACTACTCTGCAAAACTATAGTTACTACAGCCCCTATTAAAACACCTAAAAAAGGCTTAGCTCCAAAGCTTTCCATTAAGTCTATAAAGACCTGCGAATCGCGCAAAGGACGCATAGTATCCTCCATAATACTCATTCCTAAGAATAAAATTCCAAAACCTAATAAAACTTGGCCTACATATTTAATCTTTCTTTCTGAACTAAATAAATACGTAAAGGCACCTATAGCAACAGCATAAAGAGCATAATCACTAAGCCGAAAAGCAATTAATTGAGCCGTAATCGTAGTTCCAATATTAGCTCCCATAATTACCCCAATAGACTGCTTTAAGGTCATTAAGCCGGCATTTACAAAACCAACTACCATTACTGTAGCAGCACTACTACTTTGAATAATTGAAGTTATCCCCGCTCCTACTAATACTCCAGCTACTCTATTGGGAGTTAACATCTGCAAAAGTCCCCTTAGCTTGTTACCGGCTGTCTTTTGCAAGCCATCTCCCATCTGCTTCATTCCGTAAACAAATAAACCCAGACCACCAATAAAATTAAAGATAATATCTACTGGCAAAATTCCCAACTCCCCTTTAAACATCACCTTAGTCTTATTTTTAATTATATTAACTGTTATTAATTATAACATACAATAGTTATCAATTCTAGTCAAATAACTTTCTCCATCTAAAAAAACTACCACAGAGCAGCCAAAAGACTCCTCGGTGGTAGCAAATAAACAGTTTACTTCTTCAATTCTAAGTTAAGTTCAACTTCAGTTCCCGGTTGGTAAGGAGTATCCAAATAGTCCTGAGGATTGGAGCTGATAACTCTAGCTATCTCTCCTTTCTTTTCACCAGTGAGTCTCAACAATAGTCTTGTTCCTGCTATCTCAACTTCCTTAAACTCTAACTCAGACTCTTCTTCAGCAAATATTTTTTCACCTGGTACTATAGAATAATATAACAGCTTAAATCACCTCTATACTTCATAGCTATCAACTGCTTCAATAGTCGAAACATTGCTACTTTGAGACTGTTCTTGCTGATTAATCATCTTTTTCAATTCAGCAATCACCTTATTTAAACCACCAACTTGATCAATAATTCCTTCCTTTACTGCTTCATCTCCAATTAAAACAGTACCAACATCTCTAACTAATTCACCAGTCTGAAACATTAAACTTCTAAAATGTTTTTCGTCAATATTGGAATGTCTACTCACAAACTTAATAACTCTATCCTGCATCTTATCCAAATAATCATAAGTCTGCGGAACTCCCACTACCATTCCCGTTAATCTAATTGGATGAATAGTCATAGTAGCAGTTTCAGCAATAAAAGACTTATCAGTAGCTACTGCTATAGGAACTCCTATACTATGCCCACCCCCTAAAACCAAAGAGGCTGTTGGTTTAGAAATGCTATTTAACATTTCAGAAATAGCCAGTCCTGCTTCAATATCGCCTCCAACAGTATTTAAGATCATAACTACTCCTTTTATTTCCGGGTTTTGTTCGATAGCTACTAATTGAGGTAAAAGATGTTCATATTTAGTAGTTTTATTCTTGGGCGGTAGCACTACATGTCCTTCTATCTGACCAATTATACTTAAACAGTGAATATCAGAGCTTAGATCTTGAGGTAGCTTAGTCTGCCCTAGTTGTTTTAAGGTCTCTAAGTTTCCCTCTTGCTTCTTTTTCTTAACCTGTGGCTTTGAAATTCGAGCTGGATTCACTTTATTCTCTTCTTCAGACAATATATATCACACTCCTAGATTAAATAATCTATTAGTACTTAGTATAATAAATTGGAGTTAATTTATACTACATAAAAAAATAAAATTAGCTAACACTTATTTTAACTACCAACAAATTTATGAGGTTATATCTATTAATGAAACCCAAAATAAAAGAGCAGTCAAAGACATTATGTCTTTGACTACTCTTAAAATCAAACTTCCATAATTATAGGCATAATCATTGGTTTTCTTTTTATTTTTTGATAAATAAAGTTACCTAAAGCATTTTTAACTCTAGACTTTAACGTCGACCACTCAGTTATATTCTGCTCTTCGCACTTCTTTAAAGCATTTTCAACTCTTTCAGTAGCAGCATTAATTAGTTCTTCGGACTCGCGAATATAAACAAAACCCCGAGAAATAATATCGGGCCCGGCAATAATATTTCCAGATTTATCGATAGTTAAAACTACAATCAAAATCCCATCTTGAGAAAGCAAACGACGATCTCTTAAAACAATATTTCCTACATCGCCAACACCTAATCCATCCACTAATACCCGACCTGCTTTTACCGAACCTACAGTCTGACCATCACTATTACTAAACTCTAATACACTACCCGGCTCAGTAATAAAGATATTTTCTCGCGGAACTCCTACCTCTTCACCTAGCTGAGCATGATGTTCTAGATGACGATGTTCACCGTGAACTGGAATGAAAAACTTAGGCTGTACTAAGTTTAACATCAGCTTTAGTTCTTCCTGGCTAGCATGCCCGGATACATGAACTCCCGAAACTAACTCATAAATAACTTCGGCACCTCGTTTCATTAATTTATTTATTGTCTTCCCCACAGATTTTTCATTGCCAGGAATCGCTGCCGCCGAAACTACTACAGTATCTCCATGTTGAATATTTATATATCTATGATCTCCCCGAGCCATTCTAGTTAAAGCTGCCATAGGTTCGCCTTGGCTACCAGTAGTTAACAACATAATCTTTTCATCAGGCAACTTCCCTAACTCTTCTATATCAACCAAAGTATTTTCTGGAATATCTAAATACCCTAACTCTTCAGCAATCTCAACATTATTAATCATACTTCTTCCAGTAACAGCAACCTTGCGCTGATACTTATAAGCAGAGTCGATAAACTGCTGAATTCTATTAATATTAGAAGCAAAGGAAGCAACAATAATCCGATCCTTAGTACTACTAAATATATCATTAATAGTTTCACTAACTACCTTTTCGGACATAGTATATCCTTCGCGCTCAGCATTAGTACTATCGGAAAATAAGGCTAAAACTCCTTCTTTACCTAATTCGGCTAAGCGATGGATATCCGCCATTTCCCCATTAATAGGAGTCTGGTCAAACTTAAAGTCACTAGCATAGACTAAAACCCCTACTGGAGTCCGAATTGCTAAAGCACACGTATCAGCAATACTATGATTAACTCTAATAAACTCCACATCAAAAAAGCTACCAATCTGGGCCGAATGACCAGGGTACACATGCCTTAAATAGGCCTCTTTTAATAAACCGTGTTCTTGTAAAATTCCTCTTACTAGACCTAAGGTTAGCTTAGTACCATAAACCGGAACATTAATTTCACTTAAAACATAAGGCAAGGCTCCAATATGGTCTAGATGTCCATGGGTAAGTACGATTCCCTTAATCCGTTCCTTATTCTCCTTCAAATAAGTAATATCCGGAATCACTAAATCGATTCCCAACAGATCATCTTCCGGAAACATTACCCCAGCATCAACAATTAATATTTCATCTTCTACTTCAACTACCATCATATTCTTACCGATCTCTCCAACTCCTCCCAAAGGAATTAGAGAAATATTATCTATTCTGTTTTTTTCTTTAATCATTAATTAAGTTAGCACCTCCGCAGTTTTTCATTAAATATTAAATACTTTACTGTAACTTTATTTATCTTAAATTAGCCCCGCCCAGAGCTAATCAAATCCTAAAACTATAAAAATATCAAAAATAAGCCCCGCTCAAAAAGCTCTAATTACTATTATAAAGGATTAAATCGATTAAAACAAGTAAAAAAGCAAAAATGAGGATATGCCCAGCAGCATATCCTCAATCACAACTATTTAAAGTAAATCATAGTCAGCCAAAAGAGTCTTTAAAATCTCTTCTTGTTCTTGAGTAGCTTCAACTAAAGGAGGTCTAACCGGCCCTACTTCCTTCCCCAACAAGTTTAAAGCTTTTTTGACTGGAATAGGATTAGTCGTAATAAATATCTTCTTGAAAATCGGAAACAGCTCTGCATTTAATTGAGCAGCTGCTTCTACTTGACCTGCTCTATGTAAGCCTATCATTTCTTTAATCTGATCACCTACTAAATGGGCAGCTACACTAACAATCCCACTACCACCTATACTTAAAATAGGCAAGGTCATTCCATCATCACCGCTATAAATATCAAAGTCAGCAGCAGTTAATTGATTAATTTCAGCAGCCTGCTGTACATCTCCACTAGCCTCTTTAACTGCTACTATATTATCGATTTCTGCTAGCTTAGCAATAGTTTGAGCCTCTATATTTTTTGAAGTCCTACCGGGAACATTATAAAGCATCACCGGTAGCTCTGTCGATTGAGCTATCTGTTTAAAGTGCTCATATAGTCCCGCTTGAGGCGGTTTATTATAGTAAGGACCTACCAACATTACCCCGTCTATCTCCAACTGACTTACCTGCTGGGTCATCTCTATACTAGCTTGAGTAGAATAAGAACCACTTCCTACTAATACTTTTGCCTTCTCTCCTACTGCTTCAACTACTGTTTCTACTAAGTTAAATTTCTCTTCCTTGCTCAAAGTAGGAACCTCTCCCGTAGTTCCTAACACTAAAATTCCATCTGAGCCATTTTCCACTAAGTAATTAGCTAAGTCTGCAGCTGCTTCATAATTAACCTCCAAATCAGCTGTAAAGGGAGTTACCATAGCTGTTAATACTTCACCAAATTGAGCCATTTAAATCCACCTCCATAAAATCATTGTGCTAAATTAAATTGAGAATGTAAAGCCTGTAAAGCATCTTGTTCATCGTCTCTTTTTACTAAAAAAGAAATTGTAGTATGGGAATCAGTAGTCTGATAAATATGAACTTCGCTGCCTTTTAAGGCCTTTACCATTTTAGCCATTACTCCAGGCAAACCAGTCATTCCCGCTCCTACTACCGAAACCTTGATTAAGTTATTGCTAACTGTATAATTATACTCTGTTTTAGCTAATAGCTCTTCAGTCCTAGCAGCTAATTCTCGATTAACAATAAAGGTAATCATCTCTGGACGTACATTAATAAAGTCTACACTAATATTTGCAGCAGCCAAAACCTCAAAACAGCCTAAGGCTGTAGCATACTTTTGCGGTTGTCTAGGCTTGACTTCTACTAGACTTACATTACTGCGACTAGTTACCCCCGTTACCGCTTGGTCTCCCTTAATATCTATCTGTTTCTCTTGGCTAAAGGTATCAGCAATTACAGTGCCTGGACTTTCAGTAAAAGTCGACCTAATCATAATCGGTACTCGTTCTCTTCTAGCTATTTCAACGGCTCGAGGATGAATTACTTTAGCTCCTTGATAAGCTAATTCACAAGCCTCCTCATAGGTAATATGCTTTAAAACCCTAGCCTGAGGAACTAAATTAGGATCAGCTGTCATTACTCCTTCTACATCGGTATATATCTCCACCATCTCTGCATGCAAAGCAGCACCTAAAGCAGTAGCAGTAGTATCACTCCCACCTCTACCTAAAGTAGTAATTTCGCCTTCTTGGCTTACCCCTTGAAAACCAGTAACTACAGGCACCTTATTAGCTTCCAAAGTCTCTAAAATTCGCTGAGGATTAACCTCTAAAATTCTAGTATTACCATAGTTATCATCGGTTATTATTCCAGCCTGCGCCCCTGTTAAAGCTTCATAATTATGCCCTCTCTCTTTTAATCCTTGCCCTACTACAACCGAAGCAATTATTTCACCACAAGACATCAATAAATCTTTAGCTCGAGGATTAATATATTCATAGCTATTTTGCGCTAAATTAATCAAAGTATCAGTAGCATAAGGAGCACCTTCCCGGCCCATAGCTGAAACTACCACTACTACTTTATAGCCTCGATTAATGCTATTAATTATCTTATCTATTACTGCTTTTCTATTTTCAGCAGTAGCCAGCGAGGTACCCCCAAACTTCTGCACTAAAATTCCTTTCATTCACTCACCCCACTTCTTAACCTCAGAACCGATTGCTGATTAACTCTTCAGCAATCTGAATCGTATTCAAAGCTGCTCCTTTCCGCAGATTGTTACCTACAATCCAAAGATCTAAACCCGCATCTATAGTTTGATCACGACGAATTCGTCCTACTAACACATTATCATTCTCTTCACACTGGGTCTGCATTGGATAAAGCAGTTCAGCTGGATTATCTACTACTTCAACTCCAGAAGCAGCAGCTAATAGCTCTTTTACTTCTGCTACCGATAAGGCAGACCCCAGCTCTACATTAATAGATTCGGCATGACCAATTAATACCGGTACCCGCACTGCTGTAGCAGTTACTTTAATATTATTATCAGCCATTATTTTTTGAGTCTCGTTAACCATCTTCATCTCTTCTTTAGTATAGCCGTTATCGAAGAAAATATCTATATGTGGTAAGCAGTTAAAGGCAATCTGATGCGGATAAACCTCAGCTTCAACCTCTTTGTCGGCTAAATAAGCTTTGCTTTGTTCTATTAGTTCGTCCATAGCATCCTTACCAGTTCCTGAAACGGCCTGATAAGTAGAAGCTACAATTCTTTTAATCCCTACTTGATCATAAAGTGGCTTCAAAGCAACTACCATCTGAATAGTAGAACAGTTAGGATTAGCAATAATCCCCTGATGTTCAGCTATAGTTTCTGGATTCACCTCAGGTACTACCAAAGGCACTTCAGGATCCATTCTAAAAGCACTGCTATTATCAACTACTACTGCTCCTCTTTTAGTAGCTTCAGGAGCTAGCTGCTTACTAGCCCCACTACCAGCACTAAATAAAGCTATATCTATTCCTTGAAAAGAATCTGGAGTAGTAACCTCTACTTCATATTCCTGACCCTTAACAGTAAGTATAGTTCCAGCAGAACGCTCTGTGGCTAAAAGTTTCAGTTCTGCAAAAGGAAAGTCGCGTTCTTCTAAGATATTCAACATTTCTCTACCTACAGCACCAGTAGCTCCAACTACTGCTACATTATATTTTTCCATTAATAATCCTCCTTATAAATTGATTTAAATCATTGCTTACTTCTATAAGTACTATTTAAAAACCTTTATATTCAATCAATACCGGCTGAATCTGTTTTTCTTCCAAAGCAAGCTTTAAAGACTCTTCAATCAAGTCCATTCTGCTAATCAAAGAATTTATTTTTTGACTAGGATTATCCTGACCAAAGGGTACAAAATAGATATTTTTAGTATTTAATAACTTCCCTAGGTTTTCAGCATTATTACCTAAACCGTCATTGGTAGCTATAGCTAAAATTATCGGCTTATCATTTCTCAAATGGGCCTTAACTGCCATTGAAACTGTAGTATCAGTAATTCCATTAGCAATTTTAGCCATAGTATTTCCAGTACAGGGAGCTACAATTAAAATATCTAAGAATTTTTCCGGGCCAATAGGTTCTACTTCAATTAAGTTAGTCATGGGCTCGTTTCCGGTAATTTTTATTACTTTCTCTTCCCAACTAGCGGCAGTTCCAAACTTAGTATCTCTTTTTTGAATAGACTCTGAAAAAATAGGATAAACTATAGCTCCTACCTCTACTAACCTCTCCAAGCTAGGAATTACCCTATCCAAAGTACAGTAGGAACCTGTAAATGCAAAACCAATCTTTTTACCTTTTAATTCCAAATCAATGCACCTCCTTTGGAAGGTCAAAACTAAACTCTATTTTCAATCAATCTGGGAATAACCTCCCCAAGAATCTGACCAGCAGTTTTGGGAGCTACCTTACCTGGTAAGCCTAAACATAGCAGAGCCTTAACTCCTAACTTCTTAGCTGCTTGAAAGTCAGTCCCTCCCGGTGCAGAAGCTATATCAATAATTAAAGCTTCACTTGAAACAGAAGTTAATATATCTTTATCCAAGACTAAGGCTGGCACAGTGTTGAATATAAAGTCCATCTCTGGGATTACCTCCTCTAACTGCTTAAAAGATACAGGAGTAATTCCCATTTCTTGAGCTCGGGCCCTATCCCCAGGCTTTCTAGCTGCCACATAGGTTTCACTACCTAAGTTAGCTAGCATTCTAGCTAAGGTCTGGCCTACTCTGCCTAAACCTAAAACCAAAGCCTGATTGCTATGTAAAGTTAACTCCGATTCTTCCATAGCAATCTGAATAGCTCCTTCAGCCGTCGGAATAGCATTTAGAATAGCTACTTCATCCAATCTTGCCAATTCGATAAGCTCTAGCTCCTGCTTTTGGCAGTAAGTAGCAATTTCTCCTCGAGCAACTCCGATTAAGAATAAAGAAGCAGTCTCTAAACTACTAAAAAAACTTTTATCCAACTTAACCGGTTCTTCGACAAAGGTAGCTTTAAGATATCCTTCTTCATCAGTGCTGGTCATAGGAGCAATTACCACTTGCGCTCCTTTAACAGCTGCTGCTAAACTATGCTCAACCTCCAGCCCAGGTAACTCTATATCCGGCTGCCCTAAAGTCTTAATCTCTGCTCCAGTAGCTGCTAACTGCCTTAACATTTCTAACTCTCGCTGGTCTCCACCTAAAACAGCCAGTTTAATCCCGGCTAATTTAGCGGTCATTTTAAGCCCCCTTCCTCTTCTAACTTAAAAATCTATTAATATTATATGGCTAACCTTCCCAAGTAGTGCTTGTCTAGTCCAAAGTTATTTCTTTTTACAGGTAAAATATTAGCTTTTAAAGATCAATTAGGTTGTCCAAACCATAAACTACTCCTTCAGCTTCAGCTACACACTGAATAGCCAGCCTAACCCCCGGCATAAAAGAGCTTCTATCTATAGAGTCATGTCTAAGTTTAAAGGTCTGCCCTTCTCCACCAAAGATCACCTCTTGATGAGCAACTAAACCAGGTAGACGAACACTATGAATATTAATTTCTCCTTCTTGTCCACCTCGAGCTCCGGTCAGCTTCTCAATCTCTTCAACTCCCTCTTGATTTATTTCTGAAGCTTTATTAATCAATTCAGCAGTTTTAATAGCAGTTCCTGAAGGAGCATCTATCTTTTGATTGTGATGCAGTTCAATAATCTCCACTCCTTCAAAATATTTAGCCGCCATTTGAGCAAACTCCATCATTAAGATAGCTCCAATAGCAAAGTTAGGAGCTATAATTATATTCGCTTCCCCAGCCGCGGCCCATTCCTCTATTTTACTTAAATCTGATTCAGTAATCCCTGTAGTTCCTACTACCATATCAGTTCCACTGGTTAAGCCAACTTCAATATTCTCCATTACTACCTGCGGAGTAGTAAAGTCTACTACTACCTCAGGATTATGAGCCTCAATAGCAGCCTCTAAATCATCTTCAATCTCAACTTGAGGAGCCGTAATCCCTAACAGTTGATGAATATCCTCCCCTATATTGTCTACATCAACAGCAGCCACTAACTGAAAATCTCTACTCCGAGCAACTAATTTAACAACCTCACTACCCATTCTTCCTTGAGCACCATTAACTAATATTTTCTTCATCTTTAATCTCCAACTCCTTTCTAAAAACAGTTTAGCAAATAAAAATAGATTGGCAGGACACCAATCACAGTTATAGATAGTCCTCCATTAGTTTAACTAACCAATGACAGCCCTAGAGCTATTAACTCTAAAACCAGCCTAAATTAAAAAATAGCTCTAATTCAGACTTCGGCTCCTTTTCCTTTCCTTAATAAAAATCCTCTAAGTACTAATAAAGGGAGCACCTCCATCTTAAGTCTTATTCTATTCTACTTTATTTTCTAATAAATAAATTTAAATGTCAAGCTAAAAGAAAGAAAGGAGGGAATTAATCCACTCCTTTCTCAATTTAAGCATTATTTAATGAATTTCAATCTCAGTAGCACCATTTCTCTGCATAATAGCTTCAATATCAGCTAATTGGTCTCGATCCTCTAAACCTTCACAGATAGCTAAAATGTTTCCTTGACGAACCTGATTCTCATACTCTTGGCTCGCTTCCTCTGGAATTCCATAGTCCACTAAAGCTCCCGTTAAACCACCGGCTACAGCTCCACTTAAACCAGCAGCAATAGGGCCCGCAGCTATGATAGGCCCTACTCCAGGAATAGCAAAGAGACCAGCTCCGGCCATTAAACCGGCAATACCACCAATTGCTCCTCCTGTGGCAGTACCATCACCTAAGTTTTGATTTTCAAAAGACATCTCTGTTTTACCACGTTGACCTTGTTGCTCTTCACCTGTAGCTCCTTCTTCTCCTTTAGCTACAATTGAAATCTCACCTTCATCCAAACCGGCTTGTTTAATCTCATTAACTGCTCTTTCAGCTCGTTCTTCATTAGCAAAAACTCCTATTACAGACGACATAATATATCTAACCTCCTTAGTAAATTAACTTAAGTTTAATATATACTAGAATTAAGGAGGCTATCCTGTAATTATATGGATGCTCGCTGTGCTTGTAAATCATTCTCTAAATCAACAATCACTACTTCCGAGCCTACCTTTTGAACGGCCTGCCAAGGAATAAGTAAGTATTTTTCTTCTCCAAAAAAACCCATCACCCCTTCTTGATTAGGAATGATTATCGATTCAATATCTCCTGTTTCCACATCAATAACTAATTCACTTTCACTAATTATACCCAACCTACCTCCATCATCCATATTTATAATTTCTTTACCTTGCAAAGCACTCAACTTCATCCTAATACCTCCTTCACTATCCTTATAATAATATTTTATGCAGTTAAGCAAGGAGGTATTAAAAGTTTTCAGTCTTTAATTCCGGTATGTCCGAATCCTCCTTGAGCCCTATTACTTTTAGAAAGCTGCTTAACTTCCTTCCACTCCACTTCTACATACTCCTGTACAATCAGTTGAGCAATTCGAGCTTCCTTTTCAATTGTAAAAGGTTCTTGGCCATGATTAATCAAAATCACTCCAATTTCACCTCGATAACCAGGATCGATCACTCCATCAGCATTTAAAACTGTAATTCCGTGCTCTAAAGCTAGTCCACTTCTCGGATTTACAAAGGCTACATAGCCCCGCGGTAAAGCAATTGCTATTCCGGTTTTAAATAACTTACGTTCTCCGGGCTTCAAAGTAGCTGATTCAACAGTATAAAGATCCAATCCGGCATCTTCACCTGCATGTTTATAAGTTGGTAAAGGTACTGAATCATCTAAGCGCTTAATTTCAATTTCCATTTCAAATTCTCCCTTCCCTAATTCAACTTCCAATACTAATCATATATAAGAAAAGCTAGCTGATAAAGATTTTATTTGCCTCAATATATTTAGACTATGAATAAGTAGCTACATTATATTTTCAATAAAACATTATTTTTTCCTGTCGAAAGTTTAAATTTCCCAGTATTTAATCAGCTAAAAGTTGAGAAACTGTTACTAACTGATATCCCTCGTCTTTTAACCTTTTTATCATCGTAGGTAAAGCTTTAACTGTAGGTTCTGTAGGATGCATTAAAACTATTCCTCCCTTATCTGCCTTAGTTAATACTCGTTTAGTTATTATTTCTGGAGCTGGACGCTGCCAATCGATAGTATCTGCCGTCCACATAATAGTCTTATATCCTAGCTCATCTACTATCTGCACTACCTTATCATTATACTCTCCATATGGGGGAGCAAAAAGATCGGTCTCTTTTCCGGTAACTTCCTTTAATAATTTCTCATTATCTTTAATTAAACTAACTAATTCTTCCTTAGATAGTTGATTAGGATGGGCATGACTATAACCGTGATTACCTATTTCATGACCTGCTTCAGCTATCTCTTGGGTTAACTCTGGATACTTCTCTACCCACTTACCGATAAAGAAGAAGGTAGCTTTAACATCTTCGGCTGCCAATACATCCAACATCTCAGGAATATACTCTTGCCCCCAGGCTACGTTGATAGTTAAAGCCATCGCTTCTTTATCCTCCGGGCCCTGATAATAAGGCTCAGCAGCAGTAGGCACTGCTCGCTGATTACCAGCTATAAATAACCTAACTCCTACTCCTAACATCAAAACTACAACTAAAGCTATTAGTAACAAGTGACTTTTATTCTCCCAAAAATCGAGTAGCTTTTTAAGATTAATTAACATCGGCTAGCCTCCCGTTAATTTCCTAATTTTTTCTGTAAACCAGAATGGCTTTCGATATAATAGTCTTCGTCATAGGTCAATTCAGACAGCTTAACTAACTCATAACCTCGCTCCTGTAGCTTAGGAATCACTCTCTCCAGTGCTTCCGGAGTATGAGGAGCATTATTATGCATTAAGATAATATCTCCAGCCTCAGACTTCTCCAACAGCCGCTCCACAATAAAGTCCACTCCCGGCTCCTTCCAGTCTAATGAATCAATACTCCACTGAATAGTCTGAAAACCTAAGTCCTCTGCCACCTCAATCACCTTATTACTATACTCTCCAAAAGGAGGTCGAAATAACTTAGGCTGCTCTCCAACCAAATCCTCTATCAACTCTTGATTATATTCTAGTTCTTCAGCAATCTCATCTCTACTTAAGGAGTTAAGATGAGGATGGCTATAAGTATGATTGCCTATTTCATGGCCTTCAGCAGCAATCTTTTTAGCCATTTCCGGATAATCTTCTAGCCAGTTACCTCCGAAGAAAAAAGTAATAGTCACCTCATGCTCAGCAAAAATCTCCAATAAATGCGGAGTATGCTCTGCTCCCCACATGCCATCTAGAGTAATAGCTAATTTCTGCTCCTCGGTATCCACTTTATAAATAGGAACTAATCTATCTTCAGTCAGTTGTACTACTTCCTGAGTTAAATTAGAGGTTAAACTACCTAAGAGAAAAACTCCTATCCCAACTATCAAAACTAAAATTACAGCTACTCTCTTGGAAAAGTAAAGCTCCATAGCCAAAATTCCTCCCTATAATTGCTTCCTGCTAAGTACTTATGCAAATTATATTTGGAATAGAAGTGAATAGCCAATATTAAAAGAGAGTTGAGTAAAATATATATTTTAAAAATAACATTAATATTTTAGTAAATCGCTAATATACTTTTATATAACAGTGATGATTTGTTTAAAACAATATCAGTCTAATGTTTCAAAGGACAGATGATAAATGATAGAGGATAAATTAAGATCAAAAGATAAAGTTCAAGTTCTAAAAAAACAATATCAAGGTCTATTGTGGCGTTAATGACCTAGTGGGGGAAGTTTCCAGAATAATGACTAGCTTTGCGTCGCGCCGTTCCAACACCTTTTTCTAACTTAGTGCTATTTACAAATGCTTTGATATATTATGATTTGACCAAAGCATTTTAGAAAGCAATGAGCAATTTCGACGAAAAACCTGAATCCCACTCTGAAACAACCCCCACTGGGATATAAAGCGCAAAATTATGTTAGCGGAAGACGCATCAAACATATTTTTCGTTATCAGCACGGCCAAATGGGTGTTTATAAGCGATATTAAAGTTTATTTTTTAGTACTTCTTGACGAATCGGAGCTAAAATAAGAGCTGTTTTAGTCAATTTTTCTAATTAAAATTGACTTGCTCTTATTTTAGTGGAGATGAGTCTTAGAAGTACTAAAATAAACTTTTTTAGCTTTAAACATCCATTTGGCTCCCCACGCCAACGCAACAATATACTAATAATGGATAATAGACAACAATAGAGTTTTGATCTTTTAAACTTCAACTATTAACTATACACTATTAGCTATTAACTGTTAAGTATTAATTGTTAAAGGAGTTTTAAACTTATGCAGTGGATGAATGTTTTCACAATTACCAAAAAAAAATTATTGGTTTGCTGTTTAGTATTTTTCTTCGCTGGCAAGTTATTAGCCTTCGGCATCAGCCAACCTGATAGTTCTTTGAATAAACTAATAGTAGTTGATGCTGGCCACGGAGGAATAGATGATGGAACTAGTAGCAATCAAGTCAAAGAAAAAGAAATTAACCTTAAAGTAGCTAAATACTTAACTGATTACCTATCTAAGGGAAGTTTAAAGGTAGTAATGACTAGGAAGGACGATTCATTATACCAAAATAATCGCAGGAAGGATATTATTCAACGAGCTAAAATGGCTAATCAAAGAAATGCCGATCTTTTTATAAGTATCCATGTCAATAGCTTTCCGGGCACTAGTTCCTTTGGCGGTCAAAGCTTTTACACACCTGAATGTGAAGAAAGCAAGCAGTTAGCTGGATTTATACAGGAAGAACTGATCAACATTCAACCTGAAAACTATCGCCAAATCAAACCCGGGCCCTTTTATGTGCTTCAACACACAGAAATGCCAGCCGTCTTAGTAGAAGTAGGCTTCTTAAGTAATCCTCAAGACTTTCAAAGATTAACTAATGAAGAAGAACTAAAAAGAATTGCCAAAGCAATAGAAACAGGAGTTATCAACTATTTAAATGAAAAATTAGAGCAGCAATCAACCAAAAACGAAGTACCAGCTTCTTCTTTAGATAGCAATAACCAAAAACTAGAACCTACTTTAGATCCTCCCCGACCTTAAAGTATAAAAGAGACTGATTCTCTGGCTAAGAAAATCAGTCTCTTTAAAGAAAGTTATTCGGCAAATAAATGATTACCGATCTTAACTATAGTATCACGAGTTGAAAGCCACCACAAAGTAGTAGCAGTATCAGGATTATAAAAGTATAAAGCCCCTCTAGAAGGATCTTTACCAGATAAAGCATCATCAGCTGCTTGATAGGCTTGTCTATCAGGTTGCCTATAAATATGTCCGTTACTAACGGGAGTAAACTGACCTCGTTGATAAATTACATCCCTAATATTATCGGGAAACTGACTATCAATTACTCTATTTAAAACAACTGCTCCTACAGCAACTTGGCCAGTATATGGTTCACCACGAGCCTCACTATAAATTAATCGAGCTAAAAGATCTTTTTCTTCTTCAGTAACCGTTAAGGCAACTACCTCTCTAGCCGTTAAATTATCAATAGGTAAAGTAATCTTATCGCCCCTTCTAATCACATCACTACTATCCATATCATTTAATTTTCTAATTACTGCTACTGAAGTATTAAATTCCCTGGCTAAATCATATAAAGTGTCTCCGGGCCGGACATTATAATCTAAAGTATTCAGATGAGCCACCTGTATATTATCTAAGGAACTATTATCTACTTTAATAGTTATATTCTCATATGTATTCTTATTTAAAGTATAACTTCCTCGATCATCATTTTTATAGGTTTCTGCTAAAAGTCTAACCTTAAAAGCATCTTTTTCTGCTTCATCTTCTTTACTTTCCAGAGAGTATTCCAAAGGAATTTCAATAGTATCTCCTGCTCTAATAAATCTATTTCCTAAGTTATTTACTTCCTTTAGCCTATCTACAGTAGTTCCAAACTCTCTAGCAATATTAACTAAAGCATCATCACTCTGCACCTTGTAGCGAATTTTAAACTCGCTGCCGGCCCATAAATTAGTTGCTGATATAAGTAATAGTAGAACTACTAAAATCAAAATAATATTTAACTTTTTTGTATTCATATCAATCCTCCTCAATTAGCAAAATTATATATATGTATTTTTGCTCTATAATTTATATTCTTGGTCAAACCCTTAAATCCTGTTTTTAGATGGAAATTTCAACTGGAATCCCAAAATTTATTGATTTCTTCAGCTACTATTTCAATCTTTGAACTTAAAACTTGACATCCCCGAGGGATTGAATTAATAAAAACTTGACCATACCTTCTATTAATAATCCTCTTATCCAATACTACTACTACTCCTTGATCAGTCTGGGAGCGAATCAGCCTACCAAAGCCCTGTTTAAACTTAATTACCGCTTGAGGTAACATATAATTCAAAAAAGGGTCTTTACCAGTTGACTCTAGCTCTTCCACTTTAGCCTCTACAATAGGATCAGTAGGCACTTTAAAAGGTAGTTTGACAATCACAACTAAACTCAATTTATCTCCGGGGATATCTACCCCCTCCCAAAAACTAGCTGTCCCTAAAATTACCGCTGCTTTACTTTCTTTAAAATCCTTAATTAAAAGATGACGCGACTTATCTCCTTGACGATAGAGATCAATTTCAGCCTCTTTAAGTTCAGATTTTAACTCAAGATAAAAGCTATTCAGCATCTTATAGGAAGTAAAAAGAACTAAGCTGCGACCTTGATTAGCAAATAATAACTTTGCTAATGCTGCTATAGCTTGCTTAGTAAACTCTTCACTATTCGGGCCCGGTAAATCTATAGGAACTGCCAACATAGCCTGTTGCTGATAATCAAAAGGATCACCAGTTCTTAGTTCAGCTACCAACTCCTCTGTTAAACCTAATCTATCTCTAATATATGAAAATGATTGATCAACCGTTAAAGTAGCTGAAGTAAATATTATAGAATCCATCTCAACTAACAGCCGCTCTTTAAACTCAGCTGCAATATCTACTGGGGCTGAATTAAGATTACAGTTAATCTCCCCCTGACTATTTTGCTTAGTTTCTATCCAATTTACTACTTCTTCCGTCGCCGAATCATTGAGAATAAGATCTACAGTCTCCACCATCTGTTGTAGGTACTTGATTTTAGCTTCTAAATCTAAACACACTCCTTCATAGTCTTCAAAATCAACTCCAGAAATTAAGGCTAAGTTGCTACTGAGTTTTTTCAGTTCACGTAATAGCTGATTCAAAGCTAATAAGAAGTTTTCAGCTTCTTCAGTTACTTTAAGCCAATCAGCATGTTCTATTATATTCTCTTTAAGTCGCAGCTTCCCGCTAGCTGTTTCTGTCTTTAATTCCTGAGTAAAATTAGCCAAACACTCAAAGAAGATATTACTTCTTTCAGTAGATTTTAATACCAAAGGCTGGAGAGTATTATCTATTAAACGTTGTAACTCTAAGCGCTGCTTTTTTTCAATATCCTCTTTAGCTTGATTGATCCTAAAGCGCAACTCTAGCAAAAAACCTTCTATTCCTTGTTTAGACTCTTTAGGATATAAGTTATGTAAAAAGCTCAATAATTCTCTTTGACTAACCTTCTTTCCTAGGTAGCTAGTAGCTACCTCTTCAATGTTATGGGCCTCATCCAAAATAATATGCTTATATTTAGGCAAGACAGCCATTTCTAAATCCATACCCTCTTCTTTACGTACAGCAATATCAGCAAATAGAAGATGATGGTTAACTACTAAAATATCAGCACTAATGCTTTCCTGTCTAGCTTGAGTAAAATAGCACCGCTGCTGGTAAGGACAGTTAGCTCTTAAACAGCTTTCACTTTCGGAAGCAACTCGCTGCCACAGCTTAAATTGAGGTTGAAAAAGCAGTTCGGAACGACAACCGCTTACCGCTTGCTTATTCCAGGCCAGTAGTCTAGAATAAGAGCTGAATTCTGCTTCACTTAAAACTTCAGTTGCTAAATTTTCTAAGGTGTAAAGCTTTCTTAAACACAGATAGTTACTTCTCCCTTTAACTAAGACTGCCTTAAAGTCCTTATCCAAAACCTGTTGCAAAAAAGGAATATCCTTTTTAATCAACTGCTCCTGCAAATTGATAGTATTTGTAGAAACTACTACCCTTTGCTTGTTTTGGAGGGCCCAATAAATACTAGGCACCAAGTAAGCCCAAGACTTACCAGTTCCTGTTCCTGCTTCAACCAACAGATGAGTCTGTCGATTAAAGGCTTTCGCTATTACTTCAGCCATAATCTTTTGTTGATAACGATACTCATAATCGTTTAAATTCTGAGCTAGCAAGCTTCCTTCAGTAAAAAGTTCACTTATTTCAGCAACTGGTAGTTTCTCTATCTCATTAGCTTCCATTAAATCACCTCATCAGCTAGATCCTGCAAAGTCTGCAAATTCAATTCATCATCTCCAGCTTCATCAATTGGCGTCTCCAAAATTAGGGCCTTAACGCTATCAGGTAAAAGCTTTAATAACTCCTTAAAGCCTGAATAACCAATTTCACCCTGCCCAATATGAAAATGCCTATCCTTGTTGCTACCCAGTTCCCCTTTAGAATCATTAATATGTACAACTTCTAATCTATCCAAAGCAAAATCTTCATCAATTTCAGCCAACAGCCTTTGAATTCCTTCTTTAGTACTGAGATTATAACCAGCTCCAAAGGCATGACAAGTATCTAAACAGAGTCCAATCTCTGCAGTAGGAATGCCAGAGACCATAGCCGCTAACTCCTTAAAATTCACTCCGAGCTCGGTTCCAGCTCCGGCTACATTCTCCAATAACAGCTTAACCCCTGTTTCATTTTCAGCCACTAACTGCTCTAGGGCCTGATTGATTCTAGCCAAGCCAGCTTCAGTTCCCGAGCCAGTATGATTACCAGGATGTAAAACTAAATAATCGGCTCCCAAAAGCTCTGCTCTCTGCAAATCTGCACTAATAGCTGCTTTAGATTTCCGATACAGCTCCTCTTTAGGCGTAGCTAAGTTACTTAAATAGTTAACATGTACTATTAGCGGATTGATTTCAGCCTCCGCTAGCTTAGTTTTGAAGGTAGCAATTTCCGCTGATTTTAACTGCCGGCCCTGCCAGTTCCTCGGACTTTTAGCAAAGATCTGTAAAGTATCAGCTCCTAACTCAACCGCTCTATCCACTGCTTTATCAACTCCACCAGCTATGGATAAATGGAGTCCTAATTTCATATTTTCCACCTACTTACAGTTGTAGTATAATTTAAAAAACATAAACCAGAAAGAATCCAGTTTATGTTTCAGAAAAGTAATTAGTTGTTAAAAGCCAGAACTAATCTTCTTCATTCTCCAGCTCAGCTAAGGCATCCTTCCTTGATAAATTAATTCGATCTTTATCATCAATTCCAGTCACTTTAACCGTTACCTCATCTCCTTCTTCCATCAAGTCTTCCACCTTTTTAACATGGTGGTCGGCCATTTCAGAAATATGAAGTAATCCATCTTTACCAGGTAAAACCTCTACAAAAGCACCATAATGAGTAGTCTTCTTAACCTCACCTTCATAGATCTTACCTACTTCTACATCTTCCGTTATTTTATTTACCATTTCTTGAGCTTCAAAACCGCTCGCTTGATCCTCTGCAGCAATTACTACTGTGCCGTCATCATCAATATCCAATTTAGCTCCAGTAACTTCCACTATCTTTTTAATAGTCTTGCCGCCGGGCCCGATTACATCTCTAATCTTATCCGGATCGATCTCCATGGTAATAATATTAGGTGCATAAGGAGACAGATGATCTCTAGGCTCTGAAATAGCCTTTGACATCTCCTCTAAAATATGCAGCCTACCTATTTTAGCCTGCTCTAAAGCCTCTGCTAAAATCTCCTTAGAAACTCCATCAATCTTAATATCCATCTGCAAAGCAGTTACTCCATCTTCAGTTCCGGCTACCTTAAAGTCCATATCGCCGTTAAAGTCCTCTATCCCTTGAATATCCGTCAAAATTGCTAACTGATCTCCTTCTTTCATCAGTCCCATAGCTATTCCAGCTACCGGCTTTTTAATAGGAACTCCAGCATCCATCAAAGCTAAAGTACTACCGCAGATACTAGCTTGAGAAGTAGAACCGTTAGACTCTAAAACCTCAGAAACTACCCGAATAGTATAAGGGAACTCATCATAGTCAGGAATCATTGGCTTTAAAGCCTTTTCACCTAAAGCACCATGACCGATCTCTCTTCTGCCGGGGCCGCGAATAGGGCCAGTCTCTCCCACACTGAAAGAAGGGAAGTTATAGTGATGCATATATCTTTTAGAGTCTGCATCTTCCAAACCATCTAGAATCTGCTCATCACCTACTGCACCTAAAGTAGCTACCGTTAAAGCCTGCGTCTCACCCCTAGTGAAAACTCCTGAACCATGAGTCCTTGGTAAAAGACCTACCTTGCACCAAATAGGACGCACTTCATCTTTTTGACGACCGTCAATTCTAATTCCTTCTTCAATCACCAAACTACGAATAGCTTGCTTTTTAAGATCACCTAAAGTAGACTTGACTACCTTGTTTTTATGCTCAGCATCTTCTGTTTCACTGAACTTCTCAGCAAAATGCTCCTTAGTTTCAGTTCTTATCTTATCTAACTGCTGATTTCGCTCGAGCTTATCAGTAATCTGTAAGGCCTCTTTAATCTGCTCGCCAACATACTCTTTAACCTCAGCTTCAACATCCTCATCTTCATAAACTGCTAATCTGATATCCGTCTCTTTTTCCTTACCAATTTCAGCTACTATCTCTTCTTGTAAAGAAATCACCTTTTTAATTTCTTGATGTCCAAACTCAATAGCATCAAGTAACTGCTCCTCTTTTACTTCATCAGCAGCAGATTCAACCATCATTACCCCAGCCTCATTCCCAGCTACAATCAAGTCCAAAGGACTCTCTTCTTGCTGCTCTAGAGTAGGATTGATCACAAACTCATCCTCAACCATACCTACTTTTACCCCTCCGATTGGCCCATCGAAAGGAATATCAGAAATACATAAAGCTGCTGAAGCACCAATCATAGCTGCGATATCAGGTGGATTATCGTTATCTACCGAAAGCACTGTAGCTATAATCTGTACATCATCGCGCATTCCTTCAGGAAATAAAGGACGTAAAGGTCTATCGATTAATCTTGAAGTCAAAGTAGCTGCCTCACTAGGTCTTCCTTCCCGCTTAATAAAGCCTCCCGGAATCTTACCTGCGGAATAAAGTCGTTCTTCATAATTAACCATCAAAGGAAAAAAGTCCATTCCCGGCCGCGGATCATCCATAGTAGCAGTAACTAAAATAACACTCTCACCATATCTAACTAATACCGAACCATTAGCCTGTTTAGCTAAGGCTCCACTTTCTATAACTAAATCTCTACCTCCAAACTCAAGGCTCCATTCTTTTTGCATTAACAACTCTCCTTTATTTAGTATTATTAATAATATAATTTACTAAATCAATCTAAAATATAAGAGCGGGAAATCCCGCTCTTTGACTTAACTAATTGATTACTTAGCCCCTTAACCCTAATTCATCGATTAAAGCTCGATAACGCTCTACATCGTTATCCTTTAAATAGCTAAGTAAACGCTTACGCTGACCTACCATCTTCAAAAGACCTCGGCGCGAATTATGATCCTGTTTATGATCCTGAAGATGTTCCGTCAATTCAGCAATACGAGCACTTAACAAGGCAATCTGAACCTCTGGCGAACCTGTATCATCTTCATGACGCTTAAATTTTTCGATTATAGCTTCTTTTTTCTCAGCAGTTAACATATAACTTCACCTCCTTAATCTCAAATCCCCATTAACCAAGAACTGCGCTGGTGAAAACGCTATTCCTAGTTAATGGTTCAAACTACCATATAATTTTAACATAAAAAAAAGAGATTGTAAACAGCATCGTTATAAAGTGCAATTAATAATTAACCTTTAACTATTAACTATTTATTTAAAATCTCTCGAGCCTCTTCTATATCCTGATTGATCTGCTTAACTAGCTCTTCTTGACTAGCAAATCCTATCTGTCCCCGTAAACGTTGCACAAACTCCACCTCTAACTGCTGTTGATAGATATAATCACCAAAATCAAAGATATGCACTTCAAAAGTAAACTCATTCTGACTAAAAGTAGGTTTAGCCCCTAAATGAGCTACTCCTTGATAACTACTACCATTTAAAGAAACCTTAACAGCATAAACTCCAATTTTAGGGATAACATACTCAGCTAGCAGCTTTAAATTAGCTGTAGGAAACCCTAACTTCCTGCCTCGCTTATCTCCACCTACAACCTCTCCGAGTATAGAATAGTTACGACTTAAGTACTTTTTAACTTCACTAACTTGTCCAGATTCTATTAACTCTCTAATATAAGTGCTACTTACTATTACTCCCTCAATAGTTACCGCCTCTAAGGCCTGAACTGTAAACCCTAACTCCTTACCTGACTTTTTTAACTTGTCTACATTACCTAAACCTCGATGACCAAATTGAAAATCTGACCCTACCACTACTTTTTGAGCATTAATTCCAGCCACTAAATAATCTTTAACAAAGCTCTCAAAGTCTAACTTAGCAAAATCATTAGTAAACTCCTGCAGATACACCTTATCAATCCCGATTTCTGCAATAATTTTCAATTTTTGCTGCCAATTACTTAGTAAGCGTGGCTTTTTTTGGGGAGCAATAACACTCATCGGATGGGGAGTAAAGCTAAATAAAGCACTTTTACAAGCTAACTGCTTAGCATTAGTAATCGTTTCTTCAATGATCTGCTGATGCCCGTAATGAATACCATCAAAGCAGCCTAGAGTAACCACTACTGAATCTTCTTCTTCTTTAATTGCCTCGCCTCTAACAACTTCCATTCTGCTCTCCCCTTTAACAAAAGAGTCTCACCGGTTTAAAAATTCTCTTCTTACTTTTTTGCTCTAACACAAACTCATAAATCCCTAAAAACTCATCTTCAGCACTATAAACCCTGATTTTTTGCCCTAAATCCAACTTATTTTCCTGATTAGCTACTCCTTCAAAATCAAAACTAGCTCCATTACTGACTAATTTATAAAGTTGAGGTTCAGACTTGATCTTTATTTTGGGATAATGAACTAAAGCAGAATCTATAGGTAATAAAGTCTCTGCTAAAGAATCGGTGCTTGCTGCTTTCTCTAACTCTGCTAGAATTATCGCTTCGTTTATTTTAAAAGGGCCCACTCTATCCCTAATCAAAAAGGATAAATGCCCACAACTGCCCAACTTTTTAGCAATATCAGCTGCTAAAACTCGAATATAGGTTCCTTTAGAACACTCAACAGCAAACCTAATCACAGGTAAATCCACTGCTAAAACTTTCAGATTATAAATCTTAACCTGACGCGGCTCTCGCTCCACCGTCTTACCTTGTTGGGCTAATCTGTACAAGCGTTTACCATCCTGCTTAACAGCAGAATACATAGGTGGCACCTGTTCAATTTCCCCTACAAATTCTGCACAAGCCTCTTTAATAAGCTCTGTATTTAATTCAGAAACTTCCTCCTCAGCTACTATCTCTCCAGCAGCATCTAAGGTATCGGTTTTAATTCCTAATCTCAATTCAGCTATATACTCCTTAGAAGTATCAACTAAAAATCGGCTCACCTTAGTAGCCCTACCCACACAAATAGGTAAAACTCCGGTTGCTAAAGGATCTAAGGTTCCCGTATGGCCTACTTTTCTAATCTGCAGTATCTTTCTAACTCTTTTTACCGCCTGAAAAGAAGTCAGATTTAATGGTTTAACTAGGTTAATTATCCCCTGCATTGCCAACACCTAATTCTTCTTTTAGTTTAGAAATTACCATCTTTTCAGCTTTAGCCAAGGGAGCTTCAACAGTACAACCGGCTGCCCGAGCGTGACCGCCCCCACCAAAATAACTAGCAAACTCATTGACAGAAAAAAAGGCATTAGACCTCAAACTAACTCGCGTCTCTTCAGCAGCTACTTCTTTAAATAAAATTCCTACCTCAACTCCTTCCAAGCTGCGAGGATAATTAACCAAACCTTCAGTATCCTCCCAAGTAGCCTGTACAGAGTTCAAAGTAGACTGGTCTACACTTAACCAGGCAATCTGTTGTTGGGCAGTTACCTGTAATTCACTTAAAACCTTACTTAAGAGCTTTAAATTACTGAAGCTACGTTTTCCATAAACTTCGGTAATTATAGCCTGCGTATCTACCCCTAACTCCAACATATCAGCAATAATCCGGTGAGTTTTAGCTGAAGTATTAGCATAGGTAAAGTTACCAGTATCAGTAATCAAAGCTGTAGCAATAGCAGTTCCAAAATCGCTCTTAAAATTAACCCCTAACTCCACAGCTAAATCGTAGATCAACTCTCCGGTAGCTGCTACTGTAGAATCCACATAGTTTTTACTTCCAAACTCTTCGTTATCTTCATGATGGTCTATATTAATTATTTTATCTTCTTCAGTCAGCAGAGCTTCCACTTCGCCTATCCTTGATAGCTCACCACAGTCTACAACAAAATAGACTCCGTAAGACTCCTCTTTTAAGTCAACAGGTAGCTCCTGATAGCTATGTATATCCTGACTACCGGGTAAAAACTCCAAATAACCAGGTACTGAATCAGCTAATACAATCTCTACTTGCTGACTACAAGACTCCAAAATAAACTTTAGAGCTAATAATGAACCTATGCTATCTCCATCCGGATTAACATGAGAGGTTAATAAAAACTTATCTTCCTTTTCTATTATATTTAACAAATGTTGATATTTCTTCACTTAAACCCCAGCCTTTATTTAACATTTTACTCATCTAACTCTTCTAGTATCTTAAATATCTTCGTGCCTCGTTCAATAGAGTTATCGTATCTAAAGATAATCTCCGGTGTATGACGCAAACGAATTCGTTGTCCTAACTCTCTCCGTATATAACCTACAGCATTTTTTAAGCCTTCCATTGTTTCCTCTTTAGCCTGCTCATCATCGAGCACACTGACAAATATTTTAGCATGTCGCAGATCACCGGAAACCTCAACATCAGTAATAGTTACAAAACCAATTCGGGGATCTTTAATCTCATCCTGCAGTAACATTTGACTAACTTCCTGTTTGATTAATTCTCCTACTCTTCTCGGTCTATGCTTAGCCATTATAAATCAACTCCTATTAAGTCATATTTACTACAGAGTTCTTTGGATTTCTTCATAATCATAAATTTCGATTTCATCTCCAACTTTAATATCATCGAAATTTTCCAGACCAATCCCACATTCATAACCCTCAGCTACTTCCTTAACATCGTCCTTAAAGCGTTTTAATGAGCTAATATCTCCTTCAAAGATAACAACTCCATCTCTAAGTAGTCTAGCTTGAGCATTTCGATTAATATTACCTGAAGTTACATAAACTCCAGCTACATTACCTACTTTAGGTACACTAAAGACATCTCGCACTTCAGCTCGACCCACAATTATTTCCTTATAATCAGGATCTAAAAGGCCCTCCATAGCTGCTCTAACATCTTCTATAGCTTTATAAATTACGCGATAGGTTCTAATATCAACTTCTTCTTTATCTGCTACTTGACGAGCATTGTTATCAGGCCGTACATTAAAACCAATTATAATAGCATTAGAGGCACTGGCTAGCATAACATCAGCCTCTCGAATAGCTCCTACTCCGCTATGTACAACTTTAATCTGTACCTCATCGGTGCTCTGCTCTAATAAAGCTTCTTTTAAAGCCTCTACTGAACCCTGTACATCTCCCTTGATTACTATATTTAAGTCCTTAATTTCACCTTCTTGAATTTGCTCAAAAAGATCATCTAAGGTAACAGCCTTGCTTTGTCCTAGCTCTTGTTCTCTTTTTAGATCTTGGCGATCTTCAGCTAAGCTCCTAACTGCTTTTTCATCTTCTAAAACCTGTAATAAATCACCGGCTTGGGGTACCGAATTAAATCCTAACACCTCTACTGGCTTAGAAGGGCCCGCCTTTTCAATCCGCTTACCTTGATCATTAATCATAGCTCTAACCTTACCGTGAGCTAAACCGGCTACCATAGGATCTCCAATCTCTAAAGTTCCGTTACGAATTAAAACTGTAGCTACTGGCCCTCGACCTTTATCTAGCTCTGCCTCTACAATTACTCCGTTAGCTAGTTCACGTTCAGGATTGGCCTTTAATTCTTCCATTTCCGCTACTAAGACAATCATTTCTAGCAGTTCATCAATATTTTCTTTATGCAGAGCAGAGATAGGCACACAAATAGTATCTCCTCCCCACTCTTCAGCTACTAATCCATATTCTGTTAGCTCCTGCTTAATTCTTTCCGGCTTTGCACCAGGTTTATCAATTTTATTAATAGCTACAATAATCGGTACTTCAGCTGCTTGAGCATGGTTAATAGCTTCTACGGTCTGCGGCATTACTCCATCATCGGCTCCTACTACTAAAATGGCAACATCGGTCACCTGAGCTCCCCGAGCTCGCATAGAAGTAAAGGCTTCGTGACCAGGGGTATCTAAAAAAGTAATCTTCTTTCCATCTACCTCTACCTGATAGGCTCCAATATGCTGAGTAATTCCTCCAGCTTCACTATCAATTACATCGGTTTCTCTAATAGTATCCAACAAGGTTGTTTTTCCATGATCCACATGGCCCATCACCGTAACTACTGGAGGTCTTTCTTCTAAATCTTCAGGCTGATCCTCGATATCCTGTACCAGTTCATTCAAAGACAGCTCTTCTACTTCAGTCTGAGAGGTAAACTCAACTTGATAACCGTAATTATCCATAATAACTTCAATAGTTTCCTCATCTAACTCTTGATTAATAGTGGCCATAATTCCTAAGCCAATTAAGTCTTGAATCAAAGAGTTTGGATTTTTATTTAACTCTTCAGCTAATTCTTTAACATTCAAAGTACCTTCCAATCTTATTAAATTATCATCATCGCTTTCTTCATTATCCTCTTTTTCCACTTCATTACCTTTTTCCTCTTCAACTTCCTCAACATCAGTTACTGCTGTCTCATCTTCTTCTAAAACCATTTCTCTAACTAATTTAGCTGTTTCAGCCTCTACCGTGCTCATATGACTACTAGCATCTACATCTAGTTCTGCTAATAGATCTAAAACCTCCGAACTGGATAACTCTAATTCTTGTGCTAATTTATATACTCTAATTTTACTCATACAATACTCCACCTCCAACTTAATTTATAACAAGTTCTACCCTAAATAATTAATCTATTTAAAAGCGGATAACCTAAGATAGTTATTCGCTTAAATCTATTTCAGTAAAGTCAAAGTCAGAATCCACTTCTGCATCTACTTCTTCTTGTAACTCTATACCTGTATCCTCATCAAGCTGGGATTCACTCTTGATATCTATTTTCCAACCGGTTAACTTAGCTGCTAATCTAGCATTTTGACCTTCTTTACCAATTGCTAAAGATAATTGATGGTCTGGAACAACTACCTGGGCTACTTGCTCCTCTTCATCTATATCAACGCCTATCACTTCCGCTGGACTGAGAGAATTAGCTATCAACCGGGCCGGATTCTCACTCCATTCAATAATATCTACTTTTTCTCCATTTAGCTCACTAACTACTGCTTGCACTCGCATTCCGTTAGGGCCTACACAAGCACCAATAGCATCTATATCCGGCTCTCTAGAAGCAACAGCTAGTTTAGATCTAAAGCCTGCCTCTCTAGCTACTCCTTTGATTTCAACTATTCCATCGTGAATTTCCGGCACTTCCAACTCAAATAATCGTTTTAGCAAGCCGGGATGAGTTCTTGATACTAAAATATTAGGACCCTTAGTAGTCTTTTGCACCTCTACAATATAGATCTTAATTCGTTCATTAGCTTCATAAGCTTCATTAGGAATCTGTTCCGGAGGTATCAAGATAGCTTCGGTCTTACCTAAATCAATAACCACATTATCTTTATGGTGTCTTTGAACTATCCCCGTTAAAATATCTCCTTCTCGATTTATAAACTCCTCATAGACTATATCTCGCTCTGCCTCGCGAATTCGCTGAATAACCACCTGCTTAGCCGTTTGTGCCGCTATTCGACCGAAGTTTTCCGGGGTAGCCCGCACAGAAACTGTATCTCCTAACTCACAATCAGGCTCCTTATCTTTAGCTTCGGCTAAAGATATTTCTAAATTAGGATTACTTACCTCCTCTACTACCTCTTTATCAGCATAAACTTCAACCCTACCCAGCTCTTCATCAATCTCTATATTTACATTTTGGCTGGAGCCAAAATTCTTTTTATAAGCTGATTTCAAAGCTGCCTTTAAAGCATCCAATAACATCTCCTTGGGAATTCCTTTATCCTCTTCTAAATCCTCCAAGGCCTGAATTAATTCCAAATTCATCATAATTCCTCCCTTAAGTAAGTCCTAAAATTCCAAAGCTAGACTAACTTTAGCCACCTTATCTTTAGGAACCTCAATTATTCCTTCTTTATTTTTAATCTTTATTTTATTTTCAACTAAGCCTAATAACTCGCCTTGTAAATCTCGTTTCCCCTCTACAGGGGCATAAGTAGAAATATCAACAGTTTGACCAGTAAATCTTTGAAAGTCCTCCTCAGTTTTAAGCGGTCTATCTAAACCGGGAGAAGATACTTCCAGTATATATGAATCCTCTATCGGATCTTCTATATCCAACTGAGCACTTATTTCCTGGCTAATATTTTGGCAGTCATCAAGATCAACTCCATCCTCTTTATCAATAAACACCCTCAAAAACCAGTTAGCTCCTTCTTGCTGATACTCCACTTCAACTAACTCCAGACCATAACTTTCCACAATTGGCTTAGCTAAATCAAATACATAATCTTTGATCCGTTTTCCCACTGTCAATTCCCTCCTTAACTTCTATTCTTCCCTAAGTTTAACTGCTTATTCTATCGTTGAGTATCAGTGACGAGTTAATATAGTAACTACTGCTCTATCCCAAAATTAGCTTAAGCAATATTATATATACAAGTAAAGAGTGGGTTCCATACCTAGCCCCACTCTTAATACTAAAAGATTTAATATTATGTCCACCTTACATTTTAGCACATTCTTTACAGCATTGCAAGTGAATGTATTTACTACGTAAACATAGAGAGTTGATTAGTAGCCGGTAATCCCTCTAAACAACCATGTTCCTTTAGTACCTCAATTACTGTTTTACTTAGTCCAGCTCGATTACTCAAATTTTCAATAGAAGTAAACTCACCTTGATTTCTAGCCTCAATTATACTCTGCGCTGCACTCTCACCCAAACCTTGCAAAGTAATTAAAGGAGGAAGTAATAGACCTTCTTCATTAATTTGAAATTCATGAGCTGAAGACTGATAAAGATCTACAGTAGTAAACTCTACTCCCCTCAACATAGCTTCAATCACTATCTCTAATACTTTTAAGGTGTTTTTTTCCTTTTGAGTAGCATCATTCCCCTTGCTTCTCAGCTTAGTAATAGTCTGCTCCACAAAGTCCTGGCCCTGAGCCACTAGCTGCGCATCAAAATCAGTAGCTTTAATAGTAAAGTAAGCAGTATAAAAAGCCTGCGGATAATGAACCTTAAAAAAGGCAATTCGAAAAGCCATCATCACGTAAGCTACAGCGTGAGCCTTAGGAAACATATATTCAATCTTTTTACAGGATTTAATATACCAGTTAGGAATGCTAGCCTCTACTAAACTAGCCTCTTCTTCTTCAGTTAAACCTTTACCCTTACGCACATGTTCCATAATCCAAAAGGCTTGGCTAGGTTCTACTCCTTGTTGGATTAAATAGTTCATAATATCATCTCTAACTGAAATTACTTCTGCTAACTCAGCCTTTCCTGCTTTAATTAAGTCCTGAGCATTATTCAACCACACATTTTCACCATGAGAAAGACCACTAATTCTAACTAGTTCAGCGAAGGTAGTAGGCTGAGTATCCTCCAACATCTGCTGTACAAAATCGGTTCCAAACTCAGGAATTCCTAAACTACCTATGGAAGTTCCTAGCTCTTCAGCCTCAATACCTAAGGTCTCTAAACCGGAAAAGATAGCCATAGTTTCAGGATCATCTAAAGGAATCGAAGCTGCATCTACTCCGGTCATATCCTCTAACATGCGAATAGTAGTAGGGTCATCATGGCCTAGAATATCCAGTTTCAAAATCCTACCACTGATTGAATGATAATCGAAATGAGTAGTCAATACCTCCGTATCTTGATCATTAGCCGGCTTTTGAATAGGAGTAAAATCAAAGATTTCCTTATCTTGAGGCACTACCATCAAACCACCTGGGTGCTGACCAGTAGTCCTTCTAACCCCAGTACAGCCCTTAGCTAGTCTATTTACCTCTGCCTTACGCAAAGATAGGCTATTTTCTTCTATATAACCCTTAACAAAACCATAAGCCGTTCTATCGGCAATAGTAGAAATAGTCCCTGCTCTAAATACATAGTCTTCTCCAAAAAGCTCCTCAGTATAACTATGAACCTCCGGCTGATATTTGCCAGAAAAGTTAAGATCTATATCCGGAACCTTTTTTCCTTCAAAACCCATGAAAACTTCAAAAGGAATATCGGCTCCTTCCTTAATTAAATCCGCCTCACAATCCGGACAGGCTCGGTCAGGTAGATCAAAACCAATTCCATAGTCACCATCAGTAAAGAACTCAGAATACTGACATTTAGGACAGATATAATGAGGAGGTAAAGGATTCACTTCAGTAATTTGACACATAGTAGCTACTAAAGAAGAGCCCACTGAACCTCGTGAACCAACTAAGTAACCATCATCTAAAGACTTCTTAACTAGCTTATGTGAAATAAGGTAGATAACCGCAAAACCATTACCGATAATAGCATCTAACTCCTTAGCTAATCTTTTTTCTACAATCTCCGGTAGTTGCTCACCATAGAGAGCTTGAGCATTTTGGTAAGTCATATTCTGGACTTCCTCTACTGCTCCTTCAATCTCCGGAGTAAAGAGCCCCTCGGGAATTGGTTTAATTTCTTCAATTTCATCTACAATCCGATTTGGATTTTCAATTACCAACTCTTCAGCTACCTCTTGACTAAAGTAATCAAATTCAGCTAGCATCTCTTCAGTAGTCCGATAATAAAGAGGAGCCTGACTGTCAGCATCCTCAAAGCCTTGGCCGGTCATTAAGATTTCTCTAAAAATCTCATCTTTAGGATCTAAAAAGTGAACATCGCCAGTAGCTATTACTGGTTTGCCTAAAGCAGTTCCTAGCTCATAGATTTGTCGGTTGATCTTTTTTAATTCTTCCTGAGATTCCACTCGCTCTTGTTCTATTAAAAATTGAGTGTTTTCCAGCGGCTGAACCTCAAAATAATCATAGAACTTACCGATTTCACGCAAAGCACTTTCATCTTTACCATTCAACAGAGCTTGATAAAGCTGTCCAGCTTCACAGGCTGAGCCTAAAATTAAACCTTCTCTATTAGCCAGTAGTTGGCTTTTTAAAATTCGCGGTTTTCTATAAAAAGTTTCAATATGAGATTTAGATACTAATTTATATAGATTTTTAAGCCCCGTCTGATTTTTCACTAAAATAGTAGCGTGGTAAGGTCTGAGCTGTTGGTAGTTAATCTCACTGCTTAAACTATTAATCTGCTTTAAGTTACTCATTCCTTTAGCCTGGGCTAATTCAAATAATTCCAAAAGAATCTGGGCAGTTACTCTAGCATCTTCGCTAGCCCGATGATGGTTTTCCAGTTCTATCTGTAATTCCTGGGCTACTCGATTTAACTTAAAGCTTTTTAAGTCCAATAGGGCCCGAGCTAAGTTCAAAGTATCTAAGGCCGGATTCTCCAAACGTAGTCTATCCAGTTTATTATTGATAAAATTAAGATCAAAAGAAAGATTGTGAGCTACTAATACAGTTCCCTCAATGAATTCCAAAAATTCAGGCAAAACTTCCTCCAAGCGAGGAGCTTCAGCAACCATAGAAGAATCAATTCCTGTCAACTCCACTATTTTAGCTGGAATTTCACTATCTGGATTGACTAAGCTGTTAAAGCTATCGACAATTTCTCCTGCCTCTATCTTCACCGCACCTAACTCTATTATCTGATGCTGTTGAGGATTTAAGCCGGTAGTCTCTAAATCAAAGACTACGTATTCGGCTGCTCCTAACTCCGACTCAATAGGATTAATTACAATAGGCTCTCCATCATCAACTAAATAAGCTTCTAATCCATAAATTAGATCTACATCATAGCTTTGAGCTATGCTATGTGCTTCCGGGAAAGACTGAATCACCCCGTGATCAGTAATAGCTAAAGCTGAATGCCCCCAGTCAGCGGCTCTCTCGATAGCTTTTTCTAGATCTACCACCGAATCCATGGCACTCATCTTAGTATGTAAATGCAGTTCTATTCGCTTTCGAGAAGCATCATCGGACTTTTGCTCCACCTCTACTCTATTTAAGTCACGAGCTAACATAGTTAATTCTTGATCATACTGATCAATCTGTATCTTACCGCGGGCCCGCAACCAATCCCCAACATCTAAATTATTCACCACAGCCCCTTTATCATTTTCAAAAACCTTAACTGTTAAGGAATCGCTATGATCAGTGAGCACAAAAACTAACAAGTTTTTACCGCTCTTAAGTTCTATTACCTCTAAATCTATCAACTGACCTTGAATAGTAATGCTTCGTTCCTCGCTCTGAATCTCTTCCATAGCTACTGGCTCTGATTTGATCTTCTTTCCTAAGAGCGGGCCCTGCTGCTTAACTTCTGACCCTTTATCCAGTTGCTGATCTACTTGCGCCATTAAGTTATTAACATAGTCCTCTTTTTCCTGTTGCTTCTCCTCCAGCAGCTTTTGAGACTCTTGACTAAAATCGCCTAACTTAAACTCCACTTCTAGCTCAACTTCAAACTCCTCAGTAATCAGTTCAGCAATCATCTGTTCACAGTTTCTATCTCTTAACTTTTTAATTCCTAATTCATTCTTAAGCTCAATAACCAAACGATTATCAGCTACTAATTGACAGCGAGCGTTAGCCAGCCAGCCATTAGCTAAGGCAACCTCTTTTTTAACCTGTTCCACAATTTCTGGCCAGTAGTTTAGCACTCTCTCCTTTAAAGTCCCCTTAGCCTGAAAGTAATTAAAACGACACTCTACACTCTCTAAAGAAGTAACGCTTTCTTTAATTAAATCAGCTATCTCTGCTTCTAAGCCCTTACTACGCATCTGCTGAGGTAGCCTTCCATATAGCTCTAAGCGCTTAGCATCTAAATCCAATAAGAGCTGCTTAAACTTGATCAATTCCAGCACCTCTAGCTCAGCTGTCAATAATTCACGAACTATCTTTTTCTTTATAAGGCTCTGTTGAGCAGGCCTAATATATACCTCAGTCATATCGACACTCCCTTAATTAATCCTTCCAGTCTACCTGGATTACTCCTGTAGTCTGTGCTAAATGTTGAGTTAGTTCATTCTGCTCTAAGTCAGGAGGAACTCTAACCTGTAAATTAATATAAATATTAGGCTCATTTCTAATATGATCAATACTTACATCAACAATATGCACATCATAGTTACCTAAAACAGAACCAATCTTCCCCACTTCTCCTGGCTGATCAAAGACCTTGACCCGTAAACTCTGTAAGTTAGCCTCTTTAGTAATAAAATTAGTCAGCATATTAAAGATAGTCAAGGTAATAATCACCAGTAAAGTAGCAGCAATAGCACTAAAATAAAAACCAGCTCCCACTGCTAAACCTACCCCAGCTACCGTCCACAGACTAGCCGCAGTAGTTAAACCTTTCACCGCAAAGCCTTCCCGAATAATAGTTCCTGCTCCTAAAAAACCGATTCCACTTACTACCTGAGCTGCAATTCGAGCCGGATCAGCAGTTTTGGAGATTACAGCTACTTCTAAGGAAACAATCATTATTAAAGTTGAGCCTACGCAGACCAAAATATTAGTCCTAAAACCTGCCGGACGAGAGCTACTTTCTCTTTCCCAACCAACCAAGCCCCCTAATGCTGTTGCTAACAATAACCTGGAGAATATTTCCATCTCGCTGATAATTTTAATCACTTCCTTAAAATTAAATGTTGTTGCCTATCAGCAACAACACCTGTACTCTTAATTACTTCTGAAAAACTAGAAAGTCCTTAAGCACTTATTGCAGTCTACTTTAAATCGGCTAAAAGCTTGATAATTCTATCTTTTGCTTTATCTAAATCTGCTTCCAGCTCCTGGCCTGTACTTCTCACCTTTAACTCAGCCTGTCCAGCTGCTAAAGAACGAGAACCGATAGTCACTCGCACTGGAGAACCAATCAAATCAGCATCGTTAAACTTCACGCCAGCTCTCTCTTGACGATCATCTAAAAGTACATCCAAACCTGCTGCTTGTAATTGATTATAAAGCTCAATAGCAGCTGTTAATACCTCACCATCACCTAAAGCTAAGATAGAAACTTGATAAGGCGCAATAGCTACTGGCCACTTAATCCCGTAATCATCATAGTTTTGTTCAATAGCAGCAGCTACAGTTCTGGTAATTCCAATTCCGTAACAGCCCATTTCCATTACCTGTTCTTTCCCGTTTTCATCTAAATAAGTAGCTCCTAAAGCCTGGCTGTACTTAGTACCTAGCTTAAAGATCTGTCCTACTTCAATCCCCTTAGTCAAAGATAACTCCGCCGAACACTGAATACATTCTTCTCCAGCCTTAACCTCTCTAATATCTACTACTTGATCTACTTCAAAGTCCCGACCCGGCTTCACATTTAAATAGTGATAATCAGCTTCATTAGCTCCAGTAACACCACTAAGCATCTCCATTACTGAAGGATCAGCTATTACCTGCACCTCCGCTGGAATATCAATTGGGCCCGCAAAGCCAGGAATAATCCCTGTCTCAGTTATTAATTCTTCTTCGTCAGCCATCTCTAACTGTACAACTCCTAAGAAGTTCTTCAACTTAACTTCATTTAACTGATAATCCCCCCGCACTAAGGCTAATAAATAACCAGAATCCGTTTCAAAAACCAAACTTTTGATCAACTGTTTAGCCGGTCTATCCAAAAAGTCAGCCAACTTTTCAATAGTATCTACTCCAGGAGTCTCCACCTTCTTCAACTCTGCCTCTTTTTGCACCTCCGGCTGAAAATCAACCTCGGACTTAGCTAACTCCAGATTAGCAGCATAATCACACTCCTCACAGAAAACTACAGTATCCTCACCTGAATCGGCTAAAACCATAAATTCATGAGAATCGGTACCGCCAATAGCACCGGTATCGGCTACCACCGCTTTAAAGTCCAAACCGCACCTAGTAAAGACCTCTTCATAAGCAGCGTACATTTGTTGATAAGTCTTATCTAAGGACTCTTGATTCACATTAAAACTATATCCATCCTTCATAATAAACTCTCTAGACCTCAAAACTCCAAAGCGAGGTCGAATCTCATCTCTAAACTTAGTTTGAATTTGGTATAAATTCAAGGGAAGCTCCTTATAAGAACGCAGCTCATCCTTAATTAAATCCGTAATTACTTCTTCATGAGTAGGACCTAAACAAAGATCGCGTTCATGCCTATCCTGAAGCCGCATTAGCTCCGGGCCGTAATAATCCCAACGCTCAGACTCCTGCCATAACTCAGCAGGCTGTAGAGCGGGTAACAGCACCTCTAGAGCACCTTTCTTATTCATTTCCTCTCTCACTATAGCCTCTACTTTTTGAATAACCTTTTGACCTAAAGGTAAATATGTATAAATCCCAGAGCTTAACTTACGAATCATACCTGCTCTTAACATTAACTGATGGCTGACTACTTCAGCTTCAGCTGGCGTTTCTTTTAAAGTTGGTATATATGCTTTTGACATCTTCATAGTTGTATCAGCCTCCTTAATTGCTTAAAATCTATCCTAAGATATCGTTTTAAATTGTAAAGCAAATATTTAATTTAAAGCCTATCAAAACTATAATTATTTGTCAATCCATCTTCTCTATCTCTGCTAATAAAGCAGGCACTAGCTGATCGCCAGGTACCTTCCTAAGCACTTCGCCATCCTTAAATAATAAACCCACATTCTTACCTCCAGCAATACCGATATCAGCCTCTCTTGCTTCACCAGGACCATTAACTACACAGCCCATAATAGCTACCTTCAAATTAATCTCCAAATCTCTGATAGCCTTCTCTACTTGCTGAGCAGTCTCAATTAAATCGATTTCACAGCGACCACAGGTAGGACAAGAAATTATTTCGGGCCCTCGCTGCCGCAAATCCAGAACCTTTAGTATTTCATATCCTACCCTAACCTCTTCTACCGGATCTCCAGTCAAGGAGACTCTAATAGTATCCCCTAGACCTTCAGCCAAAATACTCCCTAAGCCTACTGCTGACTTAATAGTTCCGGCCCACTTAGGGCCCGCTTCAGTAATCCCCAAATGCAAAGGATAGTCTACCTTTTGAGCAATTAAACTATAAGCTTGCTTAGTCATCAGCACTTCCGACGCTTTCAAAGAAATAATAATTTCCTCAAAACCATACTTTTCCAAAACTCGCAGCTGTTTTAAAGCACTTTCCACCATTGCTTCAGCCGTAGGTGAACCATACTTAGCTAACAACTCCTTCTCCAAAGAGCCAGCATTAACTCCTATTCTAATTGGGGCCTGCTGTTCTTTAGCAGCTTCAGCAATCTGCTTTACTCTTTCTTCAGAACCAATATTACCAGGATTAATCCGCAAAGCATCGATTCCTAACTCTAAAACTCGCAAAGCTAATTTATAATTAAAATGAATATCAGCAATTAAAGGAATTCCAATCCGACTCTTTATCTCAGCTACCTGATTAGCTGCTTCCAAGTCCGGAATAGCTACTCTAACTAGCTCACAACCTACTTCCTCTAAAGAATGAATCTGCTTTACAGTAGCTTCTATATCTCTAGTATCGGTATTAGTCATAGACTGAACTGAAATCGGAGCTTGACCTCCAATTTTAACTCCCCCAATGCTTACTTGCTTGCTACTCCTTCTTTCCACTTAACTCACCTACTCTACCCCCGCACTCTTCACATCGTTGATGACAGTTATCTAACTTTCTATAAACTAATAAGTCCAAGCGTCGTACCCTTTCCAAAGCTTCTGCATAGTCTATATCAAACTCATGGTGAGCGCCTTCTTTTAGTTCTTTATAGTTTTCTTTATCTAAGTCATCAGCATCAGAAACTAGCTGTTGCATAGGAGTTAACTCTACACTTTCACTGATTGGACTGGAACTACTATGAAAAAGAATAGCTAAGGCAATCTCTCTAGCTTTAGCCCAATCTTCACCTTTTAAAATTAAAAGTTCATGGGCCCTTTCAGCTCCTTTGATAGTATGAATATCAAAGTAATTATAGGACTCATAGTCCCACTCCCCCTGATGCTCCCAGCTAGTATGGCCTATATCATGCAAAAGTCCGGCCTTAGTTCCTACATCAATGCACAGCCCTCTTTCATTAGCTAATTCGTAAGCATTTTCTGCTGTCTCTACTGAATGACGCAAGCTAGCTTTATGCAAATGCTTTCTAGCTATGCTATCGGTAATTAAAGTTTCTAAAGTAACGTGTTCTTCAAGCAAAGACTCTCCCCCTCTCTAAATCCTTAATCTCTACTCAGCACACTGATCACAGTAGCCATCGTTTCTTCTTACCTGTGCTTCAGCCTCCTTACCACATTTTAAACAGTTAGTCTCCATCATTAATAAACATTCTTTGCAAAAATTATGCTGCTGTACGAAGTCAGGATCAGGCTTACCGCAGGCTCGACAGCAGCAGTCTTTACAGTAACCGTCATTCTCCTCCACCTGCTGAGGGGTTACCTTACCACAGCCTTGGCAAGAATAAACTCCATCCTTTTTTTGCTCTAGCTCTCTAACACAGTCTTCGCAAAGATTAGAATGTTTCAAAATTCTCACTTCCTGCACTGTCTGCCCGCAGCGACGACAGTATCTCTCAGCCCGCCGACCCTTTCCTTGACCTTCCTTATTAGGGTCTAACCACTTACTTCCTTTTCGTTTCTGCTCAGCAACCAAAACAATCACCTCTAGAATATATTAATAATATCTCGATAGACAATGACTATCATCAATACCAAAAGTAGCATTAAACCTACAAAATGAACTAGACCTTCTTTTTCAGGGTCAATAGCTTTACCTCGTAGAGCTTCCACTCCTAAAAAGACCAGTCTTCCTCCGTCTAAGGCAGGAAAAGGTAATAGATTTAAAATACCTAGGTTAACACTTAAAATAGCAGTTAAGTTCATTACCCTCAACAAACTCAATTGAGCAGCACTACCTACCTCCTGAGCAATTCGCACTGGCCCAGCTACCTGCGGAGCCATTTGCCCAGTAATCATCTGCCAAACTCCGGTAATAATTGCTGCAGTCATGCCCAAAGTCTGTTGAGCCCCAACCTTAATAGACTCCAACAACCCTACTGGTTCTCTAATTACATCGGGTAAAACTCCAATTAGACCTACTCCCCGTTCTTCATCATATTCAGGTACTACCTGAAAAGTGCGGCGACTACCCTGGCGTTCTACTACAATCTCCAGCTCTTCACCAGGATTATTATTAATAATTCCAGCCATCTCCGTCCAGTTATCTACTGCTTGCCCTTCAATTTCCACTACCTTATCTAAAGCGCTAATTCCTGCCTCAGCAGCCGGTTGATCAGGCATCACATCGCCAATTACTGTAGACTGTGACTGCTCTACTGGAACCCCAAAAAACATAAATGTTAAAGCAAAGATCAAAATAGCCAATAGAAAGTTCATCACTGGGCCCGCTGAAATAACAGCCGCCCTTTCTCCCACTGACTTCTGAAATAAACATCTTTCATTATCATAAGCTTGACGAAAACGCTGTACATCCTCTACCTCATCATCTTCTTCATCCACTGGAAACTCACCAGTCATCTTACAATAACCACCAATAGGAAACCAACGCAAGGAATAGAAAGTTTCTCCCCGTTGTTTACCGATAATCTTAGGGCCCATTCCCACAGCAAATTCCTCTACCAAAACACCCGTCTTTTTAGCAATAATGAAATGTCCAAACTCATGGACAAAAATCAGAATACCAATTACCACTACAAAGGGAATCAGCGTAGATAATAAAGATAAAACTGTATTTAACAAAAATTTTCACCTTCCTTTTTACTTTCAGCTCTAGCCCAGTTATCAGCTGCTAACACATCTTCTAAACTGGGACTTTTCACTACTTTATGCTTAACCATTACCGAAGCTATCAATTCTGGGATTTCTATAAAATTTAACTCTCCAGCTAAAAATTTAGCTACAGCCACTTCATTAGCTGCATTTAAAACTGCCGGCATAGTTCCACCTTGCTGTCCAGCTTGATAAGCATACTTTAAACAGGGAAAGGTCTGCAAATCAGGTTCCTCAAAGTCCAAGCGCCCTATTTCAGCTAAGTTCAATCTGCTTAAAGCGTTCTCCTCACGCTGAGGATAGGTCAGCACATGTTGGATTGGCACCTTCATATCAGGTAAGCCTAATTCAGCTAAAACAGCAGCATCCTTAAACTGAACCAAAGAATGAACTATACTTTGGGGATGTACTACCACCTCTATATCAGCAAAGTCAATTCCAAATAACCAGTGAGCCTCGATAACCTCGAGTCCCTTATTCATTAAGGTAGCTGAATCAATAGTAATCTTACCCCCCATATCCCAATTAGGATGGTTTAAAGCAGCTTCTACAGTCACTTCTGCCAAATCCTCACTGGAACTACCTCGAAAAGGACCTCCCGAAGCCGTTAAAATTAATTTTTCTACATCTTCAAGTTTTTCTCCTGCTAAAGCCTGAAAGATAGCATTATGTTCGCTATCAATAGGCAAAAGCTGACAGCCATACTCTTCAACTTGAGACATTACCAATTCTCCACCAATTACCAAGCTCTCTTTATTAGCCAAACCGATATCCTTTTGGGCCTGAATAGCTTCCAAAGTAGGCACTAAACCTACGGCCCCTACCAAAGAATTAATAACTAAGTCTGCCTCCTCAGCAGTAGCAGCCCTAATTAAAGCTTCTTTTCCTGTCAAAACCTCTGTCTGCAAGCCTGACACTTTATATTTTAACTCTTGAGCAGCCTCTTCATTCATTAGCACAGCTAACTCAGGCTCAAACTGCTGGACCTGCTCCGCTAACTTTTCCCAGCTTCGATTAGCTGTTAAAGCTATTATATCATAATCTAAATCTAAATCCGAAATCACTTCTAAAGTCTGGCTCCCAATAGAGCCTGTAGATCCTAAGATACTAAGCCCTTTCATTAGCATTATACCTCCAATTACTTATTCAATTAAGATAGAAATAAAGCCTACCTGAATTATAGACTTCAGGATAATCAAAATTGCGGGCCCGATAAAAAAACCAGTAACCCCTAAAAACTGCACTCCTAAATACATCGACATTAGAGTAGCTAAGGGATGAATTCCTATATTTTTTCCAATAATCTTAGCCTCTGTCAACTGCCTAGTTAAAGCAATAATAATATAAAGTATCAACAAAGAGATCCCAAAAGCAACCTCGCCGATGATAAAAGAATAGATAGCCCAAGGTAGATATATTAAGCTAGGACCGATTACCGGAATTAAATCCAATAGTCCAATTACTATCGCTAAAACAATAGTATAATTACTACCAATAATCAATAAGCCAATTACAGAAATAGTAGTAGTAATTGAAATCAGTGTTAACTGGGCCCGTAAAAAACCCACTGCTGCCGTCATAATCTCCTGTTCTAAGGTTCTAACCTTATCTCGCCAAGCCACAGGAACTGCACTCAAGATATATTCATTGATCATTTTCCGGTCCCGACTGATGAAGAAAGTAGCTATCAAGCTAATTACCAAAGTAATTACCAATTTAGGCAGACTCTTAACAGTATTAAAAAAATAACTAATAGCTGCTTGCACCATACCTCTAGCTTGACGATAAAGAGCTTGCAGATTTTCATTAATAATTTCACTTACAGCCTCCGGCAACTCCAAATCAGCCAAAAAATTACCTAATTTCTCATTTTGTTCAATTAACCAGTTGATATTTTCGTTTAAAGTTCGAAAATCAGGAATACTATGAGCCAACTTATCAAGTTCTACAAATAATCTAGACATAAAAATAATAATAGTTAAAATAGCTAAAATTAATATAATCAACAAGCAAATAGCTACGGCCCAACCTCTACCTATGTTCAAACGTTCTTCAAAAAAATTAATTCCCGGCTCAATCAAAGAAGCAAGTATCAAAGCCAATATAAACGGCAACAGATAAATCGCTACATACTTAAAGAAAAGTATGCTCAACAGAAGAGAGACTAAAACCCCTAAGGCTATTTTATAATGTGTTTTCAATAGCTTTCACTCCTAAATGGTTTAGCCTAAAAAGATAAGCAGATAATAAAAAGTAGGCAGAGCAAATAATAAGCTATCAAATCTATCCAAAAGACCACCGTGTCCCGGAATTAAATCTCCTGAATCCTTAATCTCAGCATCACGCTTAAGAGAAGACTCCACTAAATCACCTAACTGCGAAGCTACTGATAAAATAACACCCAAAATAACTCTCTCTTTAATGGTTAAGGGAAGCAGACTTCCATAAACAAGTACGCCAATCACACTACCAACTACCCCTCCTACAGCGCCTTCAATAGTCTTATTAGGACTTACTTGAGGAGCTAAGCTGTGTTTACCAAACTTCATTCCCACTAAATAAGCAAAGGTATCGGTCATCCAAGAAGAAATAATCGGTATCCAAATTAAAATTTCCCCTAATTGTTCTCCCGAAAAAGTAAAGTTATAAATTAAAATAAAATATGAAAAAAATCCACCAATATAAAGCACACCTAAAATAGTAGTAGCAGAATCAAAAATAGCTGAAGTGCCTTCCTTGCTACTAATAAATAAGTTTTTAAGTAATAAAAGATACAGAAAAACAATTACAACTGAAGAAGTACTAATGGGTAAAACAAAGTTATTGCTCTTTAAATAAACTACTAATAACAGTACTAGACTACCAATTAAACCCCAAGTTTTATTAGGTTTAGCTCCCTTTGCTTCAGCAAATTGAAAAAATTCATCTAAACCAAATCTGATTAAAAAGCCCACAGTTATTAATAACAGTATTCCGCCAGCCCTTAAAATAAGAAAAACACAAAACGTCCCAATTACAGCACTTAAAAATCTTTTATTTAACAACTTTATCACCTACTTTATTTTCTTAATCCTTTAAACCGCCAAATCTTCTTTCTCTAGCCTGATAATCAGCTATAGCTAACAGAAGATCTTTTTCACAAAAATCAGGCCACAAAGTAGAAGTAAAATAAAACTCAGCATAAGCCAACTGCCACAATAAAAAATTACTAATCCTTAATTCTCCACTAGGCCTAATCAACAGTTCAGGATCTGGTAACTGTTGAGTATACAGTTCTTGAGCAAAGTTTGCCTCAGTAATCTCTTGCGGCTCTATTACTCCAGACTTCACCTTAACAGCTAACTCCTTAACAGCATCAATAATCTCAGCTCTTCCTCCATAGTTTAAAGCAATATTCAAGTTTAAGCCTTGATTATCCTTGGTCATTTCCCAAATTTCTCTAATTTTTTTCCTTATATCAGTTGGCAGCCCCTCACGACGACCTAAAACCCTTATTTTAACTTCTTCACGATGCAGTTCTCGAGCATCGCTTTCAAAAGTACGATTAAAAAGGCTCATTAAAAAGTTAACCTCTTCTTCAGGTCGTTTCCAGTTTTCTGTAGAAAAAGCAAATACTGTTAAGTGATTAATCCCTAGCTCACTTACTATTTTAACAGTTTCTTTTAATCTTTCAACCCCTTTTTCATGGCCAGCCGTTCTAGGTAAATCTCTTTTCTGGGCCCACCGACCATTCCCATCCATAATTAAGGCAATATGCTCCGGTAGCTGTTTAGCTAAAACATTTGTTCGTAATTCTGCTAAGTTTAACTCATCCTTATTCAATTTAGAAAGATTTGACCACATTAGCTCCTTCCCCCTATTCAATTACAACATAACCCCCTCTAAAGCATGAGAGGGGGTAATAAGCTAAAATTATTTATCTTCGCAAAATATTCCTTAGCATAGAATACTAAATTTCTAAAATATCATTCTCTTTTTTAGCCAATAAATCATCAATTTTTTGAATATACTGATCAGTTAATTCCTGCACCTCATCCAAAGCCCGATGGTAGTTATCTTCAGAAATATCACCAGCAGCTTCCAGCTCTTCCAGTTCACTATTAGCATCGCGGCGAAGATTCCTAATCAATATTCGATTATCTTCAGCCTTTTGACCTGCTAATTGAACCAGTTCTTTTCTTCTTTCTTCAGTCAACTGGGGAATATTTATTCTGATTACTTCTCCATCATTATTCGGATTTAAATCTAAGTCCGAGGTTAAGATAGCCTTTTCTATATCCTCTAAAACATTGTTATCCCAAGGTTGAATTAATAGCTGTCTTGGTTCCGGAGCAGAAATTTTAGCCATCTGATTAATTGGAGTCGCCGTTCCATAATAGTTAGCTGTTATACCCTCTACTAAAGAAGGCTTTGCTCGTCCAGTCCTAATAGTAGCAAAGTCCTGCTTAGTCTCTTGGAGAACCTTTTCCATTTCACGCTCTGTTTTACTAATCACTTGATTAATCATAACTTTTCCTCCCTACTGGTAAAAATTTTTCAAGCTAGCGAACAAAAGTTCCAATCTCTTCACCCAGCACAACCCGCTTGATGTTCTCAATCTCTTGCAAACCAAAAACAACTATCGGTATTTTATTATCCATACAAAGCGAAACAGCAGTAGAATCCATAACCCCTAAACAGTTATTAATCACTTCAATATAATCGAGTTCATTAAATTTAACAGCATCAGGGTTTTCAGCCGGATCAGAATCATAAACTCCATCCACATTCTTAGCCATTAAAATAGCATCTGCTCCAATCTCTGCTGCTCTTAAAGCTGCTGTTGTATCGGTAGAAAAGAAAGGGTTTCCTGTGCCAGCAGCAAAAATAACGATTCTCCCCTTTTCCAAGTGACGCATAGCCCGACGTCTAATATACGGTTCTGCAACTTCACGCATAGCGATAGCGGTCTGAACTCGGGTTTCTATTTCTAATTTTTCTAAGGCATCCTGGAGAGCTAAGGCATTAATTACTGTAGCCAACATTCCCATATAATCAGCAGTACCTCGATCCATACCTTGAGCACTACCAGCTACCCCCCTAAATATATTACCTCCACCAACTACAATAGCTACTTCAACTGTATCATTTACTTCTTTTAACTCTTCAGCAATCGAATTTATAAACTGAGGATCAATCCCATACTCTCGATTCCCACTTAATGCTTCTCCGCTTAACTTAACAATAACTCTAGAAAATTTAGCCTTAGTCATTAAGAATAACCTCCATCGCTGATTAACAATATAAATCAGATTATATTTTAAAAAAGAGAACACAGTTAACTGTGTTCTCTCTATTAAATTCAACCTCTAATTCTCAACTTCATTTTTAACTTCAGCTGCAAAGTCTTCCTCTTCAACTTCAATACCCTCACCTAATTCATAACGAGTAAATCTTCTAATATTGATATTTTCACCTAGTTCAGCTACTTTTTCTGTAATTAATTCAGCTACTGTTTTATCATCATCACGAATATAAGGCTGCTCTAAAAGGCAGTTTTCACTAAAGAACTTATTTAAACGTCCTTCAACTATCTGCTCAACTACATGCTCCGGTTTACCGTCATTAAGAGCTTGAGTTTTAAGTACCTCTTTTTCCTTAGCAACTACCTCTTCTGGAACATCATCCTTAGATAAATACTTAGGATTAGCAGCAGCAATATGCATAGAAATATTATCAACTAACTTTTTAAAAGCATCGTTTTTAGCTACAAAGTCCGTTTCACAGTTAACCTCTACTAATACTCCTATCTTACCACCCATATGTATATAAGCTTCAACTAAGCCTTCAGCTGCTGTTCGATCAGCCTTTTTCTCAGCTTCAGCAATTCCCTTCTCTCTTAAATAATTAACAGCTTCTTCCATATCACCATCAGTCTCTTTTAAAGCTTGCTTACAGTCTAAAATTCCAGCACTAGTCTTCCTACGTAGCTCTTTAACATCAGCTGCCGAAATTCCCACTTTATACCCTCCTTTAATTAAGTAGACTCAAGAAAAGGGCGTTATAAGGGCCAGCCCCTTATATAACACCCTTATTAATAAAATTAAATTATTCTGTCTCTTCTTCTGTTTCAACTTCAACCTCTTCCTCTTCTTCAGTAGCAGTTTCTTCTGTTGATCTTTCCTCTGCTTCTTCATCGAAAGATTCTGCCATCTCTTGCTCCTGTACTCCCTGTTTGCCTTCTAAGACTGCATCAGCCATAACTCCAGTCAACAGCTTAACAGCTCTAATCGCATCATCATTACCAGGGATTATATGGTCAATTAAATCAGGATCACAGTTAGTATCCACAATAGCTACTACAGGAATTCCTAATTTATTAGCTTCAGCAACAGCTATCTCTTCTCGACGAGGATCAGCTACAAAAACAGCATCTGGCAGCCCATCCATATCTCTAATTCCACCTAAAAATCTAAGTAGCTTACTACGCTCTTTCTCTAATTCTGAAACCTCTTTTTTAGGCAAGACCTCAAAGAGACCATCTTCTTCCATCTGTTCCAACTCATTTAAGCGGTCAATGCGCTTCCGAATTGTTTGATAGTTAGTTAATAGTCCTCCTAACCATCGCTCATTTACATAAGGCATCCCACATCTTTCAGCTTCCCGCTTAATAGTATCCTTAGCCTGCTTTTTAGTACCTACAAATAAAATTTCTTTACCTGCAGCAGCTAAATCACGTACATAGTTATAAGCATCCTCCACTAGTACCACGGTCTGCTGCAAATCAATAATATAAATCCCATTTCTTTCAGTAAAGATATAAGACTTCATTTTAGGATTCCAGCGTTTAGTTTGATGACCAAAATGAACACCTGACTCTAACATCTGCTTCATTGTTACTACAGACATACTAGCACCTCCCTCCGGTTTTAATCCTCCACTCACCTCAACTCCTAATTAAACCTGCTAAATAACAGGCACCCTAATTAGAATCAGCAAGTGTGCGTATTTAGTGTATCCTAGATATACACCATTACGTAGTATAACACAAATACTCTATATTATCAATATTTTTTAGCAAAAACACAAAAATATTATCAGAAAAAAGCTGAATATAAAAAATGGTTAGCAGTTAATCACTTTTAAAGCAAGTGCTTAACTACTAACCATCTTCAATAATATTTCCCCAGCTGTAATATTAGGTTTAAATTCATACACACCAGCCATAATTCTAGTACTAATTCCTAGGCGTCTAATCAAATTCAATAAAACATCCGGATTTTCAATTACTCCTGCTTGATATAATGTATTTACAGTCTCATTAGCAGTCCAACCCTCTTCAATTTCAACTTCAATAGCTGAATCCTCCAACTCCAATCCTATATCTAAATCAAAGACCGAACTCAAATCAATATTATCAACCCCACCTTGAACAAAAGAATTAGCTTCTAACTTAACTAGTTCCAAAGTGATTTCTTCAGCTTCTATATCTTCTTCAAATTTCATTCCTAAATCTTCAGCTAAATTGATAATTTTTTCTTCATTCATTTCTTGTGGGAACTTCATTCCCAACTCTTCAGCTCTATTTACAACTCTATCATCACTTATCTCCTTAAGATCCACTTGCTCATAAAATTCCATACCTAAATCTTGAGCCTTTTCAATTAATAGCTCCTCTTCAATATTCTCCGGAAACTTCATTCCTAACTCCTTAGCTTCTGCTATCAATGTTTCTTCTTCTAACTCCTCAGGAAACTCCATTCCTAACTCCCGCGCTTGATTGATAATCTCTACCTCAGTAAGTTCCTGTTCTTCTACCATCTCTTCCTCTACAGCAGCTTCTCTTTCAAAGTCGCCGACAACATTAGAGTCCATACCGAAATTATTAATTACCAATAAAACTAGAGCAACTACCATCATTAAAGTTCCTAGTCCTAATAAAATTTTTCTAAGCAATTACTTATCACCTCTGTCATCAAATTTTAAAATTAACTCTACTTCCCGCTGACCTAAATTTAATCTTTTAGCAATTTGAGTATAGTCCAATCCCTGAGCTGAAAGTTCAGCTATCTGATGATACTTATCTTCTTTTGATTCCGACTCCACTTCTTCGGTTATCGATGAATTTTCAGTCTGTTGAGAACTCTCGGTTGCTAAAGTTGAATCTGACTTTTGAGCTTGAGCTGAATTAAGCTTTTCAACACTTAAATCACTATCCTCTACCACATTCAATCTTGAATTTAAAGCATTAGAAAAGTTTGAATAAGTTTCTTTAGTTGAAGAATTATCTAGTTTTTCTTGCTTAATCTCTAAACCATTCAAAGCATTATCTAGGCCATTATTTAAGTTAGCTAATAGTTCTGATAGTCTCTGCTCTCTCTTTTTTAATTCTTTATTCAGATAAAGATAGTCAGCAGTAGAATCTTCAAAGTCACTATTAGTATTAATATCAGTATCTCTATCCTGTTTATAAGTTAAGAAAAGAGAAGCCAAAATAAATAGTGCGCCTAAAATAAAGAGTATTATTTCCAAAGTTCTCTCCTCCAAATTCATACCTTAATATCAATGTAGTTTCCTCGTTTAGACTCCTGTTTTTCTGACTCCTGCTCCGTAGAAGACTCTTTAGCCTTCTCTTCAGATTCAGAGTTTTCCTCTTCATTTTCTTCATCAGCATCTACCTGTTTGTTTAAAGCTTCTTCAGATTCATTGACCTGTCGTTGCTTTTCCTCATTAATTTTTTGAAACTGATTGCTTAAGTGTTGCTGATTGTTTTCCAAAACTTGCTCTTGATGCTGCTGCACTTCACTCATTTTTACCGAACGAGGTACCTGAGTATGGGGATTAATAGACTCAACCATCTGCAATCACCCCCTCTAATATTTAGCTAAAACTTTAAACGTAAGACCCTTTTTTAACCTCGCCTTCTTCAACATAATAAGTAACATTAGATAACGCCTTACTAATTTTCTTTACTTCAGTACCAATAGTAAGTTGAACTCCAGGATGCAACTTAGACTTTATCTTTATTTTTCCTTCTTTACCCTCATCTAAACGTTTCTCCAAACTCTGCTTTTCTTCCTTTAATTCCTCAAGATGCTTAGCTAATTGAAATCTCATCCTAGTTTTTTGACTTAATAAATTCCGATCCTTTTGAGATAAATCACCTTTTTCCTCTTGTCGTTTCTTAAGATAATTAATAGTCTTTAAAGCTTCATCCAATTCCTTCTGTTGTTCTTCTAACTCTTCCATTAACTGATTATATTCATCTCTTAATTCGGGAGTAACACCTACAAAAATCTGAGTTTTAGTTGCTAAATTTGAACCGATGATTTTAGCATCTATCTCCTTACCAGCTCTCACTATTCCCCCAACAATTAGACCCTTACTTTCTACCCGGATAATCCTCGCTGCATCTATATCACTGTGCATAATTGCATCTCTAACTATTAAATCCCTATCGGTAACTACTCTCCCGTTTTCAATAAACTTAACCTTGATATCTTCCTTAGCCATCAAGACTCCCTTGCTTCTACCTACAAAACCTTTTTGAACTAAAATACTACCTCCGGCTTCTAACCTTCCCCCTTGCACACTGCCTTTAACTTGAATATCCTGCTTAGCTTCTACCACCATTCCGTCTTTAACATCGCCTCTAACCTCCACAGTTCCCAAAAACTTAATATTACCTGTAGATAAGTCTACATCTCCTTTAACAGTATGAATCGGCAGTACATTTATTTTATCGTCTTCTAAAACCACCTGTCCTTCAATATCAGCATAAAGCGACAGTTTATCTTCACCTAAGCTAGTATTCTTACCAGTCGGCATTCTTTTATCCTCTGGTGGTTCGGGATCCACTTCTTCTCCAGTCACTGTAGTACCGGGAGTACCAGGTTCAGGAGGACTTTTAGTAGCTAAAACATCACCTTCGTTAACATTAATAATTTTTCCTAAATTACGATAATCTACGCTACCATCCTCTAACTTCTTTACCTTTTTCTCCTTTTCCTCAGGGTCAAACTTAAGATTAATTTGGGCATCTTTACCTGGAATAGGTTCCGTACCTTCAGCCACTAAAACATCTTCTATTTCTCCTTCTAAAATACCATCTCGATTAACTAAACTCTTAAGTTTATTCTCCTTAACCCCATGTCTAACTCCCTCAACCTCTAACTTTTCTTTAATATCTGCTAGACTAGCTTCTTTACCGCCTAAAGCAGACTTTACCGTCAGATAAGCTTTCATCTTATCATTACTTATCTTTACCTTAATTTCTGCATCTCTATCCAAATCAGGATCTCTATCAGCAACTTTTATTGGCTGTTCATACATATCTTCAACTAAAGCTTCACTAACTTGGTCATAATCCACATTCTGAATTTCTTTAGCATCTAATAAAGAGTCTACTTTATTTAAGCCAACCTCTTCCCCTAAACCTTCAGCAGCAGTTAAGTAAATAAAAATTCCATCTTCATTAATGATTAGCTCTACTTCTCCATCTTTATTTTCTGTTGTTTCTTGCTCCTGTTCTTCAGAATCGCCTTCTTCAGAACTATCTTCGCTTGCTTCCAAGTTAGAATCTTCTTCAGTTAACAAGGTTACCTTATAGATTCCTTTTTTACCAAAGCCCAAAAATAAGCTTTCCTCATCAATTAATTCTAATTCAAAATCCTCTACTTCTAACTCCTGCCCTGTTTTAGCCTCTAACTCAGCTAAAGCCTTTTGTTTAGCTTTAGCTTTATCTTTAGCTTTTATTGTAAGTTCCATATCACCCCTCCTTAAAACTAGCTAGTCCAGCAGTAGACTCTTTTTTCGACTGAGATAACCTCTTAATCTATAAATAGCCTTAGTATGCAACTGAGAAACTCTAGCCGTTGTTAACTCTAATACTTCACTAATTTCAGTTAGGTTTAATCCTTCATAGTAGTAAAGAGTAACCACCAGTTTTTCTTTAGGTTTCAACTTTTCAATTGCTTTAGCTAGAATTTCTTTCATTTCCTCGTAATGAAAGGTGTGCACTGGATCAGTAGCATCTTCATCAGCTATTACTTCTATTAAAGTAGTTCCTTCCACCTGACCACTGCTAATAAAGCTATCTAACGAAGTCTGTTGAGGAATATTTATTTCCGCTAAAAGATGAGCATATTCTTCAGTATCTAGTTCTAATTCTGCTTTTATTTCTTCATCGGTCGGAAGGCGACCTAATCTTTGAGCTAAATCTGAATTAGCTTTCGCTACTTGTTTAGCTTTTTTACGTACAGAAGTCGGAACCCAGTCTAACTTCCTCAATTCATCTATAATACTACCTCTAATTCTAGAAATAGCATAAGTAGAAAACTTCACCTGACGACGATGATCAAATCTCTCTATAGCATCAATTAACCCTATTATGCCGTAATTTTGTAGATCCTCAAACTCAAACTTATCCGGAAGGCTAATCATCAATCTATTGACTACATACTTAACTAGAGGTACAAAGCGTAATATCAACTCTTCTTTAGCAATTTGACTTCCATTTTCTTTAAGCTCAATCCATAGCTCCTTTTCGGCTTTGCTTTTCCTCTTCTCTATCTTTATCCCTCCATATCAGACTAATTTTCCTTCATATTTCTTACTAACTGAGCTAACTTTTCAGGATCTTCCTCTGCTAATTGATCTATCTCCTCCCGTTCTTCGTACTCTATTTCTTCTAAATCTAAAGGTTGAAACCCTTCTTCCTTTTCCTGACTTGACTCATTTAAAGCTTCCTCTTCAGTTTCTTGATTATTCTGCTGATCATACTGCTGAGCAGCTGTTTGTTGGGAAACAGCCTTTCTTTCAGCTTCTGCTTTATTCTCGGAACTAATTCCATCTATACTTTGAAAAACAAATCTATTTAGTAGATACATCAATGCTCCACCTAAAATTCCAAAAAACATAGCTGCTAAAAGACTTCTGCTTATAACAACTCTTAGAGATAATCCTGTAGCTACTGTAACTACCAAAACTAATAACAAAGCAACTACAGCAAAAGAAATAGCTCCTCCTGTAATTAAAGCTTTCAAAAGCGCCAACTCCTTTTTATAAAACCTGATCCTTTCCCTTAACTGTTTTTATTAGCACTCTTCCATCCTCTACATAGAACTCCATCGTTCTACCATAGTCCTTACCTACATCCTCAGCTAATAATCTAATCTGCTTTTCTTTTAAGATTCTTTTAACTGCTTCAATATTCCTAGCTCCAATCTTCATTTTAGAACTGGAATTATCAAAACTAAACATTTGCGCCCCCCCGGCTATTTTAGCTACTAGTTTTCTAGAACTAGCTCCTTTATTTTTAATCTTTTTTAATAGTAGTTCCATAGCAGTATCGGCATATTTAGCGGGATTATTATTTTCGCGATTACTAGGTACTTCTGGTAGCATAACGTGAGCTAAACCACCTATCTGAGCTTTAGAATCATAAATAGCAACTCCCACACAAGAACCTAAACCGGAAGTAATTAAAACATCATCATTTTGACCAACATTCAAGTCAGCCATTTTCACTCTAATCTTGTTCATATCCTCCCCACTCCAAGCTGGGCTAAAATCTTAGTCAGAGACTCAGGAGTAGGAATGAAAAAAAAGTGCCCTTTAATACCTTCATCACCAGTATCTAAAAAGTTCGTCTCCACTATTAATGCATAGTCTCCAATATGTCCCTGCTGTAAAAAGGCTACCTCTAAAATAGCCCCTGCCATATCCAAGGCTAAACCAGGAACTGAAGGAAGTAAGGAAAGACCTGTCATCTGACTTAAAGTATTTAAATAAGAATTAGTTAAAATATTCCCTATTTCTTTCAAGCTTGAATTTTGAATCTCTATATTACTATCTTCAGACTCTAAATCTAAACTTTCATTTAACAATATACTACTTAACCTTTCAGCATCCTCTTTTTCCAATGCAAAGAGAATTTTTCCCGGAGCATCACCAGCTACTTCAACTAAAATCCCTGCTATTAAGGATTCAGCTCCCCCTAAAAGATCAGGCACTTCATTTAGGTGTAAAATATTCACTTCGGGTACACTCATATCTATCTTTTGATCCAAGATCTGTGAAAAAGCTGTAGCAGCATTACCAGCACCTATATTGGCTACTTCCTTAAGAGCATCTAACTGTAAATCAGAAAGTTCAGTCACATCAGTATGTTCATCTTTTTTCATATTGCTTACCTCCTCCTTTTCATTTTCGGATTGGTCTATTGAAAACTAAGTTTCTTACTTCCAGTAAAGATATATTTATCAGTATGGCTATATATAATTACTTCAAGATTAATTACAAAAGACCTTTTCTATGTAAATCTAATTGTCTTTGCAGTACCCAGGCAACTATATCATCCTGTTGCGAACGAGATATATTAATAAATCTAATTCCTAAACCTAGTTTATTTTTACGATCTGGAAAATCATCCAATCTAAGCACTCTTCCTAATACAGTTTCAAAGTCCAACTTATCAACATCCAACCTTAATTCCATTATTGAATCTAGGGGAATAAACTCTTTAACTACTAATAATAGTCCTCCCCCGCTGATATCATCGGTTAAGCCCTTTTTAAAGTCCTCTTGCTTATCTTCATCGTAAATTATTTCTTCACCTGCAAGTAACTTTTCTCGCTCTTCTTCTTCTAAATTAAGCTTTCTATATTCAACACCTAACCTAATAGGCACTCGTACAAAGTCGCGACGCTGAATCTTATATACCTCTTTAGGTTGAGTTAAAGAACAGGTAGCAATATTACCTTCTAACTGTCTAGAAACTATCTTTGTTTCAAACTCATATTTAGCCTTTTCATCAGTATAAATCACTTTCAGCTTAGTTCCCACCGGCAAAGGAACTACATTTTCTTTCTTGATAGGTAAAGTTACTTTTATTTGTTCTCCTTTGATTTCTGTAACTTTACTCAAATACTCACCTGCGTGCTTTCCGAACTCCACTATCATTTCTACCGATTGATTCGGTTTCATCTTCAGATCAGCCATTATTAACCTCCTCCATCCTTACCTTGATAAGTTAACTAAGCTTTTAAAAAAACCCTTAATCCCTTTAGTTTTCTCTTTTTCTTCAATCTGAATATCCAAAATTTTATTTCGAATATCTTTAATTGCAATAGAAGCCTCACAGTCAGGAAACTCTAGTAAAAAAGGATTCTGCTTTTTAACAGCCTGAGTTACACTTTTATCTTTAGGAATAGAACCCAAAATATCTAATTCAATATCCAAAAACTCTTTGGCTACCTCTATAATTCTTTTTGAAACCCTATTACCTTCTTTACTGCTTTCAATCTGATTAATTACCAAGTTTATCTTAGCATCTTTTTGGTTATTAGAAATCACCTTAATTACCCCATAAGCATCGGTTATGGCCGTAGGTTCTGGAGTACAAAGCACAATAGCCTCATCAGCAGCCAAGATAAAGTTAACTACCTTTTTAGAAATTCCAGCTCCAGTATCAATTAAAATAATATCAAATTCGTTCTCCAAAACTTCCCAACCGGCAATCAAGTTTTGTAACTGATATTCAGAAAGATTAGCTAAGCTCTCTATTCCTGATACTCCGGGAATAATATTCAATCCTCCCGGGCCCTCAGCAACTATTTCCATTATTTCTCTTTTCCCGCTAATCACATGGCCCAAATTATACTGAGGAGTTAAGCCTAGAATTACATCTATATTAGCCATCCCTAAATCAGCATCAATAATAGCTATATTTTTATCCTCAGACTGTAAAGCTAAAGCCAAATTAACAGTAAAGTTTGTTTTACCCACTCCACCTTTGCCGCTAGTAACAGTATAAGTCCGAGCAATATCACTTTGTTTTTTTTGCTTTTGCTTTGGTTGGGAGTTATTTTTTCCTTTAACTAACTCTCTCAATTTATGTGCTTGATCCTTCATAATATTACTCCTTTAAAAAGTTATCAGCTATCTGCTTCGGGTCAACCACCTTTATATCTTCAGGTACATTTTGCCCGTTACTAATATAAGAAAGTGGAATTTCAAACTCCTCAGTTATATTCAAGATAGTTCCCAAAGCATTAGTCTCATCTAGCTTAGTAAAAATAAATTTATCTATATCTACACTTTTAAACTTTAATACTACATCTCTAAGATCAGCTAATTTAGTAGTAGCACTTAAAACCAAGTATGTTTCATCGATTTCAGCGTTCTCCATTAAAGCAGTTAACTCCGACATCTGCATTTTATTTTGCTGACTTCGACCAGCAGTATCTATTAAAACTAAGTCCTTATCAGCAAAGCGCTCAATAGCTTTAACCAAATCACTAGGAGTAAATACCACTTCCAAAGGCACTCCAATAATTTCACTATAAGTTTTTAACTGCTCTACAGCAGCTATCCGATAGGTATCGGCTGTAACTAAAGCCACTTCTTTCTGCTCCATTAAATTAAACTTAGCTGCTAGTTTAGCAATAGTCGTTGTCTTACCTACTCCAGTTGGCCCTATCAAAGCTACTACCTTTGAGGTATTATTAAGCTGCAAAGGAGCAACTGGACTTAGTCTCTGCTCTATCTCTTTTACTAGTAAAGACTTCACTTCTTCTGACTCTTCAAGTTGATAAGGATCAGCTTTTTTAGTTAATGAAGTTAAAATATCAGTAGCTAATTTATTTTTTACTCCTTTAGCTAATAACTTATCAGCTACCTCCTGTAAAGAGGGAGGCAAATTCTGATATGAACCGCTCAAGCTTTTAGTCTCTAACTCCTGTAACACATTACTCATCATATCCTTCATTTGTGCTAATTCATCTTGTAATTTAAGATACTCTTCACTATTATTTTCCTTTTTTTCATCTTCTACAGTAGCCACTATCTCTACCATTTTCTTACCAAAAAAACCCATGAAGCCACCTTTTTTCAACTTGCGTCTATGCAAAATAATAGCCTCTGGGCCCAAATCCGCCTTTACTTTAAACATAGCTTCCTGCATACTCTCTCCACGATAACGCTTAACTTCCATCTTATATGCTCACCATCCCTACTGTTTGCACATTTAAGTTTGCTTCCAGTTCATTAAATGATAATACAGTTAAGTCTGAAGAAATCTGTTGGGTTAACTTCTTAAAGTGGTGCCTAATTACTGGCGAAGTCAAGACAATAGGGTCGTAACCCTGGTTCATCATCTGCTGTATCTGCTGCGAAAGGTTCTCTAATAACTGCTGTACCCTATTGGGGTCCATACTCAAATATGACCCTTGTTCAGTATGTTCAATAGAGTTAGATATCTGCTCCTCCAATTCTGGAGCTAAGGTCAACACATAAATACTATCCTCTTCATCTTTATACAGCTTAGAAATCTGCCTAGATAAACCTTGACGCACATACTCCGTTAAGATATCGGTATCTCTAGTATTTCGGGCCCGATCAGCTAAGGTTTCTAAAATAGCTACTAAATCTCTAACCGGAACTCCTTCTTTCAATAAGTTTTGTAACACCTTCTGAATCTCACCATAAGACATTAAATCAGGAATTAACTCTTCAATAACTGCTGAGTAGTCCTCACGCAGATTATCAATTAACTCCTTAACCTCCTGTCTACCTAGCAATTCATGTGCATGACCTTTAATCAGCTCTGTTAAATGAGTTGCTATCACCGAAGGAGGATCTACAATAGTATAGCCAGCTAACTCAGCTTCTTCTCGTTGCTCCTCACTAATCCATAAAGCCGGCAGTCCGAAGGCTGGCTCGGTAGTTTCAATTCCTTCTACCTCCTCAGTTACCATCCCAGAATCCATAGCTAAGTAATGACTAGCCATAATTTCATAGCTAGCAATTTCAATCCCCCGTAAATTGACTCGATAATAATTAGGCTCTAACTGCATATTATCTCTAATCCTAATCGGCGGAATAATAATCCCTAACTCTAAAGCACACTGTCTTCTGATCATCGAAACTCTATCTAATAGATCTCCACCCTGTTCAGGAACCACCAGCGGAATTAAGTTATAACCAACTTCTACCTCCATCGGATCAACCCTTAATAGTTCCTCCACATTTTCTTGCTGCTGATACTTAGCAACCTCTTCCTCTTCTTCGCTTACTAAGTCCTCTTCTGGCTCTAACTCCTGCTGAGTCTGATATAAGATATAGCCTAAGCCACCTAAAAGAATAGCTAACAGCAAAAATGGTATTGTAGGTAAGCCGCTTACAAAAGCAAAACCGCCTAATACTGCTGCTACAATTAAAATACTTTTGGGTTGTGATAGTAACTGACTAGATAAATCGACTCCTAAATTGGACTCCGAAGCAGCTCTAGTAACCACAATACCGGTAGCTGTAGAAATCAAAAGTGCTGGTATCTGACTAACTAAACCATCTCCTACAGTCAACAAAGTATAGGTTTGCAAAGACTCACCCACCGGCATCCCTTGCTGTAAAACTCCAATAATCAAACCACCAATTACATTTATTAAAGTAATTACAATTCCGGCAATAGCATCTCCCTTAACGAACTTACTAGCACCGTCCATCGCTCCGTAAAAGTCAGCCTCATCTCTAATTGCCTGCCGCTGCTCTCTAGCTTCAGCCTCAGTAATCAAACCAGAGTTTAAATCAGCATCGATACTCATCTGCTTACCCGGCATAGCATCTAGAGTAAAACGAGCAGCCACTTCGGCTACTCTTTCGGCACCTTTAGTAATTACTACATACTGAATTACAACTAAAATAACGAAAATTACAAAACCAACTATATAGTTACCTCCAACTACAAACTCTCCAAAGCTTAAGATCATTTCTCCAGCATAGGCTTCTCCTAAGATCAATCTAGTAGTAGATACATTCAAAGCTAATCTAAACAAAGTAGCTACTAATAAAAGACTGGGAAAGACTGAAAAGTCCAAAGGTTCTAAGGTATACATAGACACTAAGAGTACTGTTAGTGCAAAGGCAATATTACAGGCCAAAAGAATATCTAACATGAAAGTAGGTAGAGGGACAATAAACATGACTACAATCATTACTACCGCTAAAGCAAAAGCAACATCTACATAATCAGTTAGATTAGCTCGCGGTAAGTTTTCGCTCGGTGTAGACATCATTAGTACCCCCCTTCATCGTTTAACTGGTATACATAAGCTAATATTTCAGCAACAGCTTGATATAGCTCCGTTGGTATTTCTTCTCCAATTTCCACACTTCCATATAGGGCCCTAGCTAGAGCCTTCTCTTCCACAATCTCAATCTCAAATTCTTCGGCCTTAGCCTTAATTCGTTCTGCCACTTCATTTTTACCCTTAGCCACCACTATCGGCGCCTCCATAGTCTCAATATCAAACTTAACAGCCACCGCAATATGAACTGGGTTAGTAATTACTACATCAGCCTCAGGAACATCCTCCATCATCCGCATTTGAGCCATCTTCTGCTGCTCTCTCTTAATCCTTTTCTTAACTTCTGGATGTCCTTCCCGCTGCTTTCTTTCTTCCTTAACCTCTTGTTTAGTCATCTTCAGATCCTGTTCGTGCTGCCATTTCTGATAAGCAAAATCTGCAATTCCTAAAATAATCAGCACTAAAGAAACTCTAACAGCTACATTAAAAATCAATCTTCCTAAAAACTGCAAGGCTCCACCTAAGCCCATAGTTCCTAAAAGAAGTATACTCTCCATTTCTGCTCTAATAGTCAAATAAGCTACCACCCCTACAATGGACACCTTCAACAAAGACTTAACTAATTCTACTAAAGTCCGTAAAGAAAATATTCTTTTCAAGCCAGAAATCGGATTTAGTTTACTTAATTCCGGCTGAATAACCTTCGGAGTAAATAAAAAGCCCACCTGCACTATTCCTAAAGCAACTCCAATTACCATTATAATTAACATAATCGGAAAAATCAATCTGATTCCAAAAACTACTACTTCCATTAGAATAGAGTTAAAGTTTTGCGGAGTCAACTCCCAAGTCATGTAATCAGTAAAAAACTTACGCATCAAATATATATTATCTCTTAATATCCCTTCCATTAAAAAGAACATCAATAAAAAACTAAATAGAAGAGTAAAGGCCATAGATAGATCTTGACTTCTAGCTACCTGCCCCTCTTCTCGAGCTTCTTCGCGACGTTTCGGGGTCGGTTCTTCGGTCTTTTCTTCTGTAGACATCTTACTATCCCCCTAAGTCACCCAAAATTGTAATTATTTGATTAATATTACCAAACATCTCTCTAAATAAGCTTCGATAAGTAGATACATAGATCGGAATCAACATCGAAAGTACTAAAAAGCCTACTAACATCTTAGTAGGTAAACCAACTACAAAGATATTCATCTGTGGTACAGCTCTAACAGCTAAACCAAAAACTAAGTCTGTCAAAAATAAAACAGCAATTAACGGCAAAGCAATCTTAAAGGCAATTGGATAAAGCTCTCCTACAATCTTCAACAGTTCTACAAATAAATTATCAGTCAAAAGCAACTCTGTTAAAGGTACTACTGTAAAGCTTTGAGCTATTGCTCTTAATAAAAAATGATGACCATTAAGCACTAAAAACAATAAAATAGCTAATATATTTTTAAACTGTCCAGTTAAAGCTGTAGGACTAGCATGTTCGGGATCCATTATATTGGCCATAGCTAAACCCATTCTCATGTCTAAAAACTGACCTGCTAACTGAATAGCAACAAATAATAAGAATACTATAAAACCAATAATCAAACCTATAGTTAATTCTCCTAATAGGTCTATAGCTAAAAAGAAAATATTAGCAGGTAGTTCTAAATAATCAACGGTAACTACATTCCTTAAGACCAAAGTTACCATAAAAGCAAAAGCTGCCTTAACACGTTGAGGTATAGCTTGACTACCATAAAAAGGAGCAATTAAAAATAGGCCTATTACTCTGCTCATTATTAGCATTGCTTCATAAATTATCTCTATTAGTTCTAATTCCATAGGCTTAACTCCTATACTCCGACATAATTAGGAATATTAATAAATAATCTACTTACATAATCCAATAAAGTATTTAACATCCAAGGAGCAAAAAGCATTAAAGCTCCTAATACAGCTAGGATTTTAAAAATAAAGGATAATGTCTGTTCCTGCACCTGGGTAGTAGCCTGAAAAATACTAACGGCTAATCCCGTAATTAAGCCTAAACCTAACATAGGAGCAGTAATTAAAAGCACATGAATCAAAGCTTCTCGACCGATATCTACCACCATCTGCTGTGTCACTATAAACACCTCTCCTCAAGCTAATTAAAGGTCATTACTAGAGATCTAATTACTAAGTACCAACCGTCCACCAATACAAATAGCAATACCTTAAAAGGCAAAGAAATCATAACTGGTGGTAACATCATCATTCCCATAGACATTAAAACACTAGCTACTATCATATCAATCACTATAAAAGGTAAATAAACTATAAATCCAATTTGAAAAGCCATCTGCAGTTCACTAATTACATAAGCGGGAATTAAAACATAAGTTGGCACTTCGTTTTCATTAGCCGGTCTCTCCAAATCAGCTAAGTCAATAAATAAGGCTACATCCTGCTCTCTAGTCTGATTAAACATAAACTCCCTTATAGGTTCTATTGCTTCTTCATAGGCTTCAGTTTGATCTATTTCTTCAGCTAAATAAGGCTGCACTGCATTATCGTAAACCTGACCCCAAACAGGAGCCATAATGAAAACACTTAAGAAAATAGCTAAACCAATAATCACCTGATTGGGAGGCATAGTCTGCGTTGCTAAAGCTCTTCTAATCAAAGATAAAACTACTACTACCCGCACAAAGGAGGTCAGCATTATCAATATTGCTGGGGCTAAAGAAAGAACAGTCAACAGTAAAATAATCTGCAAAGGCAGCACTAAGTCCTGATTACCATCGGCATTATCTATTTCTAGATTAATATCAGGAATATTAAAGGTAGGCTGAGCTTGAGCTATACCTTGGCTGGCTATAACTATCAACAGTACTACCGCTAAAATAATTAAGATTGATTTATTTCTATTAATAATCATTATTCTAGTCATCCTTACTAAAAACCTTCTTTAGTCTTTCTAACCAGTATTCATCTTTAAATTTATCCTGCTCCTTGCTTAATTCGGCCAAAGCTTGAGAATCACTTAACTTAGCTAAAAGTTCTATCCTTTCAGAACTGATACCCAAAACCCAGTACTCATCCAATACCTTAACTAAATAAAGTGCCTGCTCTGAGCTAAAGTATAACTTCTCCAAAATCTGTAGCTGCTGTCCAGTTCCAGATAACAGGCTTTGCTTCTTGATAAATTTAGCTAGGAGTATAATTAAGGCAATAATTACTGTTAAATAAAATAACATCCTTATTAGTTGCCAGGAAAAGTTCATCTTAACACCTCTTATTTACTTAAAACTTTATCAATAGCCTGAATAACTCTTTCCTTTTGAAAAGGCTTAACTATAAAACCTTTAGCACCAGCTCGAATAGCCTGCACTACCATTGAATCTTCCCCCATTGCACTACAAATCAAGATATTGGCCTGAGGGTCTTCAGCAATAATTTCCTTAGTAGCTGTAATTCCATCCTTCTTGGGCATAGTTATATCCATAGTAACTAAGTCTGGGTTTAATTTCTTATATAATAGCACCGCTTCTTCACCATCAGCAGCTTCACCTACCACTCTAAACTTATTCTCTATTAATATATCTTTAATCATCATCCGCATAAAAGCCCCATCGTCAACAATTAAAATCTTTTTGCCCATAACAGACCTCCTACAGACTATTCAACCTTTCTTGAGGGCTAACTATGTCGGTAACTCTAAAGCCAAAGTTTTCATCGATTACCACAACCTCACCTTTAGCAATTAGCTTACCATTAACTAATAAATCCACCGACTCTCCAGCTAACTTATCTAGCTCAATTACAGAGCCATTTCCTAATTCCAGTACTTCTTTAATTAACATCTTAGTCTTACCTAGTCTAACAGTAACCTCTAAAGGCACATCCTGAATCAAAGCAATATTGCTAGGAATTTCTGCTTGCCCTCCTGCTCCTAGCTCTGAAAACTGTACCGACTGCACTTCCACATCTCCTTGGCTACTCACTGCTCCACTCTTGCTAGCAGCAATAGACTGTTGTCCGGGTTGTTGAGCTGCCGGGCCCTGAACAGGCTGCTGAGGCTGTTGTTGGGTCTGCTGAGCCGCCACCTGTTGTTGCTGTTGTTGAGGCGCAGCTTCTTGAGACTGTTGTTGAGCTGCTGCTCCATTATCACTAACCGCCACTTCTTCTTGAGCTTCTTCTTCCTCAGATCCTGGATCCATTAGATAAGCAACTAACTCTTTAGCAAAATCAATCTCCATAATTTGAATGATTTCACTATCGATTAAATCACCAATACTGAGATTAAAGGAAATCTTAGCTATATCACCTTCAGGGTCTAAGCTTCTTTGTTCGACTTCATCGGTGTTTAAAGTCAATAATTCAGCATTAGGTGGAGAAATATTCACCTTTTGTCCGTGCATAAAGTCCGACATAGAAGTAGAAGCTGAACCCATCATCTGATTCATCGCCTCTCCAACTGCACTTAAATGAAGATCCGTTAACTCCTCGTCAGGCTCACTACCATCGCCACCCATCATTAAATCAGCGATAATAGCCGCATCTTCAGTCTGAATTATCAGCAGATTAACCCCTTCCAAACCTTCAACGTAGTCCACATCAACCAAAACACAGGGGCGTTCATACTCATTAATCAGCTTATTAAAGGTAGTAATCTTAACTTCCGGAGCTGTAATCTCCACTTGCGTATCTAATAAGCTATATAAAGCTGTAGCAGCAGAGCCCATAGATATATTACCTACTTCGCCAATAGCATCCTTCTCCATTTCATTCAATAGCTCTTCTTCAGCAGGCTCATCTGCATTCGGAGTAGCTTCTCCATTTTGCTGTTCTTCATTTTCTTCTCCATTATCATCATCTAATAAAGCATTAATTTCATCTTGAGATAAAACGTCATCACTCATTTTCTTCCTCCCCTTCATCAATCACAGAAGTAATTTCCACTGCTAGCTTGCTTCCTCTGACTCCAGGCCTTCCTTTAAACTTACTGCGTTTACCAATCTTAATCTTAGCCTCTGTCGAAGCACTTTCATCCATTCTAATCACATCACCAACCTGTAAATGTAAAAGATCAGCTACTGTAATTTCAGTGCTAGCTAAATCAGCAAATACAGGCAGTTTAGCCTTGCTCAAACGCTCCTTTACCTTTTCAAAACTCTGTTCATCTTGACCTCCACTAGTAGTAGAAAACCAGTACTGAGCATTTAACTTAGAAACTACTGGCTCTAGAACAATATAAGGAATACAGATATTAATTAAACCTTCTGCCTTAGCTATTTGAGACTCAAAAGTAGCTAAAATCACCATATCATTACTAGGTACAATTTGAGTAAATTGAGGATTAGAAGCTAACTCTTTAATTCTAGGTCTTAAATCAATCACATTTTCCCATGCTTCTATAAAGCTATCCAAACTCCTGGTTAAAACCTTTTTAATCACCATCTCTTCAATATCGGTAAAGTCACGAGTGGTTTCCAAGGGAGTTCCTTGCCCACCAAATAGCCTCTCCACAATAGCATAACCTACTTTGGGATTTATCTCCAAAATAAATTCACCCGCTAAGGGATTAAAGTCACAGATGCTCATAATTGTCGGCTGTGGTAAAGAACGAATAAATTCATCATAGGATAATTGCTCTATAGAGTTTAACTCCACTTGGACAATACTACGCAACTGAGTAGAAAGATTAGTAGTTAACAAACGAGCAAAGTTTTCATAAATCATCCGCAGAGTCCTAAGCTGATCCTTAGATAGCTTATCAGGATGCTTAAAGTCATAGTTAACCACCGATTTCTCTTCACTTTCTCTTTTGATATCCTCTGCTTCAACCTGCCCAGTATTGAGATTGTTAACTAAAGCATCTATCTCACTCTGAGATAAAACTTGATCTCCGGACACCTTCTACACCTCCCGATTAACCTTGGATCACAAACTCAGTAAAGAAGACTCGACTGATCTCTCCTTCTGGTATGTATTGGTTTAATTCTTCTTTGATTTCTTCTCTTAGGTCTCTAGCTCCAGCCGAAGTATTAATATCGCTTTTACTTTTATCACGCAATATAGAAATCACTTTATCTCTTACCTGCGGATTACGCTTTTCTAACTCCTCAATAACAGCTTCATCATTAACTTCTACTGCTAAAATCAAGCGCACAAACTGTCTATTATCAGCAAGATTGACAATAAAGTCTCCTACTTCATAGGTAGGGCCCAACTCAGTAACTGATCTAGTCTGCGGTTCACCATTGCTAAGCATCCCTCCTACCTGTCTTAACATAAAGTAGGAAGTACCAGCAGCAATCAATAACGACAATATTACCATTATAACTAACATTAACTTAAAATTACCAGTTTCTTCACTCATTACAATCGTCGCTCCTTTCTTACTCTAGTGCATCTTCCTCCAGTTGACCTTCTTCTAATAGATCTGCTTCTAATTGTTCCAATTCATCCTCATCTAATTGGTACTCATCCAGTTCATCTTCTCCTAATATCTCTTCATCTATCATACCCTCTTCTACCTGTTCGCGTAAAACAATCACGTCAACTCTCCTGTTTTGAGCCCTATTCTCAGCAGTATCATTAGGAGCAATAGGTCTATACTCCGAATAACCTGCTGCCGAGAGCTTAGTAGCCTCTAAACCCTGCTCCTCAATAAAGTACCTGACTACATTAGTAGCCCGGGCAGTGGATAGCTCCCAGTTAGAAGGAAAACGTTCAGTACTAATTGGCAAGTTATCGGTATGGCCTTCTACCATTATCTGATTTGGAATCTCAGCCACCAACTCGGCTAACTCACCTAAAACTGGAAAGGCTTCCTCCCTAATCTCAGCCCTACCTAAGTCAAAAAGCACCTTACCGGTAAATCTAATCATTAAACCACGGTCAGTCATTTCTACATCAACTTGATCCTCTAAACCTTCCTCGGCTACATACTGAGAAATGCTCTGCTCTATATTATAAAGATCATGCATTCCTACTTCTTGATCCATTACTCCGGCAGTAATCAACTCTGCATCAGAAATTGTTTTCCCGCCTTCTAAAATACCTAGTCTACCTCTCAAGGCATCCATTACTGCCTCAAACTGATGTTCATCGATAGTGGAAAAGGAAAACAAAAGTACAAAAAAGGCTAATAAAAGGGTCATCATATCTGCATAAGTGACTAGCCAATTACTTCCATCGCCACCACCGCCTTTATCTTTAGAACCTTTATTACGGCTCGGCATCGGCATCCACCGCCATTCCCTCTAGTCCATCCTCTGTTTCTTCCTCTACTTCCTCACGTAAAGAACTAGCTAAGAAGGCTTTTAACTTTTCTTCCACAATTCTAGGGTTTTCTCCTGCCTGAATCGAAAGAATTCCTTCAATCATGACTTCTTTTACTAAAATTTCATCTTCACTCTTAGACTTCAGCTTTCTAGCTAAAGGAATAAAGACTAAGTTAGCCATAAGTGTACCATAAAGAGTAGTAATCAAAGCGGTAGCTAGACCTCCACCTACTCCTTCTGGGTCTTCTAATTCAGTTAACATCTGAATTAAACCAACTAGCGTTCCAATCATTCCAAAGGCCGGAGATAAATCCCCCATAGTTTCCAGTATACCTCGGGTTTCAGCATGACGATCATTTAAAAAGATCAACTCTGTTTCCAAGATACTTCTCACTAACTCTGAATCAGTTCCATCAACTACTAACTGAATTCCTTTTTGTAAAAAGCTATCATCCAACTGCTGAGCCTCATCCTCCAAAGCTAAAAGACCCTCTCGACGAGCCTTTTCCGCAAAGCTAACTAAAACTGAAATCACCTCTCGGGGATCCATCTCTTTTTTATAGAGCGCCACTCGTAAGGATTTAGCCAAATCCCGAACCTGCTCAAAGGAAGAACTAAGCAAAGTGGCACCTAAAGTTCCGCCAAAGACTATTAAAAAGCCATTGGCACTAAGAAAGATAATTATTTCTCCTCCGAGCACTATGGCCCCGGCAACCAAAATAGCTCCTACTAAAAATCCAATTATAGTTGCTAAATCTAAGTCCATGATTTCACCTCATTTCTACGACTTAATAACCTCCAGGGTTTTATTTATCTCCTGTTTATAGTCCACCACTCGCTCCACTATACTGGCTGCATCTTCTTGCACTACTATCTTGCGGCCAGAAGTTAAAGAGACTACAGTGTCGGGAGTAGTTTCTACCAACTCTATCAGTTCAGCATTAATCACCAAAGGGGTACCGTTTAGTTTAGTAACTTCAATCAAAGCACTCATCCTTCCTAAGTCTTAAGGAGGGCCTAAGAGTTAACTCCCAGGCCCCTATCTATTTTATCTCTTCAAGTTAACTAAGGTCTGTAGCATCTCATCGGTAGTAGTTATAGTCTGCGAGTTAGACTGAAAACCACGCTGAGTAGTAATCATCTCTGTAAATTCCTCCGATAAGTCAGCATTGGACATCTCCAAAGCCCCCGGACTGATCATTCCTCGGCCACCAGTACCCGGCATTCCTATTCGCGGATCACCGGAGTTATTAGAAACTGAAAACAGTGTATCTCCTTCCCGACTTAAACCGCCCGGATTACTAAAGGTAGCCGTACCAATACTGGCTAAACGGCGGTTATAACCGTTATCATAAGAACCAGTAATAGTACCAGAACCGTCTATAGTGAAGTCTTCTAAACTACCATCGGTATAGCCATCAACATTTCTAGTATCGGCCGACATGTCGGAAGCAAACTGAGTAAGCCGTGAAAAGTCCATCCCAATCTCTAAGTCAGATACCGTACCACTCATGTCTATCTCTATATCCATCACCTGATTTCCCTCTAACTTACCGTCTGAATTGAAGTTAAGTGCAAACTCCGAATCCCATTCCTCATCTTCCAAAGTATCACCATCCAAAGATAAGTTAGCAACTGTCCATTCATTGTAATCGGTTTTAACTAAGTCATAACCAAGTGAGTGCTCGTTGCCCTGCGAATCAAAAACATTAGAATCAATACTACGCCGAGCATTGCTCTCATAGCTAATGTCAACATTTTCATATCCATCAAGCCAATAATCACCATCTTCATCGTCAAACTCAATACCATCAATTATTTCTCCATCCGGAACATCAAATTCTTCTACTCCATTTTCATCAATATCTACTGTAACAGTAACTGTCTCGTCTTCACTTGGGTCATCCACATTAGTAAAAGTAAGATCCCATTCATTAAAATCATCACCACGTTCTACCTCTATATCATATGTATTATTATCACCTTCAATTTGATTAGCACTCAAATCCAAATCATTCTCCTCTGAAGAGTCCAGGTTACCATCATAAGATACATTACGCGTTGCTTCAGCATCCATACTCTCCTCTAAAGTAATCTCTTCTAAATTATCAGCACTAGTATTTTGAATCTCCCCATCATCATCAGCTAACCAACCTTGGACTCGATAACCATTAGAGGAGTTAACTAAATAACCCTCTTCATCAAAGTCCAAAGCTCCGGCTCTGGTATAAAAGTTCTGTTGGCCATCGTTAACAATTAAAAAGCCCTCACCCTCTACAGCTACATCGGTCATCTGACCGGTGGACTGAGTACTTCCTTGAGTCATATTAGTATCTATACTAGCTAACTGAGTTCCTAAGCCTATCTGCTGCGGATTAGTTCCCCCGCGGCCGTCCTGCGGAGCCGAAGCTCCCTGCAAAGTCTGACTGAGCAGTTCACTAAAGTTAGCTCTACTACCCTTATAGCCTACGGTATTAACATTGGAAATGTTATTACCCACTACATCCATCTTATCCTGGTGGGCCTTAAGCCCGGAAACACCAGCGAACATCGAACGCATCATAGTTTCATCAACCTCCTGAGATATTTTATTACTTACAAGCACCGCCGCCATCGGTTGGCGGTGCAATGGCTCCCTCATAGAGGTCCAGCCATTTTAGTCCATTACTACTGCACTATCGATATTAGTAAAAACATTCTCCTTCATATTTTGATCGTCCATAGCCGTAATCACCGTTTTATTCTCCACGCTGACCACATAAGCCACCTCATTTACCAAGATCAAAGACTCCTTAGCTCCCTTATCCTCGGCCTTATCCACTGCCTGCTCCAGCTTATTAAGATCCTGCGGAGTTAAGTCAATATTGCGTGAATTAAGTCTCTGCTTAGCGTGACCGGAAAACTTGATTCCGCTCTTTTGCTTTAACTTCTCTTGCAGAACTTCATTAAAAGAACCTTTAGCTCCGCTTCCCGGCTGAGTCCTTTTCTGTTGCTGAGGATTTTGTAGCTGCTCTAAGGGCTGATTACCATAAATTCGCTTACTCATAGTAATCACCGACTATCTCTTTTATGCCCTCAGCATCTTCCTCCATAATCATCTCTTCAACTTCTTCAACCTCTTCCTGGCTAAGAACTCCATCCTCTATTAACTGATTAACCTTTTCAATATACTCTTCATCAATCCACTGCTCATCTTCAATCTCTCCGGCAGTCCCAATTACCTCTTTCAAACTACCTATATCGAACTCCTGCCCTTCAATAACTAACTTAGCTTCACCATCGTCCATCTTAATTCTTTCAACAACTCCTGTTATCTCTTCGCCATCACTACTTAAGACCGTTGCTTTTCTATCAATTAAACCTCCTAGTTGAGATAGTTCTTGCATCTCCAAAAACTTATTCATACTTTCATTCATGTTAGTCATCTGCTCTAAAGAAGTAAACTGCGCTGTCTGAGCTATAAACTCCTTATTATCCATGGGCTCTAGGGGGTCCTGATACTGCATCTGAGTAACTAACAGCTTCAAAAAGTCATCCTTGCCTAGCTCAGAGCTCTCACTCTCAACCTCCGTCGGCTCTCCAGTATAAGTATCACCTGGCGCTTCCACAATACCTCCTGACTGACCTGGAGGTGGTGGGTTTACAGTATCTCCTGTTTCAGCTGTGCTTCCTACCTGCATCTTAACACCTCCTCACTCTAAATAACATAGTCTACTGAATCCAAGATATCTTCAGTAGAACTTACAGTTTCTGTTTCAGTCACAGTAGCCTCTTCTTCAGCTTCTTCCGCTTCTTTGAAGCTTCTAGTACCTAAGAAGCTCTGCTGCGAATCAGAGTTGAAGTCTTGAAAGGCCATGTTCCCAGAACTACCTGTATCCCCTTCTTGACCCAACTGAGGGTCTACATCGACTATCACCTCATCAACTTGAATCTGCTTTTCAGCTAACATGCTTCTCAACTGAGGCATATTCTTCTGTAATAGATCTCGTACCTGCTTACTTTCAGCTAAAAAGCGAGCCGTTAATACTCCCTCATCTAAAGATACGCTCATGCTTAACTTACCCAAAAACTCTGGTTCTAAATTCAAAACTAGCTCATTTGCACCTAAGCTGTTTAATTGAGCCAACTGAGCCTGAATCTGTTCAATAATCGCCGTTTGATTCACTAAGCTCAGATTAGAGGTATTAGCTGCTAAAAGCTGATTGCTAGTTAAAGCTTGATTGTTATTAATTAAGCTTTCTTTAGCCATCAATAGCTCTTCATTATTCACTAAATGTTTATTTGAATTATCGACCGTTAATATCTCTTTAAAGGAAGAACTGCTCTGTTCACTATTAATAGCCTCCATTAAGTCTTCTAAACTGGCTAAGCTTTCAAAGTCCTGGAAAGTAAAGTTTTGTTCAGCTAAAGAGCTTTCTAGCTCTAATTGGCTAAGTGGAGCTTCATCATTTAAAGGACGATAGTTATTGCCCTCTTCAAAAAACTGCTGATGGAGCCTAAAGGAGTCCTCTGCTTCACCTCTGTTCACTTCCAGTTGCTCTTCACTAAGGCCATACTCCTTTAGAAGCTCTTGTAACTGCTGCTGTAGCTCCTCTAGCTCTCCTAAGGCCGCTAAAGCTTCTCTTAAGGACTCTCCCCCTTCTTCCTTAGCTGCTAATAACTCTAGCAAATCAAGGGAGTCTTCGCCTTGTTGGGCTAATAATTCTTTTAAAGCTTGAGCATCTTCGCCTTGTTTAGCCAATAGCTCTTTTATAGCTTGCGAGTCTTCTGCTGAAATAGCCAATAGCTCTTTTAAACTCAAGGACTCCTCGCTTGAGTCAGCTAGTAGCTCTTGAGAAAATAAAGACTCCTCTTGGGCTTCTTTAAGTAAGGCCTGTAGTTCAGCCAGACTAAATAAAACTCCTTGAGCAGACTCTTGCTTACCCTGCTGAGCTAACTCTTCAAAAAGAGCATGGTCACCACTAATTAAACGTTGGCCTAACATCTGTCCACCTTCGGAATCGCTCTTTTCTAATAATGAATCTAACTCCTGGTTTAAATCCTTTAATAAAGAGAAAGCTAGATCTTTAAACTCTTCCAACTCCTCTAAGACTTCGCTATCTATAGCCTCCAAATCTAAAAGATCAAGGTCTAAAGAGGCTAAAAGCTGATAAAACTCTTCTAGGGACTTTAGAAGTTCTTCTAAATCTTCAATAGATAGTTCTGAGTTACTTCCCAGCAACTTTTTCAGCTTTGCTAAGTCTTCTTCACTCAAATCTAACTTGGCTATTTGCTGCTCTTTTTCACTTTTAGATAAAGATTCAGCCTGTGAGGTATTATATTCATTGCTGCTACTATTAGTTCTCCTAGAGTCATGACTATTATAGTTCTGATCGGAACTAAAGCTTTGCAACTGCTCTAAGAAGCTATTTCCTTGAGAGCGATCTGACTGCTGACGCTGTTGCTTTGAACTTCTATCAAACTCCATATTATTATTTTGTAATGCTTCTAAGATCATCATCTTTTTATCACCTCCTTACAAAGAAAGTATATATTCAAGATGCTAATTAAATAGCATCGGGAATATCAAGCTCTAATACATCATCAAACTCACCGGAAATAATCTGAGAATATAAGGCTGCATCTTCAGTAGCCAACTCAGTTAATACTGCCCCTGCCATCTGGGCTTCTAGCTCATTTAAGATTCTGGCTGCCAGCTGATCTTCTAGCTCTGCTAATAGCTCGGCTACCCTAGCTGGATTCATAGTCATGTATATTTCAGCTATTCTTTCTAAACGAGCTGTCTGATCCTCTTCCTCTAACTGCTGTTCTGTCATAGCCTCTTCTAAATTTTCTATTTCCTCCAAAGCAGCCAATAGCTCCTGTTCATACTCCTGTAACTGCTCTTCTAACTGCTGATTCTGTTCTCCCAAACTATTTATTTCAAATCTTTTATTCTCCAAACGCTGTTCCTGCTCTTGACGAATCTCATGACTGGCTATTACATTCCCTACTACCGGCACTGCTCTAGCTCTAGGAGCTATCATAGCCCGCAGATCCAATATCCCAGAAAACTGTAATCCCAAGCCTATAGCAAGCAATAATATAATAAATACTAGGGCCCATATCAATAGCTTCTTCATCTTAAGGTCCTCCTAAATTGCTTAAATAATCACTTCTTCACTGGCATTCTGCCTATTAAAGGAGTTACCAGCTACTTCATCAATTGCCTTCTGTTGTTGACGCAAAAACTCCTGCTGATGCTCTTCCTCTCTTCTTTCTTTCAATTTATCTAAAATCTTACATTCTTTGGCTTTATCCAGCAGCTTCTGCTTACATTTATCAAAGTGCTGCTGCTTTTTATTAACCACTTTAATCTGTTCTATAATTTTATTCTTCAACATAGCTATGTAGTCTCTATATAACATGGCTTGATGGATATCTATTCCTTCTCTTTCACTTTTCTTCAATTGGGCCTGAATATCCTTTTTATTGGTCAGTAAACTATCTAACTTATCCTGGGCCTTATTCAATTCTAAGCGGGCCCGAGCTAACTGCTGTTTAAACATATCCTCTTCCTGCTGACGATAGTTTAAAACTGTCTGTAGCTTAAATTCAAATTTTTTCATAGTTTAACAACCTTTCTATCGGTTATTCAAAGATGGACTTCAAGCGCTCTATGGTCTCTTCGTACCCCACTTTTTCGTCAACCTGCTGCTGCAAAAAGTCTCTAGCCTCTGATAACTTATCCAAAGCATAGTCCAACTCCGGATTAGTACCTTCTTCATAAGCCCCAATATTAACTAAATCCTTGGACTCTTCATAAGTAGCTAAGACCTCTTTGAGCTGTTGAGCAGCCTGCTGATGTTCAGCAGTAGTAATATTATCCATTACCCGACTCACACTCTCCAACACATCAATAGCCGGATAGTGATTTTGAGCAGCTAAATCTCTACTTAAAGTGATATGACCATCGAGAATTCCTCGGGCTGCATCGGCTATGGGTTCGTTCATATCGTCCCCCTCTACTAAAACGGTATAGAGCCCAGTAATAGTTCCCTCTTCACCGCTACCTGCTCTCTCTAACAGCTTAGGCAAAAGAGCAAATACCGAAGGAGTATAACCTCTAGTAGCCGGAGGTTCACCAACAGCTAAGCCCACCTCTCTTTGGGCCATCGCAAATCTAGTAATAGAATCCATCATTAACAGTACATCTTTTCCTTGATCTCGAAAGTATTCAGCAATAGTGGTAGCTACTAAGGCCCCTTTAATTCTAATCAAGGCCGGTTGGTCAGAGGTAGCCACTACCACTACCGATCTTTGTAAACCTTCTTCACCTAAGGACTCTTCAATAAATTCCCTTACCTCTCGACCACGCTCACCAATTAAGCCAATCACATTAATATCGGCAGCTGTATTGCGAGCTATCATGCCCATTAAGGTACTCTTACCAACTCCACTACCGGCAAAAATACCTAAGCGCTGTCCTCGCCCGCAGGTCAATAGGCCATCTATACTTCTCACCCCAACAGGTAAAGCTTCAGTAATTCTCTGTCGAGCTAAGGGATCTGGAGGACTGCTATGCACAGGATACTCCTGATCTAAGTCACCTAAGTCAACATTGGTTAAGGGATTACCTAAGCCATCTAAGACCTGACCTAATAGTTGAGGTCCTACCTTCACCTTGAAGGATTTACCAGTGGACTCCACTCTACAACCCGGGCCCACTCCCTCCATCTCTCGCAGAGGCATCAATAAAACCTTATTATCCTTAAAGCCCACCACCTCTGCTTGAATCGGCTCGGCACAGAGCTCAGACTTAATTAAACAGATTTCACCTAAAGTTACATCGGGCCCTTGTGACTCAATAATTAAGCCGATTACCTGCTTAATCTTGCCAAAGTTTTTAATAGGAGAATAGGAGTCCAAATGAGCTGCTAACTCAGCCCCATCTAAAAGCTTATTCATAACCTTGCACAGCTAATAATTGCTTAGCTATCTCATTTAACTGAGACTCCACAGTAGCATCCCAACCTCCAAAATCAGTCTCCACTATACAGCCTCCTAGAGTAATACTATCATCCACTACCAGCTTAACTTTTTCTAAGTTAGAGTCCATAGTCAAAAATCGCTCCTTATGCTCTCTAATCAACTCTAGATCTTCGACATTTACCCTAATTGTGATCTCCTTTTCTCCACTTAAAAGCTTTAAGGACTCTTCAATTAAATTAATCAGTATCTCTTCATCTAAACTAAGCTCCTGCTTAATCACATTTTCAGCTATAGCTACTGTCATCTCTAAAACTTCCTTATCCAAAACAGCTAACTTATTTTCTACCTCTTCTTCTGCCTGCTGGAGCTGTTTCTCCAATCTAGCTACTAAGCTTTCTACCTCTGTTTCAGCCTCAGCTATTAACTCTTCCTTTCCAGCCTCACGGCCTTCTGCTAAGCCTTGTTGATAGGCTTCTTCTTTAATTTCTTCAACTTCTTCTTCAGCCTGGGTCTTAATCTCTTCGGCTTCTGCTTGGGCAGTTTCCAAAATTTCAGCTGCCGACTCTCGAGCTTGAGAGATTATCTCCTCTTTTAACTCCTGTAACTCTTCCTCTTTTCTAGCTAACTCTTTTTGGTGATGAATTTTTTCAGCTTCCGATTTTTCCTTTTCCTGCTCTTTAGTCTGAGCAGATTCAGGATAAAGCTGCACCGACTCTTCCTTTTTAATCTGAGAAGATTTAATTATATTAGACAATTACTTCATCATCTCCTCCCCGATCAATTACAATATCGCCAGCTTCTTCTAACCTTCTAATTTCAGCTACTATCCGCTGCTGGGCCTCTTCTACATCGCGAATTCGAACCGGGCCCATAAACTCTATATCCTCCTTTAACATATCGGATGCTCGTTTAGATAGGTTACTAAATATCTTCTGGCTAACCTCATCATCTACAGTCTTTAAAGCTAAAGCTAAATCTTCCATATCTATATCCCGCAACACCATCTGTACTGCTCTATCAGTAAGAATAACTATATCTTCAAAGACAAATAGTCTCTGTTTAATATCTTCTGCTAATTCCGGGTCCTCCTCATCTAGATCATCCAAAATAGTCTTTTCAGTAGCTCGGTCAACTAGATTCAAAATATCTACTATAGAATCCAGACCACCAGCAGTAGCATAGTCTTCGGTCATTAAGGAAGCTAATTTCTGCTCTAAGACCTTTTCTACCTCCTTAAGTATTTCCGGAGAAGTGCGATCCATTTCAGCAATTCGTTTAGCAACTTCAGTTTGCACCTCTGGGCCCAGAGCTGACATAATACTGGACGCTTGCTCTGGATCTAGATGAGCCATAATCAAAGCAATGGTCTGCGGATGTTCATTCTGAATAAAGTTCAAGATCTGAGCGGGATCGGTTTTACGCAGCTGGTCAAAGGGACGCACCTGCAAAGAAGAAGTTAAACGCTTAATAATACTTTCAGCTTGGTTCTCACCTAAAGCCTTCTCCAAAACCTCCCGAGCATAGTTAATTCCGCCCTGACTCAAGTAATCAAAAGCTACACACATCTGATGAAACTCATCCATCACGTCATCCTTGATCTCGGTCGGAACCTGTTTTTGATTAGCAATTTCTAAGGTTAACTCCTCTATTTCTTCATCTTCTAAGTGTTTAAATACTTCTGCTGATAAGTCTGGCCCTAAAGAAATCAAAAGAACAGCTGCTTTTTCCTTGCCAGACAAGTGTTCAGTATTCACAACAGAACTCACTCCTTCCTCACAGATCAGTCTTCACTTAACCAAGTCTTCAAGAGTCGCGCTATCTCTTTAGGTTGTTCCTCTACCAATTGAGAAATCTCTTCTTTAATTTCTTTTCTTCGCTTATCTTCTGGCGATAGCTCTTCTTCAACCGCTGCTGATTGCTCAGCCATTCCATCATCAACCATCATATCTAGTCCGGCTGGAGTTTCCTCACCTATATCATCCTCATCGATTAATATCTTACGCAAAATCAAAGCTCCAATTAAAACTATTAATAAAGTAATAATTCCGATTATAATCCATCGCCTACGTTGAGCTGCTTGAGCTGCTTCCATTTCTGCCGTCATTTCATCGGCTAGACTTCTATCGAACTCAAAGCTACTCACTGAAATACTATCTCCTCTTTGCTCTTGATAGCCTATAGTAGCTGCTACAGCATCATTAATCGATTGCTGCTGTTCTTCGGTTAAATCACTATCAACTAAAACCGCCACTGAAAGATTTTCTACCTGTCCGGGACTTTGAACAAAGTTTTCTATCTGTTCATTAATCTCGTAATTAGTAGTAATATCCTCTTCAAGGTACTGTCTGCCTTCAGTTTCTTCCTCTTCTTCCAGCATATACTGAGGAATATTAGATTCAGTTCCCGGAACTCCTCCTGAATCGTCTTCATCTCCAAAGATTTCTACCCTTCTCGACTGTTGACTACGAGGAATTCCTTCTTCATTGATAACCGGCTCAAAGGTCTTACTTTGTAACTCACGCTGATCAAAGTTCAGATTAGCTCTAACTCTAACCACTACATTATCATGTCCAAAAACTCTACTTAACATAGTTTCTAAAGAGCTCTGTAATCCACTTTCAAAATTTCGTTCTACCTCAAACTTATCAGTACTAGCCTGAGAAAAGTCCTTAGTTTCTTCTTCTAATTGAGCACTCAATAAGTTCCCTCTAGAGTCTACTACAGTCACTTCTTCTTGGCTTAGACCCTCTACACCACTAGCTACTAAATTAACAATTCCTCTTATTTGATCCGTTTCCAGACTAGCATAAGGCTCCAATTTTAATAAAACTGAAGCCGTAGCCTCCTGTTCTCTATCTAAATACAAACTATCTTCGGGAGCACTAATCTGTACTCTAGCATGTTCTACGTCTTCTAACTGCATAATAGAACGAGTTAGTTCTCCAGAAAGAGCTCGATAAAAGTTAACCCGCTGTTCGTAATCGGTACTACCTAGCCGAGTCTCATCAAATACTTCAAATCCTACTACACCACCTGATGGCAAACCCTCACTAGCTAGATCCAAACGAACTCTATGTACATCACTTTCGGGAACTAAGATCTCTCTACCATCATTACTGAGCTGATAATCAATCTGTCTTTCATCTAAAGTATTAGCTATTTGACCAGCATCCTCTGTAGTTAAGTTGCTAAATAAGGTTACATAGTTTGGCTGCCCAGCCCAGTTAGTGATAATTAGCAGAGCTAAAATAGAAACAACAACTGCCGAAATAATAACTATCCTAGCTCTATTATCTAAATTATTCCATAACTCTACAGTTTGCTCCCGCATCTACTTTATATTTTCAAGCATATTCACACCCCAATTTCTCCAACAAAATATCAGACCTGCATACGCATAATTTCTTCATAAGCATCTACAATCTTATTTCTGACCTCCAAAGTTAGATCTAAGGAAAGCTTTGCTTTTTCAGCCGCTATCATCACATCGTGTACATTATCTACCTTTCCTAAAGCTAGCTTCTCAGATAGCTGATCAGCATCCTTTTGTAGCTTGTTTACATTATTTATAGAGTCAGTTAACAGTTGGTCAAAGGACTTATTTTTCGGATTTGATTTAGAATTTTCCGAATTTAAGTCCTGATTTAGCATACTGAACTCTAGCTCTCCTAGCTTCATTTAAGTTTCCTCCTTTATCTTCCAATTTCCAAAGCACTATTAAACATCTGCTTAGAAGAGTTTACAGCAGTCACATTAGCTTCGTAAGCTCTACTAGCGGAAATCATGTCCACCATCTCAGAAGCAATATCTATATTCGGCTTTTCTACATAACCCGACTCATCAGCATCAGGATGTTCAGGATTATGAACTAAACGCGGTGGCTTAGTGCTTTTCTGAACTCCTTCCACCTGTACTCCCTGGCCATCCTGCTGTCCAGTCCCACCACCAGCTAAGTCAGGTAGCTTAAACTTAGTTTCTTCTCCTTTAGCTTTAAAAATCGGCGCTTGTCTACGGTAGGGTCCTCCGTCCTCAGTTCGAGTTGTATTTATATTAGCAATATTATTAGAAGTCAAATCCATCCTCAATCTTTGAGCAGTCATCCCGGAAGCACTAGCATCCATTCCTCCAAAAAGTCCCATTCGGTATTTACCTCCTTTAGTTTAAAAGCTATTTTAAAACTTAAAACTATGTAGTTCTATTAATAGCATCGCTTACTCTCTGTAAATTTCTAGCCAAAGAATCACTAACAGCTTGATATTCTAAAGTGTTCTTACTTAAAGCTGTCATTTCGTAGTCTATGTCTACATTATTTTTATCATTACGTAAAAAATCAGAGCCTGAAGTAGACTCAATTTGAGGATTGAAGGTATCGGAATTACTGCCATTAGTAATATGTCTTGCATTAGTTCCAGCTAAACTTAATCCTTGTTTATTTAAGGAGTCAGCTAGCTGTGATTTAAAATCTACCTTTTGTCGTTTATAGTTGGGAGTATCCACATTAGCAATATTATTAGAAATAGCCTGATGCTTTAACTGATGTCCATCTAAAGCCTGATGTAACACTGAAGTCGTTTGAGTATCTAAAAAATTACTCATAGCTTACCTCCCTTTAAATGTTGTAGTCCTGCAAATTTCAATATTGTTACTTCACTGTTTTCATATTTCTACCTTTTACAACTTGAATCCTCCTTAAAATCCAAAAAAATATTTTCCCAGTCTTTTTACTATTTAGGATATTTTAATCAAAGAATTAAGCTGTAAAATAATTATAACAAAGCAATCTAAAAATAACCTAAAAATAATTTTTCTTAGGTTAATTTTTTTGGCCCACAACTTGTGGGCCAAAATATTACAACTTTAACTTTTCCAGTTCTTCTAATAATCTTTCATTCAAAATCTTAATATAAGTACCTTTCATTCCTAAAGAACGAGACTCAATTACTCCTGCACTTTCAAACTTACGTAAAGCATTAACTATTACCGACCTAGTAATACCCACCCGATCAGCAATCTTACTAGCTACTAAAAGTCCCTCTTTACCATCTAGCTCATCGAATATATGTTCTATAGCTTCCAGCTCAGAATAAGATAAGGTTTCTAAAGCTACGTGTACCGCTGCTTTTTTGCGAGCCTCTTCTTCAATCTTTTCACTGCGGGCCCGCAAAATTTCCATCCCTACTATAGTAGCTCCATATTCAGCTAAGATTAAATCAGCAGCATCAAAACTTTCATCAAATCTAGCTAAAATTAAAGTTCCTAATCTCTGTCCGCTGCCTAGAATAGGAATAATAGTAGTTAACTTTTGAGTGAAAATACATTCTTCCTCCTCTTTAAAAACACATTCACCATTAGCCTGTTCAATATTAGCCCTAGTTTCTTCAATTCCTAACACCCATTCATTATAGTTGCTAGGAAAAACTTCTTTATCAATAACCTCTTCTACCATCATATCACATTCAAACTCATTCAATAAAGAACAGCCCAGAATTTCCCCTTTATTATTAACTACATAAACATTAACCTTAATAGAATCACTTAAAACCTTGGCAATTTCATTAAAGTCTACTTGATGTCCAGTGGACTTCTGAATTAATTTATTAATTCTTCGGGTCTTCTCTAGTAATGCTTCCATTATTGCATCCTCCTTAATTTTATCACAGTTTCCGGAAACTGCTTTATAGGAAATTATCCTCAATTATTATGCTTTGATTTTTACTATATCTTAATATTATCATATTAATTACTAATAAAAGATACTACCTTAAACCCTCTGGCTACTTAAAATCATCTGGGCTCAAATATTAAGCTTAAAAACTATAAAATATACTTGCTTAAATCTTTATCTTTAACTATACTATCTAGTTTTTCCCGCACATACTCTACATCAATTTCAAAATAGTCTACAGACATTTCCGGAGCAGCAAAAGAAAGATCTTCCAGTAGCTTTTCTAAAATTGTATGTAGTCTTCGTGCGCCAATATTTTCAGTATCTTCGTTGACCTGGAAGGATATCTTAGCTAACTCCTCAATAGCAGCCTGACTAAACTCAATCTCCAGACCTTCAGTAGCTAAAAGAGCCCTATACTGTTTAGTAAGAGCATTTTCCGGTTCAGTTAAAATTTCTTTAAAGTTATCCTCGGTTAAACTGTCTAATTCAACTCGAATTGGAAATCTACCCTGTAATTCCGGAATTAAATCGGTAGGATCAGCTACATGAAAGGCTCCAGCAGCAATAAAGAAAATATAATCGGTCTTAACCGGGCCGTATTTAGTCATCACCGTAGACCCCTCTACAATCGGCAGTATATCTCGCTGTACACCTTCCCTAGATACTTCAGGATTAGAAGAAGCCTCCTGTCCAGCTATTTTATCTATCTCATCGAGAAAAATAATCCCCGACTCTTCCACTCGCTCAATAGCTTCACTAGAAACCTCATCCATATCGATCAACTTTTGGGCCTCTTGCTGCTCTAAAATTTCTCTAGCCTCTGCAATGCTCACCTTACGTTTTTTCTTCTTATTAGGTAGCATTCCGCCCAGTACATCCTGAAAATCAATTCCCATTTCCTCAACTCCGGAACCCGAGAATATTTCCACCATCTGTGAATTATTAGTCTCTACTTCGATTTCAATAACTCTATCCTCTAAGTTTCCTGCCTCTAATTCTTTTCTTAATTTCTCTCGCCGTGCCTTTAATCGTTGGTGATGATTTTTTTCTTCCGCCTCTTCTACATCTTCATCATCTTCACTAAAACTACTAAATAAAGAATTTAAAGGATTCTTCCTCTGCTTCTGTTCAGGCATCGGCAGTAACTTATCTAGAATTCTTTCTATAGCTAAATCTGCTGCCTTATCCTTAACCTCTTTCATCTTTTCCTGCTTAACCATTCGAATAGCCGTCTCCACCAAGTCCCTGATCATAGACTCTACATCTCGACCTACATAGCCAACCTCAGTAAACTTAGTTACTTCTATTTTAATAAAAGGAGCTTCGGCTAACTTAGCCAGTCTCCTTGCAATCTCAGTTTTACCCACTCCCGTCGGGCCCATCATCAATATATTTTTAGGCATAATTTCTTCTCTAAAATCAGCCGGAAGTTGTCGCCGTCGATATCTATTTCGTAAAGCAACTGCTACAGATTTTTTAGCTTCATCTTGCCCCACAATATATTTATCCAACTTGCTTACTATTTCTTTGGGAAGTAACTCTTCCATTCCCCAACCTCCTTATCTTAAATCTCTTCTACAGTAATCTGATCATTAGTATATATACAGATCTCAGCAGCAATACGCAGTGATTCTTCAGCTATCTCCACTGCCCCTAACTCTGAATTCTTAATTAAAGCTCTAGCAGCAGCCAAAGCATAGGAGCCACCAGAACCAATAGCCGTTACTCCTTGATCAGGCTCTATTACATCTCCATTACCGGAAACAACCAATAAATGTTCCTCATCAGCCACTATTAACAGAGCCTCTAACTTCCTTAACATCTTATCTGTACGCCATTCTTTAGCTAACTCCACAGCTGCTCGCTGTAAATTACCGTGAAACTCCTCTAGCTTAGCTTCAAACTTCTCAAAGAGAGTAAAGCCATCCGCAGCAGTACCGGCAAAACCAGCCACTACCTCTCCTTCATAAAGTCTCCTTACTTTCCGAGCTCCGTGCTTCATTACTGTATGCTGCATAGTTACCTGACCATCGCCACCAATAGCAACCTTATCATCTTTTTTAATAGCAACTACCGTCGTAGCCTCAAACACTTTATAACCTCCCTGCCTATTACCAATTGACACTAACTAAAAACTCAAAGATCAACATTTCTATATATGCTAACAATTATTATTAATAGCAAAGCTTTCTTAATAATAAATATTATCACATACTAATAATTTATGCAAGATTTAAGCTTTTTTAGCCTCTAATTCCTGCTCAAACTCTTCTGGAGTGGTTTTGAATTCACAGTCTTCATTAGCACAAAGATACTCAGTTCCTCTTTTTTTAGTAGTCTTTTCTACTAAGAAAGTCCCACATTGAGAACAGGACTTTTGCAAAGGCTTATTCCAGATTAAAAATTCGCAGTCCGGATAGCTACTACAACCATAAAAAGTACGACCTTTTTTGCTCTTCCGCTGTACTACTTCACCATCTTCACATTCTAAGCAGTCCACTCCTGTTTTAATTAAATAAGGCTTTGTATTTCGACAGTCTGGAAAGCCTGGACAGGCTAAAAACTTACCGTATCTACCGTGTTTAACTATCATATTCTGACCGCATTTTTCGCAGATCTCCTCAGTAACTACTTCTTCAAACTCTACCTCTTCCATATTCTCATAGGCTGATTCCAAGCGTTCAGCAAAAGGAAAGTAGAAGTTTTTAAGTACCTTCTTCCAGTCTTTTTCTCCCGCCTCTACATTATCTAGCTTAGCCTCTAAGTTAGCAGTAAACTCTATATCCGTAACTTGAGGAAAGTGTTCATTTAAAAGGCCATTAACTATCTTCCCTAAATCTGTAGGCACAAAGCTTTTACCTTCTTTCTCCACATAGCCTCTATTTTCAATAGTACTTACAGTAGGTGCATAAGTACTAGGACGACCAATTCCTTTTTCCTCTAAAGTTTTAACCAACTTAGCTTCTGTATATCTAGCTGGTGGCTTAGTAAAGTGCTGTTCTGGCTGCAACTCTACTAACTCCAACTCCTTTTTTTCCTCTAAATCAGGCAGTTGAGTATCCTTTTTTCTATCCTTAAAAGTATCCACAGCTAAGAAGCCATCAAAAATGATCTGTGAACCATTAGCTCTAAATAAATAATTACCGGCCTTAATATTGATCCTTAAAGTTTTATAAAGAGCCGCTTTCATTTGACTAGCTACAAAGCGTTCCCAAATCAACTTATAAAGTCGATACTGATCCCTATTTAAAAAGCTCTCCATTTTATCAGGTGTTCTCAATACTGAAGTAGGTCTAATAGCTTCATGAGCATCCTGAGCCTTGGACTTATTTTGATACTGTTTAGCTTTTTCAGGCAGATATTCACTGCCGTGATTATCTTCAACAAACTTTCTAGTTTCAGTCTGTGCTTCTTTAGAAAGCCGAGTAGAATCAGTACGAATATAGGTAATCAAACCTATAGTTCCCTCAGCACCTATATTTAACCCTTCATATAACTGTTGAGCAATAAACATTGTCTTTTTAGCACTATAGCCTAAGTTATTAGCTGCCTGCTGCTGAAGGCTACTGGTAGTAAAAGGAGGTGAAGGATTTCTACGCCGCTGACCTTCTTTAATTTTATCAATTATAAACTTTTCCTTTTCTAAATCAGCTAAAACTTCATCTACTTCCTCCTGACTACCTAAGTCAAATTTTTCACCGTTAATTCTAAATAACTTCGCTTCAAACTGATTTTCTGTTGCTTTTTCTGGCTGCAAGAAGGCTGCCAAAGACCAATATTCTTCCGGCTCAAAAGCCTCGATCTCCTCTTCTCTTTCACAAATGATTTTAACAGCTACCGACTGCACCCGACCAGCACTTAAACCACGACGTACCTTTTTCCATAATAAAGGACTTAGTTTATAACCTACTAATCTATCTAAAAGCCTTCTAGCCTGTTGGGCATTGACTCGATTATGGTCAATTGGCCGTGGCGACTGCATAGCTTTTTGAATAGCAGGTTTGGTTATTTCATTAAATTCAATTCTACATTCAGAATCTACATCTATATCGAGAGCCCTACCTAGATGCCAAGAAATTGCCTCTCCTTCTCGGTCAGGGTCAGTAGCCAAGTATATCTCTTCACTCTTTTTAGCTGCCCTTCTTAATTTTTTTAAAACATCGCCTTTACCGCGAATAGTTATATACTTTGGTTCAAAATCCTCTTCTATATTGACTCCTAACTGACTTTTAGGTAGATCTATCACATGGCCCATAGAAGCTTCAACTTTAAAATCCCCATCCAAAAACTTTCCTATAGTTTTAGCCTTAGCCGGCGATTCCACAATCAATAAGTTTTTCCCCAATCTACTTCACCTCCAAAATTAACATTTAACTTATCTAATTAATATATCTTCTATGTTCTGCATTAAACGATTTGAATTCAGGAGAATTTTCAATAATCAAAGACAGCCTAGATGGATTATCAACTACCTTTTGTAGAATTCTCCAAAAACCTTTCAAGCCAATCTCTGTTTGGCGAAAACGCAAAGATTTCTTTAAAATATCTTCTAATTCTTCATTATTAATTAAGTTTAAAGCAGTTAATCTAATCAAAAGCCCCCGCACCTTTAAAGATAGTTTAAATCTTTCCCTAAAATCCAGTATTCTATGTGAATCACTAAAGTTAAAGCTGCCTTGATCATTATCAGCTTCACAGTATAATTCCGAAGAAAATATTAATTCAAAAGCTGTATCAATATCAGCAATTTCATAACCTTGATTAACTAAATTTTGAACCAGCTTCTGTTCATTTTCAATTACATCTTCATTATGCATAATCTTCTTTACTAAGTAGCTTACGATTTCAATCACATTCTCATTCATAAAAAACCTAGTAATAGCTAAAAAATAGCTATCCTAGTCCCCTCCCTTCTCTAATTGAAATTAAATTTTGCTTAATCAGTTTTGATACTTTAAAATATATTATATGATTTAATTAAAGCTTTGTAAATGCTTTTTTAAAATTAGTCAATCATTAATCGCTTATAGAAAACTTATTTCCAGGTAACTGCTCTACTACTCCTTTAAGCTCCAACTTTAATAAAATAGAGTTTAATTCTCCGGCTGATAGCGATAATTCAGTCAAAATATCATCAAACTGTTGAGCCTCTCTACTTAATTGATTATAGACTTTAGTCTCTTGAGCAGTCAAGTTCATACTCTCTACTGGTGAAACCTCTTCTTGTTCGTCTTTGTCATTCTGAGCTACCTTTGCTAACCAGTCATCCACAGGCAGTTCAACTAAGATATCTTCTAAGCTCTGCACCGGCTTAGCTCCCACCTTAAGCAAGGAGTTAGTCCCAACACTCTGCTCTCTAGTAATATCACCCGGAATGGCAAATACCTCTCGACCTTGATTTAAGGCTAAATTAGCCGTGATTAAAGAACCACTCTTCTCTGTGGCCTCCACTACTATAGTTCCTAGGCTTAAACCGCTGATAATTCGATTTCGCTTGGGAAAATTGCCTCCGTGAGGTGGAGTAGAAAGCGGAAAAGAAGAGACTATAGCTCCTGCATCCTGACTAAGTATCTGCTCCACTAACCCTTTATTCTCCGGTGGATAAATGACATCAATCCCCGAACCTAAGACAGCAATAGTACGACCAGTCTGCAAAGCTCCGCGATGACCGCAGCTATCTATTCCCCTAGCTAAGCCACTAACAATAGTAAATCCCTGTTTAGCCAACTTACTAGCTAAGCTAGTAGCTATTTTACGACCATAATTAGTACATTTTCGAGAGCCTACAATAGATAGACTAATTACATCAGTAGACTTGAAGTTACCTTTATAAAATAAAACCGGCGGGGGATCATAGATATTTTTCAATAAAAAAGGATAGTCTTCATCACTGAGTACCAGATACTTGATATCTCTCTTTGCTAGCTGCTCTAACTCATAATCAAGATCTATACTCTGCCGATCCTTAATTATCTGCTCGCTTCTAACCTTACCTATAGAATCAACTTGAGATAACTCCTTTATTCCGGCCCGCCAAATAGCTTCAGCACTAGGAAAGAAGTCCAATAACTTTTTCATTAATATAGGCCCTATTCCCTGTAGTTTAAGCAGTCCCAACCAAAATTTTCGCTCTGACATAACTAATCACCACTTATAATAATCTATATATAAGTTTACTTCGTTAGCTTATTAGCAACTTCCTCCTTTTTTATCCTTAAAAGTAGCAAAAAACAAAAAGTTATCCCCTACCTAAACTAAAGCAAAGTATATAATTAAGAAGGCCTTCTATTAATCTTAACAGAAGGCCTTCTTATATCAGTTAAAAATTAACTCTACAAAAATATCTACTTTAGTAAATTATTTAAAATTTAAACTGCTACTTCTACTTCAGCTAAGACATCATCTTCTAAATCATCCGTAGCATCACTTAAACGATCGGCTAAAGCAGAAGTCCTTTCAGCGGTATGGGCCTGTTCCTGCATAGCCGTAGTTACTTGCTCCATCGAAGCAGTTCCTTGTTCTACACTGCTGGCTACTTCTTCCATAGCTGCCGAAACATCTTCTATTCTATCCGCTATTTGATCAACATTACTGACTATATTTTCAAATCTTTCTTCAGTTGAAAGTATCAATTCTTTACTTTCGCCAATCTCTTCTACACTATCTTGGGCCCGATTTAAGGTTTCCTTACTCTGTTTTTGAGTATTAACCACTATATTTCTAATCTCTTGAGCTGAATTATTAGCCTTTTCAGCTAACTCCTGTATCTCCTCAGCCACTACCGCAAAGCCTTGGCCATGTTCACCAGCCCTAGCAGCCTCAATATTAGCATTCAGCGCTAATAAATTAGTCTGCTCAGAAATATCGGTAATTATATCCGTAAACTCTACTACCTCTTCAATAGTCTCATTTAAACCACTCACATCCTCCAAAAGACCGCTTATCATCTGGACCGATTTTTCTACTTTATCAGCCGTTTGTTGAAGTTCTTCCATTCCAAACTCCGAATCACTAGCCACATTATCGGCTGATTCTGTCAATAACTCACCATTAGTAGCCGTCTCCTGGGTCATAGAAGCTATCTCTTCAAAGGTAGCGCTTAACTCTTCACTGCTAGCTGCCTGCTGCTGATTCATACTGCTAGATGTTTCAGCTAATTCCGATAATTCATCTGATAGCTCAGCATTCTTCTCAGCACTAGCTTGTACTTCCTCTAATAACTCTCCTAGATCAATAATTATTTTATTGATAGAAGCAGCTAAAACCCCTATTTCATCTCTACTTTTGCTTGTTACTTCCTTAACTGAAAAATCACCCTGGCTTATTTTTTGAGCTATCTTACTAATAAACTGTAAGCGTTTCACTATTAGAAAGTAACTAAAGACACCCACTACAACTCCTAAGACTAAAGCATTTAAAACACCCTGAATTAAGACCATCCTTTCAAAAGTGAATACTCTATTCACAAGCTCAACAATAAATGGAGTAACCAAAGAAGCAACTACAGCAATCAGTACCAGTTTAACAGTCAATCCTACTCTAAAACTCTTTTTCGTTAAATTAAGTGTATCTTTCATTGTTTATCTTCCTCCTTATAAATAGCCTTAAAAATAAATACTTTTCCAGCAGTTCTTTACTTTTAAGCGCCTATGACTTTCCAAATAAATAACCTTAAGACAAGCATTTAAGCAACCTAACATTTAATATCTATATTAAATAAATCTGGCCTTGATCTTTAATTAGCACAAGAACAGGGCCAGATTTATAGATAAACCAATATCTATATTTTAATCAACCCGGCAAACTGGCAATCATAGCTTAATCACTAAAACCTTAGACCCAGCATTTTGCGACCCTGGCTTTCATCAGGTGTGCCCTGAGCGGATTTTCTTCGATTAGCAGAGCTTTTCAATATTTTTAATATGCACTTCCTTAATAATTTATAGTGTATAGTTAAGTTCAGAAGACAGATGATAAAGTATAGAGGCGACGCAGAGCTAGTGCCAATGGTGATAAATTAAGATCAAGAAATAAAGTTCAAAAACAATTAGACGCAGCGCCCCGTAGCGACGCCATTATTTTGGCTAGTCATTACTCTGGGAAGTGCCCTTGGGGTGACTAAGTTCCGACAAAAATCTGACTAAACCTTAAAAACCTTTAAAATCTATTGGAACCACGAATGAGCACCAATCAACACAAATAAAACCTAAAACTTTAGTTCAAGCTTAATCTTAATTTGATTTTATATTTTAAGGTCTAGTCAGAACTTAGTCAGATTTTAGTCTGTGTCCAATAGCTTTTAATCTCTTGAACTTATCTGTGTTAAATCTGCGTCTATCTGTGCAATCACCCCAAGAGTACTTCCTCAGTCGTCCCTCTCAATGTTTTAAAAACAAAAACATTTCGGGGGATCTCAAATATTCAAATGTCCTCCTTCAGGACGCTGTGTCAATAGGTTTTAATCTTTTGAACTTTATCTATCCTCTATCCTCTGTCCTCTATCATTTGAATAAAACAATATACCAATATTGTTTTATTTAACACCTATGTTTTTGTAATTAAATATCTTTTTTTGATGAAAAAACCATTGTATTACTTAAAAATTATATTTCAAGCAATAATTTGCACATTAGACGGGGAGATTTGGGAAGTTTCAAAAAATTTCTTGAAAAATAAAGGGATTTAGTTAGTAATTAACTAACTTAGTATATGATAAATGTCATTTATACATAAAAAATAACGTAACTATTGAAAAAAATACAGTAATTTCAATACATATTATCCTGAAATATAATTTCTAAGCAATGTTAAAGTCTAATTAGTATAAGAAACCTTATCAACTATTTCATTCAAGCGTTGCTGGTCGTTATGTAAATATCTTTGCAAGCTAGTTAAGTTCTTATGTCCCGAAATCTGCTTGATTTCAGCTAAAGAAGCACCATTCTGGCAGAGATGACTTAAAAAAGTATGCCTACACTTATGTATAGTAATCTCACTGGATAGTCCTGCTTCATCAACCCAACGCTTAAAATGATGCTGTAAGGTTCTTTTGCTAATTCTATTTTTTCTTTCGCTTAAAAAATAAGCTTCCTTTTCTACTTTAATTGCCTGCCTCTGCTGAATATAAGTTTCTAAATATGATAATAGTTCTTTATTAATACCGATCAATCGTGATTTACCCCCCTTACCTTTAACCACTCTCAAAGTCCTATCTGCCAAATTAATATCATTACAGTTTAAAGCCACACATTCACTAACCCTTACTCCAGTGTATAACAAAACTGCTAAAACTGTTTTATCTCTGATAACATTTCTAGATATTTTTTCTATAGCTCTAAAAAGTTTATTTATCTCATGCTGTTTAAGATAAATATCTACTGTAGTTTCTTTCTTAGGCAAGGATAAGTCAGCAGCAATGTTATCGACTAATTTCCTTGTTTTAGCTAAGTAATTCCAGAAAGATTTTAAACAGGCTATTTTGCGACAGCGAGTTGTATTTGAATATTCTTTTTCCTCAGCTAAATAAACTATAAACTCTCTTAAATCACTAAGCTCTATTTCCTCCAAAGCAATATCTTCTATTTTCTGGGCTGAAAAGGCTGCATAATCTCTAAACCATCTCAAAAATAAAAGAATATCATATCGATAAGCTTTAACGGTAGACTGAGCATAGCCCTTTTCTGCTGCAAGCCATTGTAAGAAGTCCTGCATCAAAGATAATATCTTCATTTTATCATTCCCCCTATTTTTCATTTCCTAAAAATAAGCTTGTCAAGTTATATCTATTTTAAGCTAAGTTCAAAGTTAACTCAAGGTCATATATTGTCAGTTAATGTCACAATCTACTACTAAAATATTATAAAAGTAAAACCCCCATTCTAATTAGAATGGGGGTAAAACCAGTAAACTATCCATTATCCTTTTGTTAATACTACTTCCGACTGTTCTTTATCTTGAGCAGCATTATTACTAAAAATAACCTCTCTAGTAAAATTACCTTCACTAGTTCTTTTAGACCACTTTTTATCCTTAGTAATGGTATTACCACTAAAAACAACATCTCTTTCAAAATCATTCTCTCTAATTTCTGGGGCTACTCTGCAGTTTCTGCCAACTTTAACTCTGGGTGGAATCTTAGCTGCTTTACCAATAACAGTTAAGCCACAATTAAGCAGCTCGGGTTTTTCCATATTAGCTACTATCTCTCTACCAAAGCCTAAATAAGAGTTAGTTCCTATTACTACCTCTTCATCGATTAAACATTTATTAACAGTTGCTCCTGCTTCTATCCTAGTATCAGCAAAAACAATAGAGTCTTCAACTACAGCTCCTCTTTCTACTACTGCTCCCGGAAAAATTACTGAATTACTAACTTTACCATTAATATAGGCGCCATTAGCAACTAAACTCTGACCAATTTCGGCTTCAGACCCAAAGCTAGCCGCAGGATTAAGAGAGTCTCTAGTATATATTTTCCAGTTAGGATCGTCCAAATCTAAGCCTCGCTGAGGATGGATCAAATCTAAATTAGTCTTCCAAAAGGACTCTAAAGTACCAACATCCTGCCAATAACCCTCAAACTGATAAGCACAAGTCTTAGCTTCTTCAATCAAAGGTGGAATAATATGCTTTCCAAAGTCCGATTTATTTGGGCAACAGTATTCATCAAGCTTGGCCAGCAAAACTTCAGTATCAAAAATGTAAATTCCTAAAGAAGCTAAATTACTAGCAGGTTGAGCAGGTTTTTCCTGAAAATTTAATACTCTCCCCTGTTCATCTGTTTCTAAAATACCAAAGCGATTTGCTTCCTCCATAGGTACTGCCTGGGCAGCTATTGTCAAGTCTGCATTCTGTTGTTGATGATAGTCCAAGATCCGACGATAATCCATTTTATATACATGGTCACCTGAAAGTATAACTACATAGTCGGCAGCCTTAGCCTTAATAAAGTCACGATTCTGATAAACTGCGTGGGCCGTACCCTGATACCATTCTTCTTTCCTGCCAGTTCGAGGATGTAAAAGAGTAATTCCACCGTGTTTACGATCTAATTTCCAGGGTCTGCCGATTCCTAAGTGCGCATTGAGTGAGCGGGGTAAATACTGAGTCAGCACTCCGACTTCATAGATATCCGAGTTTACACAGTTACTTAAAGAAAAGTCGATCAACCTATACCTGCCCCCAAAGGGAAGATTCGGCTTTGCTCTAGACTGAGAAAGAATATCCAAACGACTACCCTTACCTCCGGCCAAAATTAATGCTAAAACATCCATATCCATAACTATCCCCCTTTTTAAGATTAAAGCCTAGACTAAAATTGCCACTAGAATATCCAAAATTACAGATAATAGTTATCTCCAGGGATAAAAATAACTAAAACTAATACTGTTTTTAATACTGCCTTCAGAACTATTGTTAATACAATATTATTTTAATTTAATAGGCTTGTTTAATTAATATGCAATATGTATTTGTTTAATTACTCAGCATATAGATGCACTTATTTAATTAATATGTAGTTTTAAAAGTATATTAAATAAAGTCAGGTTAAGATTTAGGAAAGAAAGATAAACTACCAGTAGCATCAATAACTTTTTTAATTGACGCTGAAAAAGGTAGGCGTAAATAGGAGTGAATGAAAAAATCCAAATAGAAAAACTAGTTTTTGCTAAATCAATAACTTCAATTGTAACTATTATCTTCACTTTAATTATAGCAAATCAGATAAATTATGTCAATGAATATCTAGCAAATAGGATAAATTACTGTTAAAGATAAAAGCTTATAGATCTAGCTCTTCAATTGCTGTTTTCAAAACTCTAGCTGAATCTAAAAGTCTTGCTTCCTCTTCTTTAGCTAACTCAATATCTATTACCTCGGCTACTCCATCTCTATTAATTATAGTAGGTAAGCTCAAATAAAGATCATTTAAACCATATTCTCCTTCTCTAAGAGTAGATACCGTTAAAATAGAGTTTTCATCTCTAAGTAGGCTTTCTACAATCTTTTGTACAGCTAAAGCTACAGCATAGTAGGTAGCTCCTTTTTTTTCAATTACCTCGTAAGCCGCCTGCTTAACCTGTTGAGAGATAGACTCTCTACATTCCGCTGCACATTGATCATCGCATTTAAGACAGAACTCATTAAAGGGAACTCCGGCAATATTAGTTCCACTCCAGACCGCTACTTTACTATCTCCATGTTCACCAATAATATAACCGTGAATATTTCTGCTGTCGATACCACAGTGCTGACTGAGCAGATAACGAAAGCGAGAACTATCCAATACAGTGCCTGAGCCTATTACTCTCCGAGCCGGCAAGTCCGATAAGCGCCAAGCTACATAAGCTAAAATATCGACCGGATTACTAACCACCAGTAGTAATGAGTCCTCAGCCAAATTAGGCTCTAAACGAGGAAGTATATCTTTAAAAATCTCAGTATTACGCTTAACTAAATCTAATCTAGTCTCATCGGGCTTTTGATTAGCTCCGGCAGTTATAATTACAATATCGGCTCCGGCACAGTCTTCATAGTCACCTGCTACTATATTAGTAGGTCTTAAAAAGGATACACCGTGTCTCAAATCCATTGCCTCTCCGCTGGCCCTATTCTTATCTATATCTACCATTACTAACTCTGAAACTAAACCACCCATCATTAAGGTATAAGCTATAGTAGAACCTACAAACCCAGTACCAATAACCCCTATCTTTACCCCTTGCTGTTTAAAAGCCATTAGCATCCCTCCAGTTTAATAAAATATAGTATCTATTCTCTATTATCACCGCTTAAACCGAAGAGTATGCAAGATTTAACCTTTAAAAAAATCTCTATCTAAGTCACGATACTGAATAGCTTCGGCTACCTGGTCGCTGCCAATCTCTGCCACACCTGCTAAGTCGGCTATACTGCGAGCCAACTTTAAAATCCTATCGTAAGCCCGCGCGCTTAAGTTTAATCGCTGTAAGGCTCCTTTCAAAAGCTCTTCTCCAGCCGAAGTCAAATTGCAGTACTCCTCTAAGAACCGTCCACTCATCTCAGCATTACAGTTAATCTCTTCCTGAGTAAAGCGCTGCTGCTGTATAGTCCTAGCCTTATTCACTCGCTCCCTAATCTGAGCCGAAGTCTCCCCGCTGGGAGCCCTGGAGATTACTTCCGGCTCTAAACGAGGTACTTCTAAGTGAATATCTATTCTATCCAGAAGCGGGCCCGAAACCTTATTCAGATACCTACTGATCTGGTACTGAGTACAGCTACATTTTTCTACGGCGTCCCCAAAAAATCCACAGGGACAGGGATTGCAAGCAGCTACTAACATTATCCCGGCTGGGTAGCTTAAGGTGGTTAGGGCCCGAGAAATAGTCACCTCCCGCTCCTCCAAAGGCTGTCTTAAAACCTCTAAAACATTGCGATTAAACTCCGGCAACTCGTCCAAAAATAAAACCCCGTTATGAGCCAAGCTTACCTCCCCTGGCTGGGGAATCCGTCCTCCACCAATCATCCCCGCATTGGAAGTAGTATGATGAGGGCTCCGAAAAGGACGAGTGGTAATTAAAGGTTCACCAGCAGGTAATAGGCCAACGATACTATAAATCTTAGTTACCTCTATAGCTTCCTCCAAGGAGAGCTGAGGTAAAATAGTAGGTAAACGCCTAGCTAACATAGTCTTCCCTGCTCCCGGCGGGCCGATCATAATTACGTTATGTCCACCGGCGGCTGCTACTTCTAGGGCCCGCTTCGCTGCCTGCTGCCCCTTAACTTCAGCAAAATCAAAAGAATAATCCGGCTCCAAATCCAGCTCATAATCCACCTCTACTCCCGACTCCAAAGTGCCGTCATTAAGAAAGTTCACAGTTTCACTTAACGACTCAACAGGAACTACCTCTATCCCTTCTATCACCGCTGCCTCGGCTGCATTAGCTGCTGGCAAAATCAACCCCCGCTTTCCTTCCTGTTTAGCTAAAATAGCCATCGGTAAAGCTCCTTGTATCTCTCTTAACTCTCCATTTAAAGAAAGCTCTCCTACTATTACATAGTCCTCTAACTCTGCGGAATCTACTATCCCCTGCGCTAATAAGATCCCAATAGCTATCGGCAGATCATAAGCCGCCCCTTCCTTCTTAATATCGGCTGGAGCCAGATTAACAGTAATCCTCTTTACTGGAAACTGAAAGCTGGAGTTCTTAATAGAAGCTCTAACCCGTTCCCGCGACTCCTTGACCACTGTATCAGGTAAACCCACCAGATTAAAGGCCGGCAAACCTCTAGCTAAATCTATCTCCACCTGCACTAAATAAGCCTCTATTCCCAATACTGCACTACTGATAACTTTAGCAATCATAAGTTAACCCCTTTCTAAACTGAAAAAGCATTTTCCAGATGTGATAATTGATAGTCTTGGGAGCAGCTATAAAATACTCCAATTACATCGAATCTGAAATTAGTTTCTAAATAACCTTGACGACTGATATAATGGCGAGCTACTTGATGAATCTTTTGCTGCTTATGACAGTTTACCTCTACCCAAGGAGAACCAAAATTCTGATTCCGTTTAGTTTTAACCTCAATAAAGACTAAATAATCATCTTTAAAAGCAATAATATCTATTTCCCCTAGTCTGCAGTAGTAGTTTTGTTCAACTATTTTATAACCTTGTTGCTGCAAATACTTAACCGCCAACTTCTCCCCTAATTGGCCTAATTCCTGTCTAGTCAACATAATCCAAGCCCCCTTCTGTTATATAATTCTATTTAATGAGCTATTTTCCTTTAATTAACGATAAATTAAATAAATTATTATTTTTATTCTAAAATTTTTTAGTTAAATTTAATAACTTCCAAAGTAAAAAACACCTCGTTAACGAGGTGTTTTTACCTATTTATTTTAAAGCCATTCTGGCGGTTCTTCCGATAACCCTTCATCCTCTGGTGGCTCTTCCATTGGCGGTTCTTCCGGTAACCCTTCATCCTCCGGTGGCTCTTCCATTGGCGGTTCTTCCGGTAACTCTTCATCCTCTGGTGGCTCTTCCATTGGCGGTTCTTCCGGTAACTCTTCATCCTCTGGTGGCTCTTCCATTGGTGGTTCTTCCGGTAACTCTTC
>NZ_JALKBZ010000010.1 GCF_023227765.1 Fuchsiella alkaliacetigena
TGCATTTTTTAAATTCAAACTGAGTATAAGAAATAAGATTGAGTTTTAAAATAAAATTTATTCATGCGATTGCCCTGTAATGCTAATATTTGTACTTGATATTTAAAAATGATGTGATATGCTTATGTTAGAAATAAAAGAGCTTTATAAAGCTTATGATAAGTTGGAAGTCTTAAAGGGGGTTAGTTTTGCTGTTCAACGAGGTGAAACTTTAGCTATTATGGGCCCTAGTGGTTGTGGTAAGTCTACTATTTTGCGCTGCATTAATAGATTGACTGAGGCTGACCAGGGTCAAATTATATATAAGGGTACTAATCTGTTGGAGTTGAGCGAAAGTGAAATGTTAGAGCTGAGAAAGGAGATTGCTTTTGTCTTTCAAAGCTTTAACTTAATAAATAGACTAACTGTTTGGGATAATGTATTACTGGCTTTACTCAAACATAAAATTCCCACCAAGGTTAAGCAGCAAAAGGTAAAGGAAAGTCTGGCCCAGGTGCGTTTATTGGAGCGGAGTGAAGCTTATCCCTCACAATTGAGTGGAGGCGAAAAGCAAAGAGTGGGCCTGGCTAGAGCTTTGGTAATAGAGCCAGAATTAATCTTATTAGATGAACCTACGGCTGCTTTAGATCCTATCTTGGTAAAAGAGGTCTTAGATATTTTAGAAGAGTTGACTGTTACTGAAGATAAGACCTTAATTATTGTTACTCACGAGGTAGCTTTTGCTTCGCGAGCAGCCGATAGGATTTTGTTAATGGATCAGGGGAAAATAGTGGAACGAGGGACTCCGCAGGCTGTCTTTAATAATCCTAGTTCTAAGATAGGCCAGAAGTATCAGGAGTTAAAGGAATACCAGTGAACCTCTCCACCCAAATCAAGAATAAGATTTTCATCAAAGATACTAGCTTTGCGCAGGATGGAGTTTTCTCGGCTGTTTTTGATAAATTTTAAAAGATTGCAGGAAAATGTAGATAAGTTCTGGAAATAGTTAAAAGTTATTGTTATTAGGGAAGGAGGCAGCTGATGTCTTTTGATTTTCAGTACCAGCAAACCTTAGAGCAAGAGACTTCTTATACAGGTATAGGTCTACATACTGGCCAAGAGGTAACTATTAATTTTAAACCTTCAGCAGCAGATAGTGGGATAAAGTTTAAACGAGTAGACCTGCCTGGGCAGCCCGAAATAAAGGCTACAGTAGATAATGTATTGACTACTAATCGTTGTACTACTATTGGTAATCAAAACTTCAAAATAAGCACTATAGAGCATTTATTAGCAGCTTTAGGTGCTCTAGGCATAGATAATCTATTGATTGAATTAGATGCTGAAGAAGTACCAGTTACTGATGGGAGTGCTCAGATTTATTTAGATCTTTTAACTAAGACAGGTGTTAAAAGATTAGCTAAAGCTCGTTTAAGTAAAAAAGTTAAAGAGACTGTTTCACTTAGAGAAAGGAACAGTTTTTTAATAGCTCTTCCCTTTGAGGGCTTGAGGATTACCTATACCTTTGTCAGCGAACATCCTGCTGTAGGAAATCAGTTTGCTGATTTGATATTAACTGAAGAAACTTTTAGAAAAGAGGTGGCTGCCAGTAGAACTTTTGGCTTTGCTAGAGAAGTGGAGGCTTTGCAGAAACGCGGTTTGGCTTTAGGTGGTAGTTTGGAGAATGCAGTTTTAATTGGGGAAGAAGAGATAGTTAATGAGTTGAGGTTTGATAATGAGTTTGCTAGACATAAAATTTTGGATATTATAGGAGACTTGACGCTAATTGAGCCCTTTACGGGACATATTGTAGCTGTTCGTTCTGGACATGCTCTTAATATCGATTTAGCTAAGAAGTTAAGGGAGCAATTCAAAAGTAAATAGTTATCTGAAACGAGATAGGGAGGCTTAGTTATGTTAGATATAAATAAAATTAAGGAAATTTTACCTCATCGCTATCCTTTTTTATTAGTGGATAGGATTTTGGAAATGGAAGCTGAAAAGATTATCGGTTTAAAGAATGTAAGTGCTAATGAAAACTTTTTTAATGGTCACTATCCAGACCATCCAGTAATGCCGGGAGTTTTAATTGTGGAAGCTATGGCTCAGGTAGCTGGAGTATTGATGTTGGATCAGCAAGGAGATGAAAACTCAGTTCCTTATTTTGCGGGTATTGATAAGGCTCGATTTAGAAAACCGGTAGTTCCTGGTGATCAACTGATAATTAAGGCTGAGGTTTTGAAGCTCAGGGGTAGAATTGGCAAGATAGCCGCTGAAGCTTCAGTAGAAGATAAAGTTGTAGCTGAAGCTAAACTAATGTTCGCTATTGAACAAAAATGATCTATTAGTTAGATTTAGGGGGAAAGATTAATGAATGATAAGAATAAGCAGAATAATGTGGTCCATATGGCTAATATTCACGAGACGGCAGTTATTGATCCAGGGGCAAAGATAGGGAAGGATGTAAAAATTGGCCCTTATAGTGTGATTGGGGAGCATGTAGAGATTGGAGAAGGGACTAAAATTGGATCTCACGTAGTAATTAAAGGTTGGACTACCTTAGGCCAAAATAATGAAATCTTTACTGGAGCTTCAATAGGTTTGCAACCTCAGGATCAGAAGTTCAAAGGAGAAAAAAGTTATCTCTTTATAGGTGATAATAATACTATTCGTGAATATGCTACCATTCATCGAGGCACCGAAGATGGTGGTGGGGAGACTAAAATTGGTGATGATAATTTAATTATGGCTTATTGTCACGTGGCTCATGACTGTCAGTTAGGTAATGAGATAATTATGTCCAATGCTGCTAATTTAGCGGGACACGTGATGATTGAAGACTCGGCAGTAATAGCTGGTTTATCGGGGATTCACCAGTTTGTGCGCATTGGTAAAATGGCTATGGTAGGAGCTCATTCCAAGGTTGTTAAGGATGTACCACCTTATGTGTTAGTTGATGGTCATCCAGCTACTGTAGGGGGAATTAATGTAGTTGGTTTGCGGAGAAATGGGGTTACTCCGGAGTTGAGACAGCAGATTAAAAGAGCTTATAAGTGTTTATATCGCTCTGATCTAAATATTTCTCAAGCTATTGATAAAATGGATCAAGAGTTAGATAGCAGTGCTGAAATTGAGCACTTTTTGCGTTTTTTGAGAAATGCACAACGAGGTATCTGTAGATAGATCAATATAGGAGGATTGGCATGCAAAGAGTAGGCTTACTTGCAGGTGATGGAAATTTACCTTTGGTTTTTGCTCATGGAGCTAGGACTAGAGAAGTAGAAGTAGTAGCTATTAGTGTTACTCCTAATGCTTTAGCAGCTGAGTTAGCAGAGATTGTTGATGAACATTATCAGCTTAGCGTAGCTCAGTTGGGAGCAGTAATAGCTAAGTTAAAAGAATTAGACGTAGAAGAAGTAGTGATGGCTGGCAAGGTTAATAAGGACTTAATGTTTGCTTTGGATTTTGATCAACGAGCTATGACTCTTTTAAATAGATTACAGGAAAAGAATGATGATTCAATTCTGTTGGCTTTGGTGAATGAGTTAGAAAGTGAAGGAATTAAAGTAAAGCAACAAACGACTTATTTGGAGGAACTGTTCCCTGAGATTGGTCAGCTGAATGATGTTGAGCCTAGTGAAGAAGATCTCTTTAATATGGAGTTTGGCTTTAAAATGGCTAAAGGGATTGGGGCTTTGGATATTGGGCAGACGGTAGTGGTTAGAGATGGAGCAGTAATAGCTGTGGAAGCTATTGAAGGTACGGATAAAGCAATCTTACGTAGTGGGGAATTAGCTCCGGGAGATATGATTGTAGCTAAGGTGAGCAAGCCGGAGCAGGACTTCAGATTCGATATTCCTACTATCGGTATGCAGACTATGGAGAACTTAATTAAAGTAGGAGCTAGAGGAATTGTGATTGAGGCAGGCAAGACTTTTATTCTCGATGAAACTGAGGTGTTAGCTAAAGCTAATCAAGCAGGAATTTCGGTAGTAGCAATGGGGTGGCAAGATGAACAAGGTGTTATTAGTAGCCGGTGAGGCTTCCGGTGATTTGCATGCAGCGCGAGTAATGGAAGAAATGAAAGAGCTTAATGATAATCTAGAATTTATTGGTATCGGTGGACAGAGAATGGCTGCCGCCGGGATGGAGGTGCTTTTCGACCCTACTAGCCGGAGTACTATTGGTTTTGTGGAGGCTATTAAGCATCTTCCTTTGTTATGGGGGGTACTGAAGGATTTAGAAGAGTTAATTGAGAGAGCAGAGCCGGCAGTAGCTTTATTAGTCGACTATTCTGCTTTTAACCTCCGGGTGGCTAAGTTGACTCAAGAAAAAGGGATACCTACCGTGAACTATTTTGCTCCTTCGGCTTGGGCTTGGGGTAAGTGGCGGGCCCGAAAGATGGCCCGCCGAGAGGCAAAGATAGCTTCGGTCTTTCCGATGGAGGCTGAAGTGTATCGTCAGGCTGGAGCTGAGGTTAACTTTGTAGGTCATCCCTTATTGGATATTGTAGAGCCTCAGTTAAATAAAGAAGAAGCAGCAGCTGAATTTGAAATTGATCTCGACAGTGAGATAATTGGCTTATTACCCGGCAGTAGAGAACAGGAAATAAAAGGATTATTACCGCCAATGCTGGCCACAGCAGAGCTGATTGCTGCTCAGCGGGAGGTTCAATTTTTATTGCCTAGGGCTGAGACTGTTTCTCAGGATTTGTTAACGGAGTTAATAGCAGAAAGCGACTTAGAGATTAAAGTAGTTGAGGGTCATTCCTACGAAGTAATGAACTTAGCTAAGCTGATTTTAGTAGCTTCGGGAACGGCAACTCTGGAAGCTGCCTGTCTGGGTACGCCGATGATAATTCTTTACCAAACAGCCTTTCTTACCTGGTGTTTAGCTCAAATATTAGTTGATGTACCCTATATAGGTTTACCTAATTTGATTTTAGAAGAAGAGATAGTACCAGAGTTTTTGCAAAAGGAGATCAAGGCAGAATCTATTGCTCAGGTAGGACTACAGATCTTAAATTCACCTACTAAGCAGGCTCAGATTAAGAAAAATTTAGAGCAGGTAGTGACTGAACTGGGAGCAGGAGGAGCTACTAAACGAGTAGCAGAAATGGTTTTAGAAGTTGGAGGAGTGAAATAAGATTGGAATTAATCAAGAGATTACTATTAACTTATGTTAAACCTTATCGAAAAAGATTTACCTTAGCTATTATAGCGATGATATTTCATTCTGGCTTTACCGTGCTCACAGCTAAGGTATTTAAGGACTTAATAGATACTGTAGTGGCTAATATGGCTAATCCCGATGCTGACTTAATGCAGTTAAACTTAGTAGCAGCTTCAATTATTGGAGTTTACGTAGCTAAAGGCTTAACCTACTATGCTCAGAAGTATTTAACCTACTACGTCGCTCAAAAGTCTATCCGGGATATTAGAAATGATCTCTATCGTCATATGCAGAACCTTTCTTTAGGCTTTTATGATCAGGTTAAAACGGGAAAGTTGATGTCGCGGATTACTAATGATGTAGGTCAATTGGAAAGTGCTATTGTTTCCGGAGCGGTGGGGATTTTTTATAAATCCTTTACCTTAATAGGAGGATTAGCCTATCTATTTTATCTTAACTGGAGGCTATCTATGGCCGTGTTGGTGATCTTTCCGGCGGTGACTTATATATTTATTAAGTTTAACCGGAAGATTCGCAAGGTGAGTAGGCGAATGCAGGTTAAAGTAGCTAACTTTACCGATGTATTACAGGAAACCTTGGCTGGAATTAGAGTAGTTAAGTCTTTTGGGCAAGAAGAGTATGAATATCAGCGTTTTAGTGAAGAAAATCAAGCTAGCTTTGAAGCAACTATGAAGAACAAGCAGTTGAATGCTAGCTTAAGTCCTTTAATTGAACTATTAGCAGCTTTTTCCTTTACTTTTGTACTTTGGTTTGGAGGCTATCAGGTAATGCAGGGTAATATGACTACCGGGGAGATGATGGGTTTCTTTACTCTGCTGATTACTATTTCGGACCCTATTAAATCTTTAAGTAAGCTTTCGGGTAAAATACAAAAGGCTTTAGCAGCTGCTGAACGAATTTTTGAAGTGATGGATATTGAAAGTGAGATCGACGAAAAAGAGGATGCTATTGAGTTAACTGAGGTTACTGGTAGAGTGGAGTTTAAAGATGTTTATTTCCGTTATAATGAACAGGAAATGGTCTTAAAAGGAATTAATCTAGTAGCTAATCCCGGCGAGGTTGTAGCTCTAGTAGGGCCTAGTGGAGCTGGTAAGTCTACTTTAGTAGATTTAATTCCTAGATTTTATGAAACGGAGCGCGGAGATATCTTTATAGATGATTATAATATTAAAGACTTAACTATAGATTCCCTACGTTCTAAGTTAGGAATAGTTCCCCAAGAGACGATGCTTTTTGCAGAGACTGTGAGAAATAATATTGCTTATGGTTCTATAGATAGAGCAGAAGAGGAGATTATTGCCGCCACTAAAGCAGCTAATGCTCACGACTTTATTATGGGCTTTCCGGAAGGCTATGATACCAAGATTGGGGAAAGAGGAGTTAGTCTTTCCGGAGGTCAGAAGCAGCGAGTAGCTATTGCTAGAGCTATCTTAAAGGATCCGGAAATCTTAATTCTTGATGAAGCTACTTCTTCTTTGGATACGGAGTCCGAAGCTTTAGTACAAGAAGCTTTAGATAGATTAATGGAGAATAGAACTACCTTTGTAATTGCTCATCGCTTGTCTACAATTCTCAATGCTGATCAAATACTGGTAATTGAAGATGGTGAGATTGTAGAGCGCGGAACTCATAGCGAGCTATTAGAGCAAGGAGGACTATACAGCAGCTTATACGAAGTACAATTCGAATAGTGGAGGGAAAGAGATGCAGGGCAAGGATAGAGACTTAAAGGATCGAATCCAGTTGTGGATACTTTCGGTGATTTGTTTTGTGTTTGTATTGATAGCTAACTGGAGCGTTAAAGACCTAGTTGTAGTTGGCGAGGAGCGGATAGAAAGGCTAACAGCTGAACAGCAGGGACTGATTTTTGCTCTGTGGCACGGAAAGATGTTATTACCGATGTACTATTTACGACAGCGCGGTTACTATACTTTAGCTAGTCTCAGCAAAGCGGGTGAATGTATTAGCTGGGTTTTAAATAAATTAGGCTGGCAGATAATGAGAGGTTCTAACTTAAAAGGTTCTAAAACTAAAGGAAGTGTCCGTTCTTTGATTAGATTAATTAAGGTTTTAAGGCGCGGAGAAACTGTGGCTATTACTCCCGATGGCCCGCGAGGCCCGCGCCATCAGCTCAGTCCAGGAGTGCTTTATTTAGCTCAGAAGAGTGAGGCAGTAGTGGTGCCTATCGGAGTAGCTATGGCTAAGAAAAAAGAGGTGGGTACTTGGGATCGCTTTAATATCCCTTATCCTTTCACTAAAGGAGCTATCTATTTTGCTCCGGCTATAGAGGTGCCGACGGAACTATCTAAAGCCGAAAGGGAGGCTAAGAAAGAGGAAGTAGAAGAAGCTATCTTAGCAGCTGATAAAAAGGCGGAAGCTTTACTAAACTAATAGGATGGTTCTAAATATGAATAAAAAATTAGAAGACTATCTATTGCAAGTAATTAGAGGTCATAAGCAGGGATTTATAGCTTGGTTAATCTTATTTCTCTTTACTTTGCTTTCCAATATTTATTATTTGGGAATTAAGTTCAGAACTAAGCTTTATCAATGGGGCTTTAAAGAGGATACCAAACTGCCTTGTCGAGTAATTAGTGTAGGCAATATTACTATGGGAGGGACGGGCAAGACGCCGATAGTGGAGTATTTAGCTAAAAAGTTTAAGCAGCGGGGTCGAAAAGTGGTGGTTCTCAATCGGGGCTATAAGGCTGATTTTACAGGAGAGGTCGGGGTGGTTTCCGACGGGACTTCGATTTTGATGGAGGGCTCTCAGGCTGGCGATGAAGCTTTGATGCTGGCCCAACGTTTGGAAGGAGTGCCGATAATTATCGGTAGTAATCGGGTAGTTACTGGAGACTATGCCTGTCGAGAGTTTGAAGCTGAAATTTTAATTTTAGATGATGGCTTTCAGCACTGGCCTTTAGCTCGCGATGTGGACGTAGTGGTTATCGATGCTACTAATCCTTTTTCCAATGGCTATGTTATTCCGCGGGGGATTCTGAGGGAACCTTTGTCTAGCTTAGAAAGAGCTGATATCTTTTTATTAAGTAAGGTTGATCAAGCTCCGGAAGAGAAGCTAGCAGAAATTAAGGATAAATTGAATAAGTACAATCCGCAAGCGTTGATATTTGAAACTGCCTACCGTCCTAGTTATTTACGTAACCTAGAGGGAAGTGTAAAGTTAGCAGCGGAGTTTTTAGCTAGGAAACGAGTAATAGCTGTTTCGGGAATTGGAAATCCAGCTTCTTTTGAGCAAACCTTAGAGGATTTAGGGGTGGAGCTAGTGAAGCATACTAAGTTTGAAGACCATCACCGTTATACTAAGGAGGAATTAGTAGATATTTTTTCTGAAGCTGCTGCTAAAGGAGTAGAGCTAATAGTTACTACTGAAAAGGATGCCGCCAGTATAGAAGCAGAGCTGGTAGAGGAAATTAAGGGACAGGGGATAGATTTTAGAGTTTTAGGAATTGAGGTAGAGGTTAAAACAGAAGAGGTGAGAATGGATAGTTTGTTAACTAAGATGGAGGGTAGATAATGGAAGTAGTAGGAATTATTCCGGCCCGCTATGCGTCAACTCGCTTACCGGGTAAGCCTTTGGTGAATATTAACGGTAAAACTATGGTCGAACATGTTTATAGAAATTCAGCTCAAGCTAGAGTTTTGGATAGGGTGATTGTGGCTACCGATGATCAGCGAATTAAGAGTACTGTAGAGGACTTTGGGGGACAGGCGTTAATGACTGCGCCGACTCATCAGACTGGAACCGATCGTTTAGCTGAAGCAGCAGCTAAGCTGGAAGCGGAAATTGTAGTTAATATACAGGGAGATGAGCCTTTAATTAAGGCGGAGATGATTGAAGAGGCTGTTGAGCCTTTATTGGTCGATCCTACTTTACAGATGGCAACTTTGAAGCGAGAACTCAAGGAAGAAGAACGCCTCACAGATCCCAATCTGGTTAAGGTGGTTACTGATCAAGAAGGTGATGCGCTTTATTTTTCGCGGGCCCGAATTCCTCATAATAGAGGAGCAGCGGCTAAGTTCTATGAACATGTGGGACTATATGTTTATCGACGAGACTTCTTATTGACTTTTAGCGAATTAGCAAGTACACCTTTGGAGAAAGCAGAGTCCTTAGAACAGTTAAGGGCCCTAGAAAACGGTTATCGAATTAAGGTAGTGGAAACAGAATATACTTCAATTGGAGTAGATACTGAAGAAGACTTGCAGTTAGTTAGAGAAATTATGAAAGGAGAGCAGCATGGAGAATAAGGTTGTACTCAACGAAGAGATAACTTTTGGACAAGGTCATCCTTTTGTACTTTTGGCCGGGCCCTGTGCAATTGAAAGTGAAGAACGAGTGCTGCGGATAGCAGAACGGCTCAAAGAAATTACCACAGCTCTGGATATTCCCTATGTCTTTAAGTCTTCCTATGATAAGGCTAATCGTTCCTCAATAGATTCTTATCGCGGGCCCGGCTTAGAGGCGGGCTTAAAGATTTTAAATAAGGTAAAGGAAGAGTTTGAAGTACCAGTTTTAGCCGATGTTCACTGTACTCAAGAGGTAACTCCGGCTAGTGAGGTCTTGGATATTATGCAGATTCCCGCCTTCTTATCTCGACAGACGGACTTAGTAGTAGCGGCTGGAGCTAGCGGAGCTGTAGTTAAGGTTAAAAAGGGTCAGTTCTTGGCTCCCTGGGAGATAGATAATGTAGTAGAAAAGATCGAAAGCACAGGTAATCGTCGGATCTTATTGACTGAACGGGGAGCTTCTTTTGGTTATAATAATCTAGTAGTGGACTTTCGTTCCTTACCTCGGATGAGGGAAACAGGTTATCCAGTAGTCTTTGATGCTACTCATAGTGTGCAACTGCCTGGAGGAGCTGGGGATAGTTCGGCGGGAGAGCGAGAGTATGTACCTCATTTAGCTCGGGCAGCAGCGGGAGTAGGGATTGATGCTTTATTTATGGAGGTTCACGATCAACCTGAGGAGGCGCTGTGTGACGGGCCCAATATGATAAAGATAGAGGATTTAGCAGAGATTTTAAAGCAGGTTAAAGCCATTGATGCAATAGTCAAGGAGCTACGAAACAGGTAGTAAAAACTTAATTAAAACTGGTTAAAACTATCTAAAGTAGTTGCTCTCAAGCCAAAGCAAGTGTAGAGGTTAGAAATAACCTCAGCATGTTGAACTACGTCATTTGGTTAAAGGGTTTATTTATTAAACCTGACAAGGCAAATCACACCCTCGGATGTATCCCGTCAGTCTTAGGCTCTGTGGTGTCAAGGAAGGCCCCTCACCTAAGTTGCTTTTTAAGCAATAAGGTAGGCTAACACCAACAACACTTAAAGCCCCATTTGACATTGGCAAGAAGGGAATTACCCCGCAAGGGAGGTGGCAGAAATGCCTAATAAATATGCTTTTGTAATTGACGGCGAAGGCAAAACTTTAAGTCCTACAAAGTTCAACAATGCTTTTCGTTTAGTAAGGATAGGCAAGGCTAAACTATTAAGTAAATATCCATTAGTTATTCAATTAAATAAGGTTGTAGCTGAAAAAGAAATTGATACCACTAAAATAGTTTTAGGCATTGATGATGGAGCTAAAAAGGTTGGTTTTGCTCTAGTTCAACAATGCAAAAATAAAAACAAAGTGTTATTTAAAGCTACAATGCACCAGCGTGAAGATGTATCTAAGAAAATGGAAAAACGCCAAGGTTATCGTAGGTATAGAAGATCACACAAAAGATATAGACCTAAAAGGTTTGATAATCGTAGTGCTAGCAAAAGAAAAGGTAGATTAGTCCCAACTATTAAACAGAAAAAACAAGCAATTATTAGAGTGGTTAAGAGGTTAAATAAATATATTAGGATAGATAAAATTATCTTAGAAGATGTAGCGATTGATATTCGTAAAGTAATAGAAGGTAGAGATTTATACAATTGGGAATATCAAAACTCAAATAGGTTAGATGAAAACCTTCGTAAAGCTACTTTATATAGAGATGATTGCACTTGTCAATTATGCGGTGCAACCGATACTATGCTTCATGCCCATCATATTATTCCACAAAGAGATGGTGGTGCAGATAGTATTTATAATTCCATTACTTTGTGTGAAAGCTGTCATAATAATAAAGTAGATGACAATGAATATGAATATAAAGACCAGTTTTTAGCCAAAATTGATGGAAAAGAGCTTAATTTAAAAGCACCAATGCACGTAATGCAAGGTAAACATTGGTTAAGAGAGCAATTAGCCAAAACAGCTAATTTAGAAACTATTGCCGGTGGAGATACAGCTAATCGAAGGATTGATTATAATATAAATAAATCTCACTCTAATGATGCAATTTGTATTACTGGTTTACTACCAGTTGATACAATCAGTATAAAGCAATATATTATTAAACCACTTCGTAAGAAAAGCAAAGCTAAGATTAAAGAGTTAAAAGGCTTTAGACAAAAAGATTTAGTTAAATATACCAAAAGAGATGGAACAGAAATAATAGGTTATATTACTTCGCTTAGAATTAAGAACAACAAGTATAATTCTAAAGTATGCAGTTTTAGTAATTTTGAAGGTAAAACGTATCGTGGTTATGGATTTAGAAATCTGGAATTATTAGATAGACCTCAAGACTTGATGTTTGCATAGTTTTGAACAGTTTTAAGCAAATTTTACTAAGGAGAATTAGCCGATGGTAGATAAAGAAGAAATTAAAAAACAGGCCTGCCAAGTGCTGGAGATTGAGGCCAGAGCAGTGGAGAACTTAAAAGATTCTATTAATGGAGTTTTCGTGGAGTTGGTAGAGGTGATTTTGGACTGTCCGGGCCGGATTATTATGACCGGGATCGGTAAGTCAGGACTAATAGCCAAAAAACTGGCTGCTACCTTAGCTAGCACCGGAACTCCATCTTTTTTCTTGCATCCTAGCGAGGCCATTCACGGTGATTTAGGAATGGTTACCGCTAAGGATATAGTAGTTGCTCTTTCCAATAGCGGTGAAACTGAAGAGGTTATTGAGATTTTACCGGTTATTAAGCGAATTGGAGCCCAGGTAATAGCCTTAACGGGTAATACTAATTCAACCTTAGCTGAAAATGCTGATTACTTTTTAGATACCAGTGTCAAGCGAGAGGCCTGTCCCTTAGGTTTAGTGCCTACGGCCAGTACTACCGCTACTTTGGCTTTAGGCGATGCTTTAGCAGTAGCCTTATTGAAAGCACGCGGTTTTAAGCCGGAAGACTTTGCACTGTATCACCCGGGAGGCAGCTTAGGGAAGAAGTTACTGTTGAAGGTAAAAGACGTAATGCACGTGCGAGAGAGAAATCCGGTAGTTGAGCGAGATAGCCTATTAAAAGAAGTCTTATTTACTATGACTTCTACTCAGATGGGGGCAGCTAGTATTATAGATGATAATGGTAAACTGATTGGGATTATCACCGACGGTGATGTACGACGCAGCCTAGAAGAGTCGCCGGACTTGTTGAGTTTAAAGGCTGAAGAAGTAATGGTAGTAGATCCGGTGACTATTACTGCTGATAAAATGGCAGTGGAAGCAGTGAAGATAATGCAGGAGCGAGAGATTAATGACCTGCCGGTGGTTAATCAAGAGCAGGAGCCGATTGGGATGCTTAATTTCCAAGATTTATTAAAAGCAGGAGTTTTTTAGTAGTTGATAGTTAACAGTGTATAGTTGATAGTTGAAATTCAAAAAATTAAAGCTCTATCATTAGTTAATATATAATATTGGTATATTGTCTCGTTGGTGTGGAAGGCCAAACAGATGTTTCCAAAGTAATGGTTAGCTTCGCGTCACACATAGAAAAAATTATTTGATGCTTCTAGAACTCATCTCCACTAAAATAAGAGCAAGCTAATTTTAATTAGAAAAATTAGCTAAACCAGCTCTTATTTTAGCTCCGATTCGTTAAGAAGCATTGACAAATAATTTTTAATATCGCTTAGAAACACCTGTTTGGCTGTGCTGATAACGAAATAACTATCTTAACCTACAAGTTGATATGTTTCAAAGAGCGACTCTGAGAATAGCCCGGAGGCAAGGATGCCGGGAGGGCTATTCTCGAGAGTGAAGGAGGCACGGACGCCGACTGAACGGCAAGTGGTTGAAACATATCAACTAGCTCAGGCTTTCGATAATAGCTATATCGGGAATGCAACAATAGAATGATATTGCTTTGTTCTTAGAGCTTGAAATTAACTATACATTATCAACTGTCAACTATAACAAAGCAATAGGATGATAAAATAAAAAAACACTGGGGGATTTGATGATGAATTTCAATTCCGAAAAAACAAGAGAGTTAAAAAATAAGGCTCAACAGATAAAACTCTTCATCACCGATGTCGACGGAGTCTTAACCGACGGGAAGATCATTTTAGGTAGCGAAGGTTTGGAGTTTAAAGCCTTTCACGTTCATGATGGACAGGGAATTAAGCTAGCTCAAGAGGTCGGCATAGAGGTAGCTATTATCACCGGTCGGGAGTCGGAAGCGGTAAGCTGTAGAGCAGCTGAGTTAGGTATTAGCGAGCTTTATCAGGGAGTTAGTGATAAAGTAGAGGTTTTTGAGCAGTTATTAGCTGATTATAATTTAAGTTCAGCCGAGGTATCCTATATAGGTGATGACTTAGGTGATTTAGCTTTATTGAAGAGAGTAGGTTTGGCCTTAACGGTTAGTAATGGAGTATCAGCCATTAAAGAGGTAGCTGACTATACTACTACTAAGCCTGGAGGAGCAGGAGCGGTTAGAGAGGCTATTCAGTTAATTTTGGCTTTACAGGAGCTGTAGGAGGTTGAAGTAGATGCAGGATTGGGTAGTTTATTTAGTATATCGTTGTTTGGAGTTGATAGTTAATTTAGTACCGGAATCGATAGCTTTTAAAATAGGGCGAGCTTTTGGCAGCTTAGCTTATAAATTGATGTCTCGGCGGCGGGAGATAGCTGAGGCAAATCTTAAACTGGCCTTTGATTTAGATGAACAGGAGTTGGCTGATTTAACTCGGGCCCACTTTAAGCATTTAGGAATGGTAATTATCGAGTTTTTGCGCTCTCCGCAGTTAGATCAACAGCAGGTAGAGGAGATTGTGGAGATTGAAGGGGCAGAATATTTAGATGCGGCTCGGCAGCGGGAAGAAGGGATAGTTATCTTTACCGGTCATTTTGGTAACTGGGAGCTATTGGGTATCTGTTTAACCTTAATGGGCTTACCGATGAATGCTTTAGCTAAAAACCAGAGTAATGAACTGATAAATCAACATATTCTTAAAAATAGACAACTTACGGGAGCTAAGGTTTTTGCTAATAAAGGTATGGTTCTTAAAAAGGCTTATCAAGTTCTCAAAAAAGGGGAAGCCTTATATGTGATTGGCGATCAAAAGGCTAGAACTGCTGAAGAGTATGTAGAGTTATTCGGGGTTAGGGCTACTGTTGCATTAGGAACTGTTGATTTGGCGGCCCGGACTAATTCTTGGATTTTGCCTATCTATCTACCGCGAGTAAAGGAGGGTAAGTATCGCTTGTTGATTAAGGAGCCAATTAAGGTACAAGGCAAGCTGGCTAAAGAGGAAAAAATAGAGGTAATGCAGAACTTACACAGTAGTTTAGAGGAAGTAATTAAGGAATATCCTGAACAGTGGCTATGGATTCATAGACGTTGGCATTTTTCGCCGGATTTAGAGGAGGAACTCTATTAAGCTAGCTATAATATAGATAAAGGAGGGGAGCTTGTGAAGCGTTGGGGAGTAGTTTTGTTAGTTGTTTTGCTAATTACTGGTAGTTTTATTTATTTATATACTGATTTAGGTGAAGAAACAGCTCCGCCTCCGGCAGATTCAGAAGAGCAAACAGAGGAAGTACCTGAAACTGAGGTTAGCAATGCTGAATTGACAGTTCGTAGCTTGGATGGAGAGAGTAGATTGATTTTAAAAGCGGAGAAAATAGTTCGAGTTGCGGACGAGAATAGGCTTGATTTACAGGAAGTTTTAGTGGAAATTTATGAACAGGGAGCTCAAGAGTTAAGCGCTACTTTGGAGGCTGAAAGTGGAGTTTTTCTACCTAGTGAGGGAAGATTGGAGTTTTTTGCTCCTTTAAAGGTGACAGGGCGAGGAATGGAAGTTCAAGCTGACACCTTAAATTGGGAAAGACGAGAGAATCGTTGGTCGGGAGAGGGTAATGTAGTAATTATTAATCAGCCAGAAGAGATTAAATTAACTGGAGGAGAGTTTGTGGCTTATTTGGATTTTGATCGTTTACAGGTGAAAGAGAATGTACACTTAAGTAGACTGGAACGGGAAGAAGGTGAGAGTGGTGACGGTTAAAAATACTAAGTTGGGTTTTAGTTTAGTTCTACTTTTGGGAATCTTATTTTTATTAGCAGCTGGAGTAGGAGCTGGAAATAACGAAGGATCTATTGAAGATATTGAGATTTGGGCCGATGAAATGACTATTGAGGAAGATAAGTTAATTGCTGAAGGTAATGTAGTTATTTATAGCCCGCAAGGTGAAATGAGAGGAGCTTACTTTGAAGCTGATAATATAAGTGAAACTGGTGTTTTAAGTGGAGATCCAGTCTGGGAAAATGAAGCAGGTTGGGTAGTGACGGGGAGTAAGTTTGAGATCGACTTTGCTAAACAAGAGCTTTTTATTCCGGAGCGGGCTAATGTGGAATCAGAACAAGTGGTAGCCGACTCTCAGCAGTTACACTACTTTCGAGCCAGAAATGAAGTTATTTTAACTGGAGAAGTAGAGGTTACTAATCAGCAGCGTCGTTTGACTGGTGAACAAGTAGTAATAGATTTGGAGACTGAAAGAATGACTTCATCTGGTAGTAGCCGACTGTTATTGCCGCGTAGAGATGTAGAAACTGAGGATGATCAAGAATGACTATTAAAGCTGTTGATTTAGTAAAAGAATACGGGGGAGTAAGAGTAGTAGATCAGGTTAATTTTTCTGTAGAGCCGGGAGAGATTGTAGGTATTTTGGGCCCGAATGGAGCTGGCAAAACCACCACCTTCTATATGGTAGTAGGATTAATCAATCCTGAACAAGGAAAGGTCTTACTCGAGGACGAAGATATTAGTAGCTTGCCGATGCATAAAAGAGCTCGAAAGGGAATTGGTTATCTAGCTCAAGAGGCTTCTATTTTTAGAAAGTTATCGGTAGAGGATAATATTATGGCTATCTTAGAAATGATAGACCGGGAAGAGGATGACCAAAAGATTGTAGATTCATTATTAGCTGAATTTGATATTGAAAATATTCGTGAGCAAAAGGGTTATACTCTTTCCGGAGGAGAGCGACGCCGGGTAGAGATTGCTCGGGCCCTAGTTACAGATCCAAAGTATATTCTTTTAGACGAGCCCTTTTCGGGAGTAGATCCCATAGCTGTTAGCGATATTCAGGATATTATTTCTTACTTGAAGGAAAAAAACTTAGGAGTTTTAATTACCGACCATAGTGTTCGGGAAACCTTAGAGATTACCGACCGAGCTTATATAATGCACGAGGGTAGAATTTTGCTTTCAGGAAGTTCGGATGAGATAGCTAACAGCGAAGTAGCTAAGAAGTTCTATCTAGGCGAAAAGTTTCGGATGTGAGGTGTGCAAATGAAGATAATCGATAAATATATTTTAAAACAATTAGCAGCTCCCTTTTTATTCGGAGTTTTCGCTTTCGTAAGTATCTTTATCGGTACCGATATTTTATTCGATTTAGCCGATTATGTAATTGAATGGGGAGTGCCTTTACTGACGGTAATGCAGCTTTTCTTTTTAAGCATGCCGGAAATAATAGTTTTAACCTTCCCTATGGCTACTTTATTAGCCACTTTATTGGTTTTTGGTCGCCTTTCGGGTAATAGTGAAATAGTAGCCTTAAAAGCAGGAGGAGTTAGCTTTATTAGGCTGATAATTCCGGTTTTAATAGCAGCTTTTTTAATTAGTGGTTTAAATATTTTGATTACTGATACTTTAGTGCCTAGAAGTAATGAGTTTTATAGTAGGTTAGTTTGGGATATTGAAAACCAAGAAAGCTTTCCTACTACTCAGAAGCATTTACGCATGACTCCTATTGACTCCAGTACAGATAGAATAGACTATATATTTTATGCCTATAAATTCGACGGCGAGGATATGACTATGGAAGAGGTCAGCTTTCAGGACTATAACCAAGGTCAATTAGTTCAGGTTATCGAAGCTGAGCGAGCTAAGTGGACTAATCAGCAGTGGAAGTTTTTGGATGGGAAGATCTATGATTTACAGGATGGAGATCTAGTACCGACCATGAACTTTCAGGAATATGCAGTTAAGAGATTAGATCGTACTCCTACTCAGGTGAGACGTAGCCAACAGGATGAAGACGAGATGACTTTAAGCGAACTGTGGGAGTGGATTACCTTAAGAGAGTCAGAAGGTCGGGATGTTACTGAATTAAAGGTTGATTTTCACCATCGCTTTTCTATCCCCTTTGCTTCTTTTATCTTTGCTTTGATAGGAGCTCCTTTAGGTTTGCAGCCTAGTCGCTCTAGTACCTCTATTGGTTTAGGTTTGAGTATAGTAATTATCTTTATTTATTATAGTTTAATGACTATTGGTTCGACTTTAGGCCAGTCGGGAGCTTTAGCGCCTTGGTTGGGGGCTTGGATTCAAAACTTTGTTTTTGGGCTAGTAGGGGTCGCTTTAATAATTAGGGCTGCTCGTTAAAATATAGCTGGAGCTATACTGTTAAAGAGGGGGGTAGTAGCTATGTATGGAGCAATTATGATTATTAGTCTAATTGTAATTAGTGGCTTAATAGCTTATATCGGTGATCAGATTGGAATGAAAGTAGGTCGTAGTCGTCTTTCTATCTTTGGACTGCGGCCTCGCCATACTTCGATTTTAGTTACTATCTTAACCGGAATTATGATAGCTACTATTACTATTAGCCTGTTATTAGTTACTTCGCGGGGAGTGCGAATGGCTCTGTTCAATATGGAAGCTATGCTTAGAGAACTAAACACCTTAACCGAACAGGTGGAAAGTAAAGACGATAAATTAAGTGAAATGCAGTTAAGTATTAATACTAAGAGTGAAGAGTTAGAGCAGTTACAAGGTAAAAAAGCTGAGACTACTAAACAGTTAACAGCAACTCAAAAGGAATATCAGCTAACTTTAGAAAAATTAGCTGAAACTGAAGAAGAGCTAGCTAGATTGAACGAAGTTAAGGAGGCTTTAACTATTAAAGTAGATGACTTAGATCAGGAAGTAGCTTCTTTAGAAAAAGTAGTAGAAAAGTTAACTATACAAAGAGATGAGTTAGAAGCTAGACTTGATAATCTATCCTATAGCTTGCAGTTTGTAGGTCAAAAGTACATAGATTCACTGGTAGGTGATATAGTTTATCAAAAAGAAGAAGTTATTTATGCTGATACCATTGAGGCTGGTCTTTCTGATCAAGAGACAGTAGAAAGCTTAGATCAGTTTATTGTTAAAGCTAACCAAAAGGCTGTGAGTCGAGGAATCGAAGAACAAGATAGTGAACGAGTAATTAAAATGTATGAGGATGATCTATTGAGAGCCGCTCAGACTTTGCGGCAAGAAGAGGGGCAGATGGTGGTAAGGCTAGTAGCTCAAAAGAATACTTTAAAAGAGGAGGAGTTGTTAGCAAAATTTGAAATATACCAAGACTATCAGGTTTATCAAACTGACGAGGTATTAGCTAAGTTGGAAATTGAAAAAGTGGAGTCTATGCAGAGCTTAGAAAGAGAGTTAGAGCTGTTTTTAACCGAAATTAATGCTAATGCTATTGAAGCAGGTTTAATTCCTGATGCTCAAGGAAAAGTAGGTAGTGTTAGTTTTAGCCAGTTTTATGACCTTTTTGACCAGATTGATAAATTAGATAAACCAGTAGAGGTTAAAGTAGTAGCTGAAGAGGATATTTGGCGTAGTGATTCTTTAGTTAGTAATGTTGAGTTTCAAGTTCGTTCTCTAAAGAGGTGAGTTAGTATGATTTTAGGCATAGATCCCGGCCGAAAAAAATGTGGATTAGCTATAATGGATTTTGAAGAAAATGTTTTGGCTCAAGAAGTAGTAACTAGAACAGAGCTAACTAAAAGGATAAATAGCTTGGCTGTTGAATATACTTTACATAGTTTAGTAATTGGCGACGGGACTTTAGCAGAGGAGATAATTGATAGTTTGGAGTCACAGTTAAATTTTGAAATAAAAATAATAACTGTTGATGAAAGCTATTCTACTTTAGAGGCTAGAGAGCTTTATTGGCAGCATAATCCTCGCCGAGGTTGGCGTAAACTGTTGCCTATTTCTTTACAGACTCCGCCTAGAGAAATAGACGATTATGCAGCAATTATTTTAATTAAAAGGTTTATAGCTCAAAATTAAGCAGGAATTTAGATTTAGATGTAGAACTTAGGTAATAATATATATTTTAAGTTAGCTTTTTAAAATTTGTAAAGGAGGAAGAGATTATGAAGAAGATAGCTTTAATTTTGACTTTAGTAATGCTTTTTGCAGCTACAGTACCTAGTTTAGCCTTAGCTGCTAATCCCTTTAGCGATGTACCGACAGGACATTGGGCTTATGAATCCATTGCTAAGTTAGCTGAACTGGGTGTATTGGTTGGGACAGAGCACGGGGAGTTTAAAGGTCAGGAAAAAGTAAGTAGATACGAAATGGCAGTAGTTACTGCTAAAGCAATAGGGCACTTAGAAGAAGCTGGGGAGGGATTAACCTCAGAGCAGCAAGCAGAAGTAGAAGAGATATTAGCTGACCTTTATGATGAGTTTGAAACAGAATTATCGGTTTTGAGAACAGATGTAGATCAGAACAAAGAAGATATTGAAGAATTAAGAGATGATGTAGGCGGTCCTACAACGTGGGATCTGTTAGGTATTGGTCTAGGAATTGCCGGGATAGCATTATCTCTATAATTAAATAAGGATTTAGTAGATATGTACTTAGGAATATTTTAAACCTTCTGTTTAGGCAGGAGGTTTATTTTTTTTGCTTATTTTTTGCTTAAAAGTACCAAGAGGGGTTGGGGGAAATATAAAGAACAAAGGACAGAGGATAGAGGATAGATAAAGTTCAAAGTCAAAACCTTTTTGACGCAGTGCCCTGAAGGAGGACCTTTGAAATTGAGATTCCACGAGATGTTTTTGTTTTTAAAACATTGAGAGGCGATTTTTCCGACTGAGGAAGTAGTCTTGGGCTGAATGAGCACGAATAAGTTCAAAATAAAAAGCTTATTTTTAAGTAATAGTTAAGAATCCAGAATTTAATATTTAAAACTTTTAAAATGTTTTTATTCGTGTTGATTTGTGTTCATTAGTGGTTTCAATAGATTTTAAAGGTTTTTTCTGAACTATTTGATATTCTGATTACCAAATCTTTCTCAAAATTTTAAACAGGAACTTGACTAAAAAAGCAGAATAAAGTAGATAAGAGTCATTTAAAGTAAAATATTTTTAAATACAGTAAAATAGATACATATTTTTACAAACATACAAATAAATTTTACACATTTTAATATAGAAATTGTAATTAACTTTTAAATAGTTTATCAAGTTTTCATTCTTAAAGATAAGCAGCGGTGAGAAAGGAGGTGTACCCCATAGATAACCGAACTGCTTTCAATTTAAGAATGATATTTTCGAAATACTTAAGCTGAAAAGGAAATCTCAATCTAGGCAGTAAAAAATGAGGAAACTAGGCTACTCATTTTAGCTACTACCCTGGATTAGAGGAGATAAAAAAGCTGAAGTAGAGTAGAAAAACTAACTAATAATAGTAATAGATAATCTAGGGGGATGTATAAATGAAAAACAAGTTAATTATTCTATTGGCTGTAGTAATGGTTTTTGCAATGACTGTACCAGTAATTGCTAAATCTTATTCCGATGTATCTATTGATCATTGGGCTTATGAGGCTGTACAAGATGTAAGTGAGATGGGGATTATTACTGGTTTTGAAGATGGGACTTTTAGAGGTGAAGAGAGCTTAAATAGGTATCAGATGGCGATGGTTACTGCTAGAATAGCTGAGCAGTTAGCTAAAGGTGATTTGACTCTCGAAGAGGAAGCGCAGTTGACTGAGATTAAAGAGAAGTTAGCTGAATTTGAAGCTAAAGATAATGGAGTCAGTATTAGTGGAGAGCTAGGAGTAGAATATAAGTACGAAGATGTTAATTGGGATGAAGATCGAGATGATAATCGAGACGATTATATTGATGAAGACTTGGCCGATGATGAAGTCTTTGTTAATCCTTATGCAGTAGATGGAGACCAGATTTATAGTGTTGAACGTTACTTCCAGGAAACTGCTGATTTCGATATTACAATTGAAAAGGAAGGTATTAGAGCTGATTTAGAGCTAGGATTGAAAGCAATCGCTGAACAGGATGATCATCAGGAGTTTGTAGTTGGAGATATAGCTTCGCAGGAGTTGGAGTTAGATAATATCTTTGCTACTGTAACTACTGAAGACTTCGTAGCTAAATTAGGTGAAGAACAAGAGGTGGATTTGAAGGATTACTTATTCTTCGAAGCAGAATTAGATGGAATTACAGTTGAAGCTGGTGATTACTGGGTAGGTTTAGGTCAAGAGGACCAGGATACAAGACATATGTTAGCTAGAAAGAATAATATTTTGGACTTACCAGCTAACCTATATGTAGGTGTGGAAGATCAAGTTGATAACGATAGAGAAACAGTAGTAGCTGTTGATACTGAATTTACAATGATGGATTTAGATTGGACAGGTGAATTTGCTACTAATGATTCAGAGATGGAGAATAAGTTGCTTAGAGTAGGAGTAGCTAAGGACTTAGATTTAGGCTATTTATTCAGCTTAGAAGGAAATATTGAGCAAACTGAGAACTTTAATGGAATTAAGTATGATGATGATGAAGATGATGGTTTTGAAGGAACTAAGAAAGGATATGACTTTAGAGTAGCTACTGATGTGGATAAAGTAAAGTTGGCTGTGCTTTATGAAGATTACGAATATGCTACTGAGGAAGAGCAAGAGACTACATTAAGTGCTGAAGTGCTTGCAGATAATCCTTATAGTATCTATGGTGTTAATCTCTTTGGTAACTATGAGTATAAATTGGATTCCGAAGAAGAAGTTCGTTATGTAGAAGCTAGTAGAGCTTTAGATACACTTACTTTAACTGGTATTTATGACTATGAAAGTGATGATACCGATGATAAGCTAGTTAGCTTGGACTATGCTTCTGAAATGGACATTGCTGGTATTAACTTTAGGCCGCAGCTGGGAGTGGCTGCTATTCGCGATGACCTTAACGAAGAAGATTATTTAAATAAGAAAGCAGGTTTAGAAGCAGCTTATGCTATGAGTGAAAAAATCACCTTAACTGGAGGTTATGCTTGGGCCGATAAAGAGCACCGGGTAGATATTCCTGGTGAAATGGCTAAGAGTTATGCTGCTTTAGACTATAAAATTGCTGCCGATGCTAGTGCTTCTTTAAGTTATGAAGAGGTAGACTTTAGTGGAGTAAAGGCTAGTGATGATTTCGATGTGCAGAGCTTAACTGCTGATTTCAAGCTCAGATTCTAAATTCTCTCCAAAACCCCTAGGGCAAGAGTCCTAGGGGTTTTTATTTATCTTTTAAGCAGGTGTTTTAGCTGAGGATATAGAATAAACACAATATAGCTTGGATTATGCTTAATTTTGGAAAGGGGGTTGAGGGGTCATTGATAAATGACTACAATTGATTATGAAGAATTTAATAGTACTTATAACTGTTTTATTATTGCTCTTAATCTCCCTTAGTGTTGAAGCTCAACCATTAAGTTCGGACTTTTTACTACATAATAATGAACTAGAAGCAGGGCAGATGCGAGCAGAACTTGAAAATTTGAACTTAAGTAGGCCTTCGGAAATTGAGTATTGGATAGAAAGATTAATTAAGATAGATGTAATTAGAGATAGGAGTAATAATTTTAAACGAAGAGAAAGTAGAGAACATAGAAAAATGGTAGAAGGGATTACTTATTATCAGGATTTGGATGTAGAAAGTGATTTTACTGATGATAAAGTATTAGTAGAGAAGGATGGAGGGTTGCAGTTAGGAGTTTTAGCAGATGCTTTGCGGACTAAGGAGCAAGCTAATAAAGACTTGTTAGCAGTGATTGAGTTTGACCGAGAATCTAAATTGAGTAATCAGCATAGCTTTGATTGGGAAGTGGAGACCTTTAGGGAAGAAAACTATTTAATAGATTATGAAGATTGGTATTTAGGTTTGGATTTTTCTCACTCAGAAATTGAAGTTTTACCGGAATTAGGATTTACTTATCAGACTTCTGATCGGACTTCTATTTTTGCTGATTATTCAGAAAAGATGGATCAGGATGATTTAAAAAGAACTACTACTGTCGTAGGCTTGGAGTATAATAATGATCTAGGGAGTTATCAACTTAAGTATGAATTTCAAGATTCCTCAGAACTGGAGTCTAGCTCAGCTGGAATTGAGTTAGGAGTGAGTGATTTTGCAAAAGTAAGAGCTATTTATACTTTGTTAGAGCAAGAGGTTGCTGATAAAGAGGAAATTAGTCAAGAGCAGGAACAGCTGCGTTTACAGCTCTTGGATTTAGGTTTGGATTTTAATGTTAATAATCAAGCTAGTCTTAAGTTGGGTTATCAGCTGAGTGAAAGAGATAAGACGGCTGATTTGGAAGAGGAAGAAGAAGGATTGCTGCAAAAATTTAAACCTAGTAGTGCTGATATAAAGTTGGAGCTTAAGTTTTAGTCAGGGGGAGTAGTTATGCCGGAGAAAATTAGTGTTTTATTGATATTTTTGTTAGTATTTGCTCTAGTTACTCCTAGTCTTACGGCTGAAACTTTGCAGTCTACCTTTTCTGTGGAGAGATTAGGTTTATTAGAGGAGGTAGTTACTGGAGAGCGAAATAGTGAAGAAGCTATTTTGATTAGATTGGAAGAGTTAGAAAGAAAGTTATACGGGAGAAATATGTCGGGCTCTTTAATTGAACGTTTAAATAGAATTGATAATTTGATTTTTACTAGTAGTGTGAATAGACCTTCTATTTTCTTTTCTATTAGTTCGATAGAATGGATTTTGTGGCAGGAGCTTAATCAGGGCCCGCTGGAAGAAAGACTCTTGGAGTTAGAAGAGCTATTATTAGGTAAGTCTACTAGAGGTAACTTAGTAGCTAGATTAGGAGAGTTGAAAAATCAAAGTTTGCCTGATGGCAGAATTAATGCTAAAAAAGTAGAGGTTTCGGAGGGGATACAGCTAGAAGTGAGCTTCTTGGAAGACTTAGATGCTGGCAAACTGGAAATAGGAGAAGTAGTGGAGTACGAATTAGTAAACGATCTGGTGGTAGAGGGGAAAATGGTCTTAGCAGCAGGTATTAGAGGGACAGCAGAGGTTACTAATTTAACAGAGGCTGATTTTTTAGGTCAGGATGGAATAGTGGAGTTGGAGTTTGCTGATTTAAGAATGTTAGATGGTACTCAGGTAGAGGTAGTACCTACTGATGATTTGCGTGTATATAGCGGGCGTGAGCTAGCTGCTGGGGTTAGTATTTTGGGAGTAGCTACCTTCGGGCCCTGGGGAGCAGTAGTCGGTAGCTTCGTGCGAGGTAGTAACCAAGTGATTGAAGCTGAACGGAGCTTTAGATTAGAGTTTAGTGAAACTATTGAAGTGTTGGGAATATCTATCGAAGAAGCTATGGATGAGGAAGAGAGAGAAAGGTTACAAGAGGAGTTAAGGGAATAGTTTTTTTAAGATTATCTGCCGTTTAAATAAAGTAGAAATTGCCTAAAGGAGATTTAATTGCTTTCCAGAAAATATTAAGGAAAGAAGCTAGGTATTTAGATATTAGGAAGAGGTGCGATTTTTGCTGAAAAATAAAGCTATCTTAATTGTAGTAATAGTAATTCTATTTACTTTCAATTATTCTGCCGGAGCTAGAGAGGCACCTTTTAGTATTGAAGCCGATGATCTGGTTTTAAATCAATCTGGAGAGTTAATAATAGCTTCTGGTAAGGTGAGGGTAGAGTTTGATGATTTAGTACTTCTAGCCGATGAGCTAGAGATAGATTTAGTTAAAGAAGAGGTTTTGGCGATAGGAGAGGTAAGTTATATCGAAGATGGCTTGGAGTTGACAGGTTCTAAATTAATTTATAATTACGGACAGGAGCAAGGTGAGTTTTTAGAAAGCGGCGGTAGAGTGGAGGATTTACAGGTAAGCAGTGATCGGATTGAAATGGTGAGCGAGGATGATTTTAAACTGGAGAGAGCTATGGTTACTTCCTGTATTGAGGACAAGCCTCACCATAAGTTTGTAGCTCGTCAGGCTACTATCTATCCCGGGGAGATGCTAGTGGCTAGAAATGTAGAGTTTTGGCTAGGTGATTATCATTTACTGACCTATCCTTCTTATCGAGTAATGCTAGAGGAAGGAGTAGTGGTGACGCCAATTCCTACCTTTGGTTATGGTAGTGAGGAAGGGGCCTACGTAAGGATGGATTATAACCACTATGTAAATCCCAACTTAATGGGAGAGCTTAGTTATCAATGGAATTCTAAAGCTAGCGATAGAATAGTTTTGGACTATGATTATCAAATGAGAGAAAATATAAGGTTAAATCCTATTTTTGTGCATAATCCTGATGATGATAACGATGACGATGATGATCTCAAAGAACGAGATATAAAAAAACAAGACTGGTATGGGCGCTTGATTTTTAATGGTGATTTCGATTATAATTTAAGTATGGACTCTGATTTGAAGTATATTAGTGATCGAGAGTTGATTGGAGATTTGCAGTTAACACAAACTAAGGATCAATTTTATTGGCAGTTGGATTATGAGCATAATCTTAACTGGAACTATCAGCCTCACTTCTCTTTAGGAGTGACTGAGCACGAGTTAGCTAATACAGGCCTTTTAGGTAGGGCTGAATATAGTCATAGTAAGTTGCAGTTTAGAAAAAGTGAAGAAGAGATAGCCCAACAAGAGCTGGAGTTAGGAGTTAAGCATGACTATTCATTAACCGATAGTACTAACTTAAGTTCTCAGGCTGACTTTAATCGGGCCCGTTACGAAACAGATAGTGAAGACTTAGAACATGACCTTTATAGCTTAGCTTTCGATTTGGATCAGCAGTTGCCAGCGGTAGCTGATATCCATTTGGGTTGGCAACACGTGGGAGAGAGCGGTGATACTCCTAGTGTATTTGCTGATTTCGATGATTTAACTGAGAGTAAGGCTGATCAGACTAGTTGGCGACGTTATTATGATCTGAACTTAACTGGTCATTCGCTAACAATAGGCGGTAGTGGTGCTTTTAATTGGGGACTAAAGGGACAAAGAGCTACTTATGCTACGGAGGATGTCTATGATGCCTATGGTTATCAGTTAGGTTATCAACAGGGCTTAGGAAGTAGAACTGACTTAGCTCTTAACTATGAGTACTTGACCGAGGAAGGTCAAACACCACTTAGCGATGATGAAATCGATAAAAAAGATCATCTGGAAGCTGCTTTAAGTTATAGTGGCACTAGCCTTAGTTTAGGCGGTAGCCTGGAGTATCATTTAGCTGAAAGCGAGTATACTACTGCTAAGGCGGAAATAGGCTATAGAACTAATAGCGGAGAGTGGCCTTATTGGAGTGTAGATGCTAGTGCTGAGTATGATTTTGAGGATGAGGAGTATGATGAGCAGTTAGTAGAAGTAAAGAGAGTTTATGACTGTATGGATTTCGGTGCTAATTGGGACTTTGTTGAGCAAAGAGGAGAAATTAGTTTGCAGTTGAAGTATTAAGCTGTTAGTCGTGAGCTATGGGCTGTGAGCTTTGAGCTCATAGCTACATAATAATAAATTACTTAGATAGGAATGGTTAGTATGGGTTTATCAGATTATCAGCTAGAGGAATTAAGAGGGATATTTAAAAACTATGTTGAGCTTAAAGCTGTATATCTTTTTGGTTCCTATGCTATGGGAAAAGAAGGTAAATCTAGTGATTTGGATCTAGGTATTGTATTGGCTGAAGATTATAAGCAGCAAATAAAGTTAGAAATTCTAACTGAATTAGCAGTTAAAGGTTACTGTAAGGTAGATTTAGTTATTTTAAATGAAGCTGATTTAGTAACCAAACATGAAATTGTTAAACACAATAAAGTTATATATCAGCGAGCTGATTTTGATACAAATGACTACTTTTCTCTGACAATGAGACAGTTTCTTGACTTTAGGCCTTTTCTCAAAGTACAGCAAAGATATTTAAAGGAGAGAGTACTCAATGGTTAATCAGGAGATAATTCAAAAAAGAATAGATAAAGCTAATCAATATTTAGATTTTTTGAATGAAATAAGGGCTGATTATAGCTTAAGGGAGTTTAAAAGTGATCCTCTGCTTTATGGTAGTTCAGAGAGATTTTTACATCTGTGTATTGAATCATTTCTGGATATAGGAAATCATATTATTAGTGATCAAAATTTAGGTAAGGTTGATGCTTACAGCGATATTCCGAAAATTCTTTTTGAAAATGATTATTTATCAGCTGAAATAAGGGATGTATTTATTATGATAGTGGGTTTTAGAAATATTTTAGTTCATGATTATTTGGAAATAGATAGAGAGATAGTATATTCTGTTTTAGAGGATAATTTAGAAGATTTAAAAAGACTAGTAAAAGTATTTGCTGAGTTTTTGTAATTCTATATAGGAGAGTTATTTATGAAAAGGTTATATTATTTAATCTACAATTTATTGTTAGCAGTGCTTTTTGTGCTTTATTTACCGGTAGCGTTCTATAAGCTGATTATTAAAGGTAGATATAGAGAAGGTCTTAAGGAAAGGTTTGGCTTTCTACCGCGGAGCTTGAAGTATTTACAGGAAGAACAGGTGATTTGGGTGCACGCTGCTTCGGTGGGGGAGACTATGGCGGCTAGCTCTCTAGTTAAGGAGTTAAAGAGGAAGCATCCGGAGTATCAGCTGGTCTTTTCTACTATGAGTGATACTGGCCGAGAGACTGCTCAGCAGGTGGTGGGTGAGCAAGTGAAGGAGATAATTTATCTACCTTTGGACTTTGGCTGGGTAGTTAGGCGAGTTTTGAAAAAGCTACAGCCGCGGTTGATAGTCTTGATTGAAACGGAGTTGTGGCCTAACTTGATTCGGCAAACTAAACGTTCGGGAGCTAAGGTGATGGTGGCTAGCGGACGAATTAGTGATGAAAGTATAGATCGATTTAAGTATTTAGGTCCACTGTTAAAGGAGATGTTAGCTCAAGTGGACTGCTTTAGTATGCAGTCGGAGCTGGATGCTCAGCGGATTATTGAATTGGGTGCTGCGGAGGATAAGGTAAAGGTAGACGGTAATATTAAGTTTGATAAGGAGTATCCGGAGTTTAATGAGGAGGATCAACAGCAGCTTTACCAGCAGTTTAAGTTAGATCCTCAGCGACCGATTTTGGTAGCTGGTAGCACTCATGCTGACGAGGAAGAGCAGTTGATTGAGGTTTATCAGCGGATTTGTGAGGAGTATCCGGATTTAGTGTTGATTATTGCCCCGCGCTATCCCAAGCGTACCGAGGAGATAGAGCAGCTTTTTGAGGAAGAGGGATTGGAGACGGTGCGTCGTACTAAGATTGAAGAGCGAGATCCGGAGCAACATTCAATTATTTTAGTGGATACTATTGGAGAACTGATTAAACTGTACAGTATGGCTGACTTAGTTTTTGTAGGTGGGAGTTTAATTGAGCGGGGTGGTCATAATATTTTGGAACCAGCAGCTTGTGGAAAGCTGGTTTTCTTCGGCCCGCATATGTTTAACTTTAAGGAAAATACGAAGATGTTACTGGAGTCTGAAGCTGGAGTGCAGGTGGAAGATAGTGAAGAGCTGGCAGAGGAGATGGTTTATTATTTACGCAATAGTTATCAATTGCAGCGTAAGGGACGACAGGCCCGCCAAGTGATTTTGAATAATCAGGGAGCTGTGGAAGCTAACTTACATTTAATTAGCAACTTATTGAGGAAAAATATTTTAATAGTCCGCTTAAGTGCTATTGGCGATGTAATTCATGCGCTGCCAGTGGCTAATGCGGTGCGGGAGAGCTATCCGGAAGCGGAGATTACTTGGATTGTGGAACGCAAGGCTTATGATTTAGTAGCCAATAATCCTCATTTGAATCGAGTACTACTCTTTCCTAAAGAAAGCTGGAAGGAGGAGTTTAAGCAGGCTAAGCGAGCTACCTTAAAGAAGGCTTACTCTTTTTTAAAGGGGTTAAAGGAGTATGATTTTGATTTAGTTTTAGATTTACATGGACTTTTTAAAAGTGGAATTGTTACTTACTTTAGTCGAGCTCCTTTGCGAGTTGGAGCTGCCGATAGTAAGGAAGGAAGTCGTCTTTTTTATAATCAGTTAGCTGAAGTGGAGCCGGACTTACATAAGGTGGAGCGAAACTTAAATTTGGCTAGAGAGATTGGAGCTGAAAGCAAGGTAGTTACTTTTGATTTTGCTGTTGCTGAAAAAGAGGTGAAAAAGATAAACTCTTTATTAGCTAAGCTGCCTTTGGACTTTCGAGCTCCCTGGGTAGCTATTAACCCTTATACCAGTTGGACTTCTAAAAACTGGCCGGAGGAGTATTATGCCCAGTTGACTAAAAGATTAATTGAAGAGTTGGATTGTGAAGTGTTTTTGACCGGTAGTCCGGCCGATAGAGAAGGAGTAGCCGGGATTAGGGCCCGCTTTAATGAAAAGGTCTATAACTTAGCTGGAGAGACTAATTTAAAGGAGTTAACAGAACTCTATAAACGAATGAATCTTTTTATTGGTGGTGATACGGGCCCGATGCATCTGGCAGCGGCAGTAAATACGCAGGTGCTGGCCTTGATGGGCCCGACTACTCCCCAGACACATGGCCCTTACGGTAATCAGCATCGAGTAGTGCGCCTAGAGGGACTAGACTGTTTGGAGTGCTGGGATCGTAGTTGTGAGCAGGAGCGAGCCTGCATGGAAGAGCTAAGTGTAGAACAGGTTTTTAGAGCGGTTAAGGACTGTTTAGAGGGGGATTAAGAATGGGAGGATCAGCTACTAAGATTTTAGTAATAGATTTATTATACTTGGGAGATTTAATATTTGCTACGCCTTTCTTTAGAAACTTGCGGAAGAATCACCCGCAAGCTAGAATAGATTTAGTGGCTAATGCCAACTTTGTAGGGATTATCGAGGATAATCCTCATTTAGATAATATCTATGCCTATGATAAGGAATGGAGTATTAGGCAAAGTTGGGATTTTGCCAAAGAGGTAGGAAAAAACAACTATGATTTGGGCTTTAATATTCATGGTAACTGGCGTACTGCCTTGCTTTTGCGAGTGATTAATCCCACCTATAGTGTAGGTTATGGAGGCAAAGGGAGAGGGATCTTTCTGTTTAAAGAGCTGCCTAGACGAGAAGATGGGCATATGGTTGAGAACTATTTAGCTTTTTTAGAAGATTTAGATTTGGAGATCAAGGATCAGGCGGGAGTAGAAATCCACTGGGATTCGGAAGCTGAGGCTAATATGGAGGCTTGGCTAAAAGAAAAAGGGTTAACGGTTCAGAAGCTAGTGGCTCTTAATACTGGGGGTAGCTGGGCTACTAAGCGTTGGACTAAGCAGAAATTCGCTGAATTAGGGGATAGGTTGGCTGAGGAGTATAGTTGTCAGGTATTGTTTTTAGGCGGGCCCGGAGATGTAGAACGAGTGGAAGAGATAGTGGAAATGATGGAGACTAAGCCGGTGATTGCGGTTGGAGAGACTACTATTAAGGAGTTAGCTGCTTTGACTAGCAAGTGTGAGTTAGTGATTAGCGGGGATACCGGGCCGGTGCACGTAGCAGCAGGAGTAGGAACACCAGTGGTGACACTCTTTGGGCCTTCGGATGAGCAGAAGTATCGGCCTTATAGTGAACAGAGCGTGGTAGTGAAGAAGGAGTTGCAGTGTCGGCCTTGTGGGGAGCATGAGTGTCCGCAAGATCATCATCGGTGTATGCGGTTGATAGAGGTGGATGAGGTGTTGGCAGCGATTGAGGAACAGAGGTTTTTGGGTAAGGATTTGAAGTCTTTATCTGGATAAAGGGATTATTCGATATATTCATTGTGGGCTTTAGTTTTAACTTAAAGTGCATTTTAAAAATGATGGTATTGAAAAGGATGGTTTTAAGTGAAAGAAGTTATTGATAAAGTTGATTATTATAAAGAAAAGACAGAAAAAGGTTATAAATTATTGTGGATTGATGATGATTGGGACGGCGATAATTTTAGAGATTTTCTTTATTCTTTAAAAGAAAAAGTTGATTCAGGAATAAGGATTCATGATAAACGAAATCTTTTGGTTAAGATAGATAAAGAAGAAGGTCTTCAAGCTGATATTGCAGTTAAAAAATTTAGATTAACCAGAAAATATGACAAAATTAGATTTTGTTTTATAGATTCTAAAGCGGTTCGCTCTTTGAGAATAGCTTTTGCTTTACAGAAAATTGGATTAAAAACTCCTCAACCTATAGCTGTAATAGAGGAAAGGGGAAAATTCAATCAGCTAATTTATAGCTATTATGTGACAGAATATGTTGATTATGATTATTCTTTGCGTGATGTAGTTGAAAATAAGGTAAATTATTCTTCTCAGCAATTTGAAAAATTATTATCAGAATTGGCGAAAGAATTATATGAAATGCATGAACAAGGAATAATTCATAATGACTTGCATGTTGGCAATATCTTAGTAAAAGATTTAGATGATAGTTTTAGCTTTTATTATATTGACTTAAATCGAGCTAGAATTAAAGATAAATTAAGTAAAAAACAAAGAATTAAGGACTTAGCTAGATTGAGGTTAACAGAAGAAGAACAAAAGTTGCTTTTAAAAGATTATATTCCGGCCAAATATAAAGAGTGGTTGCCTTGTATTAAAGCTAAAAGGGAGAAAAGGAATAAATTTCGTAAGTATAAGAAAAAAATCAAAGGCTTTTTTAATTTAAATAGTTAATTTTCTAATGATATTTATATAGATTTGAAGAATTAGAGGTGGTTTATTTGCTTAAAAAAGAAAATTATAACTCTAAAATTGAAGTTTACTATTCTAATGAGTTAGATTATACTCAACTTAATAAAGGTTTAACTAAAAAAGTAGTTGAAAGTTTTAAAAAAAGTAATGAAATCTTAAAGAATGATGATTTAGAGTTGGTTAAGTCAGAAAATGAGTTGGATAATAAAAAAAAATTAAGACAAGTTTTTAAATTAGAAATTAATAATAAAAGTTATTATGTAAAAAGGCTATTTAAAAAGAGATTTAGATATTTATTTAATTTTAATAGTTTTAAAAAATTATTTAAAGGAGGAATTAGAAGCTTTAGAACTTTAAAAAAGTTAGAAGCTATTGGTATCTCAGTAGCTAAACCAATTTTTGCTGTGGTTTATAGGAGAGGAACTTTTATTTTTGATAGTTTATTAGTTACTGAGGAAGTTAAAAGTATTTCAATTTATAATTATCTTCGTCAAACAGAAAAGATTACTTTCCAAATGAGAAAAGAGATGATTTTAAAATTAGCTAAATTTTGGGCTAAACTATTTAATAACAGTTTTTTATTTAAAGATGCACATTTAGATAATTTTTTGCTTAACTTTAAGGAAGGTTCCTTTAATATTGTATTGGTAGATGTTGATGCTATATCTTTTAATCCAAAATTTTTACCAAGTAGTCGTATAGAAATTAAAACTTTAGCTCGCTTTGGTGCTTCGGTAATTGAAGCTCTTGTTGATACTGGGATTCCAATGATTAATAAACGAGAAATTGCAACTTTTTATCAAGAGTTTTTTAATAGATATTATAGAAAGGTTGATCCTAAAGAATATTTAGCAAAAGTTAATAAGGCTATAATTGAAAAATTAATTGATAGAGATAAGAGAGATCTAATTAACAAGGCAGAGTTTTTAGATTATCAAAATCAAATTTAAAATATAATAATGAGGTGAATCATTTATGGGATTAGCTTTTAGAAGTGAAATTAAAAATAATAATGTATTAGAAAAGTTTTTTTTATTAGCTATGTTCTTTTTTACTTTTCAGAGTGCTATGAGAAATATTTTTTTAGGGTTGTTATTTATTGCCTATTTAATTACAAAATTATATTATAAAGAGTTTAAAATTACTTCCAGTGAATTTAATAAATATGTAGTAATATTTTTTATATTTAGTCTCCTATCTTTATTTAGAGCAGATAATTTAGCAAGAGGCTTGGATGCTTTGATAAGTCCTATTTTCAGATATGTTGCTTTTTATTTCATGGCTTTAGAGTTGATAAAGTTAGAGAAAGTAAAAAAATATATTAATATTATTTTTGCTAGTAAGCTATTAATGATGATTTATGGTTATTATATGGATTATTTTACTGATAATGATTTTTTTCGAGGTTCTAATGCTAGGGCTGCTTTTGCTGGTTTTATGGTCTTTTTTGCTTTAACATTATTATTTACACAAAAAAGCTCAATTTATAAAAACTTATTATATGTTATAGGGTTTCTACTAGGAATTATGGCCTTACCTATTCAATCGCGGGGTGCTGTAGTAGGTTTTGCAGTAGGAATTTGTATTTGGATAGTATTGATGTTTTATAAAGAATTTGATTGGAAAAAACTAACAGTAATTATAGTGTTAATAGCTCTTATTTCAGTTCCTATTTTAAACTCAGAACGCTTAATGCGAGATTTTGATCGATTACGAAATTATCAAGACACATTAAGTACTCGCTTAAATATGTGGAAGGTTTCTATTGATTTAATCAAAGAAAATCCAGTTTTGGGAGTAGGAATAGGTAATTTTAAACCGGCGGCTTTTGAGCAGGCAGAAAAAATTATGGGGGAAGTACCTTGGAGTAGCCGGCATCGACATCCTCATAACTTATATTTGCAAATTGCTATGGAGCAGGGAATAATTTCATTAATTATATTTTTGATTATTATATTTAAAGCATATAAAATCTCTTTTAGTAATTATCGTAATTTTAAAATGGGAGAGTGGGGTTATTTTGTGGCTATTGCATTTATAGCTATGTCCATAGCTTTATTGACTCAGAGTTTAGTTAGCTTTGTTACTAAGCGAAGTTATAATGGGATTACTTTGATTATACTGTTTATTCTTAATTATAAATTTTACTATGCTAATTTGCTTGGAAGAAGTGATAACTGATGGAAGTAGTTAAAAAAGAGTATGCTGAAGTTAAAGTATATAATCCTTTAGAAGTAGAAATTGATTTTGATTTTATAGCTGAAATAAAGGATTATCTTTTATTTGCTAAAGATAGTTATCTTTCTTTTGAATTAGTTAAGGAAGATAAAAGTGATGTTTATCGATTGGAGTATAAGAAAGAACCTTTTTATGTGAAGCATTATAGTTATAAAAGTTTTAATAAAATAGCTAAGCGATTTTTTCGAGGAGCTTACGGAGTGAAAAATTTAAAGACAGCTGTTAAGTTATTAGCAGCAGGGATTAATGCAGTACAACCTATAGCTACTTTAGTTTATAAAAGAAATTTTTTATTTGTAGATAGTATTTTTATTATGAAAGAAGTTGAGGGCTTTGATCTCTATGATTATTTAGCAGAAAATAACTTTAGCTATCAATTTAAAAGAAAGTTAATTATCAAGTTAGCTAAATTATGGGCAGAATTATATAATAATAAATTTTTACATAAAGATCCTAACCTTTTTAACCTATTTATCAATTGGGATAATGGGGATTTTAATTTAAGTCTGGTAGATATTGATAATATTTATAAACTTCCTTTTATTCCTAAGAAATTAGTGGTGAAAAACTTATTTAAATTTAATGAAAGATTGATAGTTAATTGTAATGAATTAGGATTAGAATTGGGGAAAAAGGAGTTATTATTATTTTGTACAGAATTGGTAGATGCTTTACAATGGGATAATATTGACTTAAAGAGTTTTATTGATCAAGTGATTAAAGGGACAAAGGCTAGATTAAAGCGAAAGCAAAAAGAACATCTGTGGTATAAGTACAGTAACTAGATAAAGATTCTAGTATTAAAGGTGAGGTTTAAAATGGCATTTGAAATAAAAAAACAAAGATATAATTCTAAGATTAAGTTATATTTTAGTAGTAAACCAAATAAGCAATTGCAAGAAGATATAATTACTTTTCTTAGTTCTGATTATAATTTGCCTCCGGATGGATTTGAACTGATAAAAAAAAGTCAGCGCAGGGGAAGAATAATTTTTAGATATAATTCAGGAATTGAAGTTTATTATATCAAAATATTATTATCAAATAAATTTAGAAAGAAAATAGAAAATCTTATTTCTCCAGAGGGATTAAGATATTTCAAAATTTCAAAAAAGTTATTAGCTGCTAGAGTTCCTATAGTTCAACCAATGTTAGCCATGACATTTCATAAATCCTTATTACGAGTTGATGGGGTTTTTGTAACTAAGGAATTCAAAGGCATTAGTATGCGGGACTATTTTAAACAAAATAGTCTAGCTGATTTTGATCGAGAACTAGGGTTAGATATTATAAAGTGTTTAGCTAGAATTTGGGCTAATATTGTTAATAATGATTTTTTACATCAAGATCCTACACCTAGTAATTTTATGATTAATATAGCTCAACAAGGTTTTAAATTATCTTTAGTAGATGTAGATGATATTTATCCACTTCCTTTTTTACCGCACAAATTAGTTTTACATTCTTTAGCTAGATTTTCTAGAAAATTTTTTTCTAGTTTAATTAGGACTAAAAATGAGGAGTTTATCGGCCAGCAAGAGAGATATATTTTTTTTAAAGAATTCTTAGCTCATTATAAACGAGATATTGATTTTAAAAAGTTTGTAAGGGATGTTAATCAATTAACTATTAAAAAATTAGTTAAAAGAGATTATGAAGATTATATTCTTCAAAGTGATATTATGAAAGACATTTATTCAAGGTCTAAGCACAAGTAGGATTAATTTTCAGAGGGGAGGTGTGGAATTGGAGTTTAATAAAGAAAAATATACTTCCAAAATCAAAATTTATTATAATACACCAGATTTTAAAGGTCTTTCTCAAAGAGCAATAGACTATTTTTGGTTAGATAAAGATTTTCTTGAAGAGAATATAGAGTTGATTAAAGATGGTACTTCAAGAAAGATCAGGGTTTTTAAGTTAAACTATGATAATAAAACTTACTACTTGAAAAAGTACGCTTTTGAAAGAATAGATAAGAAACTACAAAATAATCTTTTCCGTCGACCTGAAGGAATTAGAAATATGAAGAATGCTCATAAGTTATTGGCAGCTGGTATTCCTACGGCTAAACCTATTTTCTCAGCTACTAAACGCAAGTTGCTTTGTCGGGATAGTATCTTCGTTAGTGAAGAAGCTCCGGGAATAGAATTAGCTGAATACATAAATGAAAATGGCTTAAGTGGTCAGCAAAGATTAATTAAAGCTTTAGCTGGCTTCTGGGGAAGGTTTATCGGTAATAACTTTATCCATCAAGATCCAGGACTGGATAATCTGTTTGTTAATCTTGATGAAGATAAGTTTGAACTGACTTTAATAGATATTGATAGTGTTTATGCACTTCCTTTCTTGCCTAAGATAGTGGCTTTACATACCTTGGCTAGGATTGTCTCTAAATTACATAAAAAATTATTTAAACTCGAACATCATCCGCTGACTAAGAGAGAGCAAGATTTATTTTTGCAGGAGTTTATCGCTAACTGTAGTAAGGACTTTGATTTTGAAAAACTGAACTATAAACTCAATAAATTGATTGTGAAGAAGATGATTAAAAAAGATCGGCGGAATATCGTTGCAGCTAATGAAAAGCTGTCTGCTTTTTTATAATTTTTAATTTATGTCAATTCAATGATGGAGGTTGTGCAGATGAAGATTGCTTATTATTTGGCTAAAGGAGTAAAGTTTGTATTTGAAAAGAAGCTTGGTCAAGCAACGGTGCTTAAGGTAAATCCTCGGCAGATTAACTTGTATAATCCTAAACCGCATAGTCACTTTAAAAGTCGTTGTAAAAGAATTATTAAAGAGTCCTTGTGGACTGAGGCGCTAAAGATGTTATTAACAGATAAGGAGCGTTTGTTAAGCAAGCTGTATTTAATTCCTGGGGACTGGGATTTAGATACTATTCCTTATCGGGAGTATGAGACTTATCAGCACATGGAGGAGTTGTATAATTGTAATTATAACTATCAAGAGACAGAACGCTATCAGGAACTGATGGAGTTGATTGAACGAGGAGAGACCTTTAAGCACAAGGGCCCGGTGATGAAGAGCAAAGAAGATATAGAGGAACGCTACTTTGGTCGCTACATAAAGACCTTTCGGAGTATGGAAGAGAAAGGCTATATTAATAAAAGGTTAGATGACTTAGGCTATGTTGCTATTAGCAGAAAGGGAGAGATAGTTAAGATGCAGCGGGGTCGGCATCGTTTAGCTATAGCTCAGCTGGTGGGGATAGAGTCCTTTCCGGTTAAGATTAAGTATATTCATCCGCAATGGATAGAAAAGCAGCTTGAACAGAGCTCAGCTAATGAGCTTAGTCTGGATTTCTTGCGTGAGTCATTGCAGAGGCTACAGGAGAAGTATAAGCAAGAAGAGTTATTTGTTGAGGATGACAAGGCAAGCGCTAAATTATAAATGGAGGTTGAATAATGAAATTGGCAGAAGTATTTTATCACTTGATTACCTTTAGAAAGTATATGTTAAAAAGAAAAATGGGAAAAATCACTACTTTTGAAGTATCCCCAGCTAAGATTAACTTATATAATGGAAAGCCCCATACTATATTTAAAGAACGATGTAAGAAGATATATCATAACTCTTCTAAAAAAGAACTTATAGCTCTTTTTTTTAATGAAAGAAGACTAATTAAAGACTTATTTGTGGTAGCTGGTGATTGGGATTTGGAAGCTACTCCTTTTGTGGAGCACGAGACTTATCAGCAGATGGAAGAGCTACACCGATATAATTATAATTATGAAAAGACTGAACGCTATCAGGAAATGATGGCTTTAATAGAAGATGGGGAAAGTGTTAAGCATAAGGGCCCGAAGATGAAGAGCAAAGAGGAAGTTATTAATCGCTATTTTAAGCGCTATATAAGCGTTTTTAAGAGTATGGAAGCGAACGGATATCTTGATAAAATAACTGATAGGATACGAGATGATCTAGGTCGAGCAGGGATCGGTAGAAATGGAGAAATAATCAAGATGGACAAGGGTCGGCATCGTTTAGCTATAGCCAAGATTTTAGACATAGATACGATACCGCTTAAAATAAACTATATCCATCCCCAATGGATAAAAAAGCAGCTTCAACAAAGCTCAGTTAATGAACTTAATTTGGATATTTTACGTAAATCATTAAAGGTAGTACAGGAGCGATATAATCAGGATGATCTATTTACAGAAAATAATAAAGCAAATATTAAACAGTTGTAGGAGGCTAAAGATGGAGAGAGTGTTTAAGTTAAGCTTACTAGTGTTTTTGATTTCAATAATTGCTAATCCTGTTTTAGCCGAGGTGGATATATCTGGTGAAGTTAGGACGATTTACGATAAGGCTTATTACGGTAGTGAAGAGGAGTTGATTGGTGAGATTTGGGCCCACCCCGAACTCTTGGACTTAAATATATATCTATATAATGAGCGCTATCATACTACTGAGGATATACTAAAGCTACCTCAAAATGAGTTTTTTAAACAGGAGTATGCTTTTAGGTTTAAAGAGGATTTGAATGAGCAAACGGACTTTCAGTTGGATATATTAGCTAGAAGTCATTTTATCGAAAATAAAAGACAGGTTGATACTGATAGTGATAAGTTAGCTGAACGACGAGATCCGCCGCGGGATTTGGAGTTATATCGGGCTTTGTTGAAAGTGGAGGGAGCTAATTATGACCTAGCTATAGGAGATTTAGTTGAATTAAAGGCTGAGGATTACTTTTTACACCGCAAAGACTTAAAGGGCTTAGATATGCAGAGTGATTTAGGTAGCTTCGATTTAAGAACCTTTCACGGTGGACATAATCCAGACTACTTATATGAAAATGATCCTAATTGGGAGAAAAAGTATTCCGGTTTAGTTTTGAGTAGAGATTTAAGGAGTAGTATTGTTACTGGGAAGTATTACTTTGTTAACAATAATGAATTAGTTAATCTTGCTCTAGCTACGGAGACTGAGTTTACCCAACTGCTTAGCGGAGAGGCGGAGATAGTCTATAATACTTCTAACTCTAGTTATAATGATAAGATAGTAGATCATCCTGATGACGAGAGAAGCGATCTATTAGCTAGAGCTGCTTTAACTGCGCAAAGTGATCAAGCTACTTTATCTTTGGGAGCTGAACAGATCGGCAAGGACTTTCAGCTTGTATATGCTGATCGGCTAAAGCGGGGAGTAACTGCTGTCTATCTAGAGGGTAGTTATAAGCAGGAGAGCTTTAGTCCTCGTTTTAAGTTAGAGGCTCAGGATTATGACTATTGGGACTTGGATTGGGAAGAGGCGGAGTATGATCCTGATAGTTTTGAAGATGAAGACTACGATAAAGAAAAGGATTATCTGAGCAAGAAGTATAGGAAGTTAGTAGCTGGAGTAGGAGCTGATTATAAGTTAAGTCAGCAGACTGATTTAAAGGCTGATTATAAAGCTCGGTGGCGAGATGATACTGAAAATATAGAGTCGCAGCTTCTTTTTAGAGCAGATAGAAGTTCTTACTTAAGACCGGAGTTGATTTTTAATAATGAGTTGATCACTCAACTGGATACGGAAGAGCTTAACTTTATTTATTTTAAGAATGGAGTAGAGTACAGTATTTCTGAACGGAGAGCTCTGAACTTTAATCTTAGTTATTTATATGGAGAGGATAAAGTGAGGGATCAGCGAAGCGATGGAAATAGACTCTATATTGACTATATTTTAAAATTCTAAGTAAAGTATGCTTTTTGTTTATTGATATAAAGGACTTTCAGGAAAACTATTGAATTATTAATGATATGGAAATTATTATTAGTTGAAGCAGGATGAAGGGGGGACAAGATGAGAAAGTTAAGTTTGTTGATAGTGATGGCTATATTTTTAACTATTACTGCTACTACTCCAACTTTGGCTAGTACTGATTGGACTTTGGAGGCTTTGGGTGGGGTAGTTTATAATTTAGAAACAGTTTTGCGGATTGAAGAAGAGGATGGGGAAGAGATAAAGATTGATAGAGCTGATTATGCTACCAGGCCTTTCGATACTCCACTTTATTATTCTTTAAGAGTTGCTAGGTGGAAGGATAATGCTGCCTGGGAGTTCGAGTTTATTCATCATAAGCTCTATTTGGAGACTGAACATGAGGATATTGATAACTTTGAGGTCACGCATGGTTACAATATATTTACGATTAATAGAGCTTGGAATATTAATAACTTTGATTATCGTCTAGGAGCAGGAATGGTGTTGGCTCATCCGGATGTGACAATGGCTGGGGAAGAACGATTTGTTGAAGAGGGTGGTATTTTAGATACTGGTTATTATTTAACGGGCCCTGCTTTACAAGCCGCGGTTAGCAGACGCTTTGAATTAACGGAAAAATTATTTGCTACTGTGGAAGGAAAAGCTACTTCTGCTCGGGCTGTAATGCCGATTAGTGAAGAAGGCGAAGAGGCTAGAGTGCCTAATTTAGCTTTACATGGACTATTTGGAATTGGTTATAAATTTTAAGAGAGGAGATGCATAGTATTTTAAAACTGAATAAAAGATTATTATTTAGGAGATTGGTAGTTGTTTTATTAATAGCGTTTATTTATATGTTAAGTACATCTTATATGACTAAAGCTAGTCCTGATCAAAAAATTAGGGATTTTGTTCAAGAAACGAATAGAGGTTTGTGGTCTGATTCTATGAGTGTGATTACGCATTTAGGATTAGGAGAGGTGAACTTTGCTATAGCTACTATTTTACCTGACCGAGAAGCTCGCTATGATTCCTATAAGGCCTTACTTGTTAGTTCAGTTTCAGTTACTATACTTAAATATGGGATTGGAAAGAGTAGACCAGAGGGGGAGATTACTTACGAACCTTATACCACGAGTGCTAGTAACCGTGCTTTTCCCTCAGGACATACGACAACAGCTTTTGCTTTAGCTACTATTATGGCAGAATATTATCCAGAGTATAAAAATAGACTTTATGCTTTAGCTACTTTGGTAGGAATTAGTCGCTTGTATGTAGATGCTCACTGGGCTTCGGATGTAGTTGCTGGGGCAGGCTTAGGTTATGCTAGTGCTAAGTTTGTAGAATATAGATGGTGAAAGTTCTAAAAAGCTCTGAAATATTTTGGAGCTTTTTTTAAAATTAAACTTAAGGAGGGTTGGATCAGATGCCAAAATATTTCTTTCGTTTAAATACTATATTAATTATATTGTTTTTGACTTTATCGTTAGGTAGAGGAACAGCTTATGCGGAGGATTTTTTCACCTTTGAAGTAGGGCCGATTATAACAACTAGTTTTAGTAAAATACCAGATCATAACTTTAATCCCTTACAGGTTTCTCAGCTAGGGTATGGTCGCCAAAAAGGCAATGTGTATTTGCATGTGTTTTGGGGTTCACTAGATGGAGAGGCTGAAGAGCGAAAATCTTATCTATTTGGTGAATTAGGTTATCGGAGTGATTTTGGTGACTCTCCATATTATTGGCAAGCTTCATTTGGAATTGGACGAGTATCTTTTGGTAGAGGAGAGGCTGAAGAATATAATCACTTATCCTCTAATAATATGTTTACTCAGTCGGTTGCTGTTGGGCGTGGAAATTACTATGTAGCTTTTCGGCATATGTCTAATGGATATAGAGAAGGTTATGAAGATATATTAGGAAATCCAGGGCCAAACAGGGGGCGGGATACTTTGACCTTTGGAGTGAAATTCTAAAGTAAAGATTATACAGTGAGATGTTTTTGCTTTTTTCTTTAGCTTTTGAGATACTTTAATTTTTATTTAGGAGGAAGGGCTATGAAGTATAAACGTATTTTAGTAATTATCTTATTAATAACTTCTTTATTAGTTGGATTTAGCTATTATGAGGCACGGGCGGCGGGCCCTATTTTGAAGCTAGATGAAGAGGTAAGAAGATTTGTAAAAAGTACTGATGAGGGCTGGGTGGATAATACTATGAGTAATATAACCCGGACAGGAAGTACTAGCTTATTAATTCCAATAGTGGCTTCGATTCCTAATTATGAACTAAGGATGGATGCTTTAACTGGTTTTTTAGCTAGCCATACAGTGACTGAGACACTGAAGCGAGTAACAGGGAAAACACGACCTCGGAGTGAAGAGCGGAAATACGAACCTTTTTCTGGCAACATGTCTTTTCCCTCCGGTCATGCAGCTGGTACTTTTGCTATAGCTACTGCTATTGCTGAACATTATCCGGAGTATAGACGCTATGCTTACGCTTGGTCAACCTTAGTTGCTATTAGTAGACTCTATGAAGATGCTCATTGGTTTTCTGATGTAGTTGTTGGTTCAGCAGTGGGTCACTATACTACGAAGTGGACTATGGATTTGATTGAGTGGTAGAACTTGACTATAGAAGGAGCTTGAATTTGAGTTTTTAATAATTTGAGGAAATGATATAATAAGAATATAAGCTTGAATAAAAGAAGTGAAGGTTATTTTTTAGGAGGTTTAGAAAATGACAGTTGATTTAGATAAAGTAGGAGTTTTTATGGATAGAGACGGAACGGTAAGTAAAGAGATCGGTTATGTAAACCATGCGGCTAGATACGAGCTGTTACCGAGAACTGCGGCTGCTATTAAACTACTAAATGAAAAAGGGATTAAGGCTCTTTTAGCTACTAATCAAGCCGGGGTAGCTAGAGGTTACTTTCCGGAGGAGAGAATAACAGAGGTTCACCAGAAGCTAGAGCGGCTTTTAGCTGAAGAAAATGCTTATTTAGATAAAATTTATTACTGTAAACACCATCCCGACGTAGGCGAGGGAGAGTATCGTCAGGACTGTGAATGTCGTAAGCCTAAGCCGGGCCTGCTTAAGCAGGGAGCGGAGGATTTTGATCTGGATTTGGAGCAGTCTTATATGATCGGCGATAAGATCAGCGATGTGGAGGCTGCTAAAAGAGTAGGAGCTCAGGGAATTTTGGTTTTAACTGGCTATGGTCGGGGAGTATATGAGTATGAGCAGGATCAATGGACGGTGCAGCCGGACTATATAGCTGAGGATCTGTATGAGGCTGTGGAGTGGATTTTGGGAGAGCAGAGGATAAAGGATAGAGGATAGAGGATAGATAAAAGATAAAATCAATAAAAGAGGGAGCTAATATGACAAATAAAGATGCTTCGCAACGGGAGTTACTTAGATTATTTCAGAAATCTGGAATTTTTCACTTCGATGTTACTGGAGTGGAAGGGAGTTCTCTCAAGGATATTAATCTAAGCAAAGTTGATGAGTATTTTTCCAGATATGATGTTGACTTTATCAATGAAAGCGAAGAAGAAAAAATAAGATTGTTACGCAATATCGATATTTTAACCAAGGATAATGAAGCAACTGTCGGTGGTTTGCTTATTTTTGGTATAAATCCGCAAAGATATCTGTTAAATGCTTCAATTTCTTTTGCTCGTTTTAAAGGTAAGGAGATTGCTGCGGAGTTGATTGATAAGCAGGTAATTAAAGGAACTTTAGATATTCAGATTGATACTGCTTTTTCTTTGCTTAAAAATAATATAGTTAATTCCTCGGAGATAGTAGGGACTAAGAGAGTAGCTAAAAATAAAACTTATCCGGATAAAGTATTCAGAGAGTTAATAGTAAATGCCTGTGTACACAGAGACTATTCGATTCATGGCTCCCGGATCAGGATCTTATTCTTTGATGATAGAATTGAGTTTATTAATCCGGGTCGCTTGCCTAATACTGTGACTATTGAAAAGCTAAAGGCTGGGGTTTCCTATGCGGTAAATCCGGTAATTGTTAAGTTTATGGAAAATTTGAGGTATGTGGATAAGTTAGGTAGAGGCTTGCCAATGGTTTATCAGGAAGCAAAGAAGTTAGATAAAGAGGTTGTTTTTGAGGAGATTGGAGAAGAGTTTAAAGTGGCTTTATATTTATAATAGTTTGAATGGATTAACCGAAAACTCTATAAGTCCTTATATAATTGATGAAGTGGAGAAAGATTTAAAACTAGTGCATTTTTGATAAGGAGGATAATATGCCAAAGAGCAATCAACCCTGTGAGAATAAAGATGAAAAAGAAACAGAAGCGAGTAAATTTAAGGGTTTGTTAAAAGACCTTGATGAAGATGCTGTAGAGTATCAGCGGAAAATTAGAGATGAGTATGAAAAAAGGTCTAGACTTTATGAGTTGGGTAAAGATCTGTTTGGGGTAGCTGGAACTGGGGATACAGAATCATCTACAACTTATAAAGAAAAAGTTGCTGAAGAGATAAATGCAAAGTTCAATGATTGATGCGGAAGGATTTTTACACAGAGATGGAAATAAGATTGCAGAAGGGAGTTAGTCTTAATAATGACGGACTTGATATCATATTTATCTAAATTCGATCAACAGAAAATCTTGATCGTCGGTGATATAATAGCCGATGAGTTTATTATTGGGGAGCCGGAGCGTTTATCTCGGGAGGCCCCGGTGTTGATTTTGCGCCATAATGAGTCTTCGATACTGCCTGGTGGTGGTACCAATGCAGCCAATAATGTAGCTGATCTAGGTGGAGAGGTCTATTTAGCGGGAGTGATTGGTGCTGATCGGATGGGAGAGCGGCTTAAGAAGTATCTAGCTGAAAAGCAGATTAAGACAGATGGTTTGATAGTAGACGATAGTAGGCCTACTTCGGTTAAGACCAGAATCTTGGCTGGCGGAGGACAGACGGTCAAGCAGCAGGTAGTCAGGATTGATAAGTTAGAAAATAGCCATGTTGACCCGGAGATAGAGGAAAAGCTCTTGGCTTATGTAGAGGAAGTAATAGCGGAAGTAGAGGCGGTGATTCTTTCCGATTACGGGAATGGAGTCTTTACTCCTCGGATTAAGGAACGGGTGATTGAGTTAGCTAGAGATGAAGAGAAGCTGGTGACAGTGGACTCTAGATACGAGTTATTGAGCTTCGAAGGGATAAGTATTGCTACCCCTAATAAAGAGGAGACAGAGCAAGTATTAGGCTTTAAATTGGATTCTAGAGAGCAGATAGATAGAGCAGGACAGGCTTTGTTAGAGAAGTTGGCAGCAGAGGCGATGTTGATTACTCTCGGTGGAGAAGGAATGGCTTTGTTTACGGAGCCCGGAGAGAGCGGTACTTATATTCCGGCGGCTAACTTTACTGAGGTGTTCGACGTGACGGGGGCTGGAGATACGGTGATTGGAGCTTTGACTTTGGCTTTGGCTAGCGGAGCTGCTTTTGAGGAAGCGATGCGGATTGCTAATCATGCGGCGGGAATTGTGGTGCGTAAGGCGGGAGTGGCTACTACTGATCGGGAAGAAGTTAGAAAAATGATAGAGGATAGAGGATAAAGGATAGATAAAGTTCAAAGTCAAAACCAATTTGACACTGACTAAAATCTGACTAAGTTCTGATTAGACCTTAAAAGATAAGTTCAAGAACTTTGGAACCACGCGCCCTGAAACGACGCTAGAACTTTAGCTAGCCATTACTCTGGGGATGATAATCCTTGAGGAAGTAGTCTTGGGCTGAATCAACACGAATAGAGACATTTAAAATCTTTAAATAATTAAATTCTGTATTGTCAACTATTACTTAAAAATAAGCTTTATATTGTGAGGGAAGTGAATTGTTATGAGTGGAGATGAGGAGTATCCGCTTTTATTTGCTGATGAAGAGGAGGAGCAGAGGAAGCTGGAGCAGCGTTATCAAAGAGCCTTAACAGCAGCTAGAAAAGCAGCTGAGTTGTTGAAGGAGGAGTATGGAGCTGAGCAGGTCTGGATTTTTGGTTCTTTGGCTGAGCAGGAGAGATTTAATAAGTGGTCGGATATTGATTTAGCGGCTCGGGGGATTGCTCCGGAGAAGTTTTATGCAGCGGTGGGAGCGGTGACGGGGTTAGTTGAGGAGTTTAAGGTGGATTTGATAGATATTGATGACTGCAAGGAGTCTTTAGCTGAGACGGTAGAGAATGAGGGGGTGGAAGTATGAATAAACGCTATCTTACGTTGATAAGCCGGATTGAGGATGAGCTTAGTGATTTAGAAGAAGTTGTTGAGAGAGTTGAGAAGGCTTGGCAGCGGGTGGAAAAGAGTAATGATGATTTATACCTAGATAGTGTGGCTTTGAATCTACACGGATTTTATGCTGGGCTGGAAAGGGTTTTTGAGCTGATAGCTACGGAGATAGATGAGAGCAAGCCGGAAGGAGCTTCTTGGCATCGGGATTTGCTAAGACAAATGGGAGTAGAAATTAAGCAGGTTAGGAGAGCGATATTATCTAAGGAAACTATTAATGAATTGGATGAGTATAGAGGGTTTCGTCATATAGTGAGGAATGTTTATACCTTTAATTTATCTAAAAAGAGATTGGAGCCTTTAGTTGTTGAGTTGTCTGCGGTATTTGAGCAGGTAGAAGATGAGCTAGAGGAGTTTATTAAATTTATGGAAGCGGAAGGGAGTTAGAGATGGAGTATGTTAGATAAACTAGTGAAATTAGCAGAATTGAAGGAAGTTTTGCAGGAACGGAGGCGGGCTAAGCAGAAGATTGTGTTTACAAATGGTTGTTTTGATATTTTGCACGTGGGTCACGTTAGGTACTTACAGGCGGCTCAGGCTAAGGGTGATCTATTAGTGGTGGGGATTAATAGCGATACTTCGGTGAAGCAGCTTAAGGGTGAGCAGCGACCGGTGGTGCCGGAGGAAGAGAGAGCGGAGATGTTGGCTGCCTTGGAGATGGTAGATTATGTGGTGATCTTTGAGGAGTTGACGGCTAAGCGAGTGATTGGGGAGTTGAAGCCGGATATTTATGTTAAGGGTGGTGATTATAGCGTAGAGGAGCTGCCAGAGGCTGAGGTGGTGGCTAGTTACGGTGGCAAGATAGAGCTGGTTAAGGAGGTTAAGGGGGCCTCTACTACTAATATCGTGGAGGAAATACAGAGGATAAATGATAGATGATAGAGGATAGATAAAAAATTAAGAGCAAGAGATATTAAAGTTTAATTTTTGTTTTAGGGAGGATTTTTGCAAGAAGTCTCTAATTAGTATTAATGGTAGTAATATCAAAATATTAGTGGAATTATATATTAATTTGCTGATTATATCAGATTTTGATTGGAGGATGGAGATGGAGAAACAAAGAGAGTTGAATGAGGAGTTTGTGGAGATTGATTTAAGAGAGTATATTATGGTTTTGTGGAAAAGAAAAGGGATTATTATTGGGATATTGGCAGCGGCTATTTTGTTTAGTGCTATTGTAAGCTTTGCTGTCTTAGAGCCTATATATGAATCGGAAGCAACGATTAGATTAGGAACTGATAGCGGTAGTTTTTCTAGTCGGGAGGCTGCTAGTGAAAGATTAAGGAGTTTAAGTTATTTTAGAAGATTAAATGAAGATTTAGAACTAGGTTTAAGTGATAGTCAAGTGGATAGCTTAAGAGGTGGGTTGGAGATAGAACAGGGTGAGGAAGAGAATATATTACATATTAGTTATCAAGGTGAAGAGCCTGAAAAGACTCAATTAATTATAGATAACTTAGTTGCTATTCTAATTGAAGATAGCAATCAGCGTTTTGGGGAAGTTAGAAGTCGTCGAGAAGAACAGATAGCTAATATTGAGCAGGAGATGGATAATTTAGAACTTAGATTAGAAAACAGAGAAGAACAAGTAGAAGAGTTATTAACTGAAGGTGATTTAACTACTACTGATAAGATGGTTTTAAGTAATTACTTTACGGATAAGATGCAGGACTTAGAAGATCTTAAGTTTGACTTACAAGATAGAAAGCATGAACGTGAAGATAAGCTGTTAGAAATGGAGGAGTTGGAAGTGCTTAATGAAGCACTTATTCCAACAAGTCCGGTGGCTCCTAATAAGAAGTTGAATTTAGCTATTGCAGGAGTGTTAGGGATTATGCTAGGAGTTTTTATAGTGTTTTTAGCTGAGTTTTTGGAGGGAATGGATTTTACTGAAGTGAAGAAGGATGAAGCTAAGAGAGAATAGATTTATAATTTAATGGTTTAATTTCCCAGAGTTTTAAGCAGGAATTTAAGGCTAGGCTGGCTAAGTTAATTATAGAGTTGAGGTAAATTTAGCAGATAAATGCTATAAAATGCTATTTGTTGCAGGGATTCTTTGATATTTAGCGAATTAATATTGAATGAAAGAAGTTAGGATTTTGTTTTTAGTGATGGGGATTACATAATTAACGGGTAAATTGGATTATAATGCATTTAGTTGTTGGTTTTAAAACAGTTTAGACTAAGAGTCTGATAAAAAAGATTAGAATCGGCTAAATTTATGAAAATCTGGGGGCATATAAAATGTGTAAGTATAATCCCAAAATTGATCTAGTTTTCAGGAAATTATTTGGTAGTGAGGAGAATAAGGATTTACTACTATCATTTATTAATGCTGTATTGGATAGGGAGCCTCGGATTGAAGATTTGGAGCTTAGAAACCCCTATAATTTAGCCGATTATCTGGAAGGTAAGATGAGTATTCTCGATATTAAGGCTGTGGATGAAGAGGGAGTCTGGTACGATATAGAGATACAGATTGCTGAACAGGGTGCCTATGGAAAGAGGGCTTTATACTACTGGAGTAAAGTCTATAGTAATCAGATTCAAAAGGCTGAAGATTATAGAGATTTAAGGAAGACTATCGGTATACATCTGCTGGATTTTGATTATTTTGTTGATCAGAGGTATTTAAGGCAGGTTGTTTTAAAGGATAATGAGACGAATCAGCTTTATGGGGAGCTTGATTATCAAGAGTTGTTTTTTATAGAACTGAGTAAGTTTGATAAGGATTTAAAGGAAGCTCGAACTATATTGGATAGATGGATTACTTTTTTGGATAAAGCTTATGAGTACGATGAAGATACTATTCCCGAGGAGTTTAAAGAGGAAGAAGAGATTGTCGAGGCTGTTAAGCGGCTAGAAAGAATGTATTTTAATGAGCAGGAAAAGAAGATCTATGAAGCTAAGAGGAAGTGGATTATGGATAAGAGGGAAGAGCTGAGAACAGCAAAGGAAAAAGCTAAAAAAGAGGGTATAAAAGAAGGGAGAGAAGAAGGCAGAAAAAAAGGTAGAGCGGAAGGTAGAAAAGAAGGAATAGAAAAAGGTATGGAGCAGGGAGAAAGAAGAAAAGCAGTTAAGATAGCCAGAGAGATGTTAAAGGATGGAGAAAGTATAGAAAAGATAGCTAAGTATACTAACTTGTCCCGAGAAGAAGTAGAGGAGTTAAGGTGAGTTTTGAAATTATTGAGTAAAGAAGTTTATAAGAATTTAGACGCAGACTAAAATCTGATTAAAATCGGACTAAAGCATAGAGTCTTAAAAATAAATATTTTAAGATTTTGTGGTTTAGTTTAGGATGTTCAAAGTAGTTTGATTGTTAGGTTAAGCGATGATATCATGGAGGTGAGAGTTTTGCAGAAGATTGAAATTGAAGTTTCTGATTATATTGCAGAACTATCTGAAGGAGAAAAAGATAAACTTGTAAATACATTTTTGTCTATCTCAATTAAGGAAAGAATGAATAAATTAACTGATGAGTATAACAATGCAAATAACAAAATAAAAGAGTATGAGAAGAAGTATGGGAAGACATTGAAAGAGGTTGAAGAAGTAGGGATTGATAATGAAAGTGATATAGATGAGCATGAGGAGTATATGGATTGGGTTTTCTGGCAAAGAGTATATGAAAATTCTAAAGAAGAAATAGAGAAATATCAACATTTTTTGAGTGAAGAAACAGACGGATAAAAATGAGAATTAGAGATTTGGAGGTGCTTAAAATGAATTTTATTAGAAAAATTATTGATAGCGATTCATTAGACTCTATAGTTGATTTGCCTCCTGAGTTAAAGAATAGAAGGGTAGAAGTTATTGTGTTACCAGTTGAAGAAGATAATAGCCAGGCGAATAAGAGTTTAAGAGGAATTTTAAATAAATATGCTGATTCAGAATTAAGGAAGAAAGAAAAAGGGGCTTGGCAGATGAGAGTAGCTGAAAATTATGAAGATCATTGATGCTAATGTAATTTTGAGATATTTGCTGGATGATGTAGAAGAGTTAGCAGATAAAGCAAGTGAAATTATTGAAAAAGATAGAGTCTATATATTGAATGAAGTATTAGCAGAAGTGATATATGTTTTAGAAGGTGTATATGAATTAGATAGAAAAGAGATTAAAGATGTTTTGTTTGAGTTTTTAGGACTAGAAACAGTGGTTATAGAGGATAAAAAATTATTATTTGAGTCATTGGAAAAGTATCTAGAAATTAAGTTAGATTTTGTTGACTGTTTACTATATGCTTATGTAAAGGTTAATAATAGAAAAGTGTATACTTTTGATAAAAAGCTTAATCAAGAGATTAATAAGCTGAATAAAAATCTATTAGACGCAGACTAAGATCTGACTAAAATCTGACTGGAGCGTACAGGATTAAGGACGTACAAGATTAAAAAATGATAAAGTTAAGGCTTAGTTAGGATTGAGCTAGAGGTTTAAGAGTTTAATACATTTTGAAATCTAATGTTTTAAGTTTTTAATGTTTAATGTTTTAGTCAGAACTTAGTCATGTTTTAGTCGGCACCCCAAGGGCATTTCCCAGAGTAATGACTAGCCAAAATAATGGCGTCGCTTCGGGGCATGTCAAATAGGTTTTGAACTTTATGGAGGTTGAGTCACTAGATGCTAAAATCACTATCAAAGTTATGGCAATTATTCAATAAAAGAGAACGTTTGCAGATTTTCGGGTTGTTTGGGGCTATTCTGTTCATGGCCCTATCCCAGGTGATCGGAGTGGCTTCGATTATGCCCTTTATGGATCTGGTGATGCAGCCGGAGATGGTTGAGGAGAATCAGGTGTTAAGTTGGTTATATACTACCTTTGAGTTTACTTCGGTTAATAGATTTATTGTCTTTGCCGGAATAGCGATGTTTGTATTAATCATGGTTACTAACGGGATTTCTACTGTTGCTACCTGGTTAAAGTATAAGTTTGTCTGGATGAATAATCATCGTTTGGCTATGCGGTTGTTAAGGAAGTACTTAGGTAAGCCTTATGCATACTTTTTAATCAATAACTCCTCTGATCTGGGTAAAAATGTGTTGCAGGAGGTTAAGGAGTTAACTAAAAGCTTTATCATTAAGTTAATAGAGCTCTTTACTTACGGAGCAGTGGCGCTGGCAATTATAGTATTTTTATTGATAACTGATGTGACTATCACTTTGGCGGCTATCTTCATACTTGGTGGTAGTTATGGTGCAGTTTATTATTTTATTCGGAGGAGAATGGAAAAGGCTGGTGAGGAGCGACTGGAGGCTAATAAGCAGCGTTATAAGACAGCTAATGAGGCTTTTAACGGAATTAAGCAGATTAAGATTAGCGGTCGGGAGGAGCATTTTTTGAGCCGCTTTGCTGAGCCTTCGTTGAAGGATGCCAATCTACGAGCTTGGCGGAAGGTAGTGGGGATGCTACCTCGTTATATACTGGAGGCTATTGCTTTCGGAGGAATAGTCTTGCTGGTGGTGTATTTGATTCTGGCCGGTCAGGAAGCTCGGGAGATGGTACCGCTGGTCAGTCTATTTGCTTTTGCTGGTTATCGTTTGATGCCGGCTTTGCAGAAGATATTTTATGCAGCTACGGATATACTATTTAACATGGCGGTGCTGGATAAGATTCATGAGGATATGTTTGAGACGGGAGAGAATGAAGCGGTTGATTGGTCTCAGGAGCTGCCAGAAAAGCTGCCTTTTAAGGATAAGATTGAACTTGAAGATATACAGTATACTTATCCTAATGATCAAGAGCCGGTGCTGAAAGGGATTGATTTGAGTATTCAGCGTAATACTGCGGTTGCTTTTGCAGGAGAGACGGGAGCTGGAAAGTCGACTTTGGTTAATCTGCTCTTAGGTCTATTGACTCCGGATAAGGGTGAGATTAAGATAGATGGAGTGGAGTTAAATCAAGAGAATATACGAAATTGGCAGCGAAATATTGGTTATGTACCGCAGGATATCTATCTTTGTGATGATACTATTTTAAGTAATATTGCTTTTGGGGTAGCAGAGGATGAGATAGACCTGGAGGCTGTTAAACGAGCTGCGAAGATTGCTAATATAGATGGTTTTATTGAGAATGAGTTGGCGCAAGGCTACCAGACTGTAGTTGGTGAACGAGGAGTTAGAGTTAGTGGCGGCCAAAAGCAGCGTTTGGGACTGGCTCGGGCCCTATATCATGACCCAGAGGTTTTGGTTTTAGATGAGGCGACCAGTTCTCTTGATGGTGCTACGCAGGAAGCTGTGATGGAAGCAATTGAGAATATAGCAGAAGTAAAGACGATGATAATGATTGCTCATCGATTATCTACTGTTCGTGATTGTGATACGATTTATATGTTAGGTCAAGGTCGGATTGTAGATTCTGGTTCTTATGATGAGTTGGTTGGTTCTAATGTTATGTTTAGGAAGTTGGCTGATTTGAGTGGTTAAAAAGAATAAAGCAAATTAACTTATATCAAACAATCATAATTTTACAGTTTATGAAATAAAAATTTTAGGGTTAATTTTTTCTTTAGTTGTCTGATAGTATTGATATTATGTTTTATCATTTGGACCATAATATCTTCATTTATTGGTATAATCTTGCATGCATTTGTTAGTTTTTCAAACATAATAGCAATTAATAGTGGTGGTGATTAATATGACAAAAAAATATAATGCTATAGTTGTGTTGGGTTTTGGCTCTACCGGTTCTAGTGCTGTTGTAGATTTATTGAGAGAATTTGAGACATATAAAAGTTTTGGAACTGAGTTTAGACTTATTAAAGATCCAGATGGAATTATGGATTTAGAAGATGCCTTAGTAAATAATTGGATAATCAAAAAAGATGATACAGCTATAAAAAGATTTAAAAAGTTAACTGATATTCTTGGGCGGGAAACGAGTAAATTTTCAAGTTTTGGTAAAAATTATAATAAATATTGTAAAGGTAATTTTTTTAATTTAACTGAAAAATATATAAATAGATTAGTTGATTTTAGTTATGAAGGTAGTTGGATAGGAAATGACTATAGTATGAATTGGTTTGATAATATTTTGAAAAAGTTAAAAAGAAAAATTGGGATCAAACGTGATAAAATTATGTTTTTTTCTTGTCTTTCTAAGAAAAAATTTTATTCTTTAACTAAAGATTATCTTAATAAAATAATGAAATCTTGTGTTGATAATAGTAATGTTGATAATATTATATTAGATCAGGCTGTTTCACCTTTTAGTATTAAAAGAGCTTTGAAATACTTTTATTCCTGCAAAATTATTTTAGTTCATAGAGATCCAAGAGATCATTATTTAGAAGGTAGGAATAGACGTTTTATTCCTAGTGATATTGAAAAGTTTATTAAATGGTATAAGAATATGAAAATGAAATCTCAGCATGATCAATTTAGTTCAACAAAAATATTAAATATTAATTTTGAAGATTTAGTTTTAAATTATAAAGAAACATTTAATATTATTTTGAATTTTTTAGGTGAGGATAAAAAAATACATATTGAAAAAGGCAAACACTTTGATTATGAAAGAGCTTGTAATGGTATTAAATTATGGGAAAAAAAAATAAATTTAAAATACAAACAACAAATTTCAAAGATTTATACTAATTTAAGTGAATATTTTTTTGAATTTTAAAGATCAAAATAAATGTTTTTTGTAGGAGGAAAATTAAATGAAAAAAATATATAATCTTATTAGAATATTATATAATTATTTTAAAATTAGATTTTTAAAAGATGATAAATTAGTATCTTTATTTAGGAAAAAAATTCATTCTTTAGAAAATAAATTATTTCAAGAAGAAATAATCTTAATAAAAACATTATATATTAGAAAAATTTATTTTGAAGCTAAGAAAAGAGATTTGCTTTCAGAGGATGAAATTAATTGGGGGAAAAGAGTATTATTTGGAGAAAACAATTCTCAAATAGTTAAAAAAGATAAATTTATGCAAGAAAATGATTTTTTTGGTATTATAAAGAACAGACGAAGTGTGAGAAAATTCAAAAATGAAGAAGTATCTGATGAAATTTTAAAAAAACTGATTAATGCAGCAAGATGGGCTCCAACTTCTTGTAATAGACAACCCTGGGAGTTTATAATAATAGCTGATAAAGAACTTATTGAAAAAGTTAGAGATTTTAGAGGACAAAAATTCATTAGTGATGCACCATATTGTATATTAGTTTTAATGAATAAAAATTTATATCATTATGATGATGAAAGTTTAATTAGTTATTATTTAAATCTTGATGCAGGAGCAGCGATTCAGAATATTTTACTTATGGCAGAATATTTAAACCTATCTGCTTGCTGGGTTAATTTAGCAGATAATAACCTCAGTGATGAAGAAAGAAAAGAAATGAAAGAATTATTTAATATTCCTGAAAAAATGATTTTAAATACTGTTATACCAATTGGTTATTCAGATTTTAATCCAAATCCTCCTGGAAGAAAAGATTTAGAAGAAATTATATATTATAATAAATTAGGGTAATGATTTATTTAAATTGCAGAGGGTACAGTAGATGAATTAATAATAAGGCTTTAAATAGAGATGGTTAATAAAATTAGTATAGATAATTCGGTAATGTTGTTTAAATTTGTTTGAGAATAATTTTGAAGGAATGGAGTACCTTTTTTCTACCCCTGGAACAATTGGTGGCTCTATATATATGAATGCGGGTAGGGGTAAATCTCATAATAAAGCAATATCTGATAAACTTGTAAAAGCAAAAGTGTTTGATGCTGATGATATTTTTGAGTTAAATAAAGAAGAATGTAGGTTTGCATATAGGTATTCAATTTTTCATAAGAAGAGTGAATGGATAATACTTGAAGCTACTTTTGAATTGAATGATCGAGAGTTTAATATTGGTGAAAAGAAGATTAAGGAAAGGATTGATTATGTTAAAGAAAATCAGCATAGAAATTATCCAAATGTAGGTTCAATTTATAAAGCAGGGAAATCTGGTAAAATTCTTAAGTTATTGAGTTATTTTAAAATAGGTGATTGTAAATTTAAAGGTAATTGGATAATAAACTTAGGGGATGGTAGGGCAGAAGATGTTTTAAAGTTACTTAAAATTTCTAAAGTATTGCATTGTTTAGTTATGAAAAAACCTAAACTAGAAGTTGAAATATGGTAATAAAAAGGAGTGCAATAATATGAAGCCTAAAAAAAAGGTAGGTATTTTAACATATCATCATGTGTTAAATGAAGGAGCAAATTTACAAGCTTATTGTCAAGCTAAAGCACTTCAAAAAACTTTAGGAAAAAAATATGATGTAAAGATAATAGATTATAGGGTTTTTAATAAAGAATTTACACAGTGGAAAGGATTAATTGCTAATTTTATAAAAATGAGAAATCCGATAGTTAATTTTAAGAGATATAGAAAAATAAGATCTTTTATCAATAATGAAATGCCATTGACTTCTGATAAACTTGTTTCAAATAATTATGATAAAGCAATTGAATTTATAAGTGATAAATATGATGCTATTATAGTAGGAAGTGATGAGGTATGGAAGATTTTCGAAGGGAAGTATTCTAGACCTTTTCCTAATGCCTATTGGTTATCACCTGAATTAAAATGTAAAAAGATATCATCTGCTGCATCTGCTAACAGATTTAATTATGAGGAAGCAGATAAGAAAAAAAAGAAACAGATGAGAAAATTTCTTAAAACTTTTGATTTAGTAGGAGTAAGAGATGATCATACTCTTAACATGTTAAAATATTTAGATATAGAGGAAGAAAAATCTTATAAAGTTCCTGATCCTACTTTTTCGATTAAGTTTAGTGAAGATATTTATAAAAAAGTTAAAGAGAAGTTAATTGATAAAGGACTTGATTTAAATAGACCAATTATGGCATTAGTTATATCAAGTTCAGGGAGAAAAAATGGACTTTCTAAGAATGTAGCAGATTATTTTAGAAAAAAAGGTTATCAAATAGTTAGTATTAGTATGAATAATGAGTTTGCAGATTTTTATCTACAAGATATTCTTAATCCATTAGAATGGGCTCATGTTTTTAAATATTTTGATTTTTGTTTAACGGATAGATTTCATGGTACAATTTTTAGTTTGCAAAATAATATTTCTTTTTTAACTGTTGATCATGAAGAACGTTATTTGAAGATTAGAAGTAAAACGGTGGATCTTCTTGAAGATTTAAATTTAATAGATAATCATATTAATGTGTTAAAAGAAAAAGATATAATAGAAAAAATAAAAAGCATTCATAATGAAGGAAAGAAAGTAGATTATGATTTAAAGTTATTTAGGGATAATTATTATTCTCATTTAGAAAGAATAAAAAAATTAATGAAGTAAACAAATAGTATTTTGTAATTATAAGTTGAGTTATTAAGAGATGTCCTTGCCCCTTAGATCTTGGACAAGAAAAAACTATGCTTTTCTAACAGAAAATTGCTCTAATTTACTAACTAATTCTTATGCTACTAGCTTGACACCATCTATTAGCTCGTTAACCAGCTGACTATGATAATAAGCTGGTGGAACACCTGAGACGCTTGAATGTGGACGCTCTTGATTATATTTAGCTATAAATTCATCTATAGAACCTTTACAATGAGCAATATGACGATAATAGTTCTGATATACTTCTTCCCGTTTCAATGTTCCGTGAAAACTCTCAATATGAGAGTTTTGTTCTGGAGTATTAACAGCTATTCTTTCGTGCTCAATATTTGTTTTGCTAATATAGCTTTGAAAGTCTTTACTTCTAAACTGAGTGCCATTATCTGTTCTTAAAACTAAGTTATCTATATCTCGTGAATTTACTGCTTGCTTTAAGGCTTTAAGAGCTTCATCAGTTCGGCACCTAAGACTTACATGGTGACCTACTATCTCTCTGGTATAGACATCTATTATGTCAAACATATAGACCCAACGACCGCTTTTATCTAAATACATTTGAACCATGTCCATCTCCCATAGTTGGTTAGGGGCAGTTAATTCACGTTTTTGCTTTAATTGATAATTATCTGGTTTAATAGTAGTCTTATCTTGTAACAGATCAAGTACGTCCATTATGCGGTAAATACGCTTGTAATTTACTTTTAAGCTGTGCTTAAACCTTAAGTAATCAGTTACCATTCTATAGCCAGTATAAGGATGTTCTTCACAGTATCCTTTAACTAGCTCAATAACTTCTTTTTCAGCTACTACATTACCATTTTGATCATAAGCTGGATGACCTGAATAAAGCTTTTTACTGCTATTATCATTCTTAGAGTTATCATTATTTAAGCCATAATAATAAGTACTTCTTGCTATATCAAAAGTCTTGCAAAGTTCAGTAATTGAATAATCAACTTTTAGTTGATTAATTGCTTTAACCTTATCAGTGATATCTAGTCCAGCCAGGGCTTTTTTTTGAGAATTTCCATTTGAACTTTTTGCTCGCCAATGATTTTTTTCATCTCTTGGATTTGCTGTTCTTTTTCTTTAAGTTCAGCATCTTTTTTAGACTTAACTTGATTATCATTGGTTAAACCATTTAAACCGCCGTTAAGAAAGTCTTTTTTCCAAGTGTATATGGAATTACGACTAACTTCATATTCATCAGCTATTACAGATGGTTTACGACCTTTAAGAACTTCTAGTACTACTTCCATCTTAAATTCTGGACTATAAGTTTCACCTTTAGGCATTATTTTTACCCCCTATAATTATTATAAAATGTTAACTAGCTTTTTGTCCAATATCAATTGGGGGCGTTACAGAGATAAGGATTAATTAGGTAGAATAATAAGATCTTCTTTAATTTTTAGGAGGAAGGTTAAAATGGTTTTTTTAATATTATCGATATATATAGTATTTATATATATTAAGTATGGTTTCTTTACATCTTTTTTTGGGATTTTAATTAGTGGTAAGACTATCCTATTTGAAGTCACAAGTAAGTTTTTACCTTCAGGATTTAATTTAATATTTTTTCTTTCTTTTAGTTTTTTAATTTTAATTTTAATTTATATTTTAAAATATAATCGTATAAGAGCAAAAAAAATTAATGTTAAAAAAAGCTTAATATATCTCTTGCCTTGGTTAGGATTTTATATTTACATTATAATGAATTCTAATTTAAATAGTTATACTCTGCGAAAAAGCATATTTTTTTTAGTTCAAGGTATTGTGCCAATTGTTTTTTTATTTATTTATATTATTGTTCAAAATAAAGAGAAAACTAAAGAATTTTTAAATAATTTGAAATATATTTTTATATTTAATGCAGTAATTATTTCTTCATTTGTTTTGTTTAATGCTGCTAAAAGTGGATTTGATATTTATAGACCTACTCCATTTGGAGCGAATCCAATAGGAAATGCCCATTATATAGCATTCGGATTAATTTCATTATTTTTTTTAAAAATGAGTATAAAAAAGAAATTATTTTTAGCTTTTTATTTTTTAATTAACTTATATTTAATGGGAACGAGGTCTGTTATTTTATCATTAACAGTAGTATTAATTATTAGATTTTTTTATAAAATGATTGTTTTTATTTATGAAAAAAAAACAAAGCAACAATGGACAAAGAAATTTATTATAATAATTTTAACTTTATGTATTTTTTTTGGTGTAATATCAACTAATTTAGATATTTTTTATAGTTTATATAATAATTTATTACTAAGAGAAAGAAGTTTATCATTATTTGAAGAAAGGAATGTCTCAGCAAGAATTAATTTTTATTTTGAGGCACTAAATATGTTTTTAGATAAGCCTGTTTTTGGTTTCGGATTAGGAAGTTTTATTAATTATGGAAGTTCTGATTATCCTCATAATATAATATTAGAAATATTATCTGAATTAGGTTTTTTTGGATTATTAATATATGTATTTTCTTTAAAGATAAATTGCATTGATTTCAATTGTTTATTTTCTAACCTTTTATTATTTATGATTATTTTCGCTATGTTTAGTTGGGATATTGGTAGAAATTATAATATTGTATTGTTCAGTGCACTTATGTATGTTAAAAGATATTATTCTGTTTAAATTTATAATTAAAAGCAAGGAGCGAGAAAATATGAAAATTCTATTTTTCTGCACTAAATTTCCTTCTAGTATAGGTGGTATGCAAAAATCGAATTATGAAATAGTAAAAGCTATTAAAGAGTTAGGTCATAAGGTTTTTGTTCTAACAATAAAGACTGATCAGGGAGATAAAGATTTTGATAAAAATCAAAACTTTAGTGTTGAAAGGTTAGATAAATCCAAAAAAGGATCTTATTATAATTTATTTAAAAGAATTTCTTTCTTCTTTAGATTTTATATTAAATTAATTAAAAAAATTAAAATCTTTAATCCAGATAAGATAATAGTTGCTGATTATTTTACTAGAAATATTATCGGTCTATTTCCTATATCTTATAAAAAAGATATAATAGTAATCACAAGTGTTCCAGGGATAAAGAAGGTTAGAAATAATATGCTACTAACTGGCATAAGAAATTTAATTATTAAAAATTGTTATAGGAAAGCTAATCAAGTTATTTGTGTTAGTGAATCCACTAAAAAATCTCTGTATGATTATTATGGACAAGACTTATTTAAGGATAAAAAGATAAATATAGTTTATAGAACTTTAGATGAAGAATATTTTAATAATCCTAAAAAGGAGCAAGGAATTAATTGGATAAAAGATAAATATGATATTGATCAAAGCAAAAAGATAATTTTATCCGTTTCAAGAATGGAAAAAGAAAAAGGAATAGATAATGTTTTAAAAGTTTTAAAAAGATTTAAGTTAGAAGTAGGGGATGATTTTAAATATATAGTAGTAGGGGATGGAAATTATTTAGATGTCTTAAAGGAACAAACAAACGAATTAGGAATTAATGAAGAGGTGATTTTTACTGGTAGAATAGATTTTGATAAAGTTATTCATTTTTATGATTTATGTGATATTTTTATCTTGCCCAGCAGACGTGAAACAAGTGAATCTTTTGGTAGAGTTTTTGCAGAGGCTTCAGCCAGAGGAAAACCTGTAATAGCAAATAGGTCTGGTGGTGTTGTTGAAGTAGTCCAAGATAAAGAAACTGGTTTTTTAGTTGATCCTAATAATTTAGATGAAATATTTAGTAAATTAAAAATTATGTATCAGAATGAAGACTTATGTAAGAAGCTGGGCAAAAAAGGTATGAAGTTTGTTAGAAAGAATTTTACAAAAGAGCAATTGAAAAATAAAATTAGAACTATTTTAAGTTCCTAGTATGAAGTTAATAAATGGTATAATTGATTATCTAGAAATAATGTAGAAACTTTTAAGTTATTTTTAGAGGAAGTAGAGGTTAAATTAATCATTCTAGGAGAAGGTTTCAAAAGAACTTGAATCTATTATAGACAAAGAGGGTATGATTGATTCAGTTTTACTTCATAGGTTATGAAACGTTATAAATTATTCAAGAATATTTGAATAAAATAACTAAAGATATTAATAAGAATGTTAAAATGGCTATGCAATCAATTAAAAATCAAAAGAAGAATAAAATTCATATTGATAAGACAAAGTTGTAGTTTTGGAATGAAAGACTTTATTGGAGGTGTAGAAAATCAAAGATAAAATTAATATAGCTTTTTTCGCAGGTCGTTATAAATCTTTTTATGGAGCCCAAAAAAGCATGGCTACATTGATAACTAATTTAGATCAAGACAAATATAATCCGATTGTTGTGACAACCAAAGAAGGTAAATTATCTTCAGAGCTTAGAAAGCTAGGAATAGAAGTTAAGATTATTCCTTTGCATCCTATAGTAAATAAATTTGGTGGTCAAATCCTAGACTATTTTTTATTTAAGAAGACAAAAGTTTTAGTTGAGCTTCTAAAGTATAATTATAAAGTTTATCGTTGGTTAGAAGAAAATGAAATTAATATAGTCTATACTAATGGCATTAGGTCACTTTTATATGCTGGGTTAGCAGCTCGTTTTAGAGGGTTGCCATTATTCAAATATATAAGGAGTGAAGGCGATCCCAGTTTTATATTTAAATTTTTGGGGCTTAAATTACCGACTAAAATTATTACTATTGCTGATGGAGTTCGTAGTATGTATACAGATGGTGAATTAAAAAAACACTCTGAAAAATTTACTACCCTATATACAGGATTTGATTTTGAGAAATATAAATTTAGTAAAGAAAAAAAAGAAAAGGACAAAAGAAAAGTTAGAAAAAAATTAGACATTTCGTTAGATAGTCAAATAGTTGGGATAGTTGGCAGTATAACTCCCAGAAAAGGATATGATTTATTAGTTGAAGTAGCGTCTAAAGTTACATCAGAAATTAATGATTTGCAGTTTATGGTTGTGGGAAATCCCCCGCAAGAATATACTTATTTTAGAGATGAATTAAAAAGAAAAGTAAAAGACAAAGGAATGAGTTCACAGTTTCATTGGTTGGGCTATCAAGATGATGTTATTCCTTTTTATAATGCTATAGATCTTCTGGTTTTGCCTTCTCGAGCTGAGGGCTTACCGAGAACTGTTATTGAAGGATTGGCAATGGGACTACCGGTAGTTGCTACTAATGTTGGAGGTACTAAAGAGATTATTAACTCTGAGAATTTAGGTAAGGTTATAGAAAAAGATAATTCAGAACAACTTGGTGATGCTATTTTAGAGGTTTTAAATAATGAAGAGCTATTTAAAGAAGATAAGGCAAAGAATAGATTTGAGTATGTTAAAAATAAATTTTCAATTCCAAATTATATACAAGGTTTTGAAGAGATTATAAATAAAGAATTAAATAGTTAGTAGGAAGAAAGGGGATTGGAATGAAAGCATTAGTTACAGGAGTAGCAGGATTTATTGGCTCAAATTTAGCAGAACAATTATTAGAGAAAGGTTATCAAGTAATAGGAGTAGATTGTTTTACTGATTATTACTCTCGTGATTTAAAAGAAAAGAATTTAAGCTTCTTTAAAGACCACGAAAATTTTGAATTTATCGAAGTAGATATTATTGATTTAGATCTGGAAGAACTGTTATCAGATATTGATTATGTATTCCATCAAGCAGCTCAAGCAGGAGTAAGAGCCAGTTGGGGTAAGGACTTTGATATCTATACAGACTGCAATATTCGTGCAACGCAACGGTTATTAGAAGCAACTAAAGAAAGTGATATTAAGAAGTTTATCTATGCTTCTTCATCATCGGTATATGGAGATACAGACAAGCTACCGATGCAAGAAACTAATAGATTACAGCCAGTATCTCCTTATGGAGTTTCTAAATTAGCAGCGGAACACTTATGTTATTTATACTGGAAGAACTTCGGCGCACCTACTATTTCTCTAAGATACTTTACTGTCTTTGGAGAACGACAGCGTCCAGATATGGCTTTTCATATCTTCATTAAAGAAATCTTAACCGATGGGAAAATTACTGTCTTTGGTGATGGTAAGCAGTCTCGTAACTTTACTTATGTTGGTGATGTAGTACAGGCTAATATTTTAGCAGCTGAAAGTGATATAGAAGGAGAGATCTTTAATGTCGGTGGAGCAGGTGAGCGGATAAGATTAAATGAAACTATTGAAATAATGGAGGATATTATAGGTAAGGAAGTAGAAAAAGAATATCAAGCAGTAGCCAAAGGAGATGTAAGACATACAGAAGCTGATGAATCAAAAATTAGAAAAATGTTAGGTTATAAGCCTACAGTTGGCTTACAGGAAGGATTAAAAAGAGAAGTAGAATGGTTAAAGAAAATATATAAGTAGATTTGTAGTGAGGTGTAGAAGTTTAAGATGAAAAAGGTAGCTCATATTTTTACTTCAGGTGGTAGTCATAGAATTTTAGCAGACAAGTTAACATTGTTGCAGGAAAAAGGATACATAGTAGAAACTATATCTTCTAAAAAAGGCTATAAAGAAGAATTTATGAAAGATTATAATCTAGATACAAAGTTTATAAGCATGAATAGAGAAATTAATTTAGTTGACGATCTAAAATCAATTGTTAAAATGTATGGACTATTGAAAAAAGAAGATTATGATATTGTTCATACCCATACTGCTAAAGCAGGAATTATTGGACGAATAGCTGCTAAATTGGCTGGGATTCCTATTGTGCTACATACTGCACATGGTCTTCCATTTTTTGAAGGGCAGAGTAAACTTAAATATCATATGTATAGGTTATTTGAAAAAATAGGTTCTTGGTTTTGTGATGCTATTGGTTCTCAAAATCAGGATGATATAAAAAAAATAAAAGCTTATGCTCCTAATAAAAAGGTTTATTATGAAGGCAATGGAGTTGATTTACCGAAATTAGATAAAAAGTTAAAGGAGATCTCTGAAGAGGACTTAAATAAGATAAGAGAGCAGTGGAATATTGGAGAAGATACTAAAATTATTCTTAAGGCTGCTAGATTTGAACCAGTTAAGAACCATCAATTTTTGCTAAAAGGCTTAAAGAAATTAATTAATGAATATAATAATGATTTTCTTTGTCTTCTAGCTGGAAAAGGACATTTGAAAGAAGAGATTAAAGAACTTATTAATGACTATGGCTTAAATAATAATGTAAAGATAATTGGTTATCAGACTAATATTTTTCATTATATTAAATTAGCAGACCTTGTTGTTTTAACTTCTAAAAAAGAAGGGGTTCCCAGAATAATTATGGAATCTATGGCTTTTTCTAAACCTGTTATTGCAACGGACGTTTTAGGGACTAGAGATGTAGTAGAACATGATAAAACTGGTTATTTAGTTTCATTAGGAGATGTAAAAAACTTGGCTAATTATTTGAATAAATTATTAATTAATAAAAAACTAAGAAAAAGGTTTGGTGAAGCGAGTAGGCAAGTTATAGAAAAAGGTTTTACAGAGCAAATAGTAGTGGATAGACTTGATGAAATATATCAACAATTATTAAATGTTTAATTAAATCTTAATGAGTTAAAGTGGAGTAATTTTAAATTAGCAAGTTTGAAGGAGAGGTTATATGCTTATAAAAAGAATAATTGATTTTATAGGAAGTTTAGTAGGGTTAATTATATTATCACCGTTATTTATATTGATAGGAATATTAATAAAATTAGATTCAAAAGGGCCCGTATTTTTTACTCAAGAACGGGTCGGAAAGAATGGAGAATTATTTAAGATTTATAAATTTAGAACTATGGTTGAAAATGCTGAGAATATAGGTTCTGGTCTTAAGACTTCGCAAAATGATACTAGAATAACTAAAATAGGTTCTTTTTTAAGATATTGGAGCTTAGATGAATTACCACAATTAATAAATGTATTAAAGGGTGATATGAGCTTAATTGGTCCGAGACCTACCATAGAATCTCAAGTAAAGGAATATGACGATTATCAAAAAAGAAGACTGGAAGTTAAACCTGGAATTACAGGATGGGCACAGGTAAATGGAAGAAATGAGTTAACTTGGCCGGAGAGGATTGATAAAGATATTTGGTATATTGATAACTATTCTCTTTTTTTAGACTTGAAAATATTCTTTAAGACTATAGAAGTAGTTTTATTTGCTAAAGGAGTGTATTCTGGTAGATATGATGAAGTTGTAAAAGAGGATAATAAGGAATTGGATAGTTAATTAATGATTTTAAAATATCAATATATGGAGGTATGATAATATATGACATATGAGATAGAAGTATTGAGTTGGTCTGATAGAAAAAAGTGGAACGAAATTGGAAGGAGTTTTGAAAATTGGGATCTTTATTTTACTCCAGAATATAGTAAAGTTTATGAAAATATAGGAGATGGAAAAGTACAAGCTTTTGTTTATAAAGATGATAACTTAACTGTATTATACCCATATTTATTAAAGAAAGTTAATGATTTAGCGGTATTTGATGATTTAGAAGAAGAATACTTTGATATTGCTTCCCCTTATGGATATTGTGGACCGTTATTTTCTGAAAAAACTAATGATAAAAATCAAATAGAGAAAAGTACAGAAAGTTTTTTTGAAGCTTTTCATAAATATTGTAAAGAAAATAATATTGTTACAGAGTTTGTTAGGTTTCATCCTATATTGAATAATGCTAAACTCGCTAGGAAACATATAAAAACTGAGTTTCAGGGTAAAACTGTAGCAAGTAACTTAAGGCGTAGGTGGAGTGATATGTGGGATGATGAATTTGATAGTGATACTCGATCTAAAATTAGGAAAAGTATAAGAAATGATATTCAAGTGAATTTAGCTAGAAAAGATGAAATAAAAGAAATAATGCCTGTTTTCAAAAAATTATATTATTCTACTATGGATAAAAATGATGCTAGAGATTATTATTATTTTGACCATAATTATTTTAAAGGTTTTGAAGAGTTATTATTAGATGATATTATAATTTTTTATGCAATTCATAACAAGAAAATTATAGCAGCTAGTTTAGTTATGGTAAAGAGTGACTATGTTCATATACACTTAACAGGTTCAAAGAAGGAATTTTTAAACTTAGGTTGTAATAATTTAATTAGATATAGAATATTAGAATGGGCTAAATTTAATAAATTTAGTTATGTTCATCATGGCGGAGGAAAAGAAAGTCTTTTAAAGTTTAAGAAAGGTTTTTCAAATCTAAGTTTTAATTTTCATATAGGAAGGAAAGTCCATAATCAAAAAAAATATTCTAAGCTAAAACAAATATGGAAAAAGAAAAATGAAGTAGACGATGATAATTTTGATTATTTACCTATTTATAGGTTAGATATAGAGTGATAATCTAGCAATATTATATTGAGAGGTGTTTTTATGAAAAAAATGAAGTTGCTTTGTATGACTAGAGATAATAAACAACAATTAGAAGTTTTTAATAAAATTTATTCTATGAAAGATTATATTGAATTTAGTGGTCTTGTTATAGAAAATAAATCTTTAAATGATAGAATAAAAAGGCTTATTAGAGGACGTTCTATTTTTCAAATAACTAATATATTGGCTTTTAAAGTTCTTTCTAGATTTTTAATTAACAAAACTAATAGAAATTATGATAATTCTTTTTTAGCTGATGATTTTCCAATTATTAATGTTGATAATATAAATGATAGTAAAGTGCTAAAGTTTATAAAGTCAATTAATCCAGATCTTATAATTATTAAAGGGGTTAGCTTAATTAACGAAACACTTCTCAATTCAATTGATGCTGATATTATTAATATACATGGAGGCTTACTTCCATATTATAGGGGGTTGCAAGTTGGAATCTGGCCTATAATTAAAGGAGAATATAATAAAGTTGGTATAACATATCATAAAGTTAATAAAGGTGTTGATACTGGGGATATAATTTTAAAGAAACGTATAAGTGAAGAAAAAATCAGAAAGATAATTCCTCGTAAAATTTATGACTTCAAATTTTATAAGGAGATTAATTTTTTAAAACATAAATTAGTTGTTAATAGCATTGGAGAGTTCTTGGATAGATATTTTAAAATTAAAAGTAAGAATGAAACTGATTTAATGATAAATAATTCTAATGAATATAATCTTTATTCACATATTGCTCTTTCAGATTATATTAATTTTTGGATTTCTAAGGATGATTAATTTTCTTTATTTTCTAGTATAGAATTTGGAAGGAGAGAAATTAAAATTGAAAATTGATAAACTGGATTTTATATTTTCTCCTACTGATTTATATAAAATAAATATTTGTTTTGATAAATCAAATAATGATTTTTATATAAAACGTGATGATCTGACCGGATTAGCTATGGGAGGAAACAAAGCTAGAAAATTAGAGTATTTTATACAAGATGCCTTAGATCAGGAAGCTGATTATATAGTCACCTATGGTTCCACTCAGTCCAATCATTGCGCAATGACAGCAGCAGCAGCATCTAAATTAAATTTACCTTGTTTATTAGTTTTAGCGAAACCTGATAAAGAGCCTACTTATACAGGAAACTTTTTTCTATATGATTTATTCGATGCTGAAATAGTCTATACGTCTACTGAAGAAGTAAGCGAGACTATAGATGAAGAAATTGAGAAACTATCTAATAAAGGCTATAATCCTTACTTCATCTATGGTGGAGGTCATGGGAATTTAGGTACTCATGCTTATGTAGAAGCCTATCAAGAAATTATATCTCAGGCAGAAGATTTGGAAGTTAATTTTGATTATATTTTCTTTGCTTCAGGAACAGGTACTACTCAAGCAGGATTGATTATAGGCAAAGAGTTGCAGGGAGGAAGTGAAGAAATTATAGGCATTAGCATAGCCAGAGACAAGCAGAGAGGAACAGATGTAATTTCAGATAGTATTAAAGATTATTGTAATCAGTTTAATATAGAGATTAGCAATATTGAGAGAAAAATAAACTTTATTGACTCTTATATTGGCGAAGGTTATGGTATAGCTAATCAAGAAGTCTTAAAAACAATTAAATTAGTTGCTAAGAAAGAAGGGATTTTACTTGATCCCACTTATACTGGAAAAGCCTTTTCTGGTATGTTAGATTATATAGAAAAAAATAAAATCAAAGATAAAAATATCTTATTTATTCATACCGGAGGTACTTCCATATTATTAGATAATACTGAACAATTTAAAGAAATTGAGGAGCGAATTTAGACTATGAATATATTAATTGCAAGTATAGGCAGAAGGGTTAATATAGTAAGATACTTTAAAGAGAGCTTAAAAAGGTTTAGTCAAGGCCAGGTGTTAGTTACAGATTGTAGTCCCTATGCAGCAGGCATGTACGAAGCTGACAAAAGCTTTGTAGTTCCCAGAGTAGATCATTCTGATTACTTAACTACAATATTAGATATTTGTAAAAATAACGATATAGACCTTATCTTATCCTTAATAGACCCCGAACTGGTCTTATTAGCTGAGAATAAAGATAAGTTCAGAGAATTAGGAGTAGAAGTTCTAGTTTCTAACTATGAAGCGGTGGATATTTCTTTCAATAAGTATAAGACAGCAAAATTTTTAGTAGAGAACAATATTCCTTTCATAAAAACCTTCAAAAAATTAGATGAAGCTATAACTGAACTAGAATCAGGCAATTTAGAATTTCCGTTAATGGTTAAGCCAGCTAAAGGCAGTTCTAGTGTTGGTCTTAATAAAGTAGCTAACTTAAAAGAATTAAAAAGTGTAGTTAATAATGGGGATAACTACATTATTCAGGAGTTCATTGAAGGTGAAGAATATGGAGTAGATGTATTTATAGATAACACTGGGGAAGTAATCTCTGTCTTTGCTAAAAAGAAATTAAGCATGAGAGCAGGAGAAACAGATCAGGCAGTATCAATTAAGGATGAGAAATTATTTGACTTTGCTACTAAAATAGCAAAATCTCTAAATGCTTACGGTCCACTCGACATTGATTGCTTTAAAACTGAAGATAGAGGTTATATCTTTTCAGAAATAAATCCTCGTTTTGGTGGGGGTTATCCCCTTGCCTATGAAGCGGGTGCTAATTTTATGGAATTAATAATTAAGATGATGCAAGGTGAAGAATTAAAACCTCAAATTGGTGATTATATAGAAAATAGATACTTATTTAAATATAATGGACTATCAATAGTGGATGAGGATGATTTGATTAATGATGATTTATAATCAGCTTTAGCCAGAGTTTAACTTAGGTTTTAACTTGTTTTGATTTTGAACTTATTAGTGCTGATTCGAGCTCATTCGTGGTTTCAATTATTTTTATTTGAATTCAACTGTTAATTAAAGTAAAACAGGGAGGAATAAATAGATGACAATTGGTTTATCCGGGCCAGACATAGGCCCCCGAGAAAAAGAACTAGTCAACGAAGTATTAGACTCAGGCTGGTTAAGCTTAGGAAAAATGCTAGACAAATTTGAAAAAAACTTTGCAGACTACATAGGAACTAAGTATGCAGTAGGCGTCAACAGTGGAACCAGTGGCCTACATTTATTAATTAGAGCATTAGGTATAGAAGCAGGAGACGAAGTAATCACCACTCCTTTCAGTTTCGTAGCCTCCAGCAACTGTATTCTCTTTGAAAATGCTAAACCAGTCTTTGTAGATATAGATCCCAAAACTCTATGTATAGACCCAGACAAGATAGAAGCAGCCATTACCGATAAAACAAAGGCTATTCTACCAGTAGATGTCTTTGGACAACCTGCTAACATGACTAAAATAATGGAGATTGCTGATGAGTATAATTTAAAGGTAATCGAAGACTCCTGCGAAGCCATCGGCGCCGAACACAAAGGACAAAAAGCAGGAACCTTTGCTGATGCCAGTGTCTTTGCCTTCTATCCCAATAAGCAGATCACCACTGGCGAAGGTGGAATGATAGTTACCGATGATGAAGAGATAGCTAACTTATGTAGAAGTATGCGCAACCAGGGCCGTAGTCAAGACAAGCAATGGCTAAGCCACGTTCGCTTAGGCTATAACTATCGACTGGATGAAATGAGCTGTGCCGTAGGTATAGCCCAGCTAGAGCGCATAGAAGAGATCCTGGCCAAAAGAGCCAGCGTAGCAGAAAAATATAACAAACTATTAGCAGACGCACCCGAAGTGAAAACCTTAACTATCACCGAAGACACCACCAAAATGAGCTGGTTCGTCTATGTAATCCAGTTAGCTGAAGAAATAGACCGTAATCGAGTAATGGACTACTTAAGAGACAACGGAGTAAGCTGTAAACCTTACTTTACTCCAATTCACTTACAGCCTTTTTATGTAGAGGAGTTTGGCTATCAGCGAGGGGACTTTCCGATTACAGAGCGAGTGAGTGATAGTACTATTGCTTTGCCATTTTATAATGAGTTAAGTGAGGGGGAAGTTGAAACTGTGGTTGATAATTTGAAAAGTGCTATTGAAATCACGAAATAAAAACCTTTGGAACCACGAATCAACACAAATGAGCTCGAATAAGACCATTAGACTATTAAACCTTTAAGTTCAAAATCATTAATTAGTTTAATTTTTTATCGAAGTTTTTATTTTAAATTGAATTTGGTTTTGAACTTATTCGTGTTGATTCGTGCTCATTCGTGGTTCCCCGATTTTATTATTTCCTAGCTTGAAAAGCTTTTAAACTCCAACTAAATAAGATATAATAAAAACAAGAAGAAAATTACTTGTAGCCAGAAAGGAGCGAGAAAAATGGAGAATAAAAAGTTAATATATACAATTGGACATTCTAACCATGATTTATCAACCTTTTTGGCACTATTAAAATCTCATAACATCGATTCAGTAGTAGATGTGAGGAGTGTTCCTTTTAGCAAATATACTCCTCACTTTAATCAAGATCAGCTAATTAAGTCTTTAAAAGAAGAGAACATACACTATATTCCCATGGGCGACCAATTAGGAGCTAGATGGGATGAGTTATACTTATACAATGATAATAATAGGCTAGATTTTTCTAAAGTTAGGCAAACAGAAAAATTTAAAACTGGAATAAACAGATTGCTTAGTGGTTTAAAAGAAGGGTATAATATCTCTTTAATGTGTACAGAAAAAAATCCTTCAGACTGTCATCGTACAATTTTGATTGCTTACTCATTAAGCAAGATGGAAATTAAGATAAATCATATTTTAGCAGATGGAAAAATAAAAGAACATCAACAATTAGAAAAAGAATTAATCGAAAGTCATTTTGGAGAAATAGATCAATTAGATTTATTTAGTGAGAATAATGGAATTAAAGATAGACTTGAAAAGCTAGAAACTGCTTATCAGAAAAAAGAAGAAGAAATAGCTTATCAAATCCAACAGGAGGCTATCAATATAGGATGACTATATATACAATTGGCTTTACTAAAAGGAGTGCTGAAAATTTCTTTGAAACTTTAAAGGATAATGATATTTCAAAGATTATTGATATTAGAATAAATAATACTTCTCACTTAGCTAGCTTTGCTAAAAAGGAACATCTAGAATATTTTTTAAAAGAACTTTGCAACTTAGAATATTATTATTATCCTGACTTGGCTCCAACTAATGAACTATTTAAAAATTATAAAAAAGAAAAAATAGGCTGGGAAGATTATGAGCAAGAATTTATCAGTTTATTAGAAAAAAGAAGAGTAAAAGATGCAATAACAGAAAAAGATTTAACTAATGCCTGTATGTTATGCAGTGAATTTGATGTTAAAAACTGTCATAGAAGATTAGTAGCAGAATACTTTGCTGACCATTTTGTTGAAAGTAAGATCGTGCATCTATAAGAAAGGATTGAGTTTATGAGAAGAGAAATTATTTGCTTAGCTAATTCACGCAAGAAAAGCGGAAGATGTATAGCAGGAATTGACGTTGAAACTGGTGAGTGGATTAGACCCATAAATTCAAGTGGCGGGGCATTAAGCTTAAATCAAATTGCTTATAAAAATGGAAGTTTGCCTGAAAAACTAGATATTATAAGTATTCCTCTACTTAAACATCAACCTTCATATTATCAACCTGAAAATTTTATAATAGGAAATGGTAATTGGATTAAAGAGGGGAGCTTTGCCTTTTCAAAACTATCAAATTTAACTCAAAGTAAAAATTTATTACTTTTTAATAATAGAGACAGTGTATCTAAAGATGAGCTAGAAGAAATTAATTTTAATAAACGTTACTCTTTGATACTGATTCAACCTGAAAATGTTACTTTTGAAAAAGTTGATAGAAGTAGATTTAGTGATCCACCTCAAATTAGGGCTAAGTTCACATATGGTAATTATAACTATAATCTTTCTATAACTGATGATAGTATCGAAAGTCAGTTTGAAGAATGTGATTATGGAAATTATAGGTTGAATAATAACATTTACTTTACAATTAGCCTGGCATCACCTTTTTCAGAAAATAATAGACACTATAAGCTGATAGCAGCTGTAATAATTTAATTTTTAATAAGAATTGATTTTGAATTTATTCGTGTTGATTCGAGCTCATTCGTGGCTCCTTGGTTTTGAACTAAATCTATCCTCTATCCTTTATCATCTATCCTCTAAAGAAGCCGGGTTTATTTGGCTTTCAAAGTCAAGTAAAATAAGATATAATATAAATGGGGAGGTAGCAATGGATAAGAACAGAGAAGATCAACGTCGAACTACTAAGAAACGTTTATAGAAATGCAGATGAAAATGCAAGGGAAAGAAAAGGCTTTAGATTTCCAGCGGTGATTCCGATTGTTCTTTATAATGGCGAAGCTAGTTGGACAGCTATAAAGGAATTTAAGAAGGTATTTAAGAACTATGAAGAGTTCTTAATCACTTACTAGATTTTGAATATCTATTAATTGATGTCAACAGTTATTCAGATGAAGAATTACTCGAAATTGCTAATGTTATCTCCTCAATTTTCTATTTAGATCAGCAGAAAGAAATAGACGTACTACAAAGGCTAAAAGATTTAGTTAGTATTATGAAGAATATGAGCGAAGAAGAATACACTTCAATAAAAAGATGGCTTATAAATATATCAGCACCGCTTCTACCAGCAGCAAAGAAAGAGGAATTAGAAAAGGTCATTGAAGAATCCAAACCTTGGGAGGTGGAAGAGATGATTAGTAACTTTGCTAAGAATATTAATAAGCTCAAGGAAAAGGAAAGAGAAAAAGGTAAAATAGAAGGCAAAATAGAAGGTAAGATGGAAACAGCTGAAAAGTTGCTAGAAAAAGGTATGGAAGTGGTAGATATAATGGATGTAACCGGATTAGACAAAGAAAAGATAGAAGAAATTAAAAAGAAAGTTCAGCATTAGATTTAAGCTCTGGTAAAAAATCCAGAGCTTTTCTTATATTATAGTAATGTTCTAGTTTTAATGATTTTGAACTAAATTTATCCTCTGTCCTTTATCATCTATCCTTTATTTTCTATTATTTTAGCAACTTCTCTAATTCTTTCAATAGCTTCAGTATCTAAACTCTTGACTTGCTTAAACAACAACTTCAAATCCTCTCTCTTAGCTAACTCCTCCCATAACTCCACCAACTCTGGATCATCAGCCAGAGCTTTTTTTATTTTATCCGCAGTTTTTCTCTCCTCAGTCCGGCCTAAAAGATAATCAACAGAAACATTAAAAAAACTAGCTATTTTTTCTAATGTATTATAATCTGGTTTTCTCTTTCCAGTCTCATAACCAGCAATAGTAGAACGTGATAAATTTAAATGAGAAGCTAACTTTTCCTGTTTTAAGTCTTTTTGTTTTCTTAGTTCTTTAAGTCTCATAGGTAGCTTTGCCATATCTAACCCTCCCCTAAAAATTATATCATTTGATGTTGCGTTCAGAAACTTTTGTCTCGAAGAGCCAACTTTTACCCGAGTTCGACACTTACTAGGTAAACAGACCCCACGCAAACACTTATTATAGCAGTGTTTACGAAGGATTAGAGT
>NZ_JALKBZ010000100.1 GCF_023227765.1 Fuchsiella alkaliacetigena
ACTTAACACTTTATCAAAAGAGGAGTCCCTTTTCTAGTTTTTATACTAAATTTACCTATACTTATTTTACACTATGAACCTTGTTATAAGTGAATATTATAAACTTTATAAAATAATCTTAACTTTTTCTGAAAACTATGTTATAATTATCGTGAATTAAAAAACTAATTAAACAAGGGGAGAAAAGTATGGATAATAAAAAAGAAATTATTTTTGCAGGATTGGTCATCGGCATTTTAAGTAGCTTATTAGTTAAATTAGGAAATCCGGTTAATATGGGCATCTGTGTAGCCTGTTTTGTCCGCGATATTGCCGGCGGAATCGGCTTGCATAGGGCTGGCGTAGTTCAATATATACGCCCAGAAGTCATCGGCTTTATCCTCGGTGCTTTTATCATTGCTGCTCTCAATAAAGAGTTTAAGGTTCGGGGAGGCTCGTCACCACTACTGAGATTTATTTTAGGTATCTTAGTAATGATTGGTGCTTTAGTTTTTCTAGGCTGTCCACTAAGAATGGTACTTCGTTTAGCTGGAGGAGATTTAAATGCAATAGCTGGTATCCTAGGTTTTGCCACGGGAATAATTATTGGAGCTGAATTTATTAAAAGAGGATTTACTCTAGGTAGATCCCATGAACAAAGCTTAGAAAATGGCTATATACTGCCTTTAATAGCAGTTCTACTATTGAGCTTTTTAGTTATAGCTCCAGACTTTATCTTTTTCAGTACAGAAGGGCCCGGTGCTATGCAAGCTGCTATCCTAATCGCTCTAGCTGCTGGTTTAATAGTAGGAGTACTAGCTCAAAGAAGTCGAATCTGTATGGTAGGTGGTATTCGTGACTTATACCTAATCAAAGATCCTCACCTAATTATCGGCTTTATAGCTATCTTTATAGCTGCGCTGATTTTAAATCTAGCTTTAGGCTATTTCAATTTAGGCTTTATAGAGCAACCTATTGCTCATAATGATGGCCTTTGGAACTTCTTAGGTATGCTACTAGCCGGCTTAGGCTCAATCTTATTAGGCGGCTGCCCCTTAAGACAGACAGTTTTAGCTGGTGAAGGAAATATAGACTCAGGAATAACCTTTATAGGAATGTTAGTAGGAGCTGCTATATCCCATAACTTTGCTCTAGCCGGCAGCCCTGATGGAGTAGGTGCTAACGGAAAAATAGCCGTTGTAATCGGCATTATTATTATTTTGCTAATCGGCTTCTCTAAGCTAAGCATCGGCGCTTCTAAAAAGGGAGGGGTGACTTATGGAAAGTAAAAAGATTATAGATGCTCGCGGCTTCTCATGTCCAGAGCCGGTTATTCTGACTAAGAGGGCCCTTAATAGTCTAGCTGAAGAAGAACTTAAAGTTTTAGTAGGAGATGCAGCAGCTAAAGAAAATGTAAGTAGACTAGCCAGAAACTCAGGGTACAACGTAAAGATAGAAGAAATAGATAGTGACTATCAACTAATCATTAAAAAGAGATAGTTTAAAACTCACATTCCGCATAACTAATTTTTCCAATTAGATAATAAAGAAATTGCTAAAATAAATCATAAAATAGCTAGACAAACCCCAAAAAAGCTATATAATAAGACTATATAGTTTAATAAACGGGGTGGATCAAAATGAATAAGAAAGTTGATATAAATGATATCAATGTCTGGTCTGACGGCAAATTACAATTAGCTGTTTCTTTATGTGAAAAAATAGGAATCATAGATCTTTTTAACAAACACTTAGAAAATGACCAAGGTAGACCTGCGGATATTCCATCAGGGATTGAAGCAGCAATCATGATTGCTAGTATAGCTGATGATGGATATAAACCACTTTCCGCCTTTCAAGACTACTATAGATACAAAGACCTTGAAGGTATCTTTTATCATCCAATAGAACTATCACAACTAAACGATGATCGCTTTGGTCGCTTTCTAGACGATTTTCATCAAGCAGGATGTCGTCAGATATTTATGGAAGCTAGTAGCCTTGCTTTTGCTGAATATGGTTTTAAAGTTAAAAACATAAACTACGATACCACCTCCAAAGTAATGTGGGGTAAATATGAAACTACAAATCATTTAGAAGACTATGGTGATCAGACTAGTTACATTCATATAGACTTCGGTCATAGTAAGGATAAAAGAAATGACAAAAAACAGATTAAAGTTGGTATAGGTACTGCCAATGGTGTTGTAGCAGATGCCAAAGTTCTTTCTGGTAATATTGATGATAAAACTTATAATAATCAGAACTTAGAAGATCTTGACCAGTTGTTAACTCAAATGGATATTAACCGTGATGAATTTTATTATATTGCCGATAGTGCTCTATTTACTAAAGATAATTTAGCTAAAGCTAAAAGTAATGAAATTTCTTTTATTAGCAGAATGCCAGACAACTACAACTTAGCAAAAGAGCTAATGGCACAACCTTTAGCAGAAAATGCTCAAACCATTAAAATTGATAAAGCACAAGGAAAACAATCAGTATATAAAATGATGGAGACAGAAGCTGAATACAAAGGTCATCCTTGCAAATTTGCTATTATCTATTCAGAGCAACTTGAAGAATCCAAAGAGAAAACTTGTCAGAAAAAAGTTGCCAAAGAAAGAGAAAAAATCAGAAAAGCTCTTAAAAAATATAAAACTCGTAGCTTCAAATGCCAAGCCGATGCCGAAAAAGAAATAGAGCTACTAAATAATAAATTGATTTCTAAACTGGAATTTCATAA
>NZ_JALKBZ010000101.1 GCF_023227765.1 Fuchsiella alkaliacetigena
ATATCATAAATAAAGGAGGATATTCAATTATATAGCATAATTTACTGGAGATTTTGACCTTTTTGCAGTAGAATCATTTGATTAATTAATAATCGGTTTCAAAAAACGGGCCCGGCTCATCCTAGCTCCCTCTTTTCTAAGGATAAGCTGGGTCTGTACTATTAATGATTAATTAAATTCTGAAAACTTAGGTTATGGTGGGGAGGAGATAGGATGAAAGGTATTTTAAATTTTAAGAGCTATTTAAAAAAGATTAAAGATATTAATATTATCAAGAGCAGTAATATTATAGCTACTCGTTTAGATAGGTTGAAGTTTAGAAAGAAGTTAATAGCAGCCTTTTTAATTGTTATTTCCCTTTTTGTATTAGGAGCAGGAGTTAATCTATTCTTATTAAGGGGAATAAATAATAACTTTACTGACCTGGCAAGTGCCGGAGATACTATGTACTATGTTTTAAGGCTATCAAACTTAACTAGGGACAAGTATATTACGATGATAGCTGAATTAAGCCCTCAATATATTAAATTGGATATGTCGTTAATCAGGGGGATCAATTTTAATACTATCAAGGCTGCTTTATTGGAGTTTTTTGTTAGTCTGGCTCATGAAATAGGAGCTAAGGTGGTAGCTGAAGGAATTGAAGACTATGATGAACTGGAAAAAGTTATTGAATTAGGGGTAGATTATGGACAGGGTTATTTGATTCAGAGGCCACAATTGGAGCCTCAACCTGTGTCGGAAGAGTTAATAGATTTTATTATACGCAAGAATAATTAACATAATTTTAACATAAGTTATAGTTTTCTATTTGCTATGAATCCAGTTATATCAAGGGTTTATAGCAGGTTTAATTTTTTATTAAAATTAAATCGTAGTAATAATCGTAGTAATTTAGTAAATTTGCTCCATTATTTCTACTGCTTGATCTAGCATTTCATCATTGACATCTACATATTTGTTCAATGTCATTTCTATCTTTGAATGCCCTAATATTTGCTGTACTGTTTTTGGTTCTATGCCACCTTGAATACACAAGGTGGCAAATGTATGCCTTAGCTCATGAAATCTTATGTCAGTCACTTTTGCTTTTTTCAGTAATCTTTTGATTATAGCTCCTGAAATATAATTTGGAGTTAATTTACTTCCATCTTTTTTGCAATTAATTAAATCTAGGTTATTATATTCTTTTCCTAATTTTAATCTCCATTTATTCTGTTCTTTTTTGTGATCTCTTAGAAAGTTAATTACTTTGTCAGGTACTTTGAATTCTCTTTTCTTTTCTCCTTTTGGGAGTTTGAATTCTTTTTCTCCTGTCAGCTGTCGCTGTATTTTTATTTTTCTATCTTTAAAATTAATATCCTCCCACTTCAATCCTAAAACTTCTCCTCTTCTCATTCCAGTATTCAAAGCTATGAAGAATACTGAGTAATATTCTGGTGCTTCTTCTTTTACAGTTTTTAGAAATTTATTCACTTCACTTTTACTCAAAGTTTTAAAATTATTTTTCTGTGTTCTGAACTTGGGCTTATCTACTGTATTCATTGGATTGGATTTTATTTTTTTATGCTTTGTTGCATATTTTAAAGATTGATTCAAAATAGTGTAGATTGTATTAATTGAATTTCTACCTAATCCTTCTTCCTTCCAGTCATATAGCTTCTCCTCAATCCTAAATGATTCTAAATCTTCTAATTCATACAAGCCAAAAGTAGGTATAATTCTATTATCAATGAAACTCTTGTATGTTCTCAAAGTATCGCTTCCCTCTACACAGTTTTTCTCTTTTCTTTTGAGCCATTTTTCAATCCACTCTTTAAATTTAGTTTTGCTAGGCTCCTGATACAATCCGTGCTTGTATTCATATCTGAAATCTTCTAGCTGTTCACTTGCTTCTTCTTCAGTATCCCCGTAAAAATATTTCATATCCTTTCTACCATTTGCTTTCCTACCTATCATTATCTCTGCTCTCCACCTACCACTTTTCAGTTGATGGATACTACCTTTACCTATTTTTTTCATTTTACTTTTCCTCCTTTTTCCTGATATATGTTAATAATAACAGGAAAATAGTTAAAATTACAGGGAGATAGTGCCTTTTTTTAATTTTTCTATAAAGTTTTTCAAATCTTCTTTCAAAACTCTTATGCTATTTCCTCCTAGTTTGAAAGTGGGTAAATGTTCACTATCTAAAATTTCTTTTGCTTTTTCAGAATAGTTTACCCCTAATAATTCAGCTACTTCTTTTCTTTTCAGAATAGTAGGTACTTCTTCCCAGTTGGTGTATTTTCCATTTCCTCCTGCTGTTTTCATTGTTCTCATCCCCTTTCACTATGTTATACTACTTTTTTGCTATAGAATTAAAATTTTTTTAGATTTTTTGGTTCTTTAATTAATGTTGTGAAAAATAATCTCTGTTGTAATCGAAGTCTATTAGAAAATAATTACAATAGGCT
>NZ_JALKBZ010000102.1 GCF_023227765.1 Fuchsiella alkaliacetigena
ACTCAATCTATTAATCCATTGAAATAGAGGGTATGTGTTTTTTTAAAAAGTCTGTGCATTTTAACTTGCAAAGAACTCTTTCTTATTTCTTCTTTAAAATATTTAGTCAATTCAGGCAGCTTTTCTTCAACTACAGACATTGCACTACCTCTTTTCCAGCTTGCTATTATAATACCATATTTTAGGGTTTTTAAAAAGATAATTACTGATTAAAATTAAAACGTCAGCTTAATAAGTAACGCTAAATGTTTGAATTTTTAAATGATAATTAAAATAAACAGGATAATCTACTTTGGTCGAGAATTAAAGTTAAGAGATAATAGAAAGGACTGAAAAAATGAAAATCTACCTCAGCGTTGATATGGAAGGAATTACTGGTCTAAGCAGTTGGGACGAAGTTTTAAAAGAAAAGAAAGACTACTGCAATAAACAGTTAACTCAAGAAGTGAAAGCAGCCTGTCAAGGAGCAATCGCAGCTGGAGCAAAAGAAGTCTGGATTAATGACGCTCACGATAGTGGCAGAAATATAGATTTTGCTAAGCTACCTCCTAATACAAAATTAATTAGCAGTTGGAGCGGTAATCCTCTTTCGATGATGCAAGAGCTCGATGAAAGCTTCACTGCTGCCCTAATGATCGGTTATCACTCCGCCTCCGGTACCGAAACTAATCCTTTAGCTCACACTATGAGCAGTAAGCTGAATTATTTAAAAATAAATGGAGAGCCTGTCAGTGAATTCATAATCAGTGCCTATACTGCAGCTATGTTTAAAGTTCCAGTAGTATTTCTCAGTGGTGACCAAGGTGTCTGTCAAGAAGTTAAAGAAATTAATAAAAATATAGAGACTGTAGCAGTTAAAGAAGGTAAAGGGAAGTCAGTAATCAGCATTCATCCTGAACAAGCCAAAGACAACATCAAAAAAGGAGTAGAGCAGGCTTTAACTGCTCCACTTGAAAAATATCAACTTAAGCTCCCGGAGTACTTTAAGGTAGAGCTATCTTTTACTGCTCAAGCTCATCCCCAAGCCTATAAAGCTTCTTTTTACCCAGGAATGAAAAAGCTTTCAGCAACCAAAGTCCTTTTTGAAACCCAGGATTACTTTGAAGTATTAAAAATGATCTTATTTGTTTTATAACCGACGTTCCAATAAATATATAAATTACTCTACCCTTTAACTTTGAAAAAACTCAAGGTAAAGTAGAAACCTCAGCTCCAATTGGGGCTCCAACTACAAATTTTATTCCTCCTTCAGATTCCTCTAACTCATATTTATTAACACCTTCAATAATCAGCTTAATATATTCAGCAGTTTTATCAGTTCCATAAGTCTCTAACAAGTTTCTATCGGCTAAAGTATAAGCATTAGCATCTACCGGCTTACTAAAACCCCCTATTGATTCTTTATTATCATCATACTGCACAATCTCTAAACTATAGCTTCCTTGATTTACATCTGGCCAGCTTAATTCAACAAAATCTATCTCTCCAGCAATCCACTGCTCAATATCACCTTCAACCTCTATTTCCGGTACAACCGGGGGAACCTTAAGTTCCTTTTCAATTCTACCAAAAGAAGGATGGCTTAAATAAATATCCAAACTTTCTTCTGGCTCCACTTCAAAGTTACGATCTTCTAAACGATAGTGAAAAGAATATGGGAAATCATCTAAAAAACTCAGTTCTAAACCATTCACCTTAACCTTGGCATCACTAAACTCATCGCCTCTTTCTTTCCCAGCTTCTCGCCGAGAATACCGGTCAATATAACATTCAACCATATAAGAACCTCCCGCTCCTCTTTCAGCAGTAAAATAAATATCAATATCACTAAGAGCAGCAGACTCCACAAAATAAATATCATCATCCCCATCTTTAGCAGTAATACTTTCCGGATAGAAATCCCATCCTTCCTTAGCAGGAATAACTGTTACTTCCGCCTCTTCTGAACCGGATAAACTCCATTTTCCCTCTTCATCTGTAGTTACTAGCTCAACCCCTTCAATCTTTAATCTAACTCCTTCTATTCCTTGTCCATTACTATCAGTTACCCTACCTGATATTTCCCCATCACCACTTAATAACTCCCTACACCCAAACAGAGATAACATTAACAACATTAAAACTATTACACATATTCTCTTTTTCAATTTAATTATACCTCCCGGGAATTTAATTATAAATACCAACTAGAACTAAAAATAATTTTTATATAAACCAATTATACCACAAAAAACCAAGCTAGACAATTTAGCTTTTACCTATAAAAACTTAACACAATCATCTCTAAAATAAGGCTTTATTACAGGGCAATCGCAAGAAAGAACTCTAAAATAGATTTAATTTCTTCCCTTTAAGATGCTATAATTAAAACCCGAGTTCGACAGTTCATAGGTATAAAATAACTATTTAGAGGTCAGAAACCTTGATATAGCAGGGTTTGT
>NZ_JALKBZ010000103.1 GCF_023227765.1 Fuchsiella alkaliacetigena
ATAGTATATCAAAATATAGATAGATCTTCAAGCGTTTTTATAACTTTTATATAGTTTTTGTTAGTATTTTAACAACTGTTACAACCCCCCCCTAGGATATTAAAATAGATTGATATGTCATCTTCAAATTCATTGATTTAAAGCAGCTTTATTATAATAACACATCACATTATATCACAATTAGGCTCTGATTCAAATTATTATAAAAATAATAAAAAATTCAGAATAACTATTCTGAATTCAAAATCTCTTTTTCCAAACTAATAGCTACCAAAAAATTCAATCCGGCAAAGATAGCTAAAGAAATAAAAAAGAAGTTATAACTATAGTTTTGAATAACAAAGCCAGCTACAGTAGCTCCTAAAGCCCCCACTCCAAAGTTAACTAAAAAAGCAATTCCGTAAGCTAAGCCTCTGCGTTCAGCTTCAGTATTCTCAGCCAACATTACATTTTTTACTGGCTGAAGGAAAAATAATAAAAAACCAAATAACATTATTAATATCACTTGTAAACCAATCCCTAATAAAGGCATCAATAGCAAGCTAATAGCAGTAGCTAAAGATAAAATAATCAGCAATCGTGATGAAGAGTAGTAATCATTGAGAATCCCGCTTATAATCTGACCTAAAAGCCCAAATATCAATACTCCCGAATACAGATAACTTGGAGCAGCTAATGACCTACCAAAAAGAGTTAGGGAAGGAAAATTAAGCCTTTGAAAAAAACTAGGCAAGAAGGTCAAACTACCTCGATAGTATAAACCTCCAAATAAATAAATCAACAATAATAAGATAAATTTTTTATTCCACATATCCTTATAATTAATAGACTCAGTTGCTCCTACTTCATCCTTAGTTAAAGTCCCTTCAATTGCTTGAGTATCAATAATATACAGTAAAATAACTACCGCTAAAGAAGGAACAGCATAAATAATCAACAGCGCTCTCCATTCCATAAATAAAAGCAACACACTAGCCAAAGCAGGTAAAGCTACAACTCCTAAATTTCCCCCTACTCCGTGTAGTCCTAGCGCTTTGCCTCGAGCCGATATCTTTTTAGAAACTAAGGTCATTCCTGAGGAATGATATAAGCTAACCGATAGTCCTAATAAAACCAAAACTAAACTCAAAGTATAAATCCCCTGAGCAAAACCACCTAAAAATAAAGAAATTCCTGTACTAAGCATACATAACTTCATAACTTTAAAAGAACCAATTTTATCCACTACCACTCCGGCTGGTAAGCTACCTAAACCAAAGCAAGCATAACCAGCAGTAACTATTAAACCAATGGTTGCTTCGGTGATTGCCCATTCCTGCATCCACAGGGGAACTAATAAGGGAATAGTCAACATATAACCATGAACTAGTCCATGAGCTAACATAGTTATTCCTAAAATTAATTTTTCATTCTTGTCCACCCCAGGCACCTCCAAAATAACTAGATCTATGTTTAGAAAGTAATTTTAATTTAAGAGATTTTATCTACTTTAATTACTCGTTCTAAATCAACTAAAGAAAAGAAGTGTTTTACATAAGGACTATTAATATTTTTGATTTGAAGTTCTATCCCCTGCTGCTTTAAAGTCTTATTAATTAAAAGCAGTTTCCCTAAAGCAGAACAATCAATATTTTCTACATTTTTAAAATCAACAATAATTCTTTCACAATCTCCATCACAAGCATTTAGTAACTTTCTCTTAAACTTTTTTCTATTTTTAATATTAATATCTTCTTCTGGAACTACTAATAGCTCATTTACTCCTTCATAAAACTTAATTTGCATCTTCATAGTTAAGCCCTCCTTAAGTTTTAATAAAAGTTCTATCTACGATAATATTAGCCTACAAGTTAACCCTTTAACAGCTTATTAATAACTATTCTATTTTATTCATTTAACTAAACTTTGTTAATATTATACAATATGTTAGTTAGCAATTAAAGGTATATCTAAGAAAAACTTAAAATCATCCCAAAGTATTGACTAGCAAATGTAAGCAACTAGGGCTTGACATAAATATCGGTCTATTGTTTAGTTCAGAGAACAGAGGATAAATGATAGAGGCGACGCAGAGCTAGTGCCAATGGTGATAGATTAAGATCAAAAGATAAAGTTCAAGTTCTATTTAACACAGCGCCCCGTAGCGACGCCATTATTTTGGCTAGTCATTACTCTGGGAAATGCCCTTAGTTAGGGTAACTAAGTTCTGACAAAAATCTGACTAGACCTTAAAAATCTTTAAAACCTTAGTTCTAATTTGATTTATACTGTCCTTGCCCCCTATATTTTGGACAAGAAAAAACTATGCTTTTCTAACAGAAAATTGCTCTAATTTACTCGCTAAT
>NZ_JALKBZ010000104.1 GCF_023227765.1 Fuchsiella alkaliacetigena
GGCATTATTTTTTACCCCCTATAATTATTATAAAGTGTTAACTAACCTTTTGTCCAACATCAATAGGGGGCGTCACACAGCTAAAGATAGAGAAACTTTACTTTCTTCTTCACCGGTATTATCAATAGCTTTTACCTTATTAAGCATTTTTCTATTAATATCAAGAATTTCATCAACTTCTGAGGTGGTTTTGCCTTGTACCCAAAGGTTAATTATTTCTTCTCTTGTGTTTTCATCTTCATAAAAAATGGGAAGCACTACTCTAAAGCCATAGCCTGCTACTCCTTTTTCCAGTCCTTTTACTATTTCTTGGGACTGATTAGCCTCATTTACAGTATCTCTAAAGCTACTTAGATCATCACCGTAACTATCAGGCATATGTAATCTTAAAAAACTAGTAGAATCAGGAAGATGGAATTGCCATTGTGGATAATAATCCTCAACTTCTCTATAGGAATCTTGTAACATTTCTAAAAGCTTCTCTCTATCGCGCTCCGCAAAGGCTTTCTGTATTTCAGGATTATTGGCAATACTTAAAGCAGTAGACTTTGCTTTATTGAGTTGTTCTTCCTTTCTTCTCTGCATAGTATTAGCTAAAAAATACTTCTCTAAATTCTGATTCTCTTCTACTAAGTTAAAAGCTTGATTTCCCATATAAATTATAATAGTACCTGATAAAATGATTATACAAATAATAACTATTAAAAATATCTTACCCTTAAGTGACATCTTTTTAAGCACTATTGTTATCTCCTTTATAATTACCATTTAAGCTTTTACTATTACTTCTTATAGCATACTCATATTATTAGAAGACATTTTATAAACTGTTTTAACTGTTAAAGTTAAGATTTTTCTATAATTGTCATTTATAATCCCTACATCACTTTAACTACTTCCCTAGTTAATTATAACACAATCAAACAGCAAATTTCCAGTCACTATACTACAAAATTGAAAAAGCAAAAAAGGAAACAGCAGTTAATAAAACATAAATACCTAAAGGCTCCTGCTTTTAGATAGGTAGGAGCCTTTAGGGTTAATAGAAATATTTTATCATTTTAAACTAATAATCTAAATTAAAAACGACCAATGATTACATCATCTTCACTAAGAATACCAGCTTCTACTAAAGCACGCTGATAAGATGTGCATTCTCTAGACATTCTTACTGTAGCGCCAGCAATTCCGTCCATTGAGTTCTGAGCTGTACGTGTTGCCCCGCTTGGAACATCTACTCCAAATATATTATCTTCGTTGACAGCATCTCCCCAACGAGAGTTGCCTTCCCAGTCAACCAAAGAAGTTACCTCCGTTGCATCTTGGCCGATTAAATAGTCTGCCACTGCCTCATAATTACCAGACCAGCCACCCTTACTATGATAACCATACTCAACATCCATTGCAGCCGGTGTGCCACCTTCAAACTCCACTCCCATAGCTTCTAAAAACTCTTTTACAGAAGTATCATTATCCATTCCAGCAAAAGTACCGTATTCGTAAACTACATGGTTCCAGGTGCTGTGGATATCAAAGATTGTATTATCAGCTTTCGCATCCCAATCAGGTGTAGCTCCACCACTGGTTCTTTCAGTAGGAATAAACTGCTCTTCATTTCCAACAGTTAAACCTTCTCCTACAGTTATATTTTCAAAATCATAGTCAGCCGGAAACTTCATTTCAAACTGGAATCTAGTCCAAGGGTCTACTACTACTGCCGCAGTTTCTCCAGTATTTTCATTTACTTTTACGGCCCAAAGACCCATCATATTATTGGTTGAAATTTTAAACATAGAGTTCCCTTTTTGCAGATCATCTCCATCGATTTGAGCTATTGTAGGCTCTTCGTTGAAGTCAACCCAAATATCTGCACTATCGTCATCGCGAATCCCCCAGTAACCATCATTCTCCTCAAAATAACGCATTTTAACATCTTTGATAATTCCGTGGTCGTCCAACTCAAGGATAGTTTCAATATACCTACCTGTATCCTCAAAGTCTACTCCGTCTGCTTCATGTTGCCAAGAATAGCCCACATATCGTCCGGCTAATGAATCATCATTTGCGCTAACTGCAGCTTCATCACTTCTACATCCTGCTACTATTGCTAATAAAGATAAAGCTAATACAAATAACATCAGAACTTTTACTTTACTTTTCATTAAATAACCTCCCCTTTCGAATTTTTAAATCTAGATTTTACTTTCACTAGCTTAACCCGAGTTCGACAGTTCATAGGTATAAAATAACTATTTAGAGGTCAGAAACCTTGATATAGCAGGGTTTGTGA
>NZ_JALKBZ010000105.1 GCF_023227765.1 Fuchsiella alkaliacetigena
TATCTCGGCGGTTTCTGATGAATTTAATAGTTTCATCTTTATCACCTCTATCTATAGTATATCAAAATATAGATAGAGCTTCAAGCGTTTTTATAACTTTTATATAGTTTTTGTTAGTATTTTAACAACTTTTACAACCTCCTAAAAAAGTTCCCCTAATATTGTAAATATTTATCTTTAATTATAACAAATTTAGCTCTTAATAACAAAAAAATCCTTCATCTTTAAGATGAAGGATTAAACAAGCAATATAGTTGTTAAATTACTATTTACCTGCTAATTTAGTCTGAACTGAATAGGTTCGGAAATCAGTTCCTGACGAGTAGTTATTACTCCCTGAAGATAATAAGTGCCTGCTTCCAAATCTTTTATATTCATAGTTTCTGTATAACTTATACTTTCTTCGCCAGCTAAGTCTAAAGTTTCTAAAGCTTGAGTAAAAGACTGCCCAGTAGACCAGCTAGCTACTACTTCTCCTTTTTCGTTTTTAAGAATAAAGTCATATTTTTGTCCAGTACTAAAATGAAGCTCTATCTCCTGCTTGCTTAGATTTTTCAGCTTTAAACCTACCTCTATTTCTTCATCCTCAACAGCTAATAGTCTCAAATCCAACTCTAAATTTTTAATCTTATCTATTTTTAATTCCTCTTCTCTCTCTTCTTCAAGCTCTGTCTCAACTTCTTCCTGCTCCTTTTTCTCTTCTGCAAACTCTTTAAGCTGATACTCTAAACCTAGATGCTCTGTTATAAATTCTAAAGGAATAAATAGTCTCCGATTTTCATAAGTAGGGGCTTGCTTTAAAGAGTAATCCTCCTGTTCAAACCCTTCTGTAGCTACATTCTGAGCATAAATAGTATCTTCATCCAAAGTTAATAAAAAATAATAATCTTGATAACCTACTATTATTTTATCATCAACTACAAATAAGCTCATCTCTAATTCATCCCACAGTTCATTTAACGACACTAAAGTTTGTTCATCTATAGAGTCATTAACAGCTTCAAATTCAACCTCTATATCTGCAACTTTCAAACTCTGAACTTCGCTTAAATTATCAGTTTCAGCGAAAACATTAAAATTAAATAGTAGTAAAATCAATAATGAAATAATAATAGCTAAGTAATAGTTATTTTTTAACATAAGCCCCCTCCTTGTTGCGCTCTGTGCAACAGATGATAGAGATTTTAATCTTCTGAACTTTATCTATCATCTCTCCTTTCTCCTCTATCATTTGCCTTTAAAACTCTATTCCTAAAGTCAACATATCTCGTCCTTTATTAGGAGCTGGATTCTCCAAGATTGTCTCCCCATTGGATATATGTCGCCAGGAAATATAATACCTCCGATAACCAAAGCTAGCAGCAAAGGTAAACATATTCCGAGAAGAAAGATACTTACTAACTTTAGCTACTCTACCTAAGCCTATAGAAGTTCGTCCAAAGTAAGGTGAATCATTAAAATCGTGCTGATAGCCTATCTCTGCAAAAGCATAGGAGTTTCGGCCCTGATATTCTTCACCTTCTACAAGCTTCTCTTGATACTTATCATCCTCTAAAGAACCTCCAAAGATATGTAAGTAAACATCACCCTTTCTCCGCCCATAGCCAAGTTGAGTAACCTGCAAGGGATTAAAGTTATTGGAGTGACTAACTGTAATCCCAAAGCCTAAAACTGTCCCCATCTCCATCGTAAAGAACTCATTAGCTTGAACAGGTGCTGCTACTGAAATAGTTATAGCTAAGATAAGAGTTAAAATTATTAATTTAGATAAATAATTCCGCATATATTTCAGTCACTCCAAACTCTTTAAATTTAAAAATAAACACTGATTATCGCCTCTTTAATTATACCATATCTGAATAATTATTTAAAATAAAATAGGGCCCTATTCCAGGGCAATCGCAAGAAAGAACTCTAAAATAGATTTAATTTCTTCCCTTTAAGATGCTATAATTAAAAGCAAAAA
>NZ_JALKBZ010000106.1 GCF_023227765.1 Fuchsiella alkaliacetigena
AAAGACGTCCTATGTCAAGTGAAAATATTACAAGTTAAAATATGGAAGATGATTTTAGACAGAGATTCCCTAAGGATAACTTATAACTTTTAAAAAATTAACTAAGTCTAATCAGCAAAACAGCAAGATAAAGTATTAACTAGCTTCATTTAAAACTTCATAATCAGGTACTTCAGGCATCTTATAAGCTGTTTTATCTCTCATCATAGCAAAGATAATATCAACTAGACGACGTTGCAGACAGACTAAAGCAGACTTTCTTGACTTACCTTCAGCTAGCTTTTTTTGATAGTATTGATAAGCAACTGGGTTTCTAGGCATTCCATCTCTAGTAGTACAGACCTGTTGCAAAGCAAGTAGGTAAAAAGCATTATTGAGCTTACGACAGCCATACTTTTTATGAGAAAGAGAACTAGATTGACCAGAACTATATTCAACCGGTGCTAATCCAGCATATTTAGCTAAATGACTAGCTGAATCGAAGCGGTCAATGTGACCAATCTCAGAGATGAATTGAGCTGCTAAGTTATAGCTAATACCAGGCATAGTAGTTAACCGATAAGGACTCTTTTCAACAGCCTCTTGAAGCTGCGTTTCAATATCTTCAAGTTGCTCATTAATTAGTCTAAGCTGCTTGATCAGCATAGGTATAAGAGAATTTCTAGCTTCAACAGATAAGTCTTCATCTTGTTCCTTATCAACCAAAGCAAGAATCTCATTAGCCTTATCATTAGAGATATTTGCAGCCTGTTTCTTTAAAAACTTTTGTAATCTCTTTTCACCGTAATACTTTAATTTGCCAGGATGAGGGAACTCTTCAAAAAAAGCTAGAGCAGATATAGACTCAAAAGGCTTGCTAAAGAAACTCTTATAATTGGGGTATTGCTGATGAACTAAATCGTGTAATTGGTTTTTAATCTGAGTTCTTTGCTTAACTAAATTACGGCGATGATTACTAAGCTGCTTAAGAGCCTTGAAATTATCATCTTTATGAACTTGGGGGAGTTCATCGAATCGGGAAAGTAATACATTGGCGATAGCTTCAGCGTCAATCAGATCAGACTTATCAGGATTAGAGCTATGATCTCGCTCACGTTTAGTCAAAGCAGGGTTAACCTCTTTAACAGTATAACCGTGCTTAACTAACCACTGAGCCAGAGAACGTCCTAAACCTTGAGTATCTTCCAAACCAAAAACAAGAGTTTCTTGATCAGTAATAAAAACTTCAAGCTCCTTAATAAACTCATCAAAGTTAGCAGGATTATTAGGAGTTTGAACAGCACCAAGTTTCTGATGAAAACAACTAATAATAGCAGCAGTATGTTGATTTTTATGAGTGTCAACACCAATAAATAGAAAGTCTTGATAATTCATTAAAATCAACTCCTTTAGAGATAATTTATAAATAATCATCAGGCGAGTCCTGTTGTCTAAGCGTTAAATCGCAGCGTCCTATCGACCGCCTCTGATGATTAGAAAGAAGTGGGGGTCAGTCTTTCTGAAAGCGTTACTTCAAGATAACTTGAAGCCGCAAGGAAGTGACAAGACTAGCCCACTTCTATAAATACCAATCATAATCAAAAAGAAATAACGAGATGGAGACCTCAATGTTAGAGCGTTACTCCTAAATAGGAGCCGCAGAGGCACTCCACCTCGCTAAGCATAATTATAACAAAGTTTGATTGAAAAATTAAGGTGAAGTGCAAAGATTTAAATTGTTAATGGATATTCTATTAACAAAATAACACAACAGG
>NZ_JALKBZ010000107.1 GCF_023227765.1 Fuchsiella alkaliacetigena
TTACTGTTAGGACATTTGTCCTGTTAAAAGCTCAGTTTTTCTTACAATTTAAATAGACCGCTACTTCTTAATATGCTCAGGGTGATATTTCTTTATAATTTCTAGATATTCAGTAACTAAGCTTTTGCTTTTATCAGTTGTTTGGATTATCTCACCTTTAGATAATCCCTTATCTAATAAAAACTTAATTTTCTCATAAGCTTTGATATAGCGATCAACTGACTGTAAGTCATGATATGTTCTTCTAGCTATATCAGGTGGAGCTACATTTTCTTCATAAAGCTCTATGATGATCTTTTTATGAGTAGTTCCACGACCCATATCAAGGACGTATCCCTTAAGAGGAAGTACTTCTTTATTTTGTTCTTGATATTCGTTAATATAATTTGAAATAGTAGCTTTAGAGCGGTTCATAATCAATGCTAGTTCTTCAATGGTTAATAGGCCACCTTGCTCTTTAGCTGACTTGGTTAGTCGTTCTACTCGAAGTATATTAAGCTCCTTACTAGTGATACCGGCTTGCTTACGTTTAATATCTTCCTGAGTTATATAAGGTAAGGTAACTATTGTATTCTCGTATTCTTCTAACTTTTGTCCTAAGCGTGGTTTTTTGTTTTCAACAGAGGTAGTCATCCATTGAATTTCTCCTGGGTGTTTAGAAGCTTTCTCAGGATAAAATTCTAAGTGCAATTGATCAATATCTTCTGCTATCATTTTAATAACTTTATGGCTACCTATAAGCTTATATTCTTGTTCTAAAAGCTGAATTATACTGGTTAAGAACGTTCGACTTTCGACACCTTTATATTCTTCATTAGAAGTTGTCATTAGTTTTTGACCCCCTTTTTAAACTCATCAGTTGATGAGGTTTGAGGGCTAAATAAAGTTAGCAAATCGTCTATTTTGTCTTTATATTCTGGAATATTGTATTGCAGATACAACTCGATATATTCTTTAGCTAAGGTTTTTGAAATACCTACTGTATAAGCAATTTCTTTAAGCGATAGCCCCTTGTTTTTTAGAAATACCACTTGAGTGAATGTTGTTAGGTAACGTTTAATAGAAGCTGGACTATGACGAGCTATTCTACTGATTTCACTATAAGTTTTTCTTTCTAGATAAAGTTTAACTATCTTAGTTTTATGAGATATGCTAGGCCCTATATCATGAGTGATACCACGAGTTGGTACACTAAAACCATCGTCTCTAAGTTGCTTTATATCACGTCTGATAGTCCTAGGACTAACTTTAAGAATATCTGCTAAATCTTCTTGAGTTAAAGTACCACCTTGTTCTTGGCATTCATCAAGCATTCTCAAAATTTGGCGTTGTCTTAATGCTGGCTTGCCCTGTTTTCGTCTAATCTCTTCATCTTCTTGTCCAGCGTGTTTAGTAAGGGTTACTTCAACCATAGGCAAATCTTCTAATCTAGGGCCATGCTTAGCATTATCGGAGACTACAGTAGTAACAACTTTACCTTTGCTAGCTAATAAACTAGGATCAATTTTATCAAGGTTAAAAACATTTGTAGCAGTTTCAACTATTGCAATTGCTGTTTTACGGCAAAACTCAAATTCTGTCATTAATATCTGAATAAACTGTTGAATTTTAGTTTTTGATTCTATACGATCTAAGACGGTAGTAGACATTTGCTTTACCTCCTATTTAATGGTTGATTATATTTTACACATGGTTATCAAATTAATCAAATCTTGTTTTAGGAGGACAAATGTCCTTATTT
>NZ_JALKBZ010000108.1 GCF_023227765.1 Fuchsiella alkaliacetigena
CTCTATGTGTTAGGATAGTTGTCGTAAGGACTAAATTCTGTGTATAATAAAGTAACGACAATAAATCCTAAGGAGAATTAATATGCCTAAAAAAGTATATTCTAAAGAACTAAAAGAATCCGTATTTAAAAGACTTGCTCCACCAAATGCTGAAAAAGTATCTGCCTTAGCCAAAGAATTAAATATACCTAGAAATACTCTTTATACTTGGAGAGCTAAAGCTCTTAACGAAAGTTCAGCTACTAGCAAGAAAGCTAGTAAATGGAGCTCCAAAGATAAATTTCAGGCTGTTTTAGAAACTGTCAGTCTATCTGAGCTGGAAACTTCTAAATACTGCCGGGAAAAAGGAATCCATATTGAAGAACTGAACAGCTGGATAAAACAGTGTCAAAATGCCAATAACACTAAATTTGAAGATCCTCAAGAACTTAAAGAAAACTTAAAAGACGAACAACAAAAAAATAAAGAGTTGCAAAAAGAACTAAGCTACAAAGAAAAAGCTCTAGCAGAAACTGCAGCTTTACTGGTGCTTAGAAAAAAGGCGAATGCGATTTGGGGGGAGCCCAAGGAAGACTGATCAGTTATTCAGATCGCATAAAAGCAGTAAAGCTGATCAATGAAGCAACAGAAAATGGTTCTAGACTAGAACCAGCCTGTAAAGAACTTGGAATTTGTTCTCGCACCTACCAAAGGTGGACTGAAAATGGTAGTGTTAAAAAAGATCAGAGACCACTAGTTGAAAGAAAGGCACCTAAAAACAAATTAACAGAATCAGAAAGAAAAGAAATAATCAAGGTTGCCAATAGCAAAGAATATGCAGACTTACCACCATCAAAAATTGTGCCTAAACTAGCTGATAAAGGTAAATACATTGCTTCAGAATCAACCTTCTATAGAGTCTTAAAAGAAGAAAAATTAAATGCTCATAGAAGTAAATCTAAGAAGCCTGTTAAAAGAGAGATTCCAACACATATAGCTACCAAACCCAATCAAGTTTGGACTTGGGATATAACTTGGCTTAATGCTTCTATTAAGGGAGAACACTTTAAGCTCTACCTAATTATCGATATGTTTAGCAGGCTAATAGTTGCACATGAAGTTTGGGAAACAGAAAACGCTGAATACTCTAAAAGATTAATTAGAAAAGCAACTCTTTCTCAGAACATAGCAACTAAAACTGATCAACCATTAGTGCTGCATTCTGATAATGGTAGCCCTATGAAAGCAGCAACGTTTATGGTAACTTTAGAAAAGCTGGGAGTACAAAGTTCATTTTCAAGACCAAGGGTAAGCAATGACAACCCCTATTCTGAGTCACTATTTAAGACAATGAAGTATAGACCCATTTACCCGAATAAAGGCTTTAAAAACCTAACTGAAGCCAGGGAATGGACTTCTAAATTTGTCCACTGGTATAACCACGTCCATTTACATAGTGGAATTAACTTTATAACGCCCTACCAGAGACATTATGGGCTTGATATAGATATAATGCAAAAGCGTATTGAAACATATCAAGAAGCGAAAGCAACTCATCCAGAACGATGGTCAGGAGAAATTAGAGACTGGTCACTTCCTGAATATGTAACACTAAACCCAATGGAAGAAGATGAAGTGAAAAAATATCTCAACCAACAGGACTCCTAAATGGATCTCTGACTGGAATGTATTCAAAGAAATTTTTAATTAAATGCGACAACTTACTTGACAAA
>NZ_JALKBZ010000109.1 GCF_023227765.1 Fuchsiella alkaliacetigena
ACCACTAAAAGGCGTTAGTTTTAGCTCCTTAGAAAGGAGGTGATCCAGCCGCACCTTCCGGTACGGCTACCTTGTTACGACTTCACCCCCCTTATCGGACACACCTTCGGCATCCGCAGATGACTTCTGGTGCCTCCAACTCGGGTGGTGTGACGGGCGGTGTGTACAAGGCCCGGGAACGTATTCACCGTGGCGTTCTGATCCACGATTACTAGCGACTCCAGCTTCATGCAGGCGAGTTGCAGCCTGCAATCCGAACTGGGATCTGTTTTAGAGATTGGCATCACCTTGCGGTGTAGCTACCCTCTGTACAGACCATTGTAGCACGTGTGTAGCCCAGAGTATAAGGGGCATGATGACTTGACGTCATCCCCACCTTCCTCCAGTTTTTTGACTGGCAGTCTCCTTAGAGTCCCCACCATTACGTGCTGGCAACTAAGGATAAGGGTTGCGCTCGTTGCGGGACTTAACCCAACATCTCACGACACGAGCTGACGACAGCCATGCACCACCTGTCTCCGTGTACTCCAAAGGAGTAAACTCTGCTTTCACAGATGGTCACGGGATGTCAAACCCTGGTAAGGTTCTTCGCGTTGCTTCGAATTAAACCACATGCTCCGCCGCTTGTGCGGGCCCCCGTCAATTCCTTTGAGTTTCAACCTTGCGGTCGTAATCCCCAGGCGGGACACTTATTGCGTTAACTACGGCACTGAAGGAGTCGAACCTCCAACACCTAGTGTCCAACGTTTACGGCTGGGACTACCCGGGTATCTAATCCGGTTCGCTCCCCCAGCTTTCGTGCCTCAGCGTCAGGTATAAGCTAGAGAGCCGCTTTAGCCACTGGTATTCTTCCTAATATCTACGCATTTCACCGCTACACTAGGAATTCTGCTCTCTTCTCTTAACCTCAAGTCTGATAGTTTCAAAGGCAGAACATCGGTTGAGCCGATGTATTTCACATTTGACTTACCAGACCGCCTACGCACCCTTTACGCCCAATAATTCCGGACAACGCTTGCTCCCTACGTATTACCGCGGCTGCTGGCACGTAGTTAGCCGGAGCTTCCTCCACAGGTACCGTCAGCCCTGGCACTTATTGAATACCAAGGTGTTCTTCCCTGAGGACAGAGCTTTACGACCCGAAGGCCTTCGTCACTCACGCGGCGTTGCTCCGTCAAGCTTTCGCTCATTGCGGAAGATTCCCCACTGCAGCCTCCCGTAGGAGTCTGGGCCGTGTCTCAGTCCCAGTGTGGCCGATCACCCTCTCAGGTCGGCTACCCATTGTAGCCTTGGTGAGCTGTTATCTCACCAACAAGCTAATGGGACGCAAGCTCATCTTTAAGCGCTAGCTAAAAGCCAGCTTTGATATTCAAAGCATATGCTTTGAATATGGTATTGAGTATTAGCTACCCTTTCGAGCAGTTATCCTCAACTTAAAGGCAGATTACTTACGCGTTACTCACCCGTTCGCTGCTGTACTAACTACCCGAAGGTAGTGTTCTCGCACAACTTGCATGTGTTAGGCACGCCGCCAGCGTTCGTCCTGAGCCAGGATCAAACTCTCCAAATAAAATGATGTGAGTTTGAACTAACTCATAAAAATTGTTGATTACAACCTTTTCAAATGGCGTT
>NZ_JALKBZ010000011.1 GCF_023227765.1 Fuchsiella alkaliacetigena
GGTTCAATAACGCCTCATACAAAGTTTAACGCTGAGGTTTATGTACTGAGCAAAGACGAAGGAGGAAGACATACTCCTTTCTTTGATGGATATAGACCGCAGTTTTACTTCAGAACTACAGATGTAACAGGAGATATTGAGCTGCCAGAGGGAGTAGAGATGGTAATGCCGGGAGATAATATTGAGATGGAAGTGAAGCTAATAACTCCAATAGCGATGGAAGAAGGACTACGTTTTGCTATTCGTGAAGGTGGTAAGACTGTAGGAGCAGGAGTTATTACTGAAATTATTGAGTAGTAGCGCTTAGAAAACTGGAGTTAGAAAAGAGAATGAGGAGCTTAATTCTGTTCTCCTCTTCTTTTTTTCTGGCTAATATTTTTTGTAATGGAGGTGGGAAATATGGCTCAAGCCAAAGAGAAAATTAGAATTCGCCTAAAGGCCTATGAACATCAGGTTTTAGATAAATCGGCTACTAAGATTGTGGAGACTGCTAAGAGAACTGGAGCTGATGTTTCGGGCCCTGTACCTTTACCGACTAAAAAAGAAGTGTTTACTGTTCTTAGATCACCGCACGTGCATAAGGATGCTCGGGAGCAGTTTGAGATGAGAACTCATAAGAGATTAATAGATATTGTGCAACCTACACCGAAAACTGTTGATTCTTTAATGCGTTTGGACTTACCAGCCGGTGTAGATATTGAAATTAAGCTATAAATTTTGAGGTATTTTATGGGATTATGAGGAGGTGTAAGAAAGATGTCAAAAGGAATTCTAGGAAAAAAGGTTGGTATGACTCAGATTTTTAATGATGAAGGAGATGCTATACCGGTAACTGTGATTAAAGCCGGGCCCTGTTCAGTGGTACAGAAAAAGACTGAAGAGGTCGATGGCTATAATGCTATTCAATTAGGCTTTGGTGAAGTTGATGAACATAAACTGAATAAGCCTTTGCAGGGACATTTTGAAAAGTATGGTGTTGCTCCTAAAAAATATATTAAAGAGTTTAAAAATGGTCAGCAAGAGGACTATGAAGTAGGAGATGAAGTCTTGGCCGATATATTTACTGAAGGAGAGCTGGTTAATGTAACTGGAACTTCTAAGGGTAAAGGCTTTGCTGGTACTATTAAACGCTGGAACTTTACTACTGGCCCTAAAAGTCACGGCTCTAGAAATGTTCGCAAGCCAGGTGCCATTAGTGCTGGTACTGATCCGGCTAGAGTATTCAAAGGGAAGAAGATGCCTGGTCGTATGGGTGGAGAACAGGTTACTATTGAGAATTTAGAGGTAATAAAAGTTGATCCTGAACAGAATATACTAGCGGTTAAGGGAGCTGTCCCGGGGCCTAAAAAAGGATTATTGGTTATTAAAGGTGCGAAGGAATTCTAATTTGGACTGGAACGGAAGGAGGATAAAGAATGCCTGAATTATCACTATATAATGCTGAAGGAAAACAGATAGATGATTTAGAACTAAATTCAGATATATTTGGGGTTGAAATCAACGAGCACGTAGTTCACGAAGCAGTTACTGCTCAATTAGCTGCTAAGCGTCGTGGAACTGCCTCTACTAAGACTAGAGCTGAAGTTAAAGGTGGAGGGCGTAAGCCTTGGCGTCAGAAGGGAACTGGTCGAGCGCGTCACGGTAGTATCCGCTCTCCAATCTGGGTAGGTGGAGGAACTACTTTTGGCCCTAAACCTAGAAGTTATAGAAAAAAGATACCTAAAAAAGTTAAGAAGTTAGCTGTTAAATCGGCTTTGACGGCTAAGGTAGAGGAAGATGAACTATTAGTAGTAGATAAACTGGAGTTTGATATTCCTAAGACTAAAGATATGGTTAATGTTTTAGCAGCTTTAGAAGCTCAAGATAAAAAAGTTTTAATTGTAACTGCTAATAAGGATGAAAATCTTTATAAGTCGGCTCGGAATATCCCCGGAGTTAAGGTATTAGTTGCTGCTGCTATTAATGTATACGATATTTTGAATAATGAAAAGTTAATAATTACTAAAGATGCGCTTAAGAAAGTAGAGGAGGTGCTGGGCTAATAATGAAGAATGCAGAGGATGTAATTATCCAGCCTCATATCTCTGAAAGAGCTATGGAGGATATTGAAGATCAAAACTGCTATACTTTTAAGGTTGCTTTACAGGCTAATAAGCCAGAAATTAAAAAGGCAGTACAAGAGCTTTTTAATGTAAAGGTGGAGAAGGTAACTACCTGTCGAATGCCTGGTAAGAAAAGAAGGATGGGTGTTCACGAAGGAAGAAGACCTGACTGGAAAAAGGCTAGAGTTAAGTTGGCTGAAGGCGATAGAATCGAAATTTTTGAAGGTATGTAATTTGAGAGAAAAAGGAGGGAAATATGATGGCAATTAAGACTTTTAAGCCGACATCACCGGCTAGAAGATATATGACTGTAGACTCCTTTGAGGAGATTACTACGAGTGAACCTGAGAAGTCTTTGTTAGCTCCGCTAAAAAAGAGCGGCGGTCGAAATGCTAACGGTCGAATTACTGTTAGACATCGCGGCGGCGGTCATAAGCGGAGATATAGAATTATTGATTTTAAGAGAGATAAGGATGGAGTTCCGGCTAAGGTAGCTACTATTGAGTATGATCCTAATCGTTCAGCTAGAATTGCTTTATTACATTATGCTGACGGAGAGAAACGATATATCTTAGCTCCTAAAGGAGTTGAAGTAGGAGATCAGATTATGTCGGGCCCGGAAGCTGATATTAAGCCTGGAAATGCTATGCAACTAAAAGATATGCCTATCGGAACTTTAATTCACAATGTTGAATTAAAGCCTGGTAAAGGCGGTCAGTTAGTTCGTTCTGCTGGAGCACAGGCCCAGTTAATGGCTAAAGAAGGGGACTATGCTCACGTACAGTTACCTTCCGGAGAAGTGAGACTGATTGGAGCAGAATGTAGAGCTACTGTAGGTCAATTAGGGAATATTGAACACGAAAACATTGCTTTAGGTAAAGCAGGACGTAGTCGTTGGTTAGGGCGTCGACCTAGTGTGCGTGGTACTGCTATGAACCCTCACGATCATCCTCACGGTGGTGGTGAAGGAAAGAAAGCAGCTGGTAGACATCCGGTTACTCCTTGGGGACAGCGAACTATTGGTAAGAAGACTCGCAAGCCCAAGAAGTCTGATAAGTTAATCATTCGTCGTCGGAATGAGAAGAAGAAATAGGTTTTAAAAAGTAAGACTTTGAAAGGAGGTAACTAATTTGGGTCGTTCAGTTAAGAAAGGACCTTTTGTAGATCAGAAACTACTAGCTAAGATTGAGGAATTAAATGAAGATAATGAAAAAGAGGTAATTAGAACTTGGTCTAGAAGTTCTACTATCTTTCCGCAAATGGTAGGGCATACTATAGCGGTTTATGACGGTAGAAAGCATGTACCTATTTATATTGAGGAAGAGATGGTAGGACATAAGTTGGGAGAGTTTGCTCCCACAAGAATTTTTAGAGAACACGGAAGTTTTACTGAGAGATCAACAGCTCTTAAGTAGATAGAGAGGAGGTTTGCAAGTTGGAAGAAGCAAAAGCTATTGCTAAAGAAGTACGTATTTCTCCTAGAAAGGCTAGACAGGTAATTGACTTAGTAAGAGGAAAAGAGGTTGGGGAAGCTACTGGTATTTTACGGCATACACCTAAAAAAGCAGCTGGAATTATAGAAAAAGTACTTAATTCTGCTGTGGCTAATGCTGAGCATAACCATGACTTAATTCCCCACGAACTATATATATCAGAGGCCTATGTTGATGAAGGGCCGACAATGAAAAGATTTCGACCGCGAGCTATGGGCCAGGCTAGCCCTATCAATAAACGAACTAGCCATATTACTATTAAAGTGAAAGAAAAGAAGGAGGGATAATTAGTGGGACAGAAAGTAAATCCACACGGTTTAAGAGTTGGAGTAATTAAGGATTGGGATGCAAAATGGTATGCAGATAAAGATGATTATGCTGATCTGCTACATGAAGACTTAGAGATCAGAAATCATATTAAAGATAAAATGTATAATGCTGGGATTGCCCGGATTGTAATTGAGAGGGCTGCCGATAGAATAAAGGTTGATGTGCATACAGCTAGACCAGGTATGGTAATTGGTAAAGGTGGTTCTGAGGTTGATGCTTTGCGTAATGAATTGCAGGATTTAACCGAGAAGCAGGTGCAGATCAATGTAGTTGAAGTTAAAAATCCAGAAAAGAATGCTCAACTAGTGGCTGAAAGTGTAGCTAATCAGATAGAAAATAGAGTTTCTTTTAGAAGAGCTATGAAGCAAGCAATGAATCGTACTTTGCGCCAGCAAGGTGTAGAGGGTTTTAGGATTGAGTGTAGTGGTCGTTTAGGCGGAGCTGAAATGGCTCGTAAGGAAGGATATAATGAAGGAAGTGTACCACTTCATACCTTAAGGGCTGATATCGATTACGGTTTTACTGAGGCCTATACCACTTACGGTAAGATTGGAGTTAAGGTTTGGATTAATAAAGGAGAGATTTTACCTGAAGTTAAGGAAGAAGATAAACCAGAGTAATTTGGACGAAGGGAGGCTAAATTATGTTAATGCCGAAACGGGTTAAGCATAGAAAGCAACATCGAGGTAGATTGAAAGGAAAAGCCCAACGAGGAAACACGGTAAGTTTTGGTGAGTACGGACTACAGGCTTTGGAGCCGGCTTGGATTACTAACCGGCAGATTGAGGCAGCCAGAATAGCTATTACTCGTTATTTGAAGCGAGGAGGTAAGGTATGGGTTAATATCTTTCCTGATAAACCAGTTACTGCTCAACCAGCTGAAACTAGAATGGGAGCTGGAAAAGGTGCTACTGAAAAGTGGGTAGCTGTAGTTAAGCCGGGCAGAATGATGTTTGAAGTTGCCGGGGTAGAAGAAGAAATAGCTAAAGAGGCAATGCGCTTAGCTTCTCATAAACTGCCGATTAATACTAAGTTTGCTAAGCGAGAAGGAATGGATGGTGAGAATGATGAAAGCTAAAGAATTAAGAGAAATGACTTCGGAAGAGTTGGAGTTTAAAATAGATGATTTGAAAGAGGAGCTGTTTAATTTAAGATTTCAAAATGCAACGGCTCAACTGGATAATCCAGTTCGAATTCGAGAGGTAAAGCGAAGTATTGCTCGAGCTAAGACTATTCTCCATGAACGTAACTTAGGGATTGCTCAAGGTTAATTTTGAATTATCTGCTAAAAGGAGGGATTATCGAGTGTCTGGAAAAGAAAAAAAGGTTAGAAAAGGAAAAGTAGTTAGCGATAAGATGGATAAGACGGTAGTAGTTGAAGTAGAACGTAAACAGCAGCACAAGCTGTATAAGCGAGTTATTAATCGAACTTCTAGGTTTAAAGCTCATGATGAAGAAAATGAATGTAACGAAGGCGATGTAGTAGAGATTACTGAAACTAGACCTATTAGTAAACAGAAACGGTGGAGAGTAACGGAGATCCTACGTAAAGCTAAATAGAAAGGATCTGTTCGAGAAAGGAGGAGGCAGTAATGATTCAGGTAGAGTCAACGTTGAATGTAGCTGATAATTCTGGAGCTAGAAAGCTACTATGTATTAAGGTTTTAGGTGGCTCCAAAAAACGATATGCTTCCATTGGCGATACTATTGTAGCTACCGTTAAAGAAGCTATTCCAGACGGAATGGTAAATAAAGGTGAAGTTGTTAGAGCGGTTGTGGTCAGAACTAAAAAAGAATACAGGAGAGCCGATGGTTCTTATATTAGCTTTGATGAAAATGCAGCCGTAATTGTGGATAAAAATAATAATCCTGAAGGAACTAGAATTTTCGGCCCGGTTTCTAGAGAACTACGGGAAAATAAGTTTACTCGGATTATTTCTTTAGCTCCTGAAGTGCTGTAGTTTAAAAAGTAACTTATAAGTTTTTTGGAAGGAGGTAGTAGGATTGACTGTTCCTAAGTTGCACGTAAGAAAAGATGATCAAGTAATAGTTATTGCTGGTAAAGATAGAGGTAAACGAGGTAAAGTTCTTAAGACTTTGCCCAGAGAGGGCAGAGTAGTTGTAGAGGGGATTAACGTGGTGCATAAGCATCAACAGCCTACTCAAGAGATGCAACAAGGCGGAATTATGGAGATAGAAGCTCCTATAGATAGTTCAAATGTAATGTTAGTCTGTAAGCACTGTGACCAAGGTGCTAGAACGGGTAAAGAGTTTTTAGATTCTGGAGAAAAGGTTAGAGTTTGTAAAAAATGTGGAGAGATTGTGGATTAATGATTGTAGAAAGGAGGACGAGAGCTAATGGCGGTATTAAAAGAGCAGTATCAAGATAGCATTGTTGACTCTTTAATGGAAAAGTTTGATTATCAGAGTGTAATGCAGGCTCCTAAAGTGGAAAAGGTAGTTGTTAATATGGGGCTTGGTGATGCTGCTGAAGATGCTCAATTGTTGGATACGGCAGTGGAAGAATTAGAACAAATTACTGGACAAAGACCAGTAGTTACTAGAGCTAAAAAGTCTATTGCTAACTTCAAAATTCGGGAAGGAATGCCGGTAGGTTGCAAGGTGACTTTGCGCGGAGCACAGATGTATGAATTCCTATATAAGTTGATCAATGTAGCCCTACCCCGAGTACGAGACTTTAGAGGGTTATCGACTAAGTCTTTTGATGGTCGAGGTAACTATTCTATAGGACTCGATAGCCAGGTAGTTTTTCCGGAAATAGAGGTTGATAAAATAGATAGAACTTTAGGAATGGATATTACTATTGTGACTAGTGCTGAAAGTGATGAAGAGGCCAAGGAACTTTTGGCTTTAATGAAGATGCCTTTTAAGAATTAAGTTACGATAAATCTCAATTTTAAAGGAGGTAATAGAGTGGCTAGAAAAGCTAAAGTAGAAAAAGCTAAAAAAGAGCCTAAGTATTCTACTCGCGAAGTGATTCGTTGTCGTCGTTGTGGTCGAGTGCGAGGTGTTTTACGCAAATTTGAACTATGTAGAATCTGTTTTAGGGAGCTGGCTCATCAGGGCGTACTTCCAGGAGTTAAGAAAGCTAGCTGGTAATTATTTAGTATAGAAGGGAGGTTGATTTTATGTCTATGACTGATCCAATAGCTGATATGTTGACCCGGACTAGAAATGCTAATGTAGCTACTAAAGATAAGGTTGAAATTCCGGCTTCTAATTTAAAAGAAGAGCTTGCTAAAGTATTAAAAAAAGAGGGATTTATTAGAGGTTATGAACGAATTGAAAATAATGGCCAAGGTTTGCTAAAGTTATATCTTAAGTACGGACCTGAGGGAGAAAAAGTAATTACTGGTTTGAAAAGAATCAGCAAGCCTGGCTTGCGAGTTTATGCTAATAAGGATGAAATTCCTAAGGTATTAGGCGGCTTAGGAACTGCTATTATTTCTACGTCTTACGGAGTGCTAACCGACAAAGAAGCTAGAAAGCAGGGTGTTGGTGGAGAAGTTCTCTGTTATGTTTGGTAATTTGAATTTAGAGGAGGTGTAATTATGTCTCGAATAGGTAATAATCCTGTAGAAATTCCTGAACAGGTAGAAGTTTCTATAGACGGAAACTTAGTTACTGTTAAAGGGCCTAAAGGAGAGTTAAAAGAAGAGATTAATGAACGTTTAGATGTACAGTTGAAGGATAATGCTGTTGTAATTGAAAGACCTACTAATGTTAAGCAGGATAGATCCATCCATGGTTTAAGTAGAAGCTTGGTTGTGAATATGATCGAAGGAGTAACTAACGGTTTTAAAAAAGAGCTGGAGTTGAATGGGATTGGGTATCGGGCCCAAAAGAAAGGTAAAAAATTGGAGTTGCAGGTAGGTTATTCTCATCCAGTGTTGATAGAATCAGAGGATGATATTGATTTGGAAGTTGAGGATAATAAGATTACAATAAGCGGTATTGATAAACAAAAGGTAGGCGAGGTAGCGGCTAATATTAGATCAATTCGTGAGCCTGAGCCCTATAATGCTAAAGGAATCAAGTATGTTGATGAGCATATTAGAAGAAAAGAAGGTAAGACTGGCTAATAATTGAGCTTTTTGAATTACTGTCAAGGGAAGGAGTGACTTAGTATGAGTGCAGGTAGAAAGAAGCGACATCAGAGAATTCGAAATAAGATCAGTGGAACTCCTTGGAGGCCGCGTTTAAATGTATATCGTAGTTTAAAGAATATCTATGCTCAGCTAATTGATGATTTAGCTGGGGAGACTTTAGTGGCAGCTTCCACTCAGGATTCTGTAATTAGAGATCAGATTGATTACGGTGGTAATGTAGAAGCAGCGGAAGAAGTAGGTAAACTAATTGCTGAGAGAGCTTTAGAAGCAGGTATTGAGAAGGTTGTATTTGATCGAGGTGGCAATAATTACCATGGTAGAATCAAGGCTTTAGCTGAAGCTGCTAGAGAGAACGGGTTAAAGTTTTAGAGAAGGAGGAAAAAGATGAGTAGGAATAGTATGATTGATCCTGATGGATTGGATTTAGATGAAAGAGTAGTAAATATTAATCGGGTGTCTAAAGTAGTTAAAGGCGGTAGACGATTTAGCTTTAGCGCTTTAGTAGTAGTTGGCGATGGAAATGGCCATGTTGGAGCTGGAATTGGCAAGGCTAATGAAGTCCCAGCAGCCATTCGGAAAGGGATAGATGCTGCTAAGAAGGAGTTAATCAAGGTGCCTTTATCAGGAACAACGGTTCCTCATGAAATGACAGGAGTCTTTGGAGCAGGAAGAGTTTTATTAAAGCCAGCCTCAGAAGGTACAGGAGTAATTGCTGGGGGAGCTGTTAGAGCTGTAGTGGAATTAGCTGGAATTAATGATATTTTGACTAAGTCCTTAGGCACTGATAATCCTTTAAATATGGTTAACGCAACGATACAAGGATTAAAGGATATGAAAGACGTAGAGAAGGTAGCTGAGCTAAGAGGTAAGTCAGTAGAAGAGCTACTAAATTAATGAAACTTATAAATTTGTAGGGAGGTGAAGCTGATGAAGTTACACGATCTAAAGCCGGCTGAAGGAGCCAAAAAGAAGCGTAGTCGAGTAGGTAGAGGTATTGGTTCTGGTAAGGGTAAGACCTGTGGTCGGGGAACAAAAGGACAGAATGCTCGTAGTGGCGGAGGAGTAAGACTAGGCTTTGAAGGCGGTCAGACTCCTTATTTTAAGCGCTTTCCTAAACGAGGTTTTAATAATAATAGATTTAAGAAAGAATACGCTGAAGTTAATGTTAAGAGCTTAAATCGCTTTGAAGAAGATAGCGAGGTTACTCCGGAGGTATTAGTCGAAGCTGGATTAATAAAGCAAGTTAAGGATGGAGTTAAAATCTTAGGTTATGGTGAATTAGAAGTAGCCTTAACAGTAAAAGCAGATGGATTTACTAAGTCAGCAGTGCAGAAGATTGAAGCTGCTGGTGGAAAAATAGAGGTGAATGAATAAATGTTATCAGCTTTGAGTAATTCTTTAAAAGTTGAAGAATTACGAAATAAGATATTGTTTGTGCTAGCTATGATAGCTGTATATAGAGTTGGAGCTCATATTCCAGTGCCTGGAGTAGATCCGGCTGCTTTAGCTGAGCTATTCGAAGGCGAAGGACTTTTAGGATTTTTAGATATGTTTGCTGGAGGAGCTTTAAGCAGATTCTCTATTTTTGCTATGAGTATTAATCCTTATATTACTGCTTCAATTATTATGCAGCTATTAACAGTGGTAATTCCTAAGTTAGAAGAGCTATCTCAACAGGGTAGAGAAGGACAGAAAAAGATTGCTCAATATACTAGATACGGAACTATTGGCCTAGCTTTAGTTCAGGGTTTTGGAATTACGCTCTGGATTAATAATATGGGAGCGATTGCTAATCCCAGTATTTTTAATCTGTTTACTATCATAATTACTTTAACTGCTGGTACTGCCTTTTTAATGTGGGTAGGAGAACAGATTAATGAAAAGGGGATTGGAAATGGAATTTCTATCTTGATTTCTGTTTCTATTCTAGCTCGTTTTCCCTCAGGAGCAGCGAATATGTTTACTATGCTGCGCGCGGGAACTATCAATTTCTTTAATGTAATTGTATTTGCAGTATTTGCTGTACTGATTATAGCTGGTATTGTTTATATTCAACAAGGTGAACGAAAGATTCCAGTTCAGTATTCTAAAAGAGTGGTTGGTCGTAAGGTATACGGAGGACAGAGTACTCATATTCCAATGAAGGTTAATCAAGCGGGAGTAATGCCGGTAATCTTTGCTTCCTCTGTCTTGTTATTCCCAGCTACTATTGCTAGGGTATTACCTTTTGGTTTTGCGCAAAGGATATCCGAAATATTAAGTCCGGGTTCTATTTTATATACTGTTACCTATGCTTTGGCCATTATCTTTTTCACTTATTTTTATACAGCGATTCAGTTTAATCCGCGAGATGTGGCTGAAAACTTAAAAAAGCACGGTGGGTTTATACCGGGTAGAAGACCGGGCCGGCCGACAGCAGAATATTTAGATAAAATATTAACTCGAATTACTTTAGCTGGAGCTATCTTTTTAGCCTTTGTTGCTATTTTACCGGACTTTATGATGCCTTTGACAGGAGTAGAGATTATGTTTGGGGGAACTGCCTTATTGATTGTAATTGGAGTAACCTTAGAGACTATGAAGCAGATTGAAACTCAGCTCCTACAGCGTCATTATGAAGGCTTTATGGAGTAGGAAGATTTTAAAGGAGGTATTTATAAATGCATATTATTTTAGTAGGTCCTCCAGGTGCTGGAAAGGGTACCCAGGCTGCTAAATTAGTAGAGGAGTTTGAGGTTCCTCATATTGCTACAGGCGATATTTTTAGAAGTGCTATTAAAAATAAAACGCCTTTAGGTAAAAAAGCTAAGCAGTTTATAGATCAAGGAAAGTTAGTTCCAGATGAGGTTACTATTGGCATAGTTCGGGAGAGATTAGCTGAAGATGACTGTCAAAAAGGCTTTATTTTGGATGGATTTCCACGAACTATTGCTCAAGCTGATGCTTTACAGGATATCTTAGCTGACTTAGATATTGAGTTAGATGCTGTTTTAAATATCAAAGTTAGCGAAGAAGAAGTGGTTAGGCGACTTTCAGGTAGGCGAGTTTGTGAATGTGGAGCTAGCTATCATATTGAGTTTAATCCTCCTGAAGAGGATAATGCTTGTGATGGCTGTGGTGCTGAGCTCTACCAAAGAGAAGATGACCAGCCGGAAACTATTAAGGAAAGAGTAGCGGTTTATAAAGAGCAGACTTCACCTTTAATTAGCTACTATCAGGACTTAAACTTGCTAAAGGAAATTGAGGGCGAAGCCGGTTTTGAGGAAGTATTTAATAATATTAAGCAGGCGCTGTGCTAATGATTGTTTGTAAATCGGAACGAGAAATAGACTTAATGCGTCAGGCCGGCAGAATAGTAGCTAAAACTCATGAGTTTTTGAAGGAGAGAATTGCACCTGGAATTACCACAGCTCAAATTGATAGTTTAGCCGAAGAGTTTATACTCAATAATGATGCTGAACCTGCTTTTAAGGGATATCAAGGCTTTCCGAGCACAGTCTGTGTAGCAATTAATGAAGGAGTAGTACACGGAATTCCTGATTCTCGTTCTTTAGAGGAAGGAGATATAGTTGGTCTTGATATTGGAGTGATTAAGAATGGTTACTATGGAGATGCTGCTCGAACTTTAGCCGTTGGTGAGATTTCTGCTCAAGCTCAAAGATTATTGAAAGTAACGGAGGATTCTTTATTTAAGGGGATTGAAGCGGCCTTAGTTGGTAATCGATTATCGGATATTTCCAATGCTGTTCAAAGTCACGCCGAAGCTGCTGGTTATTCTGTAGTGAGGAAGTTTGTTGGTCACGGAATTGGTAGCGAGATGCATGAACCACCGCAAGTACCTAATTTTGGAGCAGCTGGTCGAGGCCCTCGTTTAAAAGCGGGGATGACTTTGGCTATAGAGCCTATGGTTAATATGGGTGACTATCAAGTTGAGACTTTAGAGGATGGCTGGACTGTGGTTACTAAAGATCGCCAGTTATCGGCTCATTTTGAGCATACTATTGTAATTTTGGAGTCGGGCCCGGAAATTTTAACGCAGGTTTAAAGTATATTTTTTTGGTAATGGTGGTATAATAATCCATTGAGGCGTAGTTTAGAATTAAATTTAAGGAAGGTGTGATTACCTAATGTCTAAAGAGGATCCTATTGAAGTGGAAGGTACTGTAGTGGAACCGTTGCCTAATGCCAAGTTTAGAGTAGAGTTGGAGAACGGTCATAAGGTTTTGGCTCATGTATCGGGAAAGATGCGTATGAACTTTATCAGAATTTTACCAGGTGATAAGGTTACAGTTGAGTTATCGCCTTACGATTTAAGTCGAGGTCGAATTACTTATCGACATAAGTCGTAAGCTGGTGGATTGATGATTAATTAGTTTGGATTAAGGAGGGTATGTTATGAAGGTTCGACCGTCGGTTAAGCCTATTTGTGATAAGTGTAAAGTGGTTCGAAGAAAGGGTAGAGTATTTGTTATCTGTGAAAATCCTAAGCATAAACAGAGGCAGGGTTAATTATAAAGAAAATGGAGGTGTAAAAGAATGGCTCGTATTGAAGGTGTAGATTTGCCCCGTAATAAGAGAGTGGAGATTGGTTTGACTTATATATACGGAATTGGTCGTTCAACTGCTCAGGATATTTTAGCTGAAGCAGAAATTGATGTTGATACTAGAATTAGAGATTTAACTGAGCAGGAGATTGCTAAATTAAGAAATATTATTGATGAAAATTATACTGTTGAAGGTGAGTTGCGACGAGAGATTCGCAGTGATATTAAGCGATTAAAGGATATTGGTTCTTATCGAGGGCTAAGGCACAGAAAAGGTCTGCCGGTAAGAGGGCAACGAACTAGAACTAATGCTCGGACTCGCAAAGGCCCTAAGCGAACTGTAGGTAACTAAATAAGCTACTAAAAAGGAGGGATATTAATGGCACGTCGTAAAAATAAGAAAAAGCAAAAGCACGTAACAAAAGGTCAGGCGCATATTCGCTCTACCTTTAATAATACTATTGTGACTTTAACTGACTTAAAAGGAAATGCTATTTCTTGGTGTAGTGCTGGGAATTTGGGTTTTGAAGGAACTAGGAAGAGTACTCCTTATGCTGCGCAGATGGCTGCTGAAGATGCTGCTAAAGAGGCTATGGAGCACGGTTTGAAACAGGTAGAAGTATATGTTAAGGGCCCAGGAGCTGGAAGAGAAGCAGCTATTCGAGCCTTGCAGGCCACGGGATTAGAAGTTGATTTGATTAAGGATGTAACTCCTATTCCGCATAATGGATGTCGGCCCCCGAAACGTCGTAGAGTATAGAAAATCATATTTTTAAGAAATTTGGAGGTGTAATTGATAAATGGCAAGATATACAGGAGCAGTTTGTCGTCAATGTAGAAGAGAAGGCGAAAAGTTATTTTTGAAAGGTGAAAGATGTTACTCTGATAAGTGTGGTGTTGAACGTCGTCCTTATGTGCCAGGTGAGCACGGTCAGGGAAGACAAAAGTTATCAGAGTTTGGAGTTCAGCTAAGAGAAAAGCAGAAGGTAAAGCGAATCTATGGAGTTTTAGAAAAGCAGTTTAGAAATTACTTTGCAAAGGCCGATAATCAACCTGGAATTACTGGAGAAGAATTTTTGAAATTATTGGAAAGAAGACTGGACAATACAGTTTATAGATTAGGTTTTGCTGCTTCACGTAATGAAGCTAGGCAGTTAGTTCGCCATGGACATTTTTTAGTTAATGGACATCGAGTTGATATTCCTTCTTATTCAGTCGAGGAAGGTGACGTAATAGAAGTTAAGGAATCCAGTAAGGATATGACTAGAATGAAGGAGATTATTGAGTTTAGTGCTCAACAAAATACTCCAGAATGGTTAGAGGTTAATTTAGAAAAAAGAACTGGTAAAGTACTGAGTGAGCCGCTGAGAGAAGATATAGATTTACCAATTCGCGAGCAGCTGATTGTTGAGTTTTACTCTAGATAATGAGACTTGGAGAAGCTCTTTAGTACCCTCAGTGATCTGTAGTAATTTCTCCATTTTAATTAGGGAGGGTTTAATTAATGATAGAGTTTAAAAAACCTAAGATTGAAAGAGTTGAATCAGATGATACCTATGGCAAATTTATTATCACTCCTTTAGAAAGAGGATATGGAATTACTTTAGGTAATTCTTTGCGCAGGATTATGTTATCTTCTTTACCTGGAGCTGCCGTTACTTCAGTTAAGATTGAGGGAGTAGAACATGAATTTTCTACTGTTCCTGGAGCAGTAGAAGATGTGACAGATATTATTCTCAATTTGAAGGAATTAGTAGTTAGAATGGAAGATGAGGAGCCGGAAGTGTTAAGAATTAATGCTACTGGAGCTAAGGAAGTGACTGCTGATGATTTCACTGTAAGCGGTAATGTGGAAGTTTTAAATCCAGATCTTCATATTGCTACTTTGAATGACGAAGGTGAGCTTAACTTAGAGGTAACAGTAGAAAAAGGAAGAGGTTATGTTTCAGCTGAAGAGAATAAGAGCGATGAAGAGCATATAATTGGATTAATTCCTGTTGATTCAGTGTTTTCTCCTATAAAAAGGGTTAACTTTGATGTAGAAGATACTCGAGTTGGTCAGGTAACTGACTTTGATAAACTGAGTTTAGAGGTTAATACCGATGGAAGTTTGACTCCTGAAGAAGCTATTAGTTTAGCTGCTAAGGTATTAGGTGAGCACTTAGATCTCTTTATTAACTTAACTGAAGAGATCACTGATGTAGATATTATGGTAGAAAAAGAAGAAGAAGAGAAGGATAAGATCTTAGAGACTACAATTGAAGAGTTAGATCTTTCAGTTCGATCTTCTAATTGCTTAAAGAGAGCGGGAATCAATTCTGTAGAAGAACTGATAGAAAAAACAGAGGATGACCTAATGAAGGTTAGAAATTTAGGAAAGAAGTCTTTGCAGGAAATTAAAGATAAGTTAGAGGAATTGGAGCTTTCATTAAAACAGCCTGAAATATAAATAGAAAGCTATAAAGTAAAGGAGGGATAGTATGGGACGGAGAAAGCTGAGTCGAAAGAGTGCTGAACGTAAAGCTTTATTAAGGAGCTTAATGATTGCACTTTTTGAAAATGATAGAATTGAAACTACTGAAGCGAAAGCTAAGGAAGTTCAGCGTTCTGCTGAAAAGTTAATTACTACTGCTAAAGATGATACTCAACAAGCCCGTAAAAAAGTAATGCAAACTTTAAATGATAAAGCAGCTGTAACCAGACTTTTTGATGAGGTAGCACCTAGATTTGAAGAGCGGCCAGGTGGTTATACTAGAAGATTGAAGCTAGGGCCACGCCGCGGTGATGGAGCGCCAATGGTTATTTTAGAGTTAGTAGATTAAGTAATTTAATTTACGGCCGAGCGCTCTAGATTACTTTCGGCCGTAGCCCAATTTTATAGGGATTGTTTTTTAGGTGAATTAAAGGTGGATGGTTATATGGAATCTTTAATAGAATTAAAGGATGTTTACTATCGCTATCAAGAGCAGGAAGATGAAGATTGGGTTCTGGAAAACATTGATTTAGAGATAACTGCTGGTGAGTTTATAGCTATTGTTGGTCATAATGGTTCTGGTAAGTCTACTTTAGCTAAGCTATTAAATGGAATTTTACTACCTACTCAAGGTGAAGTTCGAGTTGGCGGTAAAGTTACTACTGAGCAAGAGGACTTATGGCAGCTTAGACAGCAGTTAGGAATTGTTTTTCAGAATCCTGATAATCAATTAGTAGCTAATATAGTAGAAGAAGATGTAGCTTTTGGTCCTGAAAACTTAGGACTTCCATCAGCAGAAATTAGAAAACGGGTTGATGAAGCCTTAAGACTAGTGGGGATGACTGATTTTGCTAGAGCAGCCCCACATAAGTTATCTGGTGGGCAAAAACAGCGAGTAGCTATTGCGGGAGTTATTGCTATGCGTCCGGACTGCTTAGTATTTGATGAACCAACTGCTATGTTAGATCCTCAAGGCAGACAAGAAGTAGTTGAGACGGTAGAACATCTGAATCGCCAGGAAGGTTTAACAGTTATCTATATCACTCATTTTATGGAAGAGATAATTAATGCTGATCGAATTTTGGTTTTTGCTGATGGCAAAGTTGAACTAGCAGCTACTCCAAAAGAACTATTTACTAAGGTGGATAAGTTGAGAGATTTAGCCTTGGATATTCCGCAGATAACGGAGCTGGCTTATCAGTTAAGTGAGTCTGGGCTTGATATTGATACTAATATATTTACCTCAACTGAGTTGGTGGAAGAGCTATGCTTATTGAAGTAGATTCTGTTTGCCATCGTTATAGCCAAGAAGAAGAAATGGTTTTGAATGATATCAGCTTTAAAATTGAGAGAGGCGAGTTTATAGGTTTAATTGGCCATACTGGTTCGGGGAAATCTACCTTAGTTCAACTTTTGAACGGTTTGATTACTCCTACTGCTGGCCAGGTTTACATATCTGGTGAGGATATAACTGCTAAGGAAATAAACTTAAAATCAATTAGAGAACAAGTGGGTTTGGTATTTCAGTATCCTGAGCATCAGCTGTTTGAGGAAACTGTTTATGATGATATAGCTTTTGGTCCTAAAAATCTAGGTTTAAGTGAACAGGTGATAGAGGAGAGAGTTAAACAAACTTTAGCTTCGGTAAATTTAGATTATCAAAGATTTAAGGAGCGTTCTCCTTTTAAATTAAGTGGTGGACAGCAGAGACGGGTGGCAATTGCTGGAGTATTGGCTATGCGACCTGAAGTTTTGATTTTAGATGAACCTACTGCTGGCTTAGATCCTAAAACCAGAAATGAGGTTATTGAAGAGATAGTTAAGTTCAAAAAACAGTTTAACCTAACTATTATTTTGATTTCTCATCGAATGGAGCAAGTCTTTCAATTAGCTGATCGGATTTTAGTGTTAGAGCAAGGTGAGTTAATCTTCGATTGCACTCCAGCAGAGCTGATTAAGGAACAACAAAGATTAATCGAGTTAGGTTTAAGCATTCCCGAGGTAACTAAGGTGTTGTTTGCTTTAAAAGAAAGAGGCTATGATTTAAGAACTGATTTATTTGAAGTTGCAGAGATTAAGGAAGAAATCGTTAAGACATTAATAAAGCCCGGAATATTGAAAAGTTAAGCTACTAATAACTAAAGGAAAGATAATGACGGCATCTACTTTTAGAGAGGGCGGTCAAAAGTTATGTTAAATGATATTATGATAGGTCAGTACTTGGATAGAAATTCTATAGTCCATGCTCTAGATCCTAGAGTTAAGATTTTATTAGTGATCTTATTTGTAATTAGTTTATTTATTAGTACTACCTTGATTGCTTACTCTCTTTTGGGGATTTTTATTATAGTTAGTACTTTGCTAGCTAAAATTGAGTTTAGATATATTTTGAGAAGTCTAAAGCCTTTAATATTTATTATTAGCTTTACTTTGATTATTCACCTTTTTTTAACCAAAGGTGGAGAGGTGCTCTGGCAGTGGAGATTTTTAAGTATTGAAGAAGAGGGGTTAAATTTAGGACTTTTTATGGCAGTTCGATTAATATTTCTAATTACTTTTACTTCTTTATTAACCTTAACTACTTCTCCTTTGGAACTTACCGATGGTTTGGAAAGGTTATTAGAGCCTTTTAGAAAAGTTGGTGTTCCGGCTCATGAACTGGCTATGATGATGACTATTGCCTTAAGATTTATTCCTACTTTGTTATCAGAGGCTGAAAAGATTTTGAAAGCTCAAAAGGCTAGAGGGGCTGATTTTGAAAGTGGGAATTTGATTCAAAAGGCTAAAAGTTTGATTCCTTTATTAGTGCCACTTTTTGTAAGTGCTTTTCGGAGAGCTGATGATTTAGCTCTGGCAATGGAGGCTCGTTGTTATCGAGGTGGAAAAGGTAGAACTCGAATGAATGAACTACATCTAGCTGCTAAAGACTATGTAATAGGTATTTTAGTTACTGTTTTTTTATTAACGATAGTTATTTTAAGTTAAGAAATGTAAGAAGCTATTGAGGTGGATGGAGATAATGCGTAACTTAAGGGCGTTGGTGGAGTATGATGGCACTAATTATCACGGATTTCAAAGACAGCCTAATGCAATAACTATTCAGGAAGTTTTAGAGACTAGCTTAGCGGACTTAACAGGAGAAGATTTAGAGATAATTGGAGCTAGTAGAACTGATAGTGGAGTCCATGCTTTAGCTCAGGTAGTGAACTTTAAAACTGAATCTCCAATTCCAATCGAGAAGTTTGCTTTTGCCTGGACTAATGTCTTACCGGACGATATTTTGATTAAAAAGGTAGAAAAAGTAAGCTGGGACTTTCATGCTCGTTATTTTGCTACCGGAAAAATATATGAATATCATATTTTAAATCAACGGTTACCTTCAGTTTTTGAGCGCAACTATACACATCATATTAAAAAAAAGCTAAACTATAAAGATTTGGTTGAAGCTGCTGATTACTTAGTTGGAACTTATGATTTTACTTCTTTTCAAGCTGCTGGTTGTGGAGCTAATACTACCGTTAGAACTATTAATAGCTTAACAGTTCAAGGGATAGACTCTAAGCTGATATTCCGCATTGAAGGTGATGCTTTTTTGTATAAAATGGTAAGAAATATAGTAGGCACTTTGATTGAAATTGGGCAAGGAAAATTAAATAAGGATAACTTAGTTGAGATTTTAGCCGCCAAGGATAGAACTGTAGCTGGCCCTACTGCTCCAGCTTGTGGTTTGCGCTTAATTAAAGTTAAGTACTAAAAGGTCTTGACACTTTTAGTCTAGTATAATAAAATTAACCGTGAGGTTTTTTAATACTATAGATGGTAATTAACTGCCCCGGAGTAATTTAATATATATTAAATTTTGATAAGGGAGGGATACTTGAAAATGACTACTTATATGGCTAAAGCCGAAGAAGTTGAGAGAGAATGGTTTGTAGTTGACGCTAAGGGTAAAACTTTAGGAAGATTAGCTAGTAAAATTGCTACTATTTTAAATGGTAAACATAAGCCGACTTATACTCCTCATGTAGATACAGGTGACTTTGTAATTGTAGTTAATGCTGCTCAGGTTAAGTTAACAGGTAATAAAATGGAGCAGAAGATGCATCATCAACATTCAGAATATCCAGGTGGTTTAAAGTCTGTTAGCTATGGTGAATTACTGGATAAGCAGCCGGAAAAGGTAATTGAGATAGCTGTTAAGGGTATGTTGCCTAAAAATAAGTTAGGTAGTAGAATGCTGAAAAGATTAAAAGTTTATGCGGAAGCTGAACATCCACATGCTGCTCAGCAGCCGCAAGAATTAGAACTATAAATTTAGTGTTTAGGAAAGGAGGACTATTATAATATGGCACAGGTTGAATACTTAGGAACTGGAAGAAGAAAGACTGCTACTGCCAGAGTTAGATTACGACCTGGTAATGGTCAGGTTGTGGTTAATGATAAACCTTTAGCTGAATATTTTGCTCGTGATTTTTCACAGATGATTGTTAAACAGCCGCTAAAGCTTACTGAGACTTTAGGAGAGTTTGATGTATTAGTTAGTGTAGAGGGTGGCGGTCTGTCTGGACAGGCAGAGGCTATCAGGCTTGGTGTAGCTAGAGCGTTGTTAGAGGTAGAAGAGAACTATCGGGCTGTACTGAAAAAGGCTGGTTTCTTAACTAGAGATCCGCGAATGAAAGAGCGGAAGAAGTATGGTCGTAAGAAAGCGCGTAAGTCATCTCAGTTTTCTAAAAGATAATTATTTATTGTTTAAAGAAAGAGTGTGTATGATTGCTCTTTCTTTTTTATTTTCTGTAAAGATTTTGAGATTGATTAACTAATAAGTAAGAATTTAATAGCTGCTTTAAGTAAAGAATATATTTAAATGAAGGGAGCTGATATGATGAGTGGATTGAAGTTTGCTGGTTTGAGTCCTCATCCTCCGCTATTGGTACCTGAAATTGGAGGTCGAAGGTTAAAGGAAATACAGGATACTCAGTTAGCTATGCAAAGCTTTGCCAAGCAGGTGGCTCAAGTGGAGCCTGATTTAGTAATTACTATTAGTCCTCATGGCCCGGTATTTTCTGATGCAATCAGTATTTTGAATATTTCGCAACTGAAGGGTGATTTTGCTCAGTTTGGTTTTCCTGACTTGGAACTTAGCTATGATTTAGCTGAAGATGTTATTGAAGATATAGTTCGTTTTGCCAAAGAGGAAGAGATTACTGTAGCTAGAATCGATAAAGCAAGTACTAATAAGTTTAATGTTAGTTCTAAGTTAGATCACGGAGTGTTAGTGCCACTTTATTATTTAAGAGAAGCAGGGGTTAAGGAGGTACCATTATTACCGCTTACTATGGGAATGCTACCTTATACTGAACTTTATAAGTTTGGTAAGATACTTCAGTTATTGAGTGAACAGTGGGACTATAGAATAGCTTTGATTGCTAGTGGTGATCTTTCTCATCGTTTGACTGCTGATGCGCCGGCTGGTTTTAGTCCCCAAGGAAAGGAGTTCGATCAAAAAATAGTTGAAATCTTAAAAGAAGATAAAGTAGCTGAGATTTTCGATTTGGAGCAGAGCTTAATTGAAAAGGCTGGCGAATGTGGCCTGAGGCCAATTGTGATGATGTTAGGAGCTTTAGATGGTTTAGCAGTAGATAATAAGTTTCTTGCTTATGAAGGGCCCTTTGGGGTAGGTTATGCAGTGGCCAGCTATCGGATAACGGGACGAGATGAAAGCAGAGAACTTTTGGATCAGCTTTTAGCTGGACAAAATCTACAGTTAAGGCAGCAGCGAGCTACTGAAAGTGTTTTAGTTAAACTAGCCCGTAAAACTGTAGAAGAGTATGCGCTTAATAAGGAGATTATAGAAGCACCTGAAAGCTTAACTCCTGAAATGGAGAAAGAGGCTGGGGTCTTTGTATCTATTAAAAAGAATGGTCAACTGCGGGGCTGTATTGGTACTACTGAAGCAACTGAAGAGAATGTAGCTCAGGAGATAATCCGCAATGCTCTTAACGCGGCTTTTAAGGATCCACGTTTTCCTAAGGTTGATGCTAATGAATTAGCTGAACTGACTTATTCAGTTGATGTGTTGGGTGAAGCAGAAAAGGTGGAAGATATAGAAGAACTGGATCCTCAGAAATACGGAGTAATTATCAAAAAAGGTTCAAAAAGAGGTTTGTTGTTGCCGCGCTTAGATGGAGTGGACAGTGTAGAAAAGCAGTTAGAAATTGCTAAACGAAAGGCTGGCTTAGCTCCTCAAGAAGAAGATATAGAGATAATGCGCTTTGAAGTTAAACGTTATCAATAGCTATAATGAGGAGGTAGATTATGCAGGAAGCTAAATGGTATCAGAGTTTAGAGCAGGGATTAGTAGAGTGTCTTTTGTGTCCTCATAACTGTACTTTAGCTATAGACCAAAGTGGTGCTTGTCAAGTCCGAATTAATAAAGAGGGAAAATTGATGACGGAAACTTATGCTCAGGTAAGTGCTGTAGCAGTAGATCCGATTGAAAAGAAACCGCTTTTTCACTTTTATCCGGGCAGTGATATTCTTTCTTTGGGTACGGTGGGTTGTAATTTAAGTTGTAAGTTTTGTCAAAATTACCAATTAGCTCATCAGCATCGGGGCAGTAAAGAGTCAATGCCTTCTCAAGCAGTAGTTGAGTTGGCTAAAAAATATAATTCTATCGGGGTAGCTTATACCTATTCTGAGCCTATTATTTGCTTTGAGTATATCTTAGATACGGCTAAGTTAATTAAAGAAGCAGGCATGAAAAATGTACTAGTAACTAATGGAACCATTAATCGAGAGCCTTTAGAAGAGCTTTTACCCTATATAGATGCTCTGAACATAGATTTAAAGTCCTTTAGAGAGCAGTTTTATCAGGAGCAATGTAATGGTCATTTAACCGAGGTTAAGCAAACAATAAAATTAGCTAATAAACCGGCTTTAGTAGAAGTAACTACTCTATTAATTCCTGGATTTAATGATTCCGAAACGGAGATAAGAGAATTAGTTGACTGGCTAGCTAAAATAGATCAAGAAATTCCTTTACATTTTTCACGCTATTTTCCTAAGTATAAGTTACAAGCTCCGCCAACGCCAATGGATACTTTACTGCAAGCTAAGCAGATTGCTGAAGAGAAGCTTAACTATGTTTACTTAGGTAATGTATCGGCTAGTGAGCATAGAAATACTTATTGTTATCAGTGTGGTGAGTTGGTGATTGATAGGAGTCGGGCCCGAATTAAGCTTAATTTAAAGGAAAGCAGTTGCTTTCAATGTGGAACAAAAATAAATGTTATTTTTTAACATATAATAATTTTTGAATTAAATAATTAATAAAGTCCTATAATAAGTAGTAGGCAAGGAGGTAATTTGATGTGAAGTCTACTACTTGGAACCCCTTAAGGGAGATGAAAAAATTGCGAGAACAGATAAGTAATTTCTTAGCAGCCAAGTTGCAGAATGCAGCTACACTTGGTCGTAAGCCTTCAATTGATATCTATGAAAGCAAAGACGAAGTAGTAGTTAAATCCAATCTTCCAGGAATTGATCCTACTGAAGTAGAAATTATGGTGGGGGAAAATAATTTAGTAATTCAGGGAGAAGCTAAAGAAGAAGAGGAAGTTGAAGTAGAGGTTGAGGATGGCTATCATAGAGTAGAGAGATACCTAGGTAATTTTAGTAGATCAGTGACTTTACCGGCTAGGGTTAAGCATGAAGAAGCTACTGCTTCGGCTGAACACGGTGTATTAGAAATTAGAATGCCTAAAACCGAGGTTGAATTGGAAGATATGACCAGATTGAGAATTAAAGATTAAATATTTGTTAAAAGTCTTGACAAATTGATTGAACTTGCATATAATAAAGACACCAATAAAATTATGGACTTAACACTAAGAAAGGGTTAAGAATTGGAATTAATCAATAGAGAGAAGTTTCCCAAAGGTTGCAAGGACTTCGATTAATTCCCGTTCAGTTGCCGCCCTGGAGTGGTAGAGCTGAAATACTAGTAGGTTCTAACGTCTAAACTGCGTTAAGGTTTGAGAGTGGTTAAGGACTATCCTTAGCTACTAGAGTGGTACCGCGGGATATACAGCTCTCGTCTCTAATTTATTAGAGATGAGAGCTTTTTATATTTTACAACTAAAATTAGGAGGAGCTAACTATGTTTGAAAATCATTTTTCAGAAAATGCGTGTAATATGCAGGCTTCGGAGATTAGGGAATTTTTTGAATTGACAGAAAGACCGGAAGTTATTTCTTTTGGTGGTGGTTTTCCTAATGAAAACTGCTTACCTTGCGAAGAGGTACAGAAGTTGACTGAAGAACTGTTAGCTACAGAACAGGAAGCTATGCTTCAATATACACCGACGGAAGGACAGCAGAAGTTAAGAGAATATATAGTTAAGTTTATGGCTAATAAAGGAGTAGAAATAGATGTTGATAATGTATTAATAACTAGTGGTTCGCAACAGGGATTAGACTTAGTTAATAAGATATTCGTTGATCCAGATGATTTAATATTAACAGAATCACCTAGCTATGTAGGTGGTTTAGGAGCTATTAATAATTATCAAGGAGAAGTATTAGGAATTAAGGTTGACGAGAATGGATTAAGAACTGATTTATTGGAAAAAAAGTTGAAAAATTTAGCTGCTGAAAATAGTTTACCTAAGTTTATTTATTTAGTGGCTGACTTCAACAATCCTACCGGCCTAACTATTTCCACTGAACGCCGCAGGAAATTGGTGGAGTTAGCTGAACAGTATGAGTTCTTAATTTTAGAGGATGATCCTTATAGCGAATTAATTTATGAAGGAGAGGCTAAGCCTTTAATTAAAAGCTTTGATAAGCAAGGCTATGTAGTCTACTTAGGTTCTTTTTCTAAAATATTTGTACCAGGATTGAGAATTGGTTGGGTAGTAGCTCATAAAGAAATCATCGATAAGTTAATTTTAGCTAAACAGTCTACTGATTTGTGTACTAATGCTATTGGCCAGCGGTTAATTACTGTTTGTGGAGAAAGAGGAATTATTGATAAGCATATTATCAAACTGCGAAAGCTTTATCGTCAGAAAAGAGATAGAATTTTAGCAGCTTTGGAGAAATACTGTCCAGAAGAGGTAAGCTGGACAGAGCCTAAAGGAGGCTTTTACTGTTGGGTAAAACTACCAAAGACTATGAATTCTAGAGATCTTTTAGTAAAAGCAATTGAAAAAGATGTAGCCTTTGTCAATGGAGCAGCTTTTAGTCCTAATGGCGGAGGACAGAATGCTTTTCGAATTTCCTTTAGTCAACCTTGCTTAGCAGAGATAGATGAAGGAATCTCCAGATTAGGTGGGGTAATAACTGAGGAAATGGCTAAATTGAACTCTAAAAGCCAAAGATGTATAGTATAATTGTAGCTTGATAGATAGCTTGCCAGATTATAGCTGCTATCAAGCTGCTACTTCTTTCGTATAGATAAATAGAAATTCCGCCGACTAGGAAATGAGCCAGCAATAAATTAGGGTCGAAGTTTAGTAGAGTAATAGCGTAGTAAATAGCAGCTACTATTCCACCGAGTAAAACTCCTAGACGTTCTTTGAAAAATTGATAAATTACTACTCTATAAAATAATTCAGTGGCTAAGGCAGGAACTATAGTCAATAAAAGCAGAGTTAAAAAGTAAAAAAAACTGTTTATTAAATCTTCTAAAGAACTTACTGTGATTAAGGGTTGAAACTTTTGATTAAGGTTTAAATGTTCTTGAGGGAGGTGGATTAACAATAAAATCATAACTAACAAAGGTAGACTGACTTTAATACCTAGTTTACAGCCAGTAAAAAGGTTTTGGGAGCTTAATCCTATTTGCTTTAAAGAAAAATTTTGTTTGAAAAGCAGTGTATAAATTAAGTAAGCAATTAATAGTAATTTAATACTGATTCCTGCTAAAAAGTGAAAAAAGCTTTCCAGTTCAGGCATATTTGGAAGGTGGTAGTATTCAGTTATTGAAAGCAGTAATAGGCTGAGGTACCAGATCAGCTGTAGCTTCAATAACTCTTTTTTATTCCAATTATGCTCTTTTTTTTGGTTAGTGATTAGTTCTTTGATCATTATTTAAGGCTCCTTTAAGTTCTTTGTATTTTATTTCCATATAAAATAAATATTACCTGCAAGTATTTGGGTGGATTTATGGAAAAATAAACTTTAATATCGCTTATAAACACCCCTGGGGGTACTCAGACTTCGTTTGAACGAAACAATAGATCGATAATGCTTTTTTGAATTTGATCATTTACTATTAACTGCAATAAATTAATATAACTATATTTGTTAAGACTGTCATCTTCTATAAAGCTAATACTTGTGTAAGTAGAGTGGGTGTGTTATAATTATTTAAAAATTTAAAAAGGTTCTAAGTAAGGAGGGATTTTTTTGTCGAAATTAGAAGTAAAGGAGATTAAGCTTGAACTTGAGAAAATAATAACAGGCGAAGTTTTATTTGATGAAATAAGCAGAGTTCTTTATAGTACTGATGCTAGTATTTATCAAATCAAGCCTTTAGGAGTGGTAGTTCCTAAAGGTAAGGAAGATGTTAAGGCGGTGCTTGAGTACGCTCATCGACATCAATTAGCTGTTTTACCTCGAGGAGGCGGTTCAGGTTTAACAGGGCAGGTGTTAGGGCGAGGAATAGTATTGGATTTTACTAAGTATATGAATCAGATTAAAGATATAGATTTGGCAGAGTCTCGGGTTACGGTGGGCCCGGGAGTTACTTTAGGGGTTTTAAATCAAAAACTGGCTGAGGATAATAAGTTTTTTCCTCCGGATCCTTCTAGTGGGGATTACTGTACTATCGGGGGCATGTTAGCTAATAATGCTTCTGGAGGTCATTCGGTTAAGTATGGAAGTACTTTGGATTATGCTGTGGAACTGGAAGTAATTTTAGCTAATGGAGAAGAGGTTAACTTTAAAAACTTGAAATTAGCTAGTGCAGAGTTGGAAGAAAAATTAAATGCTGAAGGCTGGGAAGGGAAAATATATAGCCAGCTGAAGAAGCTGTTAATTGAAAATCAGGACTTAATTGCTGAACATAATCCGTCAGCACCTAAAAACTGTAGTGGTTATAGATTAGATGAAGCCTTTGATGGTGAAAATCTTAATTTAGCTAATTTAATAGTAGGCTCTGAAGGTACTTTGGCAGTTATTACCGAGGCTACCTTGAGGATTGAGGAACTACCTCAAAAGCAGGCTATTGCTTTATTGCACTTTGATGACTTAGATAAGGCAGGTCGAGCTGTAAGTGAAATTTTGGCCTTTAATCCTAGTGCTATTGAAATTATGGATGATCAGTTTTTGAAATTAGTGAGAGAGAACTATGCTGATATCGATGCTAGGTTACCGGCTGAAATAGAGACGGCTTTGTTAGTTGAAGTGGAAGGTGATAATGACTTAGAGATTAAAGAAAAGATTGCTGAATTGGAGTCTAAGATATATCATCAACTGGAATTAGCTTTTGGACTAGATGTTGCTTATGAAGAGGAAGAACAACAGCAGTTGTGGTCGATTCGCAAATCAGCGGTACCGATTTTAAATAAGTTAAAGGGCCCTAAGAGAATTGTAGGTTTTGTAGAAGATGTAGCAGTGGAACCGACTAAATTACCTGATTATATTCGCGGTTTTAAGGAGATTATGGATAAGTATCAGGTAAAAGCAATTATCTATGGACACGCGGGCCATGGTAATACTCATCCTCGTCCTTTGTTAAATTTAAAGAATAGAGCTGATATTAGAAAAATGGAAGCTATTGCAGAGGAAGTCTATGCTTTAGTAGAAGAATTAGATGGGACTATCAGTGGTGAACACGGTGATGGTTTAGTTCGGACTCAGTTTTTGGATCAAATTTACGGCCCGCTTTATGATTTATTTAAGGAAGTAAAGCAGGTTTTTGACCCCCAAAACATATTAAATCCGGGAAAAATCATTAACGAAGATTCTTCTTTAATGACTAAAAATCTGCGTTATGGTGGAGGTTATCGAACTACAAAAATAGAACCTAAACTGAATATTGATTTTGCTGATTGGCAAAGTGAAGTAGAAAAGTGTCATGGTTGTTCTAAGTGTCGTTCTTTAGTTAATAGCGATATGTGTCCCGTCTTTAAAGTGGTAGGTGATGAAAAGTTTGCTCCGAAGTCCAAAGCTAATCTTTTAAGGGCAGTTATTACTGGTGATTTAGATATTAGCTACTTGGAGTCTAAAGAGTTTAAAGAAATCTTTGATCTTTGTCTTAACTGTAAAAACTGTTATTTGGAATGTCCTTCACAAGTAGATATTCCTAAATTGGTTTTGGAAGCTAGGATTCAGTATTATGAAAGAACTGGAGAACAGCCTGTAGCTAATAAGGTATTGGGTAATAGTGAAGTAATGGGTAGGTTAGGTAGCATTACTCCTAGAATTACCAATACATTTTTAAATATCGGGCCTGCTCGACAGCTAATGGAAAGCACAATAGGTTTGGCTAGCGATAGAGAGCTACCGGAGTTTGCTAAACGTACTTTTAAGAAATGGTTCAAAAAACGGAAAACAGTTACTAGGTCTAAAAAAATAGCTTATTTTGTGGGCTGCTCTACTAACTACTATAATCCGGAAGTAGGTAAGAGTGTAGTTAAGGTGTTGGAGAAAAATGGTTATCAGGTTTTAGTGCCTAAACAAAAATGCTGTAATGTGGCTAAGCTGAGCTATGGAGATTTGGAATCGGCTCGAGAGAATATAGCTTATAATATCGATTCTTTAGCGGAGTTAGCTAAAGAAGGAATAGATATAGTAGTGGACTGTCCTAGCTGTAGTTTGAGTCTAAAAGATGAATATTTAGAGGTTATAGATAGTGCAGCAGCCGAGCTAGTGGCTGAGCATACCTATTATATTAATGAGTATCTTTTTAATTTAATGAATAAGGGTAAGTTAAATTTGAGTTTTGCTGATAATCGAAGCAATTATGCTTACCATCCTCCTTGTCATTTGAAAGCTCAAGGTTTGGAAGACTTAAGTAAGGAGCTACTGGAGTTAATTCCCGGGGTGGAAGTGGAGATTTTAGAGGCTGGTTGCTGTGGAATTGCTGGTACTTTTGGAATGAAAAGTGATAATTACCAGCTTTCTTTGCAGATTGCTGAGGGGATTTTTGAAGAATTAGCTACTTTGGAGTATGAGCAACTAGTAACTGATTGTGATGCTTGTAAGATGCAGTTAACTCAAGAAAATGAAGAACAGCTTGTGCATTCAATAGAGGTTTTAGCGGCAAGCTATTAAGAAGTAATTAATGAAGAGGAGTGTTAAAAATGAAAAGCGATAAAGTAACTAGTGGGATTGATAAGGCTCCCCATCGTTCTTTGTTTAAGGCTATGGGATATACCGATGAAGAGATTAATAGACCTTTAATAGGGATTGCTAATGCTAAAAATGAAGTGATTCCGGGACATTTTCACTTAGATGGTGTTGCTGAGGCTGTTAAAAGTGGAGTCAGAATGGCCGGCGGTACGCCGATTGAGTTTGGAGCTATTGGAGTCTGTGATGGAATAGCTATGGGCCATGAGGGAATGCATTATTCTTTAGCTAGTCGAGAAGTAATTGCTGATTCAGTGGAAATTATGGTGCGGGCCCATTCTTTGGATGCTTTAGTCTTAATTCCTAACTGCGATAAGATAGTACCGGGAATGTTGATGGCGTCTGCTAGGTTGAATATACCGGCTATTGTAGTTAGTGGCGGCCCGATGTTAGCTGGTCAGCATCGCGGAGAGAAGATAGATTTAAAAACAGTCTTTGAAAGTGTAGCTGCTGTTAAAGCAGGTAAACTATCCTCAGCAGAGTTAACTGAAGTTGAAGATAGTGCTTGCCCCGGCTGTGGTTCTTGTTCGGGAATGTTTACTGCTAATTCTATGAACTGCTTAACGGAGGTTTTAGGCTTAGGCTTACCTGGTAACGGAACTATTCCGGCAGTAGATGCTAGAAGAAGACGTTTAGCTAAGAAGGCCGGCCAACAGATAATGAAGCTTTGGGAAGAGGATATTAAGCCTTTAGATATTTTAACTGAAGAAACTTTTCGGAATGCTTTAAAGGTGGATATGGCTTTAGGCTGTTCTACTAATACTGCTTTGCATCTGCCGGCTATTGCTTATGAAGCTGGGATAGAGTTAGATATAGAGATAATTAATGAAATTAAAGAGCAGGTACCTCACCTGTGTAGTTTAAGTCCAGCCGGAGAATACCATATTGAGGATTTAGATCGAGCGGGAGGTATTCCGGCAGTGATGAAGGTTTTAAGTCAGGAAGGAATATTAGCGGAGGAGCTGCTTACCGTTACTACTCAGTCGGTGGCTGATAATTTAGCAGGAGTGGAAGTCTTGGATGAGCAGGTGATTAGAGACTTCGATACTGCCTATCATGCTACTGGTGGTTTAGCAGCTTTAAAGGGCAACTTGGCTCCCGCGGGAGCTGTGGTTAAGCAGTCAGCAGTAGCGGAGGAGATGCTGGTTCATTCGGGCCCGGCTAGGGTTTTTGATTCCGAAGAAGCAGCAGTAGCTGCTATCCATGAGGGAAAGATTAAGTCTGGGGATGTAGTAGTAATTCGTTATGAAGGTCCTAAAGGTGGTCCAGGAATGCGAGAAATGTTAACTCCTACTTCGGCTGTAGCTGGAGCTGGACTGGATAAAGAGGTGGCCTTAATTACCGATGGACGTTTTTCGGGAGCTACTAGAGGAGCTGCTATCGGCCATGTTTCTCCTGAGGCTATGCAAGGGGGAGCAATTGCTGTAGTTGAAGAGGGCGATATAATTGAAATAGATATTCCGCAGGGAGAATTGAATGTAAAATTAAGTGCTGAGGAGTTAGAAACACGTTTGGAAAAATGGACAGCACCAGAGCCTAAAATTAAGACTGGCTATTTATCTCGTTATGCTAAGCTGGTTAGCTCGGCTAGTAAAGGAGCAATCTTTGCCTAAAAAGTAAGCGAAAAGTGCTTGACAAAAAAAATAAAGTTTGGTATACTACTCTCTAACTAAATAATTATATAGCTTTAAAGATGGTGATGGGAACTAAAATAATTAATTTGACTACAGAGACTCGGGGTAGCTGAAAACCGAGGTCAAAATTAATTATTTTTCTCCTCCCTGAATCGCTGACTGAAAGTATAACTTTTCAAATTCTTGACAAAAATAACTCTATCATTTATACTACTTTTTGGAGCTGCAAATTGAAATGGTCTCAAGAATTTTGAGTTCGAGTAGGTTGTGCCGGGTGCAGCATCCGTTATCAATGCTGAGGTATAAAACATACTTTGATATGTAAGTACCTATAAGACTGTTATTGTAAGGTAGCAGTGAAGCAGGGTGGTACCACGTGAGGAAATTAAGACCTCTCGTCCCGGCTAATGTAGATTAGTCAGGATGAGGGGTTTTTTAGGTTTAAAAGAATATTTAAAAGGGGTGAGCAAGAGGGGATGAAGATTACAGGTGCAGAAATATTTGTAAAGTCGTTATTGGAGGAAGACGTTGACAAAATATTTGGATATCCAGGCGGAGCTGTAATTCCAATTTACGATGTGCTTTATGATGAGCAGAATATAGAACATATCTTAACTAGACACGAACAGGGAGCAGTTCATGCTGCTGATGGTTATGCGCGTAGTACTGGTAAGCCGGGAGTCTGTATTGCTACTTCAGGTCCGGGAGCTACTAATTTAGTTACTGGCTTGGCTACTGCTTATATGGACTCTATTCCGATAGTTGCTATTACCGGACAGGTTCCTACTAATATGCTAGGAACTGATGCTTTTCAGGAAGCTGATACTACTGGGATTACTTTACCTATTACTAAGCATAACTATTTAGTTCAAGATGTAGAAGACTTAGCCAGAATAATCAAGGAGGCTTTTCATATTGCTACTACTGGTAGGCCGGGCCCGGTGTTGATCGATTTACCTAAGGATATACAGATAGAAGAAGCTGAGTTTGATTATCCAGATAAAGTAGACTTGCCAGGTTATAAACCACATTACTCAGGTCATTATAAACAGATTGAATTAGCTACTCAAAAGATAGAGGAAGCTGAAAAGCCGGTTATTTATGCTGGCGGAGGAGTAATTGCTAGTGGAGCTGCTGAAGAGTTAAGAGAATTGGCTTATAAAGCTCAAATTCCGGTAACTACCAGTTTAATGGGGCTAGGATCTTTTCCTGAAAGCGATGAATTATCTTTAGGAATGCCCGGAATGCACGGTACCGAATATGCTAATTATGCGTTGTCAGAGGCTGATCTGTTGATTGCTATTGGAACTAGGTTTGACGACCGAGTTACCGGTAAACTGGATACTTTTGTTCCAGAAGCTGAGATAGTTCATATTGATATCGATCCAGCTGAGGTTTCTAAAAGAGTAGTGGTAGATGTGCCTATAGTTGGTGATGTTAAGCAGGTATTAAGTAAGTTAAACCCGATGGTTGAAGATATGGTTGATCAAAAAAGACATGATGACTGGATGGATAAAATAAGAACTTGGAAGCAAGAGTCAGTGCTTAATCAGGATTTTCCTGAAGGTATTTTAACTCCAGGAGAGGTAATTAGTCAGATTTGTGAGTTAACTAACGGTGAAGCGCTGATTACTACTGAGGTAGGTCAGAATCAGATGTGGGCTGCTCAGTACTATCAATATAGCAAACCAAGAAGCTTCATGTCTTCTGGTGGTTTAGGAACTATGGGTTATGGATTTCCGGCTGCTTTAGGAGTGCAAGCTGGGAATCTTGAGGAGACAGTTTTTTGCATAGCAGGTGATGGTAGCTTTCAGATGAATTTACAGGAATTAGCTACTGCTGTTAGCTGTGAATTACCGGTTAATATAGCTATTTTAAATAACCATTACTTAGGTATGGTTAGGCAGTGGCAAGGTTTATTTTATGAAAAACGTTATTCTGCTACTTGTTTAAGAAAGCGAAAAAGCTGCCCCGATGATTGCTGTGAACCTGGTGAAGACTGTCCAGAGATGACTCCTGATTTTGTTAAGTTAGCTGAATCTTTTGGAGCTTTAGGAATTAGAGTTACTAAACCTGAAGAAATAAAACCGGCTTTAGAAAAGGCTATTGCTAGTCCTAAGCCAGTGGTATTGGACTTTATTATTGTAGAAGAAGAGAATGTCTTTCCTATGGTGCCGGCCGGTGGAGCTATTGATAATATGATATTAGGAGAGGATAACTAATGAGGCATACAGTTTCGATTTTAGTAGCCAACAGATCGGGAGTTTTGGTTAGAGTTGCTAGTCTGTTTAGTCGCAGAGGCTATAATATAGAGAGTCTTTCGGTAGGCACTACTGATGATCCAGATGTTTCTCGAATTACAGTGGTGGTTGAAGGCGATGAAGGTATTGTAGAGCAGGTCACTAAACAGTTAAATAAATTAGTAGATATCTATAAGGTAAGTAATATTAGCGATGACCCTTCTATAGATAGAAATTTAGCCTTGATTAAAGTAAAGGCTAGCTTAAATAATAGATCTGAAATTATGCAGATCGTGGATGTCTTCAGAGGTAAGGTGGTAGATGTAGCTTCTGAATCATTGGTAATTGAAATTACTGGTGATGAAGAGAAGATAAGTGCTATTGAGGAGTTACTGAGGCCTTTTGGAATTTTAGAGATGGTGAGAACAGGAAAGATAGCTATGGTGAGAGGGGATAAGTAGGTTAAACTTAACATAGATTAAGTATATAAGTTGTAAAATATTTTATACTTTAAATATAAGACTAAAATAATAAGGAGTTGGTGTAAATGAAAATGTATTACGATCAAGATGCTGATTTAAAGTACTTAGAAGGAAAAAAGATTGCAGTAATTGGCTATGGTAGCCAAGGCCATGCTCAGGCCCAAAACTTAAGAGATTCTGGTTTAGATGTAATTGTAGGTCAGAGAAAGGGTGGTTCCAGTTATGAGCAGGCACTAGAGGATGGATTTGAACCTGTAAGTGCAGCTGAAGCAGCTGAAAAAGCTGATGTAGTTCAGATTTTATTACCTGATGAAGTGCAGAGAAAAATTTATTATAATGATATAGAGCCTAATTTGGAAGCAGGCAATGCATTGGTCTTTTCGCATGGATTTAATATTCATTACGATCAGATAGTACCTCCGGAAGATGTTGATGTTTACATGGTTGCTCCTAAGAGTCCAGGTCATTTAGTAAGAAGAGTCTATACTGAAGGAGCTGGAGTGCCGAGTTTGATTGCAATTTATCAGGATGCTAGTGGTCAGGCTAAGGACTTAGCTTTAGCTCATGCTAAAGGAGTCGGTGGTACTAGAGCTGGAGTTATTGAGACTACCTTTAAGGAAGAGACGGAAACGGATCTCTTTGGTGAGCAAGCAGTACTTTGTGGAGGAGCGACAGAGTTAGTTAGAGCTGGTTTTGATACCTTAGTTGAAGCTGGTTATAAGCCGGAAATAGCTTATTTTGAATGTCTTCACGAGTTGAAGTTGATCGTTGATTTAATGTATGAAGGTGGAATTGCTACTATGCGGGACTCTATTTCCGATACTGCGGAGTATGGAGATTTAATTGCTGGTCCTAAGGTGATTAACGAGGAGTCACGTCAGGCGATGCAGGAGTTATTGGAAAATATACAGAATGGAGAGTTTGCTAAACGCTGGTTATTAGAAAATCAAGCTGGTCGTCCATCTTATTTGAAGAGAAAAGAGATCGATGCTGAGCACCAAATAGAACAGGTAGGTCAAAAATTAAGAGATATGATGGATTGGATTGAAGACTAAGTAGCTATGAGTTGTGAGCCAAGAGTTATGAGCTAAAAGACTTTAAAAACTCTAGGCTCATAGCTCACGACTCAATACTCATAGCTAGATCAGGATTGGAGGGAGTACCAAGATGGGTGAAATTAGAGTGTTTGACACTACATTGAGAGATGGAGAGCAGTCTCCTGGTGTCAGTTTAAACTTTGAGGAAAAATTGGAGATTGCCCATCAGTTAGCTAGGCTGAATGTTGATATTATAGAGGCCGGTTTTCCTATAGCTTCCACGGGTGATTTTGAAGCGGTTAAAGCTATTGCTCAGGAGGTAGAAGGGCCAGTGATTGCTGCTTTAGCCCGAGCTACTGAGCGAGATATTGAACGAGCTTGGGAGGCTTTGCAGTTTGCTGAACAGCCGCGGATTCATACATTTATAGCTACTTCTAATATTCATTTGGAATATAAGCTAAATAAGACCCAAGATGAAGTTTTGGAATCGGCAGTAAAAGCCGTAGAGTTGGCTAAAAGTTATACTGACGATGTGGAGTTTTCGGCCGAAGATTCCTTTAGGAGTGATAAGGACTTTTTGTGTCGAGTAGTGGAGGCTGTAATTGAAGCAGGAGCTACCACAGTTAATATTCCTGATACAGTAGGTTATGCTACGCCTCAGGAGTATGGAGCACTGATTAAGTATATCAAAGATAATGTGCCTAATATCGAAGAGGCTATAATTAGTGTTCACTGTCATAATGATTTAGGATTAGCTGTGGCTAACTCTTTAGCAGCTATGGAGAATGGGGCCCAACAGATTGAATGTACCATTAATGGAATTGGAGAGCGAGCTGGAAATACTGCTCTTGAAGAGGTGGTAATGGCCCTTAATACTCGTCAGGACTACTATACTAAGTTAACTGATATTAATTTAAAGGAGATCTATAAGACTAGTAAGCTGGTTAGTTCTATGACTGGAATGTCAGTGCAGGCTAATAAGGCTATTGTCGGTGAAAATGCATTTGCTCATGAATCAGGTATCCATCAAGATGGAGTGATTAAGGAAAGAACTACCTATGAGATTATGGAAGCTGAGACTATTGGTTTAAGTGAAAATAAGATAGTCTTAGGTAAACATTCCGGTCGTCATGCTTTTAAAGATAGATTAATGGAGCTAGGTTATGAATTAGATGATGATAATCTTAATCAACTCTTTAAGCGTTTTAAAGACTTAGCTGATCGTAAAAAAACATTTACTGATCGAGACTTAGAAGCATTGGTAGAGGATGAGATTAATACTATTCCCCAGGCTTATGAACTAGTTAATGTGCAGGTTATTAGCGGGGATCGGGCCCTACCTACAGCTACACTTAGATTAGAGACTGAAGAGGGAGTAGTGACTGAGTCAGCTTACTGTGAAGGTGGTCCTATCGATGCGGTATATGTAACTATTGATCAAATTACCGGTTTTAACTGTGAATTAGATGATTACGCTATAGATGCTATTACTAGTGGTAAGGATGCTTTGGGTGAAGTAACGATTAAGTTAAAGTACCGAGATAGATTATTTATTGGGCGAGGTGTTAGTGTAGATATTATTGAGGCTAGTGCTAAAGCCTATCTCAATGCTGTAAATAAGATAGTATACGAAAATGGAGACTTGATTGCAGATCAAAAGGAGGTTTAATTATAATTATGGGAATGACTATAGCAGAAAAAATATTAGCTGCTCATACCGAAAAAGATGAGGTTAAAGCAGGAGAATTAATTAATGCTCAATTGGATATTGTATTAGGTAATGATGTGACTACTCCGGTGGCTATTAAGGAGTTTAATAAGATTGGCCTGACTGAGGTGTTTGATAAAGAAAAGGTAGTTATTGTTCCGGATCACTTTACTCCTAATAAGGATATAAATTCGGCTAATCAGGCTAAGTTTATTCGCGAGTTTGCGGAAGCGCAGGAGTTAGTTAACTACTTTGAAATAGGTAAGATGGGAATTGAACACTGTTTATTACCAGAGCAAGGTCTGGTTTTACCCGGTGATGTAATTATTGGAGCTGATTCGCATACATGTACCTATGGTGCTTTAGGAGCATTTGCTACTGGAGTCGGGAGTACCGATATGGCTGCTGGAATGGCTACTGGTGAAGCTTGGTTTAAGGTGCCGGAGAGTATTAAGTTTATTTATCAAGGTGAGCTCAATCCGTGGGTTAGCGGTAAGGACTTAATCTTATATACTATCGGTGATATTGGAGTTGACGGAGCTTTATATAAGGCTATGGAGTTTACCGGTGAGGTAATTGAGAACTTATCTATGGATCAGCGCTTTACTATGTCCAACATGGCTATTGAAGCTGGCGGTAAGTGTGGTTTAATTGCTCCTGATCAGACTACTATTGATTATGTAGAGGAGCGAGCAGAACGAGACTATACTCTTTACGAGAGCGATGCAGATGCTGAGTATGAAGAGGTAATAGAGTATGATGTAAGTGAGATTGAGCCTCAGGTAGCCTTTCCTCATTTGCCCGAAAATACTAAGGGAATTAGTGAAGTCGGTGAGGTAGAGATCGACCAGGCTGTAATTGGTTCTTGTACTAATGGGCGAATTGAAGATTTAAGGATAGCTGCTGAAGTGCTGGAAGGTAAGCAGGTGGCTGATAATTTGAGGTTAATTATTTTACCTGGAACTCAGGAAATTTCTAAGCAAGCTATGCGAGAAGGACTTTTTGAGATCTTTATTGATGCTGGAGCTGCAGTTAGTACTCCTACCTGCGGGCCCTGCTTAGGCGGTCATATGGGTATCTTAGCTAAGGGAGAAAGAGCTATTGCTACTACTAATCGTAACTTCGTAGGTCGGATGGGAGACCCCGAAAGTGAAGTCTATCTTTCTAATCCAGCAGTAGCAGCTGCTTCGGCTATTAAAGGTAAAATCGTTAGTCCTGAGGAGGTAATATAGATGGAAATTAAAGGCCAAGCTTGGAAATACGGTGATGATATAGATACAGATGTAATTATTCCCGCTAGATATTTAAATACTTCTGATCCAGCTGAATTAGCTAAGTACTGTTTGAAGGATTTGGATGAGGACTTTGTAACTAAGATGAACGAAGGAGACCTAATAGTAGCAGCTAAGAACTTTGGCTGTGGTAGTTCTAGAGAACATGCTCCTTTAGCTATTAAAGCAGCTGGAGTCTCTTGCGTAATTGCTAAGTCTTTTGCTCGTATCTTTTATCGAAATGCAATTAATATTGGACTACCTATTTTAGAGTCTGTAGAGGCTGCTGAAAAGATCGAGGAAGGCGATGAAATAGAGGTAGATATTGATTCAGGAGAGATTAATAATTTAAGTAAAGATGAAGTATATCAAGCAGAACCATTTCCGGAGTTTATGCAGGAATTGATCACAGCCGGAGGACTAATTAATTATGTAAGCAGAAAGGTGGATAGTAATGAATAAGATAGCAGTTATTCCAGGTGATGGAATTGGCCCGGAAGTAATTGAAGAAGGAGTTAAGGTTTTAGAGGCTTTAGCTAGTAGTTCAGAGCTTGACTTTAGTTTTGAATACTTCAATTTAGGAGCCGATCACTATTTAGAAACAGGAGAATTAGTAACTGAAGAAGTAAAGTCTGAACTAGCCGAGTTTGATGCTATTTATTTAGGTGCTGTAGGCGATCCGAGAGTAGAGCCAGGAATTTTAGAAAAAGGTATTTTGTTGGATTTACGTTTTTCCTTCGATCAATACGTTAACCTCCGACCTATTAAGTTATTGGCAGAAGAGTTTACTCCTTTGAAGGATAAAGGTGCTAAAGATATTGATTTTGTAGTAGTGCGGGAAAACACTGAAGGTCTTTATTCTGGAGCTGGAGGAGTATTGAAGAAGAATACTCCCGATGAGGTAGCTACTCAAGAGATGATTAATACTCGTAAAGGTGTAGAAAGGGTAATTAGATATGCCTTTGAATATGTAGAACAAAAAGAGGATGCTCAGAAATTAACGATTTGCGATAAGCGGAATGTATTAACCCATGCGCATGGATTATGGCAGCGAGCTTTTGATCAAATAGCTGAAGAATATCCGGATGTAGAGGCTGACCATATGTTAGTAGATGCTATGACTATGAAAATGGTGCGTAATCCTGAAGATTTCGAGGTAGTGGTTACCTGTAATATGTTTGGGGATATTATTACTGATTTAGGAGCTGAATTACAAGGTGGAATGGGTTTAGCGGTTTCGGGTAACATTAATCCAGAAGGAGTTTCTATGTTTGAGCCGGTGCATGGCTCTGCTCCTGATATTGCCGGACAGAATATAGCTAATCCCTTGGCAGCAATTTTAGCAGCGGAGATGATGGTAGAAGTATTAGGTTATGATGAGGAAGCAGCCAAGATAGATGCTGCTATCAAAAAGTCTTTAGCTGAAAATCAGACTACAGCCGATATGGGGGGAGAACTTTCAACTACTGAGGTTGGTGATTATATCAGTAGTTTACTTTAAAATATTGGAAGGTGATAATGATGGTTGAGTTGTATGACACCACTTTGCGCGACGGAACACAAAGAGAGGGAGTTTCTTATTCAACTGAGGATAAGTTAAAAATAACTAAAAAGTTAGATGAATTGGGTATTGATTATATCGAAGGTGGCTGGCCTGGTTCTAACCCTAAAGATATTGAGTACTTTCAAAGGGTGCAGGAGCTTAGCTTGGAAAATGCTAAGGTAACAGCCTTTGGTAGTACCCGTAGAGCAGGAATTGAGGCTAAGGATGATGCTAATCTAGAGGCTATTGTTTCTTCTGGAGTAGAGATAGCTACTATTTTCGGTAAGAGTTGGGATTTGCATGTAACTGATGCTTTAGAGACTACTCTAGAAGAGAACTTGGCTATGATTGAAGATACAGTTAGCTATCTTAAAAGTCAGGGCCTGAGAGTCTTTTATGATGCAGAGCACTTCTTTGATGCTTATGCTGCTAATCCTAATTATGCTTTAGAGACTGTGCAGGCAGCAGTAAAAGGTGGAGCTGAAATAGTGATCCTTTGTGATACTAACGGAGGAACTCTGCCTTTGCAGCTTAAGGAGATAATTGAAGAGGTCAAGGATCAGATTGAAGCTCCTTTAGGCATTCATGCTCATAATGATTCTGAGGTAGCGGTTGCTAATTCTTTATTGAGCCTTGATAGTGGAGTTACTCAGGTGCAGGGAACTATTAATGGTTATGGAGAGCGCTGTGGAAATGCTAACTTGAGTTCTATAATCCCTAATTTAAAGTTAAAAAGAGGAATTGACTGTGTTAGTGATAAACAGCTAAGCAAATTAACCGAAGTCTCTAGATATATCAGCGAGGTGGCTAACTTGAGCCCACCTAGTCATATGGCCTATGTAGGCGATAGTGCCTTTGCTCATAAGGGAGGGATTCACGTTAGCGCTTTGATGCGCAACCCGGAGACTTATGAGCATTTAAAGCCGGAGTTAGTAGGAAATCAGCGTAGAGTTTTAGTTTCTGAGCTATCTGGAAAAAGTAATTTAATTTATAAGATAGAAGAGTTAGGAATTGATCTTGAAGAAGGTAGCCAAGATTTAAATAAACTTCTAGATAAGCTAAAGGAGTTAGAGCATCAAGGTTATCAGTTTGAAGGAGCTGAAGCTTCTTTTGAGATTTTGACTCATAAGGCTGTAGGAGACTATGAACCGCTCTTTCATTTAGAAGGCTGTAGAATCTTTACTGAAAAAACTGAAGGGCTAACTCCTACTTCTGAAGCAACAATGAAGGTTAATGTTAACGGTCAGATAGTGCATACTGCTGCTCAAGGCGAGGGCCCGGTTAATGCTTTGGACTGTGCCTTAAGAAAGGCGCTAAGAGAGTTTTATCCAGAGTTAGAAGAAATTCAGTTAATCGACTATAAGGTAAGGGTTTTAAATGGCGGTAAGGTAGGCACAGCTGCTAAAGTAAGAGTATTAATTGAGTCTGGAGATGGTCAAAATACTTGGGGAACAGTAGGTGTTTCCACTAATATAATAGAAGCTAGTTGGCAGGCTTTGGTAGATAGTATAGAGTACGGGATTAAGCTAAAGCAAAATAACTAAGCTATAAATTTTGCAATATTATTTAAAAGCATATTCCAAATTGGAGTATGCTTTCTTTATTGATGTTTATTTAAAGGAGTGAGAAAAATAAATAAACCAGTTATCGGTATCACTACTTTCTGCAAAAAAGAAACTCATAAGAGCTATGATAAGGTTAGCTGTAGCTATATTAAAGCAATTTCAGAATCGGGGGGATTACCTCTGCTTATTCCTTTAATTGATAATCTTCAAGATGCAAAGAACTATATTGACTTAATAGATGCTTTAGTACTCAGCGGTGGTAAAGATATCTTCCCGTTATTTTATGGAGAAAAACCGATTGACTTGCTGACTAAAGCTAATCCTCGTCGTGATAAATGGGAACTTGAGTTATTTAATAGGGCTTATGAGTTGGATTTACCTATTTTGGGTATTTGTAGAGGGATGCAGTTAATTAATGTAGCTTTAGGTGGGACTTTATACCAGGATATAGCCTATCAATATAATAATGATTTAATTCATTTGGCCCAGGATAAGGACTTAGACTATGTGTACCATAAGGTTAATATTGCTGAGAATACTATTTTAGCTAGTATTTTGTGCTCTAATCACTTAAGTGTTAATTCTTATCATCATCAGGCGATTAAAGACCTTGCTCCAGGACTTAAAATTAGTGCTGTTTCCGAAGAAGGTGCAGTTATAGAGGCGATAGAAGATGTAGATAAAGAATTTATAATTGGAGTTCAGTGGCATCCAGAGGATTTAATTGAGTTACATCCTTGTTTTAATGAACTGTTTGGGGCTTTGGTTGAGCGGGCCCGATATTAATACTCAAAACCAGTAAATACAAGTTTGAAATAAAATTTTAATATCCTGCTAAGTAATGGAAAGTAGATCCGAAATATATAAAAGGGTCTGCTTTTTTTATATTTCGGATCAATAAAGTATAGGTAATAAATAATTAGTTGAGGAGATAAAAGAGGCAAGATTGAAAAAATAAGCAAATTAACTAATTAAATGAGAATAGTAGAGTAATATTAATTTAATATGGAATAATAGATAATAATTAGCATAGATCACCTTAAATCGGATTTGATTTTAAGGGAGGTCTTGTGTATCATAATAATGGAATGATTAGCACTCACTCTTGATGAGTGCTAATAATAAAAATTTAAAATAAATGAAGGAGGTATTTTAATAATGAATATTAAACCGTTAGGTGATCGGGTAGTTATTAAAGATATTGAAGCACAAGAAGAAACTACTGATAGCGGAATTGTATTACCAGATTCTGCACAAGAAAAGCCTCAAGAAGGGGAAGTAGTAGCCGTTGGTGCTGGTAAGAAGTTGGACAGTGGTGAACGAATGGATGTGGAAGTAAGTGAAGGAGATAGAGTAGTTTATGGAAAGTATGCTGGAACTGAAATAGAAGTAGATGGTGAAGAGTACTTAGTAGTTAGCGAAAAAGATATTTTAGCTATTATAGAGTAAGTTTAGCATTTTTGACTTAGTATTTAAGTAGAACATAGTTAATTTGATGAATAAAATATCAAGGAGGTCTGTATATAATGGCAAAGAAATTAAAGTTTGATGAAGAGGCAAGAAGAGCTTTGGAAGATGGAGTTAATGCTCTAGCTAAAGCTGTTAAAGTTACTTTGGGCCCTAAAGGTCGTAATGTTGTTTTAGAGCAAGGATTCGGTTCTCCCCAGATTACTAATGATGGAGTTAGTATTGCTAAGGAGATCGACTTAAAGGATCCATTTGAAGACTTAGGTGCTCAGACGGTAAAGGAAGTAGCTACTAAGACTAACGATGTAGCCGGTGATGGAACTACTACTGCTACGGTATTAGCTGAAGCTATCATTAAAGAAGGAATGAAGAATGTTGCTGCTGGTGCTAATCCAATGGGTTTAAAGCGAGGGATTGAGAAAGCAGTAGCTAAGGCAGTAGAAGAGGTGCGCGGTATCAGTAAGCCTATTCAGGATAAGGAGTCTATTGCTCAGGTTGCTTCTATCTCTGCTGATGATGAAGAGATAGGTCAGTATATTGCTGATGCTATGGAAAAGGTAGGTCAAGATGGAGTTATTTCTGTTGAAGACTCTCGAGAAATGGATATGAGCTTAGAGACTGTAGAAGGAATGCAGTTTGATAGAGGTTATTTATCTCCTTATATGGTAACTGATACTGAGGATATGAAGTCTGAATTAGACGATCCTTATATTCTATTAACTGACCAAAAGATTACTAATATTCAAGATATCCTGCCGCTGCTAGAAAAGGTAGCTCAGCAAGGTAAAAAGCTATTAATTATAGCTGAAGATGTAGAAGGAGAAGCGCTAGCTACTCTAGTTGTAAATAAGATCAGAGGTACTTTTGAGTGTGTAGCAGTGAAGGCACCTGGATTTGGAGATCGTCGTAAAGCTATGTTGGAAGATCTAGCAATCTTAACTGGTGGTCAAGTAATTAGTGAAGAGAAGGGACTACAGTTAGAGAGTACTACTTTGGATATGTTAGGTCAAGCAAAGAATATTACTATTACTAAGGACGATACTACTATTGTTGATGGAGCCGGCGATCAGAAAAATATTGAACAGCGAGTAGCCCAGATTCGTCGCCAGATTGAAAATACAAGCTCTGATTTTGATAGAGATAAGTTAGAAGAAAGACTAGCTAAGCTAGCTGGTGGAGTGGCAGTAATTAAGGTTGGTGCTGCTACAGAGACTGAGCTGAAAGAAAAGAAAGAAAGAATTGAAGATGCTTTATCTGCTACTCGAGCTGCAGTAGAAGAAGGTATTGTAGCTGGTGGTGGTAGAATTCTAATCGATATTCTACCTGGATTAGAAGATCTAGACTTAGAAGGTGATGAAGCGACAGGAGCAGATATTATCCGTGAAGCTCTACAAGTTCCTTTAAGGTGGATTTCTCAAAATGCTGGATATGAAGGTTCAGTGATTGTGGAGAGAGCTAAAGAGAAGGAAGCAGGTATTGGTTTTGATGCTGCTAATGGTGAGTTTGTGGATATGATCGAAGCAGGGATTGTAGATCCGGCCAAGGTAACTCGTTCTGCTATTCAGAATGCTGCTAGTGCTGCGGCGATGTTACTAACTACGGAAGCTTTAGTGGTTGAAGATGCAGATGAAGATGATGGCGGCGCTCCTGGTGGCGGAATGCCCGGCGGTGGCGGAATGCCCGGTGGAATGCCAGGAATGATGTAAGTTAATTTAACATAGATTATTGTTTTAAAGAGGTCTTTGGGGATATCCCCAAAGACCTCTTTATTAATTTAATATACCGAAGGTATTTTAAATTCAATAACTCTATGATATAATGCTTTTGTAAAAGTTGAATTTTAGGAGGTAAAAGGATGATTACAAAAAAAGAAGAGTTAATTTTAGTATTAGATTTTGGAGCTCAATACAGTAAATTAATTGCGCGTAGAGTGCGGGAAGCAAATGTCTATTCAGAATTAGTACCTTATAGCATTTCAATTGAGGAGATAAAAGAAAAGCAGCCGCAGGGGATTATTCTTTCTGGAGGGCCAGCTAGTGTTTATGGTGAGGAGGCTCCTCAGCTAGAGCCGGAGCTATTTGAGTTAGGGATTCCTATTTTAGGGATCTGTTATGGGATGCAGTTGATGAGTCATTTATTGCCTGGGGGAGAGGTGAAGCCAGCTCAGCAACGGGAATATGGTAAAGCTGAGTTGATTATAGATTCAGAGGAAAAACTGTTAGCGAAGTTAGGAGAAGAGTTACAGTGTTGGATGAGCCACGGCGATAAAGTAGTAGAAATCCCTGAAGGATTTGAAATTTTGGGACATACTGAAAATTCGCCGGCAGCAGCTATTGGTAATCCTGAACTCGACCTTTATGGAGTTCAGTTTCATCCTGAAGTAGGACATACTTCTTTTGGCAAGCAGCTTCTTGATAATTTCTTATTTGAAATATGTGCTTGTGAAGGTGGTTGGACGGCAGCTAGCTTTATTGAAGAACAGATAGCTGAAATTCGAGAGAAAGTAGGCAATAAGAAGGTAGTTTGTGGACTGTCGGGAGGAGTAGACTCTTCGGTAGCTGCTACTTTAGTACAGGAGGCTATCGGTGATCAATTAGTTTGTATTTTTGTAGACCATGGTTTATTGAGAAAGAATGAAGGAGCAGAGGTGCAGGAAACCTTTGCTGAGCAGTTTGAGATGAACTTGATTCATATAGAGGCTCAGGAGAGATTTTTTGCTAAGTTGGCCGGGGTTAGTGATCCGGAAGAGAAGCGGAAGATAATTGGTAATGAGTTTATTGAGGTTTTTGAAGAAGAGGCCAGTAAGTTAGGTGATGTGGAGTATTTAGTGCAAGGAACTATTTATTCTGATGTAATTGAGAGCGGAGCTAGCGATGATGCAGTTACTATTAAGAGCCATCATAATGTAGGGGGTTTGCCGGAGGAGATGGAGCTAGGCTTAATTGAGCCCTTGCGGGAGATATTTAAGGATGAGGTAAGGGAAGTAGGAGCTGAGTTAGGTTTGCCGGAAGAAGTAGTTTGGCGACAGCCTTTTCCGGGCCCGGGTCTAGGGATTAGAGTCTTAGGAGAGGTTACTCCGGAGAAAGTTAAGGTTCTACAGGCAGCCGATGCTATCTTTAGAGAAGAGATCAAAGAAGCCGGTTTAGGTCGAGAAATCTGGCAGTTTTTTGCGGTACTACCGCCAATGCGCAGTGTAGGAGTAATGGGCGATGAACGAACTTATAGTTATACAATTGCTTTAAGAGCCGTAAAAAGCAAAGATGCCATGACAGCCGACTGGGCTAAAATTCCTTTAGAGATATTAGAGAAGATTTCTACTAGAATTACCAATGAAGTCAAGGAAGTAAATAGAGTAGTTTATGATATTACTTCCAAACCACCAGCTACTATTGAATGGGAATAAGTTAATTTGTTTTCTTGATAAGCTACAATAAATATGTTATCATTTACACATATTTAAAATAATAAATCAAGGAGGAAATTTGACATGGACAAAGGAATATTGGAGAGAACATTCAAGTTAGAAGAACACGGAACTACAGTAAAAACTGAAGTAATTGCTGGCTTAACTACCTTTATGACTATGGCCTATATTATTATTGTTAATCCGATGATTTTGCAGGATGCAGGAATGCCTTTTGAAGCAGTAATGGCGGCTACAGTTATTTCTGCTGCCTTTGCTACGCTAATAATGGCTTTTTCTGCTAACTATCCCTTTGGACTGGCTCCGGGGATGGGCTTAAATGCTTTTTTTGCTTATACAGTTGTGATCGGAATGGGTTTAAGTTGGCAGGCGGCTTTAGCAGCAGTCTTTGTTTCCGGACTGATCTTTATTTTGATTACTGTGACTGGCTTAAGGACTATGATAGTCAATGCGATACCTACTTCTTTGAAGATGGCAGTTAGTGCTGGAATTGGTCTTTTTATAGCTCTGATCGGCTTGAAGAATGCAGAAATTATCGTAGCTGATGAGGGAACTCTAATTGCTTTAAATGAAAACTTAGGAGATCCGAATGTATTATTAGCTTTAATTGGATTACTTATTATGGGCATTTTAATGGCTAAAAAGGTTAAGGGCTCTATTTTAATCGGAATTATAATTACCACTATTATTGGGATTCCGATGGGAGTAGTTGAAATTCAGGAAGGATTTTCTCCCTTTAGCTTAACCGTTGATTTACAGACCTTTGGTGCTTTTACTGAGGGCATACCTGAATTATTTAACTTTGGCATGTTGAATATTATTATTGCTTTTACCTTTGTGGATTTATTCGACACTATTGGTACTTTAATTGGGACAGGAGCTCGAGCCGGAATGTTAGATGAAGATGGCAACTTACCTAAGGCGGGTCAGGCCTTAATGGCTGACTCTTTAGGAACTACCTTTGGTTCTATCCTGGGTACTAGTACGGTAACTACTTATGTGGAGAGTACGGCTGGAATAGTAGAAGGCGGGAGAACTGGTTTAACAGCAGTAGTAGTTGCTATTTTATTTCTGGCTTCCTTGTTGATATCTCCTTTAGTGCTTTTAGTTCCTGAAGCAGCTACGGCTCCAGCTTTAGTAGTTGTAGGTGTTTTGATGATGGGAGCAATTACCGATATAGACTTTGAGGACTTTACTGAAGCTTTTCCAGCCTTTATGACTATTGCCATGATGCCTTTTGCTTTCAGTATTGCCGAAGGGATTGCAGCTGGTTTAATTGCTTATCCTCTAGTGAAATTAGTAGCTGGCAAAGGGGATAAGGTTCATCCGTTGATTTATATTTTAGGTGTTTTATTTATACTTCGCTATGCATTCATGCTTTAAAGAAACTTGACTTGCTAAAGAATAATATTTTTTGAACTGGGAAGATATCACTTTTAAAGTGGTATCTTCTTTTTCTTTGATAGATTTGTTATGATTTCTTTTTAAATTTATTATAATCTTTTTTTAAGGGAGGAACTTTTAATCAGAGCACTAATAAGTATATAAATAGGATAAGAACAAATAGGATAAGAATTTTTAAAGGAGGAGTTATAGTTGAAGGCAAAATTAAAAGGTATAAATTTTGGTTTGAAATTTAAGTTTATAGTAGCGGTGGTGTTTTCACAGTTATTAAGCCCGGTAATTGCTAATTGGCTGAACGATTTAATTAATACTTATGTTTATCAGGGGGATTTTTCAGCCTGGATTGCTACAGTTATTAATCTATTTGTAGTTACAGCGGTGATTCTATTTTTAACTACTAAATTGATTATAGGGCCTTTGGAGAAGCTAATCGATTTAACTGATAAGTTAAGTAAGGGAGAGCTGGATGTTGAAACCTTAGAAATAAAGCGCAGCGATGAGATTGGTCAGCTGAAAAACTCTGTTAATGAGATGATGAAAAGTATGAATGAAATGTTAGTTGGAATCAATAATACTACTGAAAAAACGGATAAAATTAGTAAAGATTTAGCTAAAAGTTCGGCTGAAACTGGACAGATGGCAGAGCAGGCAGCAATGGCTATTCAAGAAGTAGCTGATAGCTCTGAGCGACAGGTAAGTTTAGTACAGGACTTGAATAATAGTATTCAAGTTGTGGGGGGGAAAGTAGAAAATGGTGAGCAGACTTCAATTACAGAGATTTCTCAATCGGCTGATGAAGGAAGGAAGACTTTAGATCAGACAGTAACTAAAATGGAAAAATTGAATCAGCATATTAACCAGTCTGCTGATACAGTAGCTCAGATGAATGAATTTACTCAAAAAATTGGAGAGTTTGTAAGTGTAATTACTGATATAGCTGAGCAGACTAATTTGCTAGCTTTAAATGCTAGTATTGAAGCGGCTAGAGCCGGGGAACACGGACAGGGCTTTGCAGTGGTAGCTGAAGAGATTAGAGAGTTAGCTGAAGAGTCTAATGAAGCAGCTAGCGATATTGTGGGCTTGGTTAAGGAGATGCGTAAGCAGTCAGCGGAGACAGTTGAGACTATGGAGTCCGGTCAAAGTCAGGCTAAAGAAGGATTGGAAGTTATTAATCAAGCTAGTCAGATGTTTAAGAGCATTGATGATAAGGTGAATAGTCTAGAAATAACTTTAGATGAGCTGGTGGACTTTACTGAAGAGATAGCTAGCTTTACGGAAGAAGTTTCAGCTTCGGCAGAGGAGGTTTCGGCTATTAGTGAAGAACAGTCAGCAGGAGCTCAAGAAAGTTCGGCTTTAGCTGATGAACTAGATGCTTTAGTAGCTGATTTGGCTAATTTAGTTGAACGTTTTGAGCTATATAATGAATAACCATTTGGTAGTATTAGTAAATTTGACAATATTATTAATGTTTTATATAATGAAAGATACATAATATCATTAAAATTCAATAATTCCGAGCTGGCAGTTCTACAGGTTTAGGCCCAGGGATTGTTAGCCGATAGGATTATGATGGAAACATTATGGTCTCCCAATGTGGAAAGGAATTGCCTGATATAGTTTTTAAGTGCTTCTTTCCAGAAGCACTTAATGTTTTCTGGCCCCCCTTTTCAGGGGGCTATTTTAATTATTGGTATAAATTTTGTTTTTAAGTTAATATCGAAAAAAGGGGGAATTAAAGTGGAGAAGGAGTTAAAGGAAAAGATTAAAGCAGAAATTAAAAAGCAGCTGGAAGATGGAGCCTTAGAGTGTGAGGTAGCTCAGCAGATTGCTGAGGATTTAGAGGTTGAAAATAAAGTAGTAGGTAAGCTTGCTAATCAGCTAGATGTTAAGCTGAAGAACTGTCAACTTGGCTGTTTTTAATAATTAAAGAAGAAGGAGTTATTGATATGGCTTTTTTTGAACTGATTACTCCGCTAAAGGCTAGGGAGATAATCAAGTCTAATATTAAATCTTTACAAAAGACAGAAGGAATAAAGGTTACAGAAGCCTTAGGGAGAGTAACTGCTGAAGATATTTTAGCTAGTGAAGATTTGCCGGCGTTTACTAAGTCGGTGATGGATGGGTATGCTTTGCGGGCTGAAGATAGCTTTGGAGCCAGTGAAGAAAAACCCAAGACATTAGAATTAGTAGGCGAAGTGGAAATGGGAGCTGAGCCGAAAGTGACAGTGGAGAGCGGACAGGCTGTGAAGATTCCCACCGGAGGAATGCTGCCTGCTGGTGCTGAGGGAGTAATTATGATTGAAGAGACGGCGCTTAAAGGAGATAAGTTGACTATTTATAATTCGATTTCTCCCGGAGAGAATATAGTAGCTCAAGGTAGTGATATTGAGACTGGACAGGTGGTATTGGCATCAGAGCATCGTTTGCGGGCCCAGGATATAGGAATGTTAGCTGGTTTAGGAATTGCTGAAGTCAGTGTTTATCGTCGCCCCAAGGTAGGAGTTATTTCTACTGGTAATGAACTTATCTCTTTAAATGAGGAGCGACACTTAGGTCAGACTAGAGATATCAATACCTACTCTCTATGCTCTTTAGTAGAGGAGTTAGGAGCTATTGCCGTTCCCGGAGGGATTATCGAAGATAATGAGGAAAGCTTAAAAGAGGCTGTAATTAATTTAGTTGATCAGGTAGACTTTATTGTAGTTTCGGGTGGTAGTTCAGTTGGAGTTAAGGATGTCACTTATACTGTTTTAAATGAACTAGGTGATAGTGAAGTTTTAATTCATGGGATCGCCATTAAGCCGGGCAAGCCTACCATTTTCAACTTAGTAGAAGGAGTGCCTGCTTATGGTTTGCCAGGACATCCAGTTTCGGCTATGGTAGTCTTTAAAAAGTTTGTAGCTCCTTATATCGAAGCAGTAATGGGGGGAGAGCAGGAAAAGAGACATATAGAGGCTGAATTTAGCCAGAACTTGAGTTCAGATCCCGGCCGAGAGGACTATATTAGGGTTAAATTAAAGAAGGAAGCTACAGGTTGGGTAGCTAAGCCGGTACAGGGAGAGTCTAGCTTAATGATGACTATGGTGGCTGCCGATGGACTAGTTAAAGTGCCTTGGAGTAAAGAGGGACTGGCGGCTGGGGAAGTAGTGAGAGTTGAGTTGTTTTAATCTATTTTTGTTTTCAGAGTAGATTTTAAAGCAATATTGGTATAAAGTTCAGTTGATAAAGGATAAATGATAGAGGATAGATAAAGTTCAAAGTCAAAACCAGTTTGACGCAGACTAAAATCTGACTAAGTTCTGACTAAACATTAAAACATAATTTCAAAAAATTATTTAAATGTTTTTATTAGTGTTAATTTATGTTCATTAGTGTTTTCAATGGATTTTAAAGATTTTTAAGGTCTAGTCAGATTTTAGTCAGAACTTAGTCACCCCAAGGGCACTTCCCAGAGTAATGACTAGCCAAAATAATGGCGTCGCTACGGGGCACTGTGTCAAATAGGTCTTGAACTTTATCTTTTGATCTTAATTTATCACCATTGGCACTAGCTCTGCGTCGCCTCTATCATCTATCATCTGTCCTCTGAAACATTAGAGCGATATAGCTTAATAAAGATGGTTCATTATTATGATTTGACGAGGTGAAAGTATGGGAAAGAGAAAGGTTTACTTAGATAAAGTACCTTTGAATGAAGCTCGACAGATAGTATTACAGCAGTTAGAGAGTAATTATGATCAATTAGCTACAGAAACAGTAGCTGTTGAGGAAGCTTTGGGTAGAGTTAATGCAGAAGCGATTTATGCTCAACAGTCTACCCCTCATTACTATGCTTCGGCTATGGATGGAGTAGCCGTTGATGTTGAAGTGACCTTTGGAGCTAGCTCTAGAAGTCCTAACAGACTGAAGGTAAATGAAGAGGTTTTTTATGTAGATACCGGAGAGCCGATTCCTGAAGGCTGTAATGGGGTAATTATGATTGAGGATGTAAATGAGCTCGATGAAGAGACTTTAGAGATTACTGAAGCTGCTACTCCAGGTCAGCATATTAGGCCGATTGGTGAAGATATTTTAGCGAGGGAGTTAGTTTTAACTGCTCGACAGGAATTGGGCCCGGCTGAAATCGGCAGTCTTTTGGCCGCTGGAGTTACTGAAGTGGAGGTCATTAAGCAGCCGGAGGTAGCAATCTTGCCTACTGGGACTGAGTTAATAGAGCCGGAGGAGAAGTTAGCTCCGGGTAAAATTGTGGAATATAATTCACGAGTGCTTAAGAGTCAGGTTAAACAGTGGGGCGGTCGTCCTATCAAGGCAGAAAAGGTAGTTGATGACTATCAGTTGATTAAACAACAGGTGGAGCAGTTGTGCTCTCAGCATGATTTAGTTTTGATTATTGCTGGTTCTTCGGCTGGAGCTGAGGACTATACAGCGCAGGTGATAGAGGACTTAGGAGAGCTGCTGTTTCACGGAGTGGCTATTAAACCTGCTAAACCGTTGATGGTCGGTTTAATTAAAGAGAAGCTGGTAATTGGAGTTCCCGGTTATCCCGTTTCTGCCTATTTAGGTAGCAGGCTTTTTGCACAGCCTTTAGTTACTGCTTTATCTGGATTAGCTGCTAATGAAAATCAAAGCTCTACAGTTAAGGCTAAATTAGTGCAGAACTTACTTTCTAAATTAGGACAAGAGGAGTTTGTACGAGTTAAGCTGGCTGAAATTGCTGGGGAGTTGAGAGCTCTTTCTTTAAAACGGGGAGCAGGGGTGATTAATTCGGTTGCTAAAGCGGATGGCTTTGCCAGAATTCCAGCTTTAAGCCAAGGATTAGAGGCTGGCGAAGAGGTAGAAGTAGAACTGATTAAGGAGAGTAAGTATCAACAGAATCTAATTGTTGCTGGTGAGCAGGGAGTAGTGGGACAGTGTTTAGAGAATCAGGCTAATAGGCTTGCTTTAGATGTTTATTTGCATAGTGCGGGCCCGGAGGCTGCTTTAGAATACTTAGGCTCTCAAGCTGCTAATCTAGCCTTATTAGCTCAAGTAGAAGGAGCCTCTTGCGCAGTTGAGGAGTATTATGCAGAGGCAACAGTGGTTGAGTTAGTAACTTCAAGTTTGGGTTTAGTAGTGGAAGCTGATAATCCGCAGGGGATTACTTCATTAGAAGACCTGCTTAGAAGTGATATTTCATTTATTAATCAAGCTGAAAGCAGCAGTAGTCGTCGTTTATTGGATAATAGACTACAGGAGTTGCAGATTGATAGTTCTTCAATAGAAGGTTATGCTCGTCAGGCTAGAAATGAACTGGAAGTGGTTAATTTAATTAAAGAAGGCTTAGTTCAGGTAGGTCTAGTAACTGCTGAAGCAGCTCAACTTTTAGCTTTGGACTTTATTCCTTTAGCAGAAGTGGACTATAAGTTAGTGATACCTGCTCAGGAAGAAGAAAGATTAACTAAGTTAAAGGAGCTTTTAATTAGTCAAGATTTAAAAGCTATCTTAGCTAATAGAGTTGGAGTTGGGACTTAGCTAGATGGGAGTTTATTTGCAGAACTTAGAAAGTAGGTGTTAATTAATGAAGGATGAAGTGGGGCGGCAGATAGATTATTTAAGGGTTTCGATTACTGATCGTTGTAATCTTCGCTGTTTTTATTGTATGCCTGAAGATGGAGTACAGACTAAGGACTGTCAAGAAATTTTACGCTACGAAGAGTTGTATAGAATAATTAAGGCAGCTACTGAACTGGGGATTGATAAAGTACGTTTAACCGGGGGAGAGCCTTTAGTGCGTAAAGGAGTGCTAGATTTTATTGAAAGGATTAAGGCTTTAGGAATTAAAGATCTATCTTTAACTACTAATGGTACTTTATTACCTAAGTATGCTGCTGATTTAAAGGCGGCTGGTTTGGATCGAGTTAATATTAGTTTAGATACCTTGCAGGCAGAAAAGTTTGCTGAAATTAGTCGAGCTAAGCTGCCCTTATCTCAGGTATTGTTGGGAATTAAGGAAGCTCGCTTAGCAGGTTTAGAGCCTCTAAAGTTGAATGTAGTTTTGATTAAAGGGATTAATGACGAGGAGATTGAGGATTTTGCTAAGTTGACTTATGATAATCAACTTAGTGTGCGTTTTATAGAGTTAATGCCTTTAGGGGAAAGCTATGATTGGGCCCAGGATAGATATATATCTATTTTTGAAATAAAAGAGCGCTTAAGAAAGTTAGCAGCTTTAAATCCGGTTAATAAGCCCCAAGGTAATGGCCCGGCTAAATACTATCGCTTAGCAGGAGCTAAAGGCAAATTAGGTTTTATTAGCTTTATTTCTGATCATTTTTGTAGTAACTGTAATCGAGTTAGATTAACGGCTGATGGCTTTGTAAAGCCTTGCTTGCATGCCGATAGTGAGCATAATTTAAAAGAAGTTTTGCGAACGGGAGCTAATGATGCTGAATTAAAGGAAGCTTTAGAGATGGCTATTCTGGCTAAACCGGAGCAAGGGTTAAGCCAAGAAGCTAAGACTAATTTAGAGCTCAATCAAAGGCAGATGTCACAGATAGGAGGTTAATTAATGTCTAAAAAAGATCAGCAGGAGTTTACTCATTTTAATGAAAAAGGACGGGCCAAAATGGTTGATGTGGGAGAAAAACCGGTTACTCACCGCCGAGCTGTAGCTGAAGCTAAGGTTTATACCAGTGCTGAAACTATTGCCAGAATTCAGGAACAACGGATTAAAAAGGGTGATGTATTAGGAGTAGCCCAAATAGCTGGGATAATGAATGCTAAACGAACTAGTGAAATTGTTCCTATGTGTCATCCTTTGAATATTACTAGTGTAGATTTAGATTTTAAGATTAATCAAGAGCAAAACTATATTCATATTGAAGCTGAAGTAGGAATTAGCTCGCAGACGGGAGTAGAGATGGAGGCTTTAACGGCTGTTTCCACGGCAGCTTTGACTATTTATGATATGTGTAAATCCGTAGATAAAGCTATGGAATTAGGGGAGATTAGATTGGTTAAAAAGAGTGGCGGACAGAGCGGTGACTTTATACGTGATTCCAAAGAAAGAGGTGTTGAAAATGGCTAAGGTATTTGCGGTATCGGTTAGTGAAAATAAAGGGGAGCAAAAAGAGAATGTAGAGCAGGTTACTTTACAAGAAGACCACGGGATAGTAGGTGATGCTCATGCTGACGATTGGCATCGACAGGTTAGTTTATTAGCTAAAGAGAGTATCCAGAAGATGAAGGAGCAGGGTTTGGATGTTTCGGCTGGTGATTTTGCTGAAAACTTAACTACTGAGGGGATAGATCTTTTAGAATTAGAGATAGGAGCTCGTTTTAAAGTGGGCCCGGAGGTAGTTTTAGAGCTAACCCAGATCGGCAAGGAATGTCACGACCGTTGTGCTATCTACTATCAAGCTGGAGACTGTGTAATGCCACGGGAGGGAGTGTTTGCTAAGGTGATCGAAGGTGGACAAATAAAGCCTGGCGATGCTATTGAGGTGATAGGTAGCGATGATTAAGGTAGGAGTTATTACTGCCAGCGATAGAGGAGCTAAAGGGGAACGTGAAGACAAGAGCGGCGAAGTGATTAAAGAATTAGTAGCGCAGATAGATGGTGAAATAGCAGCTTATCAGGTGGTGCCTGATGTGAAGCTAATAATTAAGTCCGAAATTTTAGCAATGGTCAGCCAAGGAGTAGACTTAATTTTGACTACTGGTGGTACTGGTTTAGGGCCTAGAGATGTAACTCCTGATGCTACTTTGGAAGTAATAGATAAGGAAGTGCCCGGTTTAGCTGAAGCGATGCGGATGGAGAGTTTAAAGGTTACTAATCGAGCTATGTTATCTCGAGCAGTAGCCGGAGTTGTTGAAGAGACTTTGATTGTTAATCTACCCGGTAGTCCTAAAGCTGTGTCAGAATGTCTAGAGGTTATTTTACCGGCCTTACCTCATGCAGTAGAGTTGCTTAAGGATGAAGTGGAAGACTGTGCTAGGTAGTTTAATTTACTTTAATGCTTTAAAGGACTAGAATTTCCTCTGCTAATCCTTTATAATAGATATAGATAGCAGTTTAAAGCAGGGGGTGTTTGCTGTGGATTCGAATTTACAGAATAAGTTTACTGAACAGTTTTTTAAAGCAGTTCTGTCTTTGGAATCCCTTGAAGAAGCTTATAAATTTTTTGAAGATGTCTGTACTATTAATGAAGTAAAGGCTTTAAGCCAACGTTTGGAGGTAGCTAGACTGCTTAATGAAGGTGCTACTTATGAAGAAATAGGTAAAGCTACTGGAGCTAGCACGGCTACTATTAGTAGAGTAAAGCGTTTTTTGAACTATGGAGCTGGAGGTTATCAATTAGTTTTTGATAAATTAGATGTGGATTAAAAAGCTATAAATTTCTCCCTAATTCAGTATACTAAGCTTGGACTTAGTATTTTTGCTTAGGGAGGTTTTTTTATGCAGGTAGTTCAAGCTACATTTAAGTCTGGCGAAGGAGAAGCAGCAGTAGAGTTATTAACTACTTTAGGTTTGGCTGAAGAGGAGTATAAATTAATATCTTCACCTACTGGGGACTTACTAATTATCAATTTGTTAGCTGGCAATAGTGATCGTATTTTAGATAATTTAAAGGAACATTTTAATTTTCAAGATAATGAAAACCGAAGTTTAGCTATTTTTACTCCTGAGACAGTGATTCCTCGGGATAAAGCTGAGGAGTCAAGAGAGAGCTTTAAAGCTAATCGAGAGTCCTTAGTAACCTATGCTCAAAATAACTCTCAACTTAATGATCATTTTATATTTCTGGCTGTTATGGCCGCTATCATTGCCTCTTTAGGTTTGATTCTTGATAATACGGCAGTAATAGTGGGTTCGATGATAATTGCTCCTGTTTTTGGCCCTATTGTGGCGATGGCTACGGGGATTGTTTTGGGGGATTTTAAACTAATAGCTAAGGGAGCTGTGGCTGAAACGGTAGTCCTATTGATTGGGGTTTTGATAGGCTTAGTAATGGGCTGGGTTGTTCCTAACGTGGCCGTTAATTCTGCTCTTAAGGTACGAATGTTTCCTACAGTAGCTGATTTATTTGTAGGTTTAGCTGCTGGAGGAGCTGGTGCCTACTCCTTAATTTCGGGAGTAAAGGCTCAGTTAGTGGGAGTAGTTATTGCTGCGGCCTTGATTCCGGTAATGGCTACTATCGGTATTGGTTTTGCTTTAAGTAATTTCACTATGGTTAAAGGAGCTGTGCTACTTTTATTAGGTAACTACTTAGCTTTAATGTTGGCTATTGTAACTATTTTTTATTTTAAAGGATTAAAGCCGCAGATTTGGTACAAGTTTAAAGCACAACGAGTAGTTAAAAAGAGCTTAGCTATAATTATAGTAGCAGTGATTTTTTTGACCTTACCTCTGTCTTGGTTAACTTATGAACGGATGATTCAGGAAAGACCTGAAGATATTGTCCGCCAGGTTTATCGAGAAACTGTGGGCGATGATTTGGAAAGTGATTTATTAGCTGTTAGAGCTAGCGGGATAGAGGTGGAGTTATTTATTTATACTCCTGAAGGAACCGATGAATACTTTTTTCGTTTATTGGAAGAGAGGATTAAGCAGCGTTTAGGAGAAGACTATATAGTGACTTTCGAGGTGATACCTACCAAAAGGTTTCAGCTACCTTTAAGTAAGGTGATTGACAAGGTGGGTTTTACTTAGCAATTAAGGCTTTAGCAACTGCTGGAGCCTAATTGACAGTAACTTTAATTCTTGATAAAATATAAAGACTATATAAATCAAGCGATTTACTAGGTGTTGATTACTGAGGAGGTAATAAAATGAGGAAGGTTGATGATGTAGCTGAATTGATTGGGGAGACTCCTTTGGTGAAGTTAAATCGACTAGTGGCTGAAGAAGGTGCTACTGTTTATCTGAAGCTAGAGTCTTATAATCCCGGAGGCAGTGTTAAGGATAGAATAGCTTTAAGCATGATTGAAGCGGCTGAAGCAGAAGGTGCTTTAGAGCCGGGAGGGACTATTGTAGAGCCTACTAGCGGTAATACTGGAGTGGGCTTGGCCTTTGTAGGAGCAGTTAAGGGTTATCAGGTACTGATTATCATGCCTGATACTATGAGTATAGAGCGGCGAAAGTTACTTAAGGCTTACGGAGCTGAGATTATATTAACACCTGGTGAAGAAGGAATGCTGGGAGCTATTGAGAAGGCCGAAGAGTTGGTCGCTGAAAATGAAGACTACTTTTTACCACAGCAGTTTATGAATCAGGCTAATCCGGAGATACATCGGCGTAGTACAGCTCAAGAGATTTTGGAAGCTAGCTCAGATAAATTAGCTGCTTTTGTAGCTGGAGTAGGAACTGGCGGAACTATTACTGGGGTAGGCGAAGTCTTAAAAGAAGAGATCGATGAGATAGAGATAGTGGCTGTGGAGCCAGCGGATTCGGCGGTGATTAGTGGAGAAAAACCGGGCCCGCACATGATTCAAGGGATTGGAGCTGGATTTATTCCTGATATATTAGAGGTAGAGGTTATAGATGAAGTAATAAAGATAGAGGCTAAAGAGGCTATGCAAGTAGCTAGAAGATTAGCAGTTGAAGAAGGAATTTTAGCTGGGATTTCCACTGGAGCAGCAACGGCAGCAGCTATTAGGGTAGCTCAAAGATTGACAACTGAACAGGAGGTTGTAGCTATTGCCCCTGATACTGGCGAGAGATATTTAAGTACTACTCTTTTTAAAAGAAAAGAAGATTAAGGATTAAGATAAGTCGGATTAAGAGTCCGGCTTATTTTTTTGATTAATCCCTAGTAAACCTATTGACATTACATAGATAACATGATAAAGTCTATACATAGCCAAAAAAGACATAAAAACATATAAGAATACTATACATTAATAGGGGGGATTAAGATGGATGGACTTAGTTTGAAAGAAGAGGTTAGTTGGTCATCGTTATTTAAGAAGGAAGATTGGTGGACTGTTTGGCTAGGTTTTTTGTTGATAGTTGGTGCGCTTAGTGGATTTTTAGGAAAGCCTGTGTTGCCTCAGAGTTGGGGAGAAGAAGGAGCTAACATATTAGCTGCCATTCCCGCAGGAAGTATCCCGGGAATTCTGGCTACAGGATTAATCTGTTTAGTTCTCTGCTCTGTAGCTGTTTTATTTGCAAATCGGGAAGAGTTAAAAGGATTTGTAATTGGTTTTCCAGTTATTTTTGCTTTATCTATTGTAGCATACGTAATAGGTAATTATTCACCTTGGAGGTATTATGGTTTTAATGATGTTATCTGGGCCCTAGTAATAGGCCTATTTATTAGTAATGTAATTAAGACACCAGAGTTTTTAAAGAAAGCTATTCGGCCTGGCTTATATATTAAAACTGGTTTAGTACTTTTAGGGGCTTCAATTCTTTTTAATCGAATGTTAACTTTAGGTTTGATGGGGTTAGGTGTAGCTTGGGTAGTAACTCCACTAGTACTTATTAGTATGTATTGGTTTTCGCAAAAAGTACTTAAAATGCAAGATAGTAGAGGTTTAGCAATTACCATTGCTACAGCTACTTCAGTCTGTGGTGTTTCAGCAGCTATTGCTTCAGGAGCTGCCGCTAAAGCAAAGAAAGAAGAGATTACTTTAGCTATTTCCGTTACTTTGATCTTTACGATCATAATGATGTTAGCAATGCCAGCTTTAGTAGGTTTTTTAGGAATGGATGCTGCTATTGGTGGAGCCTGGCTAGGGGGAACTATTGATGCTACTGGAGCAGTAGTTGCTTCTTCAGCAGTTTTAGGTAATGAAGCAATGGAAGTAGCTTCAGTGATTAAGATGGTACAGAATATTTTAATTGGGATTATTGCTTTTGCAATAGCCATCTTTTGGGTAACAAACTATGAAGGAAAATCAGCTTCAGAGTCGGAGGTAGGAATTAAAGAGATCTGGATTAGGTTACCTAAATTTATTATCGGTTTTGTAGTTGCTTCGCTTATCTTTTCTTTTGTTTTACCTGAAGCGGTAGTGGATGCTAACTTACCAGTGGTTAATAGTTTTAGAGGGTTTTTCTTTACTTTAGCCTTTATTAGTATTGGTTTAAAGTCTAACTTTAAGGAGATGGCTAAATTAGTGAGAGGTGGAAAGGTAGTTCTACTTTACTTGATCGGTCAAACTTTGAATATAGTTTTGACCTTGATTGCTGCCTATGTATTTTTCAGCGGTACTTTCTTTACCTTACCATTCTAAGGGCAGGTGAGAAAAATGAAATTTATTAAAAAAAGCTTAATACTGATGGTGGTGATTGGAATTTTGATCGTGGTGGGATTGGATTTGGGAAATTTACGGGGGCAGTCCAGTGGAGCGGGTGATATTTGGTGGACTGAGGTTCCGGAGATTAGCGAGAGTTATCAACGATTAAATAAATAATTTAGTGTTTAACTTTATTGTTATAAAATTCAGTTGATAAAGGACAGAGGATAGAGGATAGATAAAGTTCAAAAGATTTAAATCTATTGGACACAGACTAAAATCTGACTAAGTTCTGACTAAATATTAAAAGATTAGTTTTGCTATTAGAATATTGGTATATTGTTTTATTGGTGTAGGGGGCCAAATGGATGTTTCCAAAGTAATGATTAGCTTCGCGTCAACGCTGGAAAAGTTTATTTTAGTATTTCTAAGACTCATCTCCACTCAAATAAAAGTAAGTGAATTTTAATTAGAAAAATTTACTAAACCAGCTTTTATTTAAGCTCCGATTCGTCAAGAAGCACTAAAAAATAAACTTTAATATTGCTTATAAACCCCCATTTGGCCGCGCTGATAACGAAATTGATTTTTCACGATAACATAATCCCCCAGGGGGTGTTTAGTAGCGGAGATCTAGCTTTTTTCGTCGTTTTTACTAAAAGACTTCAAAAAAGCTCAAGCAGATTATGATAACTATAGTCTCTATAAATATACAAGGAGAGAAAAAAGATCTGGATGTTCGACACGAAGTTAGCCACTACTTTGCAAACACCCCTGGGGGTACCCAGACCTCGTGAAAGCTTAACAATAGATCAATATTAACTTTTTAGAATTTGAACTTTATTTCTTGATCTTAATTTATCCTCTATCATTTATCCTCTGAAACAATAGAACGATATTATTTAAAAAATAAAACTTTAATAGAACTCAAAGGAGGACTTAAATAATGAAAATACAAGTTAATGGCAAAAAGGTTGAATATGAGAATGAATTGACTGTTAAGGAATTATTAAAAGAAGAAGATGTAGATATGCCGGAGATGGTATCAGTAGAGTTAAACGGAGAAATTTTAGCTAAAGATAAATTTGATAGTCAGTTGATCAAAGATGGAGATCAAGTCGAGTTTTTATATTTTATGGGCGGTGGCAGCAATGATGGACTTCACTGAAGAACAGTTAGAAAGATATTCTAGACACATTATTCTGCAAGAGGTAGGAGTAGAAGGACAACAGAAACTATTGGAGTCTTCAGTATTAATAATTGGTGCTGGTGGCTTGGGAACTCCGGCTGCTCAGTTTTTAGCTGCTGCTGGAGTAGGTAAAATCGGTTTAGTTGATGCTGATCAAGTTGAACTTTCTAATCTACAGCGTCAAGTTTTGCATCATACTCCTGATGTGGGTCGTTTAAAAGTAGAGTCGGCTAAAAATAAGATAAACTCTATGAATCCTGATGTAGAGGTGAAAACTTATCGCGACTATCTCTATTCCGGGAATATTAAAGAAGTTATTAGAGAATATGACTTTATAATTGATGGTACTGATAATTTTCCGGCTAAGTTTTTAATCAATGATGCAGCAGTAATGGAGGACAAGCCTTTTTCTCACGCTGGGATAATTAAGTTTACCGGGCAGACTATGACTGTTGTGCCTAGCGAAGATACTCCTTGTTATCGTTGTGTTTTTATCGACCCACCTCCTCCTGGAGCAGTTCCTTCTTGCAAAGAGGCCGGGGTGCTAGGAGTATTAGCTGGAGTTGTGGGTGCTTTACAAGCAACTGAGGCTATTAAGTATCTACTTGATAAAGGCGATTTATTGACTGGTAATTTACTAAATTACGATGCTTTGAGTATGGACTTTAGGAAAATAGAGGTTAAGAAAAATCCAGACTGTGGAGTTTGTGGTGAAGATCCGGAAATTACAGAACTAATAGACTATGAACAGGGAGCTTGTGAGCTATGATTATTAATTTAGCAAAATCTTCATATGAAAAGTTGGTAGAGGATGCAAAAGAGAGATTTCCTAAGGAGGCTTGTGGTTTAGTAGCCGGGACTAAAGAGGAGAAGGTAGTTGAAGTTAAAGAGGTTGTGCCAATGACTAATCTTGATGATTCGGCGGAGCATTTTACTTTAGATCCTCAAGAGCAGTTTAAGGTGGCTAAGGAGATTAGAAAACAAGGTTATGAACTGTTAGGAAACTATCATTCTCATCCTTTTACTCCGGCTCGACCTTCGGCTGAAGATAAGAAATTAGCTTATAATGAGGAACTGATCTATTTTATTATCTCCTTAGCTGAATCAGAACCTATCTTAAAGGCTTTTAAAATTGAGGAGCAAGAGTTAGTATCGGAATTGGAGTTGCAGATTGAAAATAATTAGCTATAGATTAGCGATTTAAGAAACCTGCTTGAAACCACGAATGAGCTCGAATTGACACGAATAAAAAAAGTTTAATACAGATTAAGACCTAACTAAAATCTAATTTATTTGTGCTCATTAGTGTTGATTCGTGGTTATAATAATTTTTTAAAAGTTTTAAACTTGGGAAATGAAGAAAGGAGAAATAATATGAATAATCAACCAGTATTTGAAATTCCGGAAACTGTTAAGGAAGATACAGAGAAGTATGAAGGAGAAGTAGAACGTTTTTTGGCTGGAGAAATTGATGCAGTTAGATTTAAATCTTATCGAGTGCCTATGGGAGTTTATAGTCAACGCGGAGCAGCAGAAAAAAAGTATATGGTGCGAGTTAGAGCTCCCGGAGGAGTTATCACTAAAGAACAGCTGGAAGTCTTGAATGAGTTAGCTGCGGAATATGGAAGTGGTTATTTACACTTTACTACTAGGCAGGATGTGCAGATTCACGCAGTGGAGATGGAGGATACTCCGGAGATATTGAATAAGCTTCTAGAAGTAGGCTTGAGTCCTAGAGGTGGGGGTGGTAATACTGTCAGGAATGTAGCTAATGCTTCTCGAGCTGGGGTTAATCCAGAGGAAGTTTTCGATACAACTCCCCATGCTTTGGCTTTAACTGAGTATTTAATTAAGAGCAGATCCTCTTTTAATTTACCGCGTAAGTATAAGATAGCTTTTTCATCTACTGCTGCTGATGAAGGCTTGGCTACGGTTAATGATTTAGGATTTATTGCTAAGGAAGTAGATGGTGAGCGAGGTTTTAAGGTCTATGCTGCTGGCGGAATGGGTAACGGGGCTGCTGTAGCTATTCTTTTAGAAGAGTTTATACTAGAAGAAGAAATTTTCCATGTAGCTGAAGCAATTAAAAGATTTTTTGATGATTATGGTGACCGCAGTAATAAGCATCGGGCCCGACTACGCTTTGTCAGAAAACGCTTAGGTGAAGAAGAGTTTATTGCTAAATATCAGCAGTATTTAGCAGAGGTATTAGAGGAAGGGATTGAGACTGAAGAGATAAAGTATTTCCAAATAGAAAGAGAGGAAGTAGTTGAGCCTGAAGAAGTGAATTTAAGTGCTGATTATATCTATCCTGAGAAAGAAATAGGATATTATTCAGTGGAGTTAAGACCTGAAAATGGCGATTTTAAATACGCTGAATTTAAGGAGTTGTTGGCTAAACTGCCAGATAATATTTCTTATAGGACTACTAATAGACAGAGTCTTTTATTGCGCGGGATTAAAGATCAGCAATTGGAAAGCTTAATTGGGGAGATAAAAGGTGTTAATGGAGAATTTTTGGCTGCCAATGTGGCTACTACCCCTATAGCCTGTAAAGGAGCTTCTACTTGTAACTTAGGTCTGTGCTTATCTCCTAATTTAGCTAGTGAGATCCGTAAGGAGTTAAGTGCTTTAGCTGCTGAGAAAGAAGCTGCGCTTCCGCAGATTTACATTAGTGGTTGTCCTAACTGCTGTGGACAGCATATTATCGGTAAGATCGGCTTTGAAGGTAGAGCTAAGCGAGTTGATGGTAAATTAGTTCCTCATTATGCTTTATTATTAGGAGGCAGAGTAGCGGAAGATAAGAGTCGCTATGGTGAAAAGTTAATAGATCTTCCAGCGCGAAGAATTCCTAAATTTTTAGTAGCTTTAGCTGAACAGTTAGCTGAAGATGAAAGTTATGAGCCGACTAAGTTCAATCAGTATTTGGAAGAGCAGGGTTTAGATAGGATAGAAGCTCTAGCTAAGGAGTTTACTGATATTCCAGCCTATGCTGAAGAGCCGGAGATTTATCGTGACTGGGGTCAAGAAGAAGACTTCTCTTTAGCTGGTAGAGGAGCGGGTGAATGTGGAGCTGGAGTGATGGATATTATTGAGTTAGATCTGAATACGGCTCGAGACAATTATCAAGAGGCAATTGAAGATGAAGCTGATGACTTACTTTATCAAGCTATAGTTAATGCTGCGCGGGCCCTATTAATTATTAAAGGAATAGATACGCAGAAGGATAGAGTGATTATTGAGGAGTTTAAAGCAGAATTCATTGATAGCGGATTGGTTGCTGAAGAAAATAGAGAGCTTTTAAACAGTGCTTTAGACTATCAGCTAGGCGATGTAGATAATTTATTAACTTGGCAGGATCAAGTTGAAAAGCTAATTGAGAGAGTAGAAAAACTATTTTCTTCCTTAAATTCTAAATTGGAATTTGATCTACCCGAGGAAGAGTTAAAGGCAGGGAAATCTGTGAAAGATGAAGTAGCAGAATCAACTGATGTGGCTGACTTAAGAGGAGTGGAGTGTCCGATGAACTTTGTTAAGGCAAAGGTAGCAATTGCTCCTTTGGAATCAGGGGCTAGCTTAGAAATTTATTTAGATGAAGGAGAGCCCATAGCTAATGTCCCTCAGAGTTTAGCTGAAGAAGGACATCAGATTTTATCTAAAGAGCAGACTGAAGAGGGTTATTATATTCTCAAAGTAGAAAAGGCTTAAGGGAAGGTGAAAATTAATGCGCTTTTCTACTCAACTAGTTAATTTAAATATCGATAATGATTATGGAGCTACTAATACTCCTATTCATTTATTAAGCATTGTTTTTTAAGAAGGTATGTGTTAAAATTTAAATAATGTCTATATGCAGAAAGGAGGGATAATTTATGAAGAAAAAAATAGCTATAGTAGCGGTTATAGCTCTATTTGCCTTCGTTTTAGTTGGTTGTGGCGGTGCAGAAGAGGCAAGTGAAGAAGCAGTAGATACAACTGAGGAAGCAGTAGAGCAAGTTGATATTTATACCGGAATTGGCGAAGGCCATGAAGGGGATATTGAAGTTGAGGTAGAAATTGATGGTGATGAAATCTTAGAGGTTAGAGTTATTGATCATCAAGAGACTGAGGGTATTGCTGATCCAGCCATTGAAGAGCTTCCAAGTGCTATTGTAGATGCTCAATCTACAGATGTTGATACAGTTAGTGGAGCAACAAAGACTAGCGAAGCAATTATAGAAGCAGTTAATGAGGCTTTAGTTGAGGCGGGTATCTAACCGATATAAGTAATACTTATAGTTTGAATTTAATATTTAAATTTAAATATTAAATTTAGGAATAAAGCCAATGTATCCTTGATAAATAAGGATACATTGGCTTTTATGATTTTTTATTTAAAGAGGTTAGGGGAATAAGTCTTTTTATTAATTTTGATAATATTCAGAATATTCTTTGAATTACGCTGGATATTATGTTAATATAGAAATAACAAGCATAAGAAAGGAGGGGAAAGCATTGAAAAAAAAGATAGCCTTAGTGATGATTATTTCTTTGCTTGCTGTTGCTTTAGTAGCTTGTGGAGAGCCAATTGAAGATGCCCCTGAAGCGCCGGAAGAAGAAGTCGAAGAGGATGTAATTATTGATCCAAGCGAAGAAGAATAAAGCCTAATAAAAGTTGAAGTAACTAGTGACTGATTACAGACTGCGAAAGAATTAAGAAAACTTTTTTTGAAATAATAGAAAGGTCAGTGTACTCTTATAAACAGAGCATACTGACCTTTTGCTTTTTTGTTAAAATATATGATTCAACTGATAATTGGAATAAACAATAAAGATATTGTTATTATAATAATAGTATAATATAGAAAGGGTTGTATAAAATGAAGCGGATAGCACTAGTAATAGTAATTGCTTTGTTAGCTATAGCTTTAGTTGCTTGTAATGGACCAGCAGATCAACCAGATGGAGAGCTAAGAGGCGATACTTATACAGGAATGGAGGTGAGATAGAGGTTGAGATAGTAGTTGCTGATGGTGAAATTTTAGATGTTGATATTATTGATCATCAAGAGACTGCTGGGATAGCTGATCCTGCTTTAGAGGAGATTCCAGTTGAGATTGTGGAGGCTCAATCAACTGAAGTTGATGTAGTTAGTGGTGCTACAAGGACTAGCGAAGGTATTATAGAAGCTGTTGACGAGACCTTAATAGAAGCAGGTCTATAAAAGAAATATTTTCTCGTATTTAAGGAGCTCAAAAAATTGAGCTCCTAATTTTATTAAACAGTTAATTTAAAAAGAAATAATTGAGATTTTTAAGAATATTATAAAATAAAGAGAAAGTTAAAGTTTTTCTCATTGAAGCAGGAGTTTAATTGGGAGTTAAAGAATTTATTAACTATGGAAAGTAAATTTTACTTATTGAAAAACAAGTACTAAAGGTGGTTAAATGATGTCTAAATTAAGCTCTAAAGAAATAGAAAGATATAGCAAGCAGTTGAGTTTGCCTGAAATCGGGGAATTAGGTCAGCAAAAGTTAAAAAATTCTAGTGTATTAATAGTAGGAGCTGGTGGTTTAGCTTCCCCGGTAAGTTATTATTTAGCAGCAGCTGGAGTAGGCAAGCTAGGAATAATTGATGCTGATAAAGTAGAGCTTAGTAATTTACAGCGGCAGATACTACATCGAACTGCTGATTTGGATAGGCTTAAGGTTGAGTCGGCTCGCGATAGTTTGGAGGCTTTGAATTCTAATCTAGAGATAAGTACATATCAAGATTTTTTAGACTTTGAATTAGCCAAGAAATTATTTAGGGAGTATGATTTAGTAGTGGATTGTGTAGATAATTTTGCTACTAGGTATTTAGTTAATGATGCTGCTGTAGAAACAAATACTCCTCTAATTGAGGCGGGAGTGGCTGCTTTTGAAGGACAGTTGATGTTGATTGATCCTCCGCAAGGGCCCTGTTATCGTTGTATTTTTCCTGAGCAAAGCACCACTGATTCTCCTGAACGAGGTTTGCTAGGGGTTATTCCCGGTACTATTGGGACTCTGCAGGCTACTGAAGCAATTAAGTATTTGTTAGGATTAGGAAGACTGTTATTAGGTAGACTATTGGTTTATGATGGGCTAGAGCTTAGTTTTCGTGAAGTAGAGATTAAGAGAAATTCTAGTTGTTCAGTTTGTGGAGATAAATGATATTAATTGAATAACTGGTTAAGACATGATAAAATACTGATAAATTACAATAAGTTAAAAGGTGTTGTTAGCTTATGCATACTTCTCAATTTGTTAATAAAAGAGTAAAGCTTAGAGAACCGGATGTTGATTTTACCGATCTGTCTGCTGCTATTAAAGGGCAGGTTACAGAAAAGGAAGATGATGAATTATCGATAAAATTAAAGAAAGAGTTAGATTCAGGTATTAAAGATGTTATTCAGGTTATTTATGTAAATAATGCTAAGGGGATACATTATTTTAATGGCCGAATTACTACTATTGGTGGGGATAGAAAGTTAATTAAAGTACGGTGCCCAGAAAAAGCCCAAAAACATCAGCGTCGCCAAGCTGTTAGAGTTAAGTATAAAACAGAAGTGGAGTTTAGTCCGGTTAGCTATCAAGGAAAGAACTTAACCCACTTAGAAGATAAAAAAGGTACTGGGCAGATGATTGATATTAGTGCTGGAGGTATCTGTTTTAGTTCAGATATTAAGCTATTAAAAGATTTAGTAGTGGAGCTTTCCTTTAATTTGGAAGAAGAACCTTATCAAGTTTTAGGAGAGATAGTGCGAATTATCGAAACTGAAGAGGGTTATGAGATGGGGGTTAAATTTCATCATAATTTAAAGAGTGTAGAAAACAATATTTCTAACTTTGTTTTACAGCAGCAACTACGTAATCGAAGACAAAAAGCAGGTAATTAATTTAAAGAATATTAGAGCTCACTCTGGATATACTAAGGATTAAAGCGGAGAAAGAAGGAGTGCTTGCTAATGAGAGTTAAATTGGAAATTAATGAAGCTGAAAGAACAAAATCTGCTTTAGATGTGATAGTTAGGGAAAATATGACTATCGGGAGTTTAAAAGAAAAAATGGAGCTACCTGAAAGATATACAGCTCAAATTATGGTAAACGGGATTGAAAGGTCTGAGTACTATTCTTTAGATAGTGGTGATCGAATAGTTTTTGAGTCTAAAACAAGTTATGAGCAGCCAGAAAAAGATAATTCTAATTTAAGGTCTGAAATAGAATAGATAAGTTAATTCAACGGCAGTAATGCCGTTTTTATTTTTTAGTAACTAATGAAAGGAGCAGTAGTTAATGAGAGTTTTAACCCTATTAATAGTTTCTATTCTGCCAGGGCTTTTATGGATTTATTTTTTTTATCGTCAAGATAAATATGAAGCAGAGCCCTTTACTTTAATTCTTAAGACTTTTTTCTTAGGTGCTGTAACTGTAATTCCGGCAGGTCTAATTGAGCTTCCTTTTTCTGATTTAATTGCTACTACTGATAATTTGTTAATACTGTTGATACTGTCTATTTTCGTAATTGGATTAGTAGAAGAAGTCTTAAAAATTGGAGTTGTTTACCTGTTTATTTATCCTTTATCAGAATTTAATGAAGTGATGGACGGAGTTATTTATGGAATTAGTGCTGGTTTAGGTTTTGCGGCTATAGAAAATCTATTTTATACTATCATCTTCGGCTATCAAGTAGGAGTCATGCGTGCTTTTGTAACTACTGTAGTTCATGCCTCTTTTTCTGGAATAGCTGGCTATTATCTAGGTTTGGCTAAAAAAACTGGAGAAAGAAGGCTAATTATTATTGGTTTAATTCAGGTTGTTTTATTACACGGAATATATGATTTTTTGATAATTAGTGACCTGTTACCTAGTGCAGCTATTTTAGGTTTAGTAATTGCTTTTTATCTCTATTTAGCTAAATTGATTAGACAAGCCCAGGAGTTATCTCCTTTTAAGCCTTAAACAGTGAGCAGGACTTTTCTTTAGGGTGAAGAATATTAGTTAAGAAAGTCAATTAGCCTTTAAAGGAGGGCAAGTTCGATGGGGAGCTTGAAAAGTAATTACGATTTAGTTATCGTGGGAGCAGGGCCCGCAGGAATCTTCACCGCTTTAGAGTTAGTTAACAGTAATTCAGATTTTGAAGTTTTAATTTTGGAAAAAGGTCGCGGTCTAGACGATAGGAGCTGTCCTGCTAAAGAAAAAGAGATTAGCTGCATTTCTTGTAATAACTGTTCAGTAGTCTGTGGTTGGGGAGGAGCAGGAGCTTTTAGCGATGGAAAATTGACTCTTTCTACTGAAGTAGGAGGTAACTTAGCTGAGTATATCGGTCAAGAGAGTCTAGCTGAATTAGTCGATTATGTAGATCAGCAGTATTTGGAGTTTGGAGCCCCGGAAAAGGTCTATGGAGCTTCTGCTGAGGAGATAGATGAGATTGACTATCAAGCTACTCAAGCTGAATTAAAGTTTATACCGACTCGAATCAGACATTTAGGAACAGGTTATAGTAAAGAAGTTTTACTAAGTATAAAAGAACATCTTGTAGCTAAAGGAGTAGAGATCAAGCTAGCTACAGAGGTTAGTGAGATTATGGCTACTTCAAATAAAGTAACGGGAGTTAGATTAGCTGATGGCGAAGAGATATATGCTAAAATGGTAGTAGTTAGTCCAGGTAGAGAGAATTCAGAGTGGTTGAGTAAAGAGGCTAAGAAGTTGGAGATTGAGACAGCTATTAATCCGGTGGATATTGGGGTTAGGGTGGAAGTTCCAGCAGCTATCTTGCGAGATTTAAGCGAAACGGTTTATGAGTCTAAGTTCATCTACCAAACTCCTACTTTTGATGATAAGGTGCGAACCTTTTGTATGTGCCCTCAGGGAGAAGTGGTAAATGAGAATAATAGTGGTTTGATTACCGTTAATGGACATAGTCATGCGGAGATAAAAACTGAAAATACTAACTTTGCCTTGTTAGTTAGTAAAACATTTACCGAGCCTTTTAAAGAACCGATTACTTACGGCAGGGATATTGCTCAACTAGCTAATCTTTTAGGGGGAGGAGTTTTAGTACAGCGTTTGGGTGATTTCTTAAATGGTCAACGTTCTACTGAAAGCAGGATTCAACGAGGACTGGTAGAGCCTACTTTAAAAGAGGCTACTCCCGGTGATTTGAGTTTAGTTTTACCTTATCGCCATCTAACAGCTATTGTGGAGATGTTAGAAGCTCTGGATAAGGTGGCCCCGGGCATTTACTCTCGCCATACTCTGTTATATGGAGTAGAGGTTAAGTTTTATTCTTCGCGCTTGCAGGTAGATAAAAATTTAGAAACTAAAGTAGAAGGTCTATATGTAGCTGGTGATGGAGCCGGAATTACCCGAGGGTTAGTACAGGCTTCAGCTTCCGGAGTGGTGATAGCTAGAGATATTTTGCAGAGGCTTTCTTAAAGCTAATTTAGAGAGGTTATAATTTTTTCGAGCTTGTTTGGGTTTGTAATTCCTGTTTTTTTGTAAACAATTTTTCCTTGGCTGTTGATTGCTAGGAGAGTAGGAATTGTATCTATTGCTAAGTTTGTTGCTAAGCGGGCTTTGCTGTCGATAAAAAGAGGGTAATTCAGCTCATATTTTTCTTTTATTTTTGTTAACTTGTCTTCTTTAATATCACCTAGGGCTATAGCTAATACTTCTGTTTGGTCTTGGGTGTTGCTTACTTCAACTAGGTTTTTTAATTGTTGTTGGGAACTAGGTGATTGAGGCAAAAAAAGTAGGATAATGCTGGACGGTGTTAATTCTTCTGTTAACTCTATTTCTTGATTTTGAGTATTGATTAGAGTGGTAGGGGGTATTTCGAGCTCTCGAGTTGCCTGAGAGTTATTAAAGACATTAGTAAAATTGAGGCCAAAGCCAATTAAAAAGGCTATTATAAATAAGCGGATAAGTAGTTTTTTCATTTTGGATTCTCCTTATAAAGTTCAAAACCTTAAAACCTGTTTGACGCTGACTAGGTTCTGACAAAAATCTGACAAAACATTAGAACCTTTAAGATTTATTAGAACCACGCATTCTGAATCTATGCTTGCGACGTTTGTACTTTAACTAGTCATTACTCTGGAACTTTAGCCAGTCATTTAAATAATTTTTTTGAATTTATGCTTTAATGTCTAGTCAGAACTTAATCAGATTTTAGTCAGCGTCTAATTGCCTTTGAACTTTATTTCTTGATCTTAATCTATTCTTTGTTATTTATCATCTATTCTCTGAAATAATAGAACGATACTTTTTCATTTTAGAATTTAAGCTCTTTGCTAATATTTATGTTGATAAGTTAAAAGTTATAACTAAGGTTGTTAAAGCTAATAAAATTTAATTATTAGCACAGTTTTAATTTTGATTAGGCTGATGAATTAGGAGTTTGTAACAGCTGTTAAAATACTAACAAAAACTATATAAAAGTTATAAAAACGCTTGAAGATCTATCTATATTTTGATATACTATAGA
>NZ_JALKBZ010000110.1 GCF_023227765.1 Fuchsiella alkaliacetigena
TCATACGCGTCAACTTAGACCATAATTTTACAATTTAAAGTTTGAAATTTGAATTTTTACTTGCAAAAATACAAAAAATGAGAGAACCTATAGGTAACCAACCCAAAAGGAGGTTCTCTCATTGGACTTACCACCTATTATACAACTTATTGATTTTTTTGGCAAGACTAAACTCATAAAATTGGCTGAACAGATAGGGCTAATTAAACGACAAAGAAAGCTCATGCCTGATACTATTCTTAAAGTATTTACTTTCGGATTACTTGGAAGTGATGATCCTTCATTAAAGGTAATTGCTTCCCAATGCCAAGAAATTGAACCAAACTTAAGGATCACTAAACAGGCTATCCATCAAAAATTAGGTGAAATCGCGACCTTTTTAAAGCTTATGTTTACATTGGCAATGGATTTTACAGCTAATAAGCTTTTATCTGTTGAAACAGCTAAAATTTTAACTCAATTCGAAGATATCAAAATATATGATAGTACTAGAATATCGTTACCAGATAAATTAGCTCAAGTGTGGCCTGGCTTAGGTGGTCGAAATTCAAATTCTAGTTTAAAAATACAAGCTGGCTATAGTCTCTTATCAAAAGCAATAGTTAATCTTGAACTAACTAAATCTCCTGGAACGGATGTATCTTACAATAATAAGATAATTGAACAAACTAATGAGAATGAATTAGTTATCACAGACCTTGGTTATTTTGATAAAAAGTTTTTTGATTCAATTGCAAATAAAGGTGCTTATTTTCTAAGTAGAGTCCGTAAGAATACTGTAATTGGCACTCAAAAAGAAGGTAGTAATAAAGCAAAGCGAGCTGAATTTTTAAAAGTACTAAAAGATAAGCAAGTTATTGATATTCAAGCCTTTATAGGCAGTGAAAATAGTAAAAAATTTAAGTGTAGATTAGTTGCTATTCGTCTGCCTGAAGATATAGTTAATGAAAAGAGAAGAAAGGCTCATAAAAAAGCTAAATCTAAAGGTAAACAGTTAAGTAAATATGAAATAGAATTATTAGCTTGGCATATTGTTATCAGCAATGTTCCAAGTAGTATGCTTTCAGCTAAAGCAGCTTGTGAGCTCTATAGAGCAAGATGGCAAATAGAATTAATTTTTAAAACTTGTAAAAGTTATTTTAAGATTGATAAAGTAGGCAATTGTGGTCAAGAACAGTTAGAATGCTTGATATATGGTCGCTTAATAACTATATTAATGACATTTAGAATATATAGCTATTATTATCCTAAGATTTATAATGAATATGATAGAGGTATTAGTATTTTACTTTTTATGAAATTACTGAGCGAAAAGGCTTTAAAGATTGCCGAAAACCTGATTTCTATTAAGTCTAGCATTTGGAAAATAACTGATCTTTTTCAGAGAGTTGCTGAAGAAAGCATATATGAAAAACGCGATCGAAAAACAACTTTACAAAGGATGATGGAATTTTCTATTTCAGCAGTTGACTATCAAAATTCAGCTTAAATTGACGCGTATGATA
>NZ_JALKBZ010000111.1 GCF_023227765.1 Fuchsiella alkaliacetigena
ATCACAAACCCTGCTATATCAAGGTTTCTGACCTCTAAATAGTTATTTTATACCTATGAACTGTCGAACTCGGGTTATAATCTACTAAAGTAAACAAATCAATACATTTACTAATTCAAGAAAAGACCAGCCAATTCAATGACTGATCTCTTTATCTCTACTAATATTTATAGCAAGCTTAATGCTGAGCTTTCTTTTTTATCTCTTCTATCTTATCCTTATCTAATCCTGTTATCTCCATTATCTCTACTACTTCCATATCTTTTGCTAATAACTTCTCAGCTATTTCTAAATCTCTTTCTTTCTTCCCTTCTGCCAATCCTTTCTCTTTTGCTTCTTCTCTGAGCCTATTGATGTTTTTAGCAAAATTACTAATCATATTTTCCACCTCCCAAGGTTTTGATTCTTCAATGATTCTCTCTAACTCTTTTTTCTTTCCTGCCGGCAGAAGTGGAGCTGATATATTGATAAGCCATCTCTTTATTGAAGTGAATTCTTCTTCGCTAATATCCTTAATAACGTCAACTAAATCCTTGAGCCTTTGTAGTACGTCTACTTCGCCTTTCTCCCTCTTTAATTGCAATAATAAACTCTGGCTGTTAACCAGAGTTTTAATTTACTGCCCTATCTCTTTTTTTATTTCTTCAATTTTTTCTTTATCTAAGCCAGTAATATCAATTATATCTGGAATATCTATACCTTTTCTTAACATTTTTTGAGCCATTTCTTTTTTTGCTTTTGCTTTTTCCTCAGATCTTACCTTTTGAACATCATATTCCTCGATCATCTGGAACATAGTTCTCACCTTCCCTTCTTTGAAGACTTTTAACACTTCTTCAATTTCATCTTCCGGAACATTAACCTTTAACAATAAGTGCTTAATAGCCAAAGCAACATTCTCTAATATATTACTGTGTTTTAAGCTTTCCTTTAATGCTTCCCAATACTCTTCTTTAAGTTGCTTTATTACTTTTAGATCTTCTACAGTCTTAATTTTATCCATAGCTAATATTAAAGATATTGCATTGCCTTTTTCTATTAATTCTTCTATAGTGATACTATTTAAAACTATAGGTTTATAGCTGAAGTTAGGAATGTGCTGTTTAAAACTCTCGTAATGTTTAACCTTATCTTTAAACTCAATTTCTGCTGTCCAGCTACCTTTACCATCATAAAATACTATTGGCAATATTGGAGGTAGTTTAAAAGGTTTATTTTCGCTTTCATCAGCGTTTTCGTCAATATATACTCTCCATAATCTAGTCATATATTCTAGCAGTCTAAAGGGCATCAAAAAATCAGTCTTTGATTGATGTTCTAGCATTATAAAGACAAATGCCTCTTCATCATCCAACTTTATTCTATAAACTATATCATTTTCTCTGTTAGCTCCTATTAGATCAATGTATTCTGTAGGTAATACCTCAATATCGTCTTTATCTATTTCAGAAACCCAATCTCTATCAATAAAATCATCTAAAAACATCTTAAATAG
>NZ_JALKBZ010000112.1 GCF_023227765.1 Fuchsiella alkaliacetigena
TATTACCGCACACACTATGGAATACAATAGTTGCTTTAATGACAACTCACTCCTTTCATAATTAGGTGTTTATCTTATATTATAATTTTCTAGACTTCGCGTTATACTCCTTCATTAAATTGTATAATCAAGTTAAGTCGTTCTTTCAGAAATATGTTTTATCTGCATTTAACTAAACACCAGAAATAAGTAATCTTTCATTTGTTTAGAAATTTTAGCTATTGAACTTACATGCCTCATTACCAATTCTTCAATTAAATCTTCTTTTGAATTAAAATAGTGATAAAATGCCCCTTTAGAAACTCCAACCTCATCTATGATAGCTCTTATATATGTATTATCATAACCATCCTGAACAAATAATTCTAAAGCTGCTTCTAAGAGTTCATTCTTAACGTTTCCGTTTTTATCTCTTCTTTCATTTTTTTAGCTACTATAGTATACTTTATTTAATACTTCACCTCATTATATAACTTAATTGGCTTAAATTACAAAAAATAAGCTTTTTCAATTCAACACAGGTATCCCTTCTTCCTTTTTACTTTACTTATAGTCTGCAAAATAAAGAATAGCAAAAATATTAATCCTCCACTGATAAAGGGATAATTAATATTAACATCAAAGATAAACCCACTCCATAAAGGTCCTAAGACTCGCCCAAGACTCATATAAGACTCTACTAACCCCATTGTCGCACCCTGCCTCATCGTAGTATTTTTAGAGACAAAAGATATAGCTGTAGGCTTTAATATAGAATTAAAGAGCATAAAAAAGCTGATAGTTAAAAGTAAACCAATAAAACTACTGGCCAATAAAATGGCGATAAAACCCACAGCATTTCCAGCCAAAGCTGCCACTATAATCTTATTCTCACTAAATCTTTTAGTAAGTGGGCCTACAAGAATTCCTTGAGCTAAAGCATACATTAAACCCATCACCATCAAAATTATCCCTACTTGTTCTGGCCCATAACCATATCTTTCTAAAGCATATAAACCATAAATACTAGAAAAGATCTTTTGACCAAAAATAGCTAAAAAAGCTGTAAGATTTGATCCCTACGTCCATTTAGCGGGTTAGCAGTAAATAAAACTCCTGATTTATCTGAATCAATTAACTTCTGAACCACTACTCCATGAGCTATATCTATATTTTCAATATTATGTTGCATTCTATAAGATAAAGCTCGAGAATTCCAAAGAGAGGCCCAGCATTTTTTGATATGCTTAATTACGAATTGGTAATTTTTCATTATTATTCTCCTTCCTTTCAATTTAATTTATCCAAAACAACTTCAAAATAATTAATCCTCAATTCGGCAAGTAACCAAAAACTAAATATTATTTGTATATCACCTTCTTTAAAAGAGAAGATA
>NZ_JALKBZ010000113.1 GCF_023227765.1 Fuchsiella alkaliacetigena
CTCTTTCTATGCAACTAATTGTAACTTATTTCCATCAAGGTCTAAAGTGTCGTAAACTTGTTCTATAGGAATTCCTTTCTTTCCAGCTTCGTGAATATAGTCAACTAGATCTTTGAAAAAGTAATCACTAGCTAAATCAATAAAATAACTTAATCTCTCATCATCTGGGGAAAGGACTTTTAAGATTTCAAGATAGTTGTAAGCTAGATAGACCAACTGTAAATATCTAATTATAGACTTTAAGGAATGGAGTCTATAATCAGCAAGTCCTAATTCATTTTTGAAGTAAAAATAGCTTGTTTCAATCTCCCAGCGCTTAGAATAATACTTGATTATGGTTTCTTTATCTAAACTTAAATCAGTAGTTAGAATACATTTAGGAGCATCTTCAAGAGAAGAACCGTTTTCCCAGCATAATAAGAGCTTAGCGTTGTCAATATTGGCTACTCGACCTTCATACTCATAAACATAGTAAAATTCATCATCAACATATACAAACTCCAATTCATCTACCTCAATTTTAGTATAAAAGCCAGAGATTTTAATACTTTCATCATTGTGGTCAATTGTATAATTTATAGGAGTTGCTCCAATATAATCATAACCTTTATCTAATGAGCAATTTATAAGACTTTCAGCATTATACCAACTATCTGTCATAACATAGATATTCTGATTAAAATTATAATACTTATCGAACTGTTTAATTAGACTCTGCCCTAGTTCTATCTTTGTATTAAATTCTTTATTATTCTCTTGGCAGTAATCCTCCTTTAGATAAAGTTCAAAATCTAGAGGCATAGAGACCTTTCCAATTGATAAATGAGAACTAGTTATACAATGAGAATAGCAATATTTTTTATCAGCCGAGCTGGGAGCTTTATGAAAACCAGTTCCCTCCATTTGAGTATTATTTTCTGATTGAGGGAGCAAAGTATCATCAATTATCAAGAAGCCAGTTTCATCATCTTTAGCCTTTTTACAAGCAAAATTGATTGCTTCTTCAACTCTTGTTTCATTAGTAAAATCGCTTAACCAAGAATCAGACATTAAAAATCTAGACATACAACTTTGATCAGGAGAATCAAAGGTAGCATTTTCTAAGTTAGATAAGTTTTTTTCACCTTCAGTGTTAATTATGCTTGATGTCAGGTTGTGAATATGATTATACTGTGGATTTGTTAAAGGTAAATTCATATTCTCTAAACAGTTGTCAAGAGTAAATTCATTTGATATACTGTCATCAGGCATAAGTTTATCTCCTTTCTAATGTGTTATTGGTTTGCTCACCAATATTTTATCAAAGGAGATAGCTTATGCCTACCTTT
>NZ_JALKBZ010000114.1 GCF_023227765.1 Fuchsiella alkaliacetigena
AAATTTTTATTAATTATATATCCCTTAAATGTAAATAAATACAAATAAGATAAAAAAGCAACACCTATTGAGGATAGCCTTTGACCATATTTTTGCACAATATTATTTTATGCGCCATAACAATTGAGCAATTTTTGTTAGTTTAGACTACTAAGGGATCATAATCAGTGCTGTATAAATGTTCTATATTACCTTCTATTACTTGTTGATAGGTGAATTCGAATATTTCATCGTAGTTTATTTTTCTCCTGCCAAGTGATTCTTTAGAAGGAGGTTTATTAATTTTCTTGATAAACTCCTCGAAAGTATCATATTTACAGGTGATAAGCATTCTTTGCACTGTTAATAGAGTCTTAGTTGTTTTAGCTCTTTTCTTGAACATATTTAATAGCAAATAAGTTATTAGCGCAATCAAGATCTGATTCTCTACTGCATTTTGACTGAAACCGTGAAGTTTTTGCACATTTAAATGCTGTTTGATCCATTTAAAAAATAGTTCTATTTGCCAGCGGTTACGATATAAATCGCCGATTTCTTGTGCACTACGCTCAAAATCATTAGTTATAATACGTATAATCTTATTTGGATCACGATCATCTGGGACTTCTAGTAAGCGAAGGTTATTTCTCATTCTAGTTATCCCTGGATTGCCTAATCTAATAGTACTTTCTTTAACTTTTTTACCATCAACTAAAGTTGTTGAAGAATCAATGATCTCTACTAGAGCATTCTTTTTAAGTCTTGATATGAATAGAGTTTGATTTTCAGTATAATTATCAAACTTTTCATAATCAACATAAGCTCTATCAAAAATATGCAAAGCATTTGCAGTAGTGCTTATTACTAAATCATCCATTTTTGTCTTATCAGCTTCTATAGCAGGAGAGATGACAGCTTTATCCGGAATAGTCTTATCACCATCAAAAACAACACGTAAGTTAACTTTAATTCCAGCTTTAGTCTTACGAAAATCAGCCCATCTATACTGGGATAGAGCCATTGTGATTGTAGTTGCATCTATTAAGTGAACTTGATTTAAGTTTCGCCTTAAATATTCAGCTCCTCTTTCAATTAATATTTCTTGAGCTAAATATTTAAATATCTTGTAAGTTAAAGATGGCGGTAAGTCTCTTAACTTCCTAGATAATTGAGAAGCACTGATTGATTTTAGTCTAAGAACTTTTTGTAAGTTTTCATTATTAGATACTCTTAA
>NZ_JALKBZ010000115.1 GCF_023227765.1 Fuchsiella alkaliacetigena
TATAAAAGAACAAAAAACTCTGATATTCCAAGTGAAAAAGTATATCGCGACCTTTTAAAAAACTTACCTGAAAATGCTAAAGATGAACTCAGGAATTTAAATAGAAAATTATTATCTCTACAAGCCCAATGCCAACCACCTCGTGAAGTTATGCTTGACTTTGATGATACTGTTTGTACTGTCTTTGGTAACCAAGAAGGTTCAGCTTGTGGATATAATCCCCGCTACCATGGAAGAGCTTCTTTTAAAGAGAAAGTTGGGATTATCAGTAATACTGATGAAATAACTGATTTAACCTTAGAATCAGGTAAACATCATAGTAACCATAACTTCTTGGAGTTTTTAGAATCTTGCATAGCAACTTTACCAGAAAACTGGTATCTAAAAAGAATCAGAGCTGATAAAGGATTCTTCGATCAAAAGAACTTTGAATACTGCGAGGATAACGGTTATGAATATATTGTTAAAGCTAAAATGCAAAAAGGAATACAGAAGATAATCGATTATATTAATGAAAATCCAACACAGTATCATTGGGCTAAAATCGATGACATGTTTAGCGTAACTGAAATTACCTTGCCCCTTATGTCCTGGTCTAAAGAACGTAGATTTGTAATTATTAGAAAAAGAACTTTTAAAATAGAAGATGATGAATTCATATCTGATTATGAGTATCAAGCAATAGTCACTAATGTTGATTATTTAACTTCTGTAGAAATTTTTCATGATTACAATCAACGCTGTAATATTGAAAATAAGATTGATGAATTAAAGCAAGGTTTTGCTTTTGATCAAAATAGCCAACTTAATCAAAAATGCAATGAGCTATTTTTGCTTATTAAAATGATTGCTTGTAATCTTCATAATTTCTTTAAGAGAATCATTTTACCTAAAGATTTACACCATCATGAAATTAAAACTTTAAGAAGGATACTTTACAAAATACCTGGCAATATAGTGATAAATGGTTTGTATAAGCATATTAGATTTGCTCCAAATAAGATTCTTGAAAGGATAATTTCATATATCAGAGATTCTTTATCTTCTCTTTTAAAGAAGGTGATATACAAATAATATTTAGTTTTTGGTTACTTGCCGAATTGAGG
>NZ_JALKBZ010000116.1 GCF_023227765.1 Fuchsiella alkaliacetigena
TAATGGTTGATTATATTTTACACATGGTTATCAAATTAATCAAATCTTGTTTTAGGAGGACAAATGTCCTTATTTTAGTTTTTATAATTTCTAACATTCTTGAATATTAATTGATTGGCCCAATAGTTCTACTACACCACTATCGTGCACCTCTACTCCATCACAGATTATTCTCATTTGCATTGTATCAGGTGTTGGTGGTGGAGTATCTGTCACATCTAAAATAAAGTCACATATTTCTGGATCGTCTTCACCAATAATTATCTGTGCTGTGCCTGTAATTGTAGCTGCCTCGCCATCATCGCAACTTACAGACTCAATTTCTCCTATGCTAGGTGCTGGATCTGGGCCAGGCACTGATACTTCAAGATTTACATCCTCTTCACCAAAAGTATTTGTATACGTTATATGAGATAGATGAAGAGTACATCCTGGACAAGCTACAACTGTTAATTTTACTACATCTGGTGGCCCAGGTGGAGCAGGCTCAGTTATATTTGCAGCTCCAGTAACCTGACATTCACATTCTGGGTCTGGCTCTGGTGGATCTGGTGGTAGAGGTAGTTTAGCTGGCTTAATAATTGCACAAATACAATCAATTGCAATATAAGCTCGTCTACAAGCATTACTACTAGTTATTAAGGTTATATAGTCATCAGTTATCTTAGCGATACACCCAGTAATTTCACAACACTCAGTTCCAGAACTAATAATAATAGTAACTGGCTCTTTCTCTTCAGATAATCTCTTCAATAATTTTCTCATAGAATTTTTAGGTGCTTTACCTTGCTTAGGTTTTGACATTTTATCCCCCCTTTCTTAATTATTCCTACTTAAAATAATTTATAATATCTTATGTTAAGTAATAAATATATGTGCTTATATAAGAAGAGAGTTTTACTGGCTATTTGAGTTATTAATTATGCTTTAAGAGCAAACTATTTAAAGAAGAGTGATTTGGAGAGTGAAGATGGAAAGCAGAGTCAAAACTGTAGTCAGGGCAATCGCATGAATAAATTTTATTTTAAAACTCAATCTTATTTCTTATACTCAGTTTGAATTTAAAAAAT
>NZ_JALKBZ010000012.1 GCF_023227765.1 Fuchsiella alkaliacetigena
GCATTTTTTAAATTCAAACTGAGTATAAGAAATAAGATTGAGTTTTAAAATAAAATTTATTCATGCGATTGCCCTGACTTTTACCTATAAAAACTTGACACAATCCACCTGATACTTAAACTTGACAAATAAAAATTCTCGTAGTAAGATAATATAAAAATGGATATATTTAAGGCTGTGAAGGAGAGTAGTAGCTAACTTGAACTTGACAGAGAGAGGTGTTCTGAGGCTGCAAGACACCTTAAGTTTTCAGGTTATCGAAGTAGCTCTGGAGCTGATGGACTGAATTTAAAGAGTAGGTTTATTCGGTTGCTAGCCGTTATCTAGTTAGAGTGCTTAACTTTTATAGAATTAAGGTGGTACCGCGGAAATGAAATCTTCTTTCGTCCTTAGCCAAGGATGGAGAAGGTTTTTTGATTTTAAATCAATTTTTCAAAGGAGGAAATCAAATGAGTCAGAATGAGATGGCAACAACTTATGATCCAGCTACTGTAGAAGATAAGTGGTATCAGTTCTGGATGGAAAATGATTACTTTAGCGGTGATATAAAAGAAGGGGCAGAAGCTTTTTCTATTGTGATGCCGCCGCCTAATGTAACTGGTCAGCTACATATAGGCCATGCTTTGGATAATACTCAACAGGATATACTTACTCGTTGGAAGAGAATGCAGGGTTATTCTACTCTTTGGGTGCCGGGGACAGACCATGCCAGTATAGCTACTGAAGTTAAGGTAGTGGATAAGATGCGGGAAGAGGAAGGATTGGAAAAGGAAGATGTAGGCAGAGCAGGCTTTTTAGAGAGAGCTTGGGCCTGGAAGGAAGAGTATGGGGGGAGAATTACCGAACAGTTAAAGAAATTAGGTACTTCCTGTGATTGGAGTCGGGAGCGTTTTACTATGGACGAAGCCTGTTCTAAAGCTGTTACTGAAGCCTTTATTCGTCTTTACGAGGAAGGCTTAATTTATAGAGGAGATTATATTATTAACTGGTGTCCTGACTGTAAGACTACCCTTTCCGATGTAGAGGTGGAACATGAGGAGATTGCTGGTCATTTTTATCATCTTGTTTATGAATTACAGGATAGCTCAGAGCAGTTAATAGTAGCTACAACTCGTCCAGAGACTATGTTAGGGGATACGGCTATTGCTGTTAATCCTGATGATGAAAGATATCAGCACTTAATCGGTGAAACAGCTATTTTACCGATTTTAGAAAGGGAGTTGCCTATTGTTGCTGATGAATTTGTGGACGCAGAGTTTGGAACGGGATTAGTTAAGGTAACTCCAGCTCATGATCCTAATGACTTTGAGATAGGACAACGACACGATTTAGAACTAATTAAGGTTATTGATGATCACGGGGTAATGACTGAAGCTGCTGGCAAGTATCAGGGTTTTGATCGCTATCAGTGTCGGGAGGAGTTAGTAGCCGACTTAAAAGCACAGGGTAAATTAGTAGAGGTTGAAGAGCACGATCATGCCGTAGGTCACTGTTATCGTTGTGATACGGTAATTGAACCCTTAGTTTCTAAGCAGTGGTTTGTGAAGATGGAGCCGCTAGCTGAACCAGCCATTGCCGCTGTTAAAGAGGGAGAGACTGACTTTATCCCGGAAAGATTTACCAAGGTTTATCTTAACTGGATGGAAAATATTCGGGACTGGTGTATTTCACGTCAACTATGGTGGGGACATCGAATACCAGTCTGGTACTGTCAGGACTGTGAAGCTGAAATTGTAGCTCGCCAAGAGCCTAGTGATTGTACTGAGTGTGGAAGTGAAGAACTAGCTCAGGATGAGGATGTACTGGATACCTGGTTTAGCTCTGCTCTCTGGCCCTTTTCTACTTTAGGTTGGCCTGAAAAGACTGAAGAGCTAGAGTTTTATTACCCCACTTCTGTACTAGTTACTGGGCGCGATATTATCTTCTTCTGGGTAGCTAGAATGATCTTTTCTGGTCTTGAATTTAAGGATGAGGCTCCTTTTAGTGATGTATTAGTCCACGGTTTAGTTAGAGATGCCCAAGGTCGTAAGATGAGTAAGTCTTTAGGTAATGGGGTTGATCCCTTAGAATTTATCGATGAATACGGAGCCGATACTTTGCGCTTTACTCTAATTACTGGTAATACTCCCGGTAATGATATGCGTTTTAGACAGGAAAAGGTAGCAGCCAGTCGTAACTTTGTTAATAAGATCTGGAATGCTTCTCGCTTTGTATTGATGAATCTTGAGGATTTTGAACCCACAGAGGTTGAAGAATTGAACTATACTTTAGCAGATAGATGGATCATTAGCCGCCTTCAGCAGACGGCTGAGGAGGTAACTACTGCCTTAGAGAAGTATCAGTTAGGTAATGCTGCTCAAGCTCTATATGACTTTATGTGGAATGAATTCTGTGATTGGTATATAGAGTTGATTAAGCCTCGTTTATATCAAGAGGAAGATACTGTAGCTAAGAGTACGGCCCAATATGTAGCTTCTTCAGTTTTAGAAAAGACTTTACGACTCTTACATCCTTTTATGCCTTTTATTACCGAGGAAATCTGGCAGCGTTTACCTCAGCAGGGTGAAAGTATTATGTTAGCTGACTGGGTAAGTGCCGAGGAAGAAAAGCTAGACCAGCAGGCCGAAGAGCAGATGAATGTGTTGATGGATGTGATTAGAGCTATCAGAAATATTCGTAACGAGATGAAGGTGAATCCTGGTCGAGAGATAACGGCTATTTTGCACCCCAGAAGTGCTGATAGGGCTGAAATTTTAGTTAATGGTAGGGAGTATATTGCTGATTTAGCCAAAGTTTCAGAAATGAGTATTAAGGAAGAATTGAAAGAGAAGCCGACTCAAGCTTCAACAGCTGTTACAAACGGAGTGGAAGTGATTCTTCCTTTAGCCGGAATGGTAGATATCGATAAGGAGATTGCTAGATTAGAGGAGGAGTTAGAGGAAGTAGAGTTTGAGATTAATAGGGCTCAGGGCAAGTTAGCCAACGAAGGCTTTGTTAATAATGCTCCAGAAGAATTAGTTGAGAAAGAAAAAGAGAAGGTTGTTCAGTATAAAGATAAGAAGGAGCAGTTATTAGATCGTTTAGAGATGTTGAACTCTTAATTAGAGTTTATTAGGCAATGTTGGTATATTGTTTTATTCAAATGATAGAGGACAGAGGAGAGAGGATAGATAAGTTCAAGACATTAAAACCTATTTGACAGTGCGCCCTGAAACGACGCTTGGCCTTTAGCTAGTCATTACTCTGGGAAGACTCTGGGAAGCGTTTTTTGCTTCTTGAGGAAGTACTCTTGGGGTGAATAAAAACCTTTAAATAATTTCTTGAACTTATGTTTTAATGGCTAGTCAGAACTTAGTCAGATTTTAGTCTGTGTCAAACAGATCTTGAACTTTATTTTTTGATCTTAATTTATCATCTATCCTCTGAAATAATAGAATGATATTGTTGTAAATCAATAACTTGAATAGCTAATATCAAATAGCTGGTATTAGCTTTTTTCTCTTTAAACAAGGGATTCGAAATTAAAGTATAGAATTTTAAACTATAGTCTAAAGATTACAAAAACTGATAAGTAGAGAAAAGGAAGTGATAAATATGGATTCAGCAGTTGATTATCTTAACTCTTTAAATAAATTTGGTATTAATCCTGGTTTAGAAAGAATAAAACTATTAATGGAGTATCTAGGTAACCCTCAACAGGAATACGATACTATTCAGGTAGCTGGTTCTAATGGGAAAGGTTCAACTTCAGTAATGATCAGCTCTATTTTAAGTAAAGCAGGTTATAAGGTGGGGACTTATAATTCACCAGAAATTGTTTCTTTTTATGAAAGAATGAGAATTAACGGTGAATACATGGAGCCAGAAGCTTTAGAGCGCCTAACGTCAGAGATCAAACCTTATTTAAAGCGGATTGAAGATCAAGGTTTAGAGCATCCTACTTTTTTTGAAGTAGTAACTGCTATAGCTTTAAAGTATTTTGCTGAGCAAGAAGTAGAAATAGTAGTGTTAGAGGTTGGTTTAGGTGGCAAGTTGGATGCTACTAATGTGGTTAATGGCTTAATAGCAGCTATTACTAATATTAGCTTAGAACATACTGAGTATTTAGGAGATACTATTGAAGAAGTGGCTATTGAAAAGGGAGGAATTATTAAAGAAGGCAGCAAGGTAGTGACCGGAGTTAAAGATAAAAAAGCCTTGGCTAAGTTAAAAGAGATTTGCAAAGAGCGAGAGGCAGAATTAATTGAGGCTTCCAAAGCATTAAAAGTGGAGAGGTTAGATAGAAGCTTAGCTGGTCAGAGCTTTAAAGTACAGAGTCAGCAGATGGTTGCTCAGGTACAGATCCCTTTATTAGGTAAATATCAACGGCAGAATTTAAATCTAGCCTTAGCAGTAATTGAAGCCTTACCGGCTAAATATGAAATTGAATGGTCAGCTATAGAAGAGGGACTTAAAGTAGTAGAATGGCCGGGCAGATTGGAGTTATTAGGTGAAAAGCCTTTAATTATTTTAGATGGAGCTCATAATTCGGCGGGAATTAGAGAGTTACGCAAGGTTATTGAAGAAGATTTAGATTATCAGAGTTTAATCTTAGTTTTAAGTATTTTGGGCGATAAGGATGTAGAGGAAATGCTGGAGATTATTACTCCTATTGCTGATCAAATTATTATTACTCAAAATACTAACGAAAGAGTAGCCGCTCCTGAGCAGGTAGCTAAGTTGTTGGCGGCTAAAGGAATAGAGGTGCAAGTTATTCCTGAGGTTGAAGCTGCTGTAAAAGAAGCTCTTAAATTAGCAGCAGCCGAGGACTTAGTTAGTATTAGTGGCTCCTTGTATACTGTAGCCGAGGCTAGAAAGTTTTTAGTAAAAGATATAATAAATCAAAAATAGCCTGCATAATATTCTAGTAATAAAGATGAGTTTTTTATAAAACTTTAAGGTTAAAAATTACGATATAGTAAGCTTAAAAATTTATTAAAGGAAGTGGTGTGAATGAACTTTGATAGGTCTAGATTAAAGTCTGGTTTTTCTTTGGCAGCAATGATAATTAGCATGTCCATTTTAGCTAGCGTGGTAGGTTATTTTTTGGGGAGTTGGATGATTCAATATGTAACTGCTCCTGAAGAGGAAATGGATGAGGTTCCTAGTGAAGAAGTAGTTTTAGAGGAAGAAATTTCACAAAATGGGGAAGAAGAAAGTGATCTTGAAGAGGCTGTTGATTTAGATGCTGCTGAGGAAGGTGAAGAGCTAGAAGACTTAGAACCACAAGAGACTATGGGTGAAGGCCTCTATGAAGTTCAAGTAGGAGCCTTCTCAAGTGAGGATAATGCCCAAGGGATGGTTAGACAGTTAGAAGACTTAGGATACTCAGCTTATATTACATCTGAAGATCCTTATCGAGTTCAAGTTGGCGCCTTTGAAGATAAAGAATCGGCTCAAAATTTAGGTCAGCAATTAGAAGAGGATGGCTTTAATTTTTTTATCTCTAATTAAAAATATAATAATTTAGCAACTAAAAAGGCTTACTATTGAGTAGGTCTTTTTAGTTTTTAGTTAGGAAGAGGAACATATTTTTTAAAAAAGTATTTTTAAGAGAATTTTTAGATAAATAAAAAGGAGATTTGAAAAGTTTATAGAAAAGTATCTAATGGAGTGAAGTTTTGCGCAAGTATTAGCAGAATATTCAAAAAAATTGTGATAGTTGAAGCTTCAACTATTTATTTTGCTTAGCTAAGACGATTTATTCTGCTAATATATTGCTATCAAATAAGAAAAGGAGTGAAAGAATGAAGGCTAAAACTTTTAAACAGGGAGTTCACCCGCCTCATAAAAAGGAAGCTACTAAAGATAAAAGCTTAAAGCCGGCTGAGTTGCCGAGCGAAGTAGTAATTCCTTTACAACAACATATTGGGGCTCCTTGTGAACCATTAGTCGAGAGAGGTGATAAGGTAAAGGTAGGGCAGAAGATTGGCGAGAGCGAAGCTTTTGTTTCGGCTCCAGTTCACGCCAGTATTTCCGGAGAAGTGACTGATGTTGGTCTGGTTGAGGTGACCGGGGTTGGTCTAATGACTACCACTCAGGAAGTTATGGCAATTACTATTGCTGCTGATGGAAAGGACGAGTTTCACGAAAGTGTAGAGCCTAAGGGGGACCTAGAAAGCTTATCAGCTGCTGAATTGAGAGATATTGTTTATGAAGCTGGTATTGTAGGTTTAGGTGGAGCAACCTTTCCTGCTCATGTTAAGTATGCTGTACCGGAAGATAAGAGTGTGGATACGGTTATTCTCAATGGAGCAGAGTGTGAACCTTATTTAACGGTAGATCATCGAACTATGGTAGAAATGCCGGAGAAAGTAGTCTATGGGCTGAAAGCAATTATGAAGATGACCGATGCTAAAGAAGGTCAGATTGGTATTGAGTTAAACAAGCCTGATGCTATTGAAGCTATGCAGGAAGCAACTAGTGATCAAACTAACATCAAAGTTGTTCCCTTGGAGGTTAAATATCCTCAAGGAGCAGAGAAACAGTTGATTGATGCTTGTTTAGGCAGAGAGGTACCTTCTGGAGGTTTACCATTGGATATAGGAGTTGTAGTTAATAATATAGGTACTGCTGTAGCTATAACTGAGGCTATTCAAGAAGGGAAGCCTTTGATTGAGCGAACTGTTACTGTTAGTGGAGAAGGAATTAAGAAGCCTCAAAACTTAGTTTTTAGAATAGGAACTAATGTTAAGGAGCTAATTGAGCAGTGTGGAGGTTTGAAAAAGTATGTAGATCGAGTTGTGTTAGGTGGTCCAATGATGGGGAATGCTCAGCACGATGTCGATGTTCCTGCTACCAAAGGAACCTCAGGTATTTTAGCTCTAAGAAGTCACGAGATAAGTAAATATGAACCTAAAAACTGTATTCGCTGTGCTAGGTGTGTAGATGTTTGTCCAATCTTTTTACTACCTACTGCTTTATATAAGTTTGCTAAGGCAGATATGGTAGCTGAATCTAAGATGGAGCAGACTGAAATGATTAACAAGTTAGATGAGTATAATGTTTTCGACTGTATTGAATGTGGTTCTTGTTCTTATATCTGTCCAGCTAAGATACCATTACTGCATTGGATTAGATTAGGTAAAAATGCTTTAGTGGCAGAACAGAGAAAAAATGATGAATAGGAGGGTAAAGAATGAATAGAGGAAGTGACTTAACAGTAACTTCATCGCCTCATTTTAGAGATGATGATTCAGTCTCTAAGATAATGTTTAACGTAATTTTGGCTTTGATACCAACTCTAGTTGTAGGCGTTCTTCACTTTGGTTTATCTGCTTTACTGATAATTATAACTTGTTGTGTAACCGCTTTAGTTGCTGAAGCAGTTTCTCAAAAAGTTAGAGGAGTAGAAATTACCATTAGCGATGGTAGTGCTTTAGTAACTGCTTTGTTATTGGCTTTGAGCTTACCGCCGCGCTTACCGTTATGGGTGGCTGTAATTGGTACTTTAGTAGCAATTATTTTAGGTAAGCAGCTTTTTGGGGGTCTAGGTTATAACTATTTCAATCCAGCTTTAGTTGGGCGAGCTTTTTTATTAGCTGCCTTTCCAGCTGCAATGACTGAATGGTTTGAACCCTTCTCCTTTGCAGCAACTAGTGCTACTCCTTTAGAAGGAGGAGAGGCTGGCTATGCTTATCTCTTTTTAGGAAATGTATCTGGCTCTTTAGGAGAGGCTTCTGCTTTAGCTGTATTACTTGGTGGTTTATATTTATTGTATAAAGGTTATATCGATTGGAGAATTCCAGTTGGTTATATAGGGACTGCCTTTATATTAACTGCTATTTTAGGAGGAGATCCTGTTTTTCATGTTTTAGCTGGAAGCTTGCTAATCGGTGCTTTCTTTTATGCTACTGATATGGTTACTACTCCTATTACTAGAAAGGGACGTTGGATTTTTGCTATTGGAGCAGGGATTTTGTTAGTAGTAATTCGTAATTATGCTAACTATCCTGAAGGAGTGCTGTTCTCCATTTTATTGATGAATATGTTTGTACCGATTATTGATAGATATACGGTACCAGCCATCTATGGGGAGGTGAGTGAATAATGGCTAAGCAAGATTCGAAAGTAGCAATGATTATAGTATTAACTGTAATTGCAATTGCTTCGGCGACGGTTTTAAGTTTAGTTCACAGTGTCACTCAACCGCAAATTGAAGCTGTTAGTGAGGAACGGAGAGAAGAAGCAATTTTAGGTGTTTTACCGGGTGCTGTAGACTATAGTGAAATAGAAAAGGACGGTTTGACTTTATATGAAGGTCTTGATGAAGATGGTAATGTAGTTGGAACTGCTATTGAGAGAGATGGTTCTGGTTATGGAGGCCCGGTTGGTTTAATGATAGGTTTAGACTTAGATAATAATAAAGTTTTATCTGTTAGAATTTTAGAACATGAAGAAACGCCTGGTTTAGGAGCTCGAATTGAAGAAGGTTGGTTTATAGAGCAGTTCAAAGAAAAGCCTTTTGGTGACGAATTTTTGATTGATGAAGATTTAGAGGGGATTGCGGGTGCTACTCTTTCAGCTCAAGCTGTAGGAGCTGCAGTAAGCGATAGCATAGATAGAATTGAGATTGCTCTGGCTGGAGGTATGGAAGAGTATATAGCTGGTTTGATTCAGGAGGTACTTCCTGGAACTGAGGAGCATGAAACTGTAACTAAGGACGGAATAGAGCTTCATAAAGGATATGATGCTGCTGGTGACTTAGCAGGTTATGTAATTCCTGTTCAAGGTGATGGCTACGGTGGGGTAATGGAGTTAAAAGTAGGAATAGATCCTAACTTAGAAGAAATTTTAGGTGTTACTGTAGTTGATCATAGCGAGACTGCTGGTATAGGAGATGTAATTGCTGAAGCTGATTTCCAAGAGCAGTTTATAGGCAAATCTTTAACAGATCAATTTGTGTTGGATGAAGATATTGATGGAGCTGCCGGAGCTACTGTTTCTTCTGAAGCTTTTGTAGAGGCAGTTAGAGATGCTGTAGAAAAGGCTAAAGGTCTTAACTAAGGAGAACTGGAGGTGATTAAATATGTTTAAAGAGTTTATCAAAGGCTTATGGGAGGAAAATCCAGTTTGGAGATTGCTGCTGGGAATGTGTCCTGCATTAGCAGTTACTACTACAGCTATTAACGGAATGGCTATGGGTTTAGCTACTACCTTTGTATTAATAGGCGGGGGAGTTGTAAATTCTTTATTAAAAAATATAATTCCTCAAAAGGTTAGAATACCCTGCTATATTGTGGTAATTTCTACCTTTGTGACTATTGTAGATATGGTATTAGGTGCTTATTTTCCCGAGATCCATTCTGTATTAGGACTGTTCATTCCTTTAATTGTAGTTAACTGTTTAATTTTAGGTCGTTCAGAGGCTTTTGCTACTCATAATCCTATTCATTTAGCTATTATTGATGCTATAGGGATGGGAGTTGGTTTTACTTGGGGTCTAACTCTTTTAGGTGGAATTAGAGAGTTCTTTGGCTTTGGTAGTATATTCCAATTGCAGATCTTAGGAGACTGGTTTACTCCTTGGGTAGTTATGATCTTACCGGCTGGAGCCTTTTTGACTATGGGAGTTGTATTGGGAGTCTTTAACAATATTAGTGAAGGATAGGTTACTTATAGATTTATTAAAAAATTCTGATAGTTAGGGGAGGTTGAAAAACAGAATGGAACTATTACTTATATTTTTTGGGGCAGCAGTGGCTAATAACTTTATTTTAGCTAGGTTTTTGGGGATCTGTCCATTTTTAGGTGTATCTAAAGAGGTTCCGACAGCCTTTAGTATGGGGATGGCTGTTACCTTTGTAATGACTACTTCGGCTATAGTTGCTTGGTTTGTACAGGGGTTTGTTTTAGAACCTTTAGGTTTAGAGTTTTTACAAACAATGTCTTTCATTCTCATTATATCTTCTTTTGTTCAGTTAACGGAAATGGCAGTTAGAAAGATTAGTGAACCACTTTATAAAGCATTAGGTATATTTTTGCCTTTGATTACTACTAACTGTGCTATTTTAGGTTTAGCTCTTTTGATTCCGGAAAGAGGTTATAATCTTATTGAAAGTGTAATTTTTGGCTTTGGAGCTGGAGCTGGTTTTACTTTAGCTATAGTTTTAATGGCTGGAATGCGAGAAAATTTGAAGTTTGCTGATGTGCCTCAGCCTTTTCAGGGAGCACCGATGACTATGATTATAGCCGGACTGTTAGCTTTAGCTTTTATGGGTTTCGGCGGCATTGTAGCTATGTAATTAAATAGAATTGATCTAAACTGCTAAATAAGGTATAGTATTAACTGTAATATAATAGTCCTTCTTTAGTTAGGTGGAGGTGAGAAAATTAATGGATATTGATGTAGAGTTGATTAAGAATTCAATTATAGGCATGGGTATTTTGGGAGGTATTTTTGCTACTGGTTTGACTATAGCATCGGTTAAATTGGCAGTAGAAATTGATCCTCGAGTAGAGGATATTGATGAGGTTTTACCTGGTGCTAACTGTGGTGCTTGTGGGCAAGCTGGTTGTGGTAGTTTTGCTGAAGCAGTAGTAGCTGGTAATGCTGAAGTAACTGCCTGTCCCGTTGGGGGAAGTGAAGTAGCTGAAAAGATTGGAGAAATCATGGGCATTGATAGCGGTGAAGCCTTGATTCCCGATATAGCTAGAGTGATGTGTAAGGGTGGTAAGATAGAGACTTATAGGAGATCTAGTTATGATGGAATTGAGAGCTGTAAAGCAGCTACTGTTGCTGCTGATGGTGATAAGTCTTGTGCTTATGGTTGTTTAGGTTTTGGAGACTGTGTGAATGTCTGTAACTTTGATGCTATTGAGATTAATGAAAATGGTTTACCAGTGGTTAATGATGAAAACTGTACAGCTTGTAATACCTGTATTGATGAGTGTCCACGCGACATGTTATCTTTAGTACCGGAAAATAAGTTAGTTTATATCAGGTGCAATTCCACTCAAAAAGGAAAGACAGTTAAAGATGTGTGCACTGTAGGCTGTATTGGTTGTGGTGTCTGTGCTAAAAAATGTCCTACAGGAGCTATAAGCATAGAGAATAATTTAGCTATAATGGACTATGAAGAGTGTGTTAACTGTGGAGTCTGCGCTGAAGTATGTCCTCGGGATCCTTTTAAGGTTTTAGGAACTGAGGATGTGGATATTGAAGCTCTGCGGGCAGAAAGAAAAGATGATGCTGAGGATGAAGGGGCAGGTGGGCTAGTAATTACAGAAGAATGTGTAGCCTGTGATAACTGCATAGAAGAATGTCCTGTAGATGCTATCAGCGATGAAGAAGAGCCTTATGTAATTGATCAGGATGAGTGTGTGGAGTGTGAAAACTGCATAGAAGAATGTCCTACGGAAGCAATCGTCTGGGCCGATGAAGCAGAGGAAGAGGTAGCCGAAGCAGAAGAGGAAGCTGCTGCAGTTGAAGAAGACGATGAAGATGAAGAAGCAACTGGTGGACTGGTAATTACAGAAGAATGTGTAGCCTGTGATAACTGCATAGAAGAATGTCCTGTGGAAGCTATCAGTGATGAAGAAGAGCCTTATGTAATTGATCAGGATGAGTGTGTGGAGTGTGAAAACTGCATAGAAGAATGTCCAACAGAAGCAATTGTCTGGGCAGATGAAAAGGAAGCGTAAGTTACTACAATTAAAGAAAATATTGAGGAGGATGAAAAATGTCAGAAGAATATGTAATTACTGATGAGTGTGTAGCTTGTGATAACTGTATAGAGGAGTGCCCTGTGGAAGCAATTAGTGATGAAGAAGAAATTTATGTGATTGATAATGAGGAATGTGTAGGCTGTGATAACTGTATAGATGAATGTCCAACTGAAGCAATTATAGTTAAAGAGTAAATTACAGTTAATAAAGAGGGGCTTTATTAATTAAGCTCCTCTTTAATTTAAAAGTTAAAATAAAAAATAGTTTAAAGCAGGAGATTAAGCTAAATAATAAGAATACACTAAGTATAGCCTTATATTTAGTTAGCTAGATACTTGGGAATTATTGGAGTGTAGTCAGTAATGGAATTTAATAATGAAGGTAAAAAGAGTTATGTCTATCAGTTATTTCAATCAATTGCTCCTAAATATGATTTAATGAATACTTTAATGTCTTTTGGTATTGATAAGTATTGGCGAAAGGTAGTTGCTAGAGAGGCAGCTTTGCAGCCTGGAGATAGAGCTTTAGATGTAGGAGCAGGAACTGGAAAGCTAAGTTTGGAATTAGCTAAACAGCTCGATAATTCTGGTGAAGTAGTCTGTATGGATTTTAGTGAAAATATGTTGAAGAAGGCTAAAGAAGATTTACAAAGAAGCGAATATCATGATTTATTTAGTTTTAAGTGTGGAGATGCTATGGATATTCCTTTTGCTGATAACCAATTTAATGCTGCTACTAATGCTTTAGTTTTAAGAAATGTGGAGGATATTTCTACAGTTTTAAAGGAGATGAAACGGGTTGTTAAGCCTGGGGGAAGAGTAGTATCTTTGGATTTAGCTAAACCTAAATCAAAGGTTTTTAGCTTTTTCTATTATAAATACTTGAATAAGTTTATACCTTATTTAGGACGACTTATTTATGGGAAGCGAGGGCCTTATGATTATTTGCCAGCATCACTAAAAGACTTTCCAGCTCAAGATCAGTTATCGAAACTGCACAAAGATGTAGGATTAGTTAGGGTAAGGTATATAGAATTAACTGGAGGAATTGTTGCTGCTCATATTGGTGAAAAGCCTTGCAAAATTATGAGGAATTTAAATGTAGAGTAGGTGAGATAATGTTTAAATCGGAACTATTGCAGTCGAGCGATATAAGTAATGAATTGCAAAAAGTTGAGGATGAATTGCAAAAGCTAACTGAAAGCAAGTTTAGCCTATTATATAGAATTTCGAATAGGTTATTGCAGGCTGGAGGTAAGAGGTTAAGACCTTTATTAGTTTTATTAGCAGGCCGTTTAAGTCAGCTTGATTTAACTGAACAACTCATTCCTGCTGCTTCTTCAGTAGAGCTGATTCATATGGCTACTTTGATTCACGATGATATAATAGATGACTCTACTCATCGCCGAGGTGAGACTACAATCAATAAGGACTGGGGTAATACAGTAGCAGTACTTAGCGGTGACTTATTATATACTCGCGCTTTGAAGCAGCTTACTGAGTATGAAACTCAGGATTTATTAGTTTATATGCTGGATGTAGTAGCTTTAATCTGTGAGGGTGAAGCTAAACAAGCGGTGACTAATTATGATTTAGACCAAGGTTTAGAAGATTATTTAGAAAGAATAACTAAGAAAACAGCTTTGCTGATTTCTGCTAGTTGTAAGCTGGGGGCTATGGTTTCAGGAACTAGCGAAGAACAGATAGCTGCTATGGAGACTTATGGAGAACAGCTAGGAATTGCTTTTCAAATTATTAATGACTTAAATGATATAGTAGCTGAAAAGGATGATTTAGGTAAAGAGCCTGGAGATGATTTGCGGCAGGGAACTTTGACTTTACCGATGATCTTTGCTTTAGAATCTGCTGAACAGGCTGATTTTTTAGCAGAGGTAATTGCTAAACAGGAAAACTCTACTCAAGAGATAGAGAGAGCTTTAGAAATCATTAAAAGTTCTGGAGCGGTAGAGTCTTCGATTGAGTTTAGTCAGCAATATATCAATAGAGCTTTAGAATGTTTGGATTTATTTGCTGATTCTACGGCTAAAAACTCACTACAGTTAATTGCTCAAAATGTAATTAATTCTTATAAGGGTTTAAAACCTTTGGAGATCGGAGCGGAAGGCTAAGGATTTGAATTAACTAAGATATAAATTATACAGTGTTAAAGTTAGCTAAGATATGAGCAAGGATAAGCTTAGATGAGGGGAAGCTTATTTGAAGAAAGGAGTAAATCTACATAAGGAAAGGGGTTAAAATAAAATGGGGCTTAAAAAGCTTTTAAATTGGAAGGTTATTTTAGTAGTTATAGTTTTTCTAGTTATTTTCTCTAATGCTGCCATTAAGCATACATCTCACCCGGACTTTTGTGCTAGCTGCCACGTAATGGATGAGCCTTATGAATCTTGGGAGGCTTCGTCACATAGTGAGGTTACTTGTATGGACTGTCATTCTGATGGTGGGTTTGTAGGAACTATGGAGACTAAGATCAATGGTTTAAAGGAGCTTTATTTAACAGTAACTGATAATATTCCGGAAGAACTAGAATCTGAGGTACCAAACCATAGATGTACTGACTGTCATGAGGAAGCAGCTATTCCTGATCAGCCAGGAGCAATAGTTTATCCGCACGAATTTCATTCAGAAGGCTTTGATTTGAAATGCACTGACTGTCATGAGGCAGGTCATGCTAGAGATTTAGAGTCTTATCAGGGCCCGGATAAAGGCGACTGTATGGACTGTCATGATGTCCAAGATGCTGATAACTGCATTACCTGTCATAGCACAGAAGATATACCGGAGGAAATTAATGGTATCAAATATACTCACGACTACCATGAAGAGGCCTTTGGCTTAGATAACTGTGCAGACTGTCATTCAGTAGAGACTAATGAAGACTTTAAAGTAGAAGGGCCAAAACATGATGATTGTACTGCCTGTCATGATGTTGGAGCTTCGGATGAATGTGCTACTTGTCATACTGATTTTTAATGATTAAGAAAGAATCTTTTGATTAAAACTTGATTAATTAAGTTTTAGATTATATAATATATGTAAATACTAGGATTACTAGTTTTATCTAAAACTAGTAATCCTAATTCTTTTTTTAAGATATAGTTATAAGTAATTTTTAAGGAGGCCTTAAAGTGAATATAATAATTATGGGATTAAACCATAAAACGGCTCCAGTTGAGGTTAGAGAACAGATATCTTTTACTTCGCAAGAAAAAGAGACAGCGTTAGAAAGTATTATTGAGACTAATGATGTTCAGGAAGGATTAGTCTTATCTACGTGTAATAGAACAGAGATTTATGTGGTAGCTTCTCAATTGAAGAAGGCTAAAGGATTTATTAAGAAATTATTGAGTAATTTTTCTACTTTATCAATTGAAAAATTAAATAGTGTTTTATATACTTATACTAATTTAGATGCTGTAACTCACTTATATAAGGTTGTTTCTGGTTTAGATTCAATGATATTAGGAGAGGAACAGATTTTAGGTCAGATTAAGGAGTCTTTTACTGAGGCTAAGCAAAAAGAGAGTATAGATACTATCTTACATCATTTATTTACTGAATCCTTTAAAGTAGGGAAGAGGGCCCGCACTGAGACTTCCATTAACGATAATGCAGCCTCGGTTAGTTATGCTGCGGTGGAATTAGCTAATAAGATATTTGGTGACTTAAAAGAAGAAACAGTATTAGTTTTAGGTGCTGGTGAGATGAGTGAATTAACTTTGAAAAATTTAGTTGACCATGGCGTTAAAGAAGTAATAGTTGCTAATCGGACCTTTTCTAAAGCAGTTGCTTTAGCTGATCGTTTTGAAGGAGAGGCTATTCCTTGGCAGCAGGTAGAAAGTTGCTTGCATAAAGCTGATATAGTAATTGGTTCTACTGGAGCGCCTCACTATGTTATTAGACAGGAGATGGTAGCTGGAATTTTATCTTACCGCAAGAATAAACCTTTATTTTTTATCGATATTGCTGTACCTAGAGATATTGAGCCAGAAATTCATAATCTGGATAATGCTTATGCTTATAATATAGATGATTTGGAGTCAGTAGTTGAAGCTAACTTGCAGGAAAGAGAGAAAGCCATTAAAGATGTAAATCAGATTATTAAAGCAGAGGTTAAAAGTTTTGATCAATGGAGAAATACTAGGGATGTAGTTCCTATCATCAAGTCTTTGCGAGAGCAGGCGGAAGAAATTCGCCAGCAAGAACTGGAGCGGGCCCTAGCTAAGCTGGATGATATTGATGAAGAAGAAAAGGATGTAATTAAAAGTCTGACTTATAAGATTATTAATAAGCTACTGCATACTCCGACGGTACAAGTAAAGGAGTTTGCTAATGTAGAGGATGGTCAGGTTTATTTACAGGCAGTAAATAAATTATTCGGATTGGAAAGTGAGGAGGAGCAATAAAATGGCTTGGTCTCGAGGCTTACTGTGGCTTACCCTAGCAATTTATTTTTTCAGCAGTATAATTTATATTAAACAAGAGTTAATTCAGGCTAAACAAAATAATAATAGGAAGATAGCTTATTTATTTCAGCTAGGAGCTTTAATTCATACCTTCTGCTTATTGGCTATAATTTTGGAAACAGGGTATCTGCCGATTAAAAACCTTTATGAGACTTTGTTATTATTTAGCTGGACTATAGTTATTATTTATAATTTAATTGAATATTTATATAAATTTAAAGTTTTGGGTGCTTTTATTATTCCTTTAAATACAATAGCTATTTTTTATGCTTCTTTTTTACCTAATAATGTAGATAATTTACCAATGGAGATGCGCAGTATTTGGCTAAGTATTCATACTTCAGTGATCTTTTTTGGTTATGGTGTTTTTACTTTAGCTTTTTGTGTAAGTGTTGCTTATTTAATTCAAGAAAAACAGTTACAAGAAAAAAAGCCATCCATGTTTTATTATCGCTTACCTGCTCTAAATAAGTTAGATAAGCTTAGTCTTCGCTTGGTAATGATAGGGTTTCCCCTGTTGACAATTGGTGTTTTAGCAGGTGTTATTTGGTCGGGGGAAATCAAAGGAGTTTATTGGACTTGGAATGCTAAACAGATTTGGACTACTATTACTTGGTTAATTTATGCACTTTATCTACACAATCGTTTTTCTAAGAACTGGCAAGGTCGAAAGAGTGCTTATATTACTATAATTGGTTTTTTAGCTATTTTGTTTACCTATTTAGGGTTAGCATTTTTACCTGTGGAGTTTCATGATTTTACTCAAAGCTAAATATTAATAAGAGTTATTAAAAGAAACTGATCATTGTTTATCGTTGATTTAGCAACGATATCAATGATCTTATTTTTTGAGTTATTAATGTTTTAATATTGATTTTAGAGTGAGGATACAAATTGTTCAAATTTTAATGAAAGGAGATTTTTTAGCTATCTAGAATATAATAAGTACTGCTAATAGGGCATCTAGATGCTTAAAGTATCTTTTATTAATTTAGATTATTATTGGGAGGGATAGGTAATGGATAAATCGAATAAGGTAGTGCCCTTGGTATTTTTAGGGGTAATGGTGATCGTATTAACGGTGGTAATTACTTTAACTGTTAGCAATAATGGTGGTACAGAGGTTAGCCCACAAGAAGAGCAAGTTGCTCAACAAGAGCAAGTTACTCAACAACAAGATCAAACTACTATGAATCTTACTCAGGAGCAACGAAGAATTTTCGAAGATATAACCAAGAGCTATATATGTAACTGTGGTAATTGTGAGGATATGGTCCTGTATGAGTGTGACTGCTCTACTCCGCAAGGCGCTCAAGAGTTACATGAATTTATCGTTCATTATTTAAATGAAGGTAAGAGTCAGGCGGAGATAGATGATCTCTTACATCAAAATTATGACATGAAAGCTAATCCTAATTATTAACTTTAATAATTGAGAACTGATAAAGGAGTTGTAAGCAGTTGGGTCAAGACTATTTGATAGCTTTAGATTTAACAGAAGAGCAGGTAATAGTAGTTGGTGGAGGCACTGTAGCAGTTAGAAAGGTAAAAAGTCTAATAGAATCTGAAGCGACAGTCAAAGTGATTAGTCCACAGTTAAATTCTCAGCTGGCTGAGTTGGTGGCTGAGGGATTAATTGCTTATGAAAAAAGAGAATATAAAAGTAAAGATGTGGAGGCCGGCTTTTTAATTATAGCAGCTACTGACCAGGCTAAAGTTAATAAGCAGGTGGCTCAAGATGCTCGGGCAGCGGGCAAATTAGTTAATGTAGTGGATCAACCGCAGCTATCAAACTTCAATGTGCCGGCTGTAGTTAGACAGGGTGATTTGACAATTAGTATTTCTACTGCTGGTAAAAGTCCGGCTCTTTCGGGAAAATTGAGAAGAGAACTACAAGCAAGGTATGGTCAAGAGTATAAGATTTTTTTAAATTTATTAGGTGATTTGCGTAGTAAGATTATTAATCAAGTAGCAACAGCAGAGCAGCGGAGAAAAATTTTTAAAGACTTGGCTTATTCACAAGTACCAGAACTTTTAAAGGTAGAGAAGTTTAAAAAAGCCGAGGAATTAATAAATGGTATTTTACCGAGCGGGATTGGAGTTGAGTTTTTGGAATCAGGTAAATACATTGTTTCATTCAAATGATAAAGGACAGAGGATAGAGGACAGATAAAGTTCAAAGTCAAAACTAATTTGACGCAGTGCCCCGTAGAAGTACCCTTGGGGTGACTAAAATCTGACTAAATTCTGATTTAAAATCCTAAAAAATAAAATCAAAACCTTGGAACTACGAATGAGCACAAATCAATACGCGCCCTGAAAGGATGATAATCCTTGAAGAAGTAGTCTTGGGCTGAATAAAACCTTTAAATAATTTTAATGCTTTGAACTTATTCGTGTTCATTAGTGTTGATTAGTGGTTTCAAAGAATTTAAAGGTTTTAAGGTCTTGTCAGATTTTTGTCGGAACTTAGTCTGTGTCAAATAGAACTTGAACTTTATCTTTAGATTTTAATTTATCCTTTATCCTTTATTCTCTGTACTCTGAACGAAGCAATAGACCGATATTGTTTTGCAGTTTAATTATTAATTGCGTTTTATGATTAAGACACAAATTAATTAAAGAATATACTAATTTAAAAATTGATAATAATTAGTTTTAGCTAAAGGAGGCGACAAATGGAGAATAAAAAGATAATCATTGGAACTAGAAGTAGCCAATTAGCCGTTTGTCAGACGCAAAAAGTGGCTGATAACTTGGCTGAAGTATTACCGAACTATGAAATTGAGCTAAAAAAGATTACCACTAAGGGTGATCAGATATTAGACAGATCCTTAGCTGAAATAGGCGGTAAAGGACTTTTTATTAAAGAGCTAGAAGTAGCACTTTTACAAGGAGAGATTGATCTAGCAATTCATAGTATGAAGGATATGCCTGCAGAGTTGCCAGCGGAATTAGCAATTACAGCTATTCCTCAGCGAGTGGACTATCGGGATGCTTTGATTTCTGAATCAGGAGTTACAATTGATGAACTACCTACTGGGGCCCGAATTGGCACGGGAAGTTTACGGCGTACAGCTCAATTATTAAAATATCGCTCTGATTTAGAGATAGTACCTATCAGAGGTAATATAGATACTCGCTTGCAGAAATTAAAGGATGATGAGCTGGATTTAGATGCTATTGTATTGGCAGTAGCTGGTCTATTGAGAATGGGCTGGGAAGATAAAATCACTCAGTATTTGGAGCCTGAAGTTATGCTGCCCGCAGCGGGACAGGGAGCTTTGGCTATTGAGACTAGAAAAGAAGATGATAGAATTAATGAGATTGTGGCAGCTATTGATGACCAATCTACTAAGTATTCTTTAGCAGCTGAAAGGGCATTTTTAGAACATTTAGAAGGTGACTGTCAAGTACCTATTGGTGCTTTAGCTGAGGTGCAGGGTAAAAGTATTAGTTTAGAAGGTATGGTGTCTACTTTAGATGGTGAGAGATATTTGAGTGGAGCCAAAGAAGGTAGTGTTGATCAGGCAGCAGAATTAGGAGTAGAGTTGGCTGAAGAATTGATAGAGCAAGGTGCAGAAGAAATTTTAAAAAGAGTGAGACAGGAGACTGATAAATAATGGAGAGAGGAAAGGTGTTTTTGGTTGGGGCTGGCCCAGGCGATCCTAAGCTAATTTCAGTGAGAGGCTTAGAGGCTATTCAGCAGGCCGAGGTGGTAGTTTATGATTATTTGGCTAATCCTAGGCTTTTAGCTGAGGCTAGTGAGGAAGCAGAGTTTATTTATGTAGGTAAAAAGGCTGGAGATCATACTTATTCTCAGGAAGAGATTAACGATATAATTATTGCTAAAGCTCAGGCTGGCAATATAGTTACTCGTTTAAAAGGCGGAGATCCCTTTATTTTTGGACGAGGCGGAGAAGAGGCTGAGTATTTACGAGAGCATGGAGTCGATTTTGAGATCGTGCCAGGTATTACTTCGCCGATTGCTGTCCCAGCTTATGCTGGTATTCCCCTTACTCATCGAGACTTTAATTCTTCGGTGGCTTTTGTAACAGGACACGAGGATCCTACTAAAGAGGAGTCTAACTTGGATTGGGAGAAGTTATCTACTGCTACTGGTACTTTGGTTTTCTTGATGGGAGTAGGTAATTTAGCAAATAATGTGGAACAATTAAAGAAACATGGTCGAGCTGCTGAAACTCCTGTTACTTTGATTCGCTGGGGAACTACTCCTAAACAGGAGACAGTAGTAGGTACTTTAGATAATATAGTAGAAAAGGTGGAAGCAGCAAGACTTAAACCGCCAGCGATTACTGTAGTTGGTGAAGTGGTATCCTTGCGAGAGAAGTTGCAGTGGTTTGATAATAAGCCGTTATTTGGTCAGCGAATTTTAGTGACTAGATCTCGTACTCAGGCTAGTAAGCTTTCTAAGCAGCTGTATGAGTTAGGAGCTGAGCCGGTGGAATGTCCGGCGATTAAGATAGTAGCTCCTGAGGACTTTGCTCCTTTAGATAGTGCTTTAGCTGAGGCTGATCAGTATGACTGGGTGGTATTTACTAGTGTAAATGGCGTTAAAGCTGTACGGAATAGATTAAAAGAGTTAGGCAAGGATGTCCGAGCCTTTGGTGAGGCTAAGATTGCTGCTATCGGCTCTAAAACGGCTCAAGAGGTAGAAAATTCAGGCTTGCGGGTGGATTATATTCCTAAAAAGTATGTAGCTGAATCGATTATAGAGGGATTAGCTGATGACTTATCAGGTCAGAAGTTCTTACTACCTAGAGCCGATATTGCTCGAGAGGCTTTGGAAGCAGGGTTAAAGGAAAAGGGAGCTATAGTAGACAATGTAACGGCTTATAGAACAGTGACTGGCGAAGGAAATGAAGAGGCTTTGCGAATGATTGAGGAGCAGGAAGTAGATATTGTGACCTTTACTAGTTCTTCTACAGTGAAGAATTTTGTTAAGATGTTAGGTGATAGAGATTATCAGCAGTTATTAGAAGAGGTAAAGATTGCCTGCATTGGCCCGATTACAGCTGCTACGGCGAGGGATTTAGATTTAGAGGTTGATGTGGTAGCTGAGGAATATACTATTGAAGGTTTAGTGGAGGCTATTTTAGATAGTTAAATGTTGAAGTTCAAAGTCAAATTCAAAAGCAATTTGACGCTGACTAAGTTCTGACAAAAATCTGACTAAAGCGTACAAAATAAAAAAATAAATATTTCAAGTTCTTAATGTACTAATGTTTTAGTCTGAACTTAGTCGGACTTTAGTCATCCCAATAGTACTTCCTCAAGAAGCAAAAAACGCTTCCCAGAGTAATGACTAGCTAAAGGCCAAGCATCGTTTCAGGGCGCTGTGTCTAATAGAATTTGAACTTTATCTCTTGAGCTTATGTTTTTATCTATCTTCTATCATTTATTATTTATTATTTGCTCTAAAAAAGGATAAGTTAACTAGATTATTAAAATTTGAAAAGCAAGGTGGGATTAATTATGATTGGTGTTTCAAAGTTATTAGGAGGAAAAGAAAAGTTCGGTGATAGCTTGAGATATAGCTTAAAGTCCAAGAATCAAAAGCATGGTACTCGTCAAGGTAGAGGGCCTGTGGTCGTCTGGAATATGACTAGAACCTGTAACTTAAGCTGTACTCACTGTTATTCAGATTCAGAAAATAAGAGCTATGATGGTGAATTGAGTACTGAAGAGGCTAAGCAGTTTATTGATGATTTAGCTGATTTTAAGGTGCCGGTTTTACTTTTTTCTGGTGGGGAACCGTTAATTCGCGAGGATATTTTTGAGTTAGCTGAGTATACAGCCCAAAAAGGGATTAGGCCTACCATTTCTACTAATGGAACTTTGATTACTAAGGAGGTAGCTCAGCGCTTAAAGGATATTGGCGTAGGTTATGTAGGCATTAGTTTGGATGGCATGCCGGAGACTAATGATAAGTTTAGAGGTAAAGAGGGAGCCTTTGATAGGGCCCTAGAAGGAATGCATAACTGTTTAGAAATAGAGCAACGAGTTGGATTGAGATTTACTATTAATCGTCATAACTTTGCAGAATTAAATGATATATTCGATCTGATTGAAGAGGAAGGAATACCTAGAGCTTGTTTTTATCACTTAGTCTATTCTGGACGAGGTAGTGAAATGATGAAGGAGGATATCTCTTTAGCTGAGTCTCGCCAGGCAATGGATATTATTATAGATCGCACTTTAGATTTTCAAGCTAAAGGATTAGATAAAGAGATTTTAACAGTGGATAACCATGCTGATGGGATATATTTATATCTGCGGATGAAGGAAGAACAGCCGCAAAAAGCTAAAGAAATTTTAGAGCTACTTAAATTAAATGGTGGTAATCGGAGCGGAATTGCGATTGCCAATGTGGACTGGGTAGGTGATGTGCATCCGGATCAGTTTACTCAAAACCATACCTTTGGCAATGTGCGGGAAAGAAGCTTTAAAGAGATTTGGACTGATACTTCAACTAATGAGATTTTAGCTGGGCTTAAAGATAGAAAGCCTTTGCTTAAGGGTAGATGTGCTAAATGTAAGTGGCTAGAGGTCTGTAATGGTAACTTTCGACCTCGAGCTGAGGCTGTACATGGTGACTTTTGGCAAGAAGATCCGGCTTGCTATTTAACCGATGAAGAGATTGGACTGACTGAAAAGAAGGGAGATGAATAGCTTGTTTCCAGGATTGATTAAAAGACCCCGTAGATTAAGAGTGGATAAGCTACGTCAATTGGTAAAAGAGACTGGCTTAGATGTTAGTGATTTGATTTATCCCTTATTCGTAGTTAACGGAGAAAATATAAAAAAAGAGATTCCTTCAATGCCGGGTAACTATCATTGGTCTCTGGATTTAGTACTTAAAGAGGTACAGAGGGTAGTTAAGTTAGGTATTGGAGCTATTATTCTCTTTGGAGTACCTAAAAATAAAGACGAGGAAGGAAGTAGAGCTTGGGCTAAAGACGGGATAGTGCAAAAAGCTTGTAGTTTAATTAAAGAAGAGTTTCCGCAGTTATTAGTGATTACCGATGTCTGTCTTTGTCAATATACTGAGCATGGTCACTGTGGCGTATTGGATGAAGGAAAGATTAAAAATGATTCTACTTTAAAGCTATTATCTAAAGTAGCTTTTTCTCATGCTCAGGCAGGAGCTGATATGGTAGCTCCTTCGGATATGATGGATGGGCGAGTAAGGGCCATTAGGAAGACTTTAGATCAAAAAGGGTTTAAGGAAGTTTCGATTATGGCCTATTCGGCTAAGTATGCTTCTAATTTCTACGGGCCCTTTCGCGATGCAGCTCATTCAGCTCCGCAGAAAGGCGACCGTCGTTCTTATCAAATGGATCCTGCTAATAGTCGGGAGGCTATTAAAGAAGCGCAGTTGGATATTGAAGAAGGAGCCGATATCTTAATGGTTAAGCCGGCCTTATCTTATCTGGATATTATTTATCGTTTAAAGGAAGAGTTTAACTATCCGGTAGCTGCTTATAATGTTAGTGGAGAGTATTCTTTGGTTAAAGCAGCGGCTAAGCAGGGCTGGGTGGATGAAAAAGGAGTTGTGCTGGAGATGCTGCTGAGCATGAAGCGAGCCGGTGCTGATTTGATACTGACTTATTTTGCTAAAGAGGTAGCTAAATGGCTAAAGGAGGGGTAAAAAATGCTTATTTCCTGGAATACTACTAAAGAGTGTAACTTATACTGTAAACACTGTTATCGGGACTCGGGCCCGGATGAAAAGGAAGTTGATGAACTGAGTACCGCTGAAGGAAAAAAACTACTGGCTGAGATAGCTAAGGCCGGTTTTAAAATTATAATTTTTAGCGGAGGAGAACCGTTGTTACGTGATGATATATATGAATTAGTAGAATGTGCTGTAGAAGAGGGTTTAAGACCGGTCTTTGGTACTAACGGAATGTATATTACTGAAGAGATGGCTCAAAAGTTGAAGGAAGCAGGAGCTGCCGGAATGGGAATTAGTCTTGATAGTGTTGAGCCTGAAATTCACGATGAGTTTAGGCAGTTTGAAGGAGCTTGGGAAAAAGCTATTAAAGGTATTCAAAACTGTGTTAAAGTAGGTTTGCCAGTACAGATTAATACCACTATTAGTGATTTAAATTACGATGAGTTTGAAGAAATTACCGATTTAGCTGTCGAGTTGGGGGCTAGAGCTCATCATCCTTTCTTTTTAGTACCTACTGGTCGGGGTAAGGAGATTGAAGAGGACTCGGTGCGGGCCCGCAGATATCATGAATTGATTGAAAGGATTATGGAAAAGCAAAAAGAGGTAGAGATAGAGCTAAAGCCTACCTGTGCTCCTCAATTTATGGCCGTAGCTCAAGAAAAGGGAATGGAGATGCGCTTTACTCGGGGCTGCTTGGCTGGAACGGACTATTGCTGTATTTTACCTAATGGAGAGGTGCATATCTGCCCTTATTTACCAGTTAAAGTAGGTCACGTTAGAGAGACGCCTTTTGATCAACTATGGGAGAATTCTGAAATCTTTAAAGAATTGAGAAGCTTAGATTACAAGGGTAGTTGTGGTAGCTGCGTTTATACTGAAATCTGCGGTGGTTGTCGGGCTAGGGCTTATTATTATTCAGACGGTGATTATATGGCTGGGGAACCTTGGTGTAATAGAGGTGGTAGTAGTGAATAAAGAACTGGATAATCTAGATCAACAGCTTTTAAATATAACTCAGCGTGACTTTCCTATTACTTCTAAACCATATCAGGCAATTGGAGAAAAGTTAGGCATAGAGGGAAGTGAAGTGATAGATAGGATTAAAAAATTAAAGGAACAGGGTTATATTCGTAGATTGGGTGGGATTTTTAGTTCTAAAGAGTTAGGCTATGTGAGTACTCTAGTGGCTACTAAGGTAGAAGAGGATAAATTTTATAAAGTCGCTGAAAAGATTAATCAATATCCAGGGGTAACCCATAACTATCGTCGTAATCATGACTTTAACCTGTGGTTTACCTTAATAGTTTCTTCCTCAGCAAAGTTGGAAGCCCAATTAGCAGAAATTGCTGATTTAGAGGGAGTTAAAGTACTACGAAATCTACCAGCCAAAAACTTATATAAATTAGGTGTAAATCTGGATATGCAGAGCAAGGAGCAGGATCGGGGGGAAGAGAATGGCAGTTGAAATTGATGAGTTAGATAAAGCTATTATTAGGGAAGTACAAGCAGAGTTACCTTTAGTAGAAAGACCATATTTAGAGATTGCTCAACGATTGGAAATTAGTGAAGAGGAGTTATTGGATAGATTAAGGAAACTTAAGCAAGAAGGTAAGTTGAGACGTTTAGGAGTTATTCTTTATCATCGCCAGGCAGGTTATGAGTTTAATGGGATGGGAGCTTGGATTGTTCCTGCTGAGAAAATAGAAGAGGTGGGAGCAGTAATGGCTAGCTATCAAAAGATAAGCCATGTTTATGAGCGTCCTACTTATCCCGATTGGCCTTATAACCTGTTTAGTATGGTACACGGGCAAAGTCAAGCAGAAGTTGAGGGTATTTTGGAGGAGATTTCTCAGAAAACGGGAATTAAAGACTATAGAGTTTTATATAGTACCGAAGAGTTAAAGAAAGTAAGTATGAAGTACTTTTGTGAAGAAGATAGTAATTAGAGAGGAGGATGTTAATAATTATGAATATAGAAACGGAAAAATCACAGGAATTATTTACTGCTGCTAAAAAGAGTATTCCCGGAGGTGTTAATAGTCCAGTTAGGGCTTTTAGTTCTGTAGGGGCTGAGCCTATTTTTATCGAAGAAGCTGAGGGTTCTAAGCTTCGGGATGCTGATGGTAATGAATATATCGACTATGTTGCTTCTTGGGGCCCCATGATTTTAGGCCATGCTCATCCGCAGGTAGTAGAAGCAGTACAAGCAGCTACAGCTAAAGGAACTAGCTTTGGGACACCTACAGAATTAGAGACGGAAATGGCTGAACTGGTGGTAGAGGCTGTACCTTCTATTGAGAAGGTACGAATGGTTAACTCAGGTACTGAGGCTACCATGAGTGCTTTACGCTTGGCTAGAGGTTATACAGGCCGAGATAAGATTATTAAGATAACTGGTTGTTATCACGGGCATGGTGATAGTCTGCTAATTGATGCTGGTTCAGGAATTACTACTTTGGGGATTCCTGGCAGTCCGGGAGTGCCAGAGAGTATTGCTCAACAAACTATTGCTGCTCCTTTTAATGATTTAGGAGCTATAGAAGCTATTTTTGAGAAGTACGGTGAAGATATAGCAGCTATTATTTTAGAACCAGTAACAGGTAATATGGGAGTAATTAAGCCCCAAGAGGGTTATTTAGAAGGTTTGAGAGAAGTTACCGAAGATAATGGAGCCTTATTGATCTTTGATGAGGTAATGACTGGCTTTAGAGTGGCTTACGGAGGAGTACAGGAGAAGTATGATGTAACTCCAGATCTCACCTGTTTAGGTAAGATTATTGGTGGAGGATTACCGGTAGGTGCTTATGGTGGTAAAGAGGAAGTAATGGATCATATTGCTCCTGATGGTCCTGTTTATCAGGCAGGAACCTTATCGGGAAATCCTTTAGCTATGACGGCTGGGATTGAAACTTTAAAGTTACTTCAAGAGCCAGGAGTTTATGAGCAGTTAGAAGAGAAGTCGGCTCAACTGAATCAAGGAATTAAGGATAATTTGGAAGAGCTAGGGCTTAATTATTATCAGTCTCGAGAAGGGGCGATGTTCAGTCTTTTCTTCACTGAAGAAGAGGTAACTGACTATCAGACGGTAAAAGCTTGTGATACCGAAGCCTTTGCTCTTTACTTTAGGAAGATGTTAGAGGCAGGTATTTATCTAGGCTGTTCTCAGTTTGAAGCTGGGTTTATTTCTTTAGCTCATACTGAAGAAGATATTACTAAAACTATAGAAGCTAATTATTCGGCTCTAAAAGCGGTTGAAGAAAGTAAATAGTAGAATTTAGGCCTGGGCCCTGTTGAGCCCGGGTCTTTATTTTGCTGACACATTCTCCTATGCCGAACATATAATATTATAGCTTAGGCGCATAGGGGAGGGCTAAACTTGCAACTATCTACTATTTTCTTATTAGCTTTATTGGTGAGCATTGATAACTTTTATGCTGGAGCAGTGTATCAACAGCTGTGGGGGAAAATCAATAGACGTAATCTGTTATTGATTGGACTTTATAATCTATTGCTATTTAGTTTAGCTGTTTTTTTAGGTAAAGGAGTAGTTTCATTATTGGGAGTAGAATTGGCTAAGTTGTTTAGTGTAGCTTTATTATTATTTAGTAGTATTATGTTTTACTTAAGCATAGCTAGTAAATCAAAAATCGGCTTTAATATTCAAAAAAGATTAGCCCAAGGGAGTAGAAATAAAAGCTCTGTTTTAAGAAATTTAAAAGGAAATAAACAGCTAATGGATTTACTAAGTTTATCCATTGTAAGCAGTATTGATACAGTAGTAGCTAGTTTTTTAGTTGCTATCTCTGATACTCAAGTATTGATAATTATTTTAAGCTTTACTTTGATTAATTTATTTTCTATGCAGCTCGGGAATTTGGTAGTATTAGTTAAGGAGGATAGAGCTAACACTTAATTAGATTATTAGCTTCAGTTATGATAAGATATAGATGTTAAACTATTAAAATTAGGGGTGTAAACATGAAAAATAAAAAAATACCAGTAGTTTTAGCTACTTTATTTGTGCTTGCAGTTTTGGCAGTTGGGTTTTGGCGGACATCTTCGCCATCAGTTGAGGATCATGAAGTACAGGAATTCTTAATGGATACTGTAGTTAATATCAGGGTTAGTGGTGAAGATGCTGAAGAGGCAGTTGAAGCCTCGTTGAGAAGGATGCGCGAACTTGCTGATAAGATTGATATTAATCGAGATGATAATCAGCTGAATGAAATAAATAGACAGGCTGGTCAAAAAGCAGTTGAGGTAGACGAAGAGGTTTTATTTATAATTCAAAATGCTAAAGAATATGGAGAGCTAAGCCAAGGCGGATTTGATGTAACTATTGCTCCTGTTTTAAACTTATGGGGTTTTGGTAGTGGTACTCCAGGAGTTCCTAGTGAAGAAGAAATAACTGAGAGGCTAGAGTTAGTTAACTATGAAGATATAATTATCGATGAAGAAGCAAGTACGGTAATGTTGGCTCGGGAAGGAATGAGACTTGATTTAGGAGGAGCATCTAAAGGATATATTATCGAGCAAGGGATTGAAACTTTAAAAGAATATGGAATTGAATCGGCACTAATTGGAGCAGGTGATATCAGAGCTTTAGGGACTAGACCTGATGGGGAAGAATGGACAGTAGCTATTAGGAATCCTAGACCAGAGAGCGATAAATTTGCTGACAATGAATTTGGAGGACAGTATGTGACTGCAGTTAGAGGGGCTGACTTTAGTATGGCTACTTCTGGTGATTATGAACGTTATTTTGAAGAAGACGGTGAAATGTACCATCATATATTAGATGCTAAAACTGGTTATCCGGTGCGAGGTTTAGCTAGTGTAACTGTAATTACAGATACTACTTTAATGGAAGTTGATCTTTTATCTACAGCTTTATTTATTATGGGCTTTGAAGAGGCTAAGGAGTACATTGAAAGTAAAGAACACTTAGAAGGTATGATTATCACTGAGGAGCTTGAGATATGGCAGAGTCAAGGTTTTGAAAAGTTAAAGGCTGAGTAAGAAAGGAGTAGATTAAAGAATGGCAGGGATAATACTTTCCGGTGGTAAAAGCTCTAGGATGGAAGGAGCTAATAAACCGCTAATGAAATTAGGTAATAAGACGATGATTCAACACTTAATAGATAAATTGAGTATTTTATTTAAGGATGTAATTGTAGCTACTAAGCAGCCTGAACTTTATAGCGATTATGATGTACAACTAGCAATTGATGAGTTTGAGCATCAAGGACCTTTAAGTGGAATCCATGCTGCCTTAAAGGTTAGTGAGGATCAATATAACTTTATAGTAGCCTGTGATATGCCTTTATTGAATTTAGACTTAGTGAGATATATGTTAAAGCAACCAGTAGTCGATGTTTTGGTACCGAAAATAGATGGCAAGTTAGAGCCTTTGCATACTATTTATAGTCAGAGCTGTGTTCCTAAAATTGAAAAGGCTATTGCTAAAGGTAAGTTTAAAATTATAGATTTTTGGGATCAAATAGATGTTAAGTATATTGAAGAAGAAAAGATTAGAAGTATTGATCCACAGCTTAACTCCTTTTTCAATGTTAATAATAGGCAGGACTATCAGCAAGCTTTGGATTTACTAACTGAAAACGAATAATCCACTTTTTTGGAAGCTATTTACTTATATAAGTAAATAGCTTCTTTTATGTAGCTATAGATAATTTTTATTTAATCAGTTTTATTATTCCTCCAATTTTATAATTTTGTCGGCTATTCAATAATTTACAGTGATTATTAAACTATTCTAAGCATAAGGTTAGTACAAAAGCCTTTGGAGGTGAGGGATTGAAAAATAGTTTAAGCGATAAGTTTAAAAATAAGTTTGCAGATGTTTTTGAACTTCCGAAGGATGTAGTACTTGATGAACCTAGAATATTTATGCTAGGTAATTTCGAGTTAAATTTGGAAAACCACTGTGGAATTATAGAGTATGGACGGGAGCTGATTAGAATTAGAATTTATCAAGGACAGTTAGTTATTTTGGGTGAGGAGCTGATTATTAAAAAACTGACTAAAGAAACAGTTGAAATTAATGGGCAGATAACAAATGTTGAGTTTAAGTATTAAGGAGGGGTTTATTTGCTTTCAAATCTCCTATACTATTTTAAAGGTTACGTGATTATTAAGATTGAAGGCTATGGAGTTGAGAAATTAATTAATTATTTGATTAGAAGTGAGTTACAAGTTTGGGATATTAGTCAAGAAAATGATTATTTTCTTGCTAAGTTGAAGGCTAGTGATTTTAAAAAAATTAGAAAGATGGTAAGGAAAGCAAACTGTCAAGTTAGTATAGAAGCTAAAGAAGGACTCCCTTTTTTATTAAAGCGTTTTAAAGTTAGAAAGGGTTTGATAGTAGGCTTAGCTACTGCAGTTTTAACTATTTATATTCTTTCTTCTTTTATTTGGTTGCTTGAGATTAAAGGTTTAGAAGAGTTAAGTGAGGATGAAATAATTACCTTATTAGCAGAGGCAGGCTTTGAGCAAGGGGTATTGAAGTATAGGGTAGACTTAGAAACGGTGGAGGAGCAACTTAATCAACATCCCCAAATTTCTTGGGCTGATGTGGAGCTTAAAGGAACAAAACTATTAGTTGAAGTAGCTGAAAAGGAAGCTTTACCGGAGCAGGAAGTAGAACAAGCTGATGTGGTAGCTAAAAAGTCTGGCTTAATTGAGGAATTGATTGTTTTAGAGGGTCAAGCGGTGGTAGAAGAAGGAGAAATGGTGGAGCTTGGCGAAAAGCTAATTAGCGGCGAAGTAAAGGTTTATCCTCAACTTGAAGAAGAGCAGGAAGAGTTGGAGCCTATAGAGACTAAAAGGGTAATGGCTGAAGGAATAGTTAGAGCTAAAGTTTGGTATGAAGAACATAATGAAGTAGCTTTAAATAGATTTTATCAACAGCAGACTAGCAGAGTAGTTGATAGCTTTAAGCTGCGCTTGGGTGATAGAGAAATTTCTCTTTCCGGGCCCGATAAGCCTCCTTTTGCTAATTTTAAAGTAGAAGAGGAGCTTAAATCTTTATCGTTATGGAGGAATATCGATTTTCCTATCGAAATAATTAGAAGAAGATATATAGAGCTAAGAGAGTTAAATGAACGACTGAGTTATGAAGAAGCTAAAGAGTTAGCTTTTAAACAGGCTGAAGAAAGAATATTAGCTACGGCAGATGAAGAGGCGGCAGTTATAGATAAAAAGTTTGAGGTACTATCTACAGAAGAATCTGCTGAATCAGTGCAGGTTAGAGTATTGATTACTACTAAAGAGGAAATAGGAGAACAAAAAAATATCCATTAGGAGGTTATATTGGTTTTGTATCAAAAAGAGATAACTTTGGCAACTAATGAAATTGCTAGAAAGATATTTGGAAAGCAGGATGAAAACTTAAGAGTGATTGAAGAAGAGCTTGAGGTTGAGATATTTGCTCGAAGTAATAAAGTTAAAATTAAAGGAAAAGATAAGTTTAAGGTAGAACAAGCTGTTAATTTATTTGAGGAGCTTAGTAAAGTAGTAAAGGATAATAGTTTAGATAAACGAGAAATTAAGTATGCTACTGACTTAGCTAAGGAAGATAAATTTAAATTAGCAGATATATATGCTGATGTAGTACAGGTTACCTATCAAGGTGAAAAGATTAAGGCTAAGACTTGGGGGCAGAAGGTCTATATAGATGCAATGCGAGAGAAGGATATTGTTTTTGGAATTGGGCCGGCTGGTACCGGGAAGACGTTTTTAGCGGTGGTGATGGCTACTAAGGCCTTGATAAGTAACAAAGTAAAAAGAATTATTTTAACTAGGCCTGCCATTGAAGCTGGAGAAGAGTTAGGATTTTTACCAGGGGATTTACAGGAAAAGGTAGATCCTTATTTACGACCGCTTTATGATAGTTTGTACAGTATATTAGGAGCTAAAAAGGTAAATGAACTATTGGAGCAAGAGGTAATTGAGATTGCTCCTTTAGCTTATATGCGAGGTCGAACTCTCAAAGACTCTTTTGTGATTTTAGATGAGGCTCAAAATACTACTTCTGCGCAGATGAAGATGTTTTTAACGCGATTGGGAGTTAATTCAAAGGCAGTAATTACTGGTGATGTGACTCAAATCGATCTATCTACTAGACAGACTTCAGGTTTAAATCAGGTGCGGAAGCTGTTAGCTGATATAGAAGGAATCGAATTTATCTATTTAACTAATCGTGATGTAGTTCGACATCGATTGGTGCAAAAAATAATTGAAGCTTATGAAACTCAAGCTTAACAATTTAAGGAGTGGAGCTATGGGTTTTTTAGATGAAATTAAAGAAAAAGTTGCAAATAGTGAATTTAACTTTCAACAAGATGAATCGGTTAAGCGCTGGATTTGGATTATAGTAGTTTTTGTGGTCTTAACCCTAATTTTAACTATCGATTTTATTCCTGATCAGAAGTCTTTACAGGTGGGAGAGCCGAGCCCTGAAGAGATAGTTGCTCCTCATACTGTGGAGTTTATAGATGAAGAAAGAACTGAAGAGCGCAGAGCTGAAGCTGCTGAAAAAATTGAAAGTGTTTATATTGAAGATAAAGAAGTAAGAACGGAGGTTGAAGCTAAACTAAGCGATTTTTTTAAATTAATCAAGCTGCTAAATGAAACTTTTGAAGTTGAGTTAAAAACTGAAGAGTTACCTTCATTAGAAGAATTGACAGAGCTGCAGTTGGAAAATGAAATGGAATTCAAAGAATCATTATCTTTAGCTAATAAATTAGATATAGTTGAAGAAAATATTGATTTTTATATTCCTGATAAAGTGATACGTTATCTTTTATTGGCTGATCTTGAGACCTTTGAGTATGTAGAAGAGAAGACTAAAGAAATTATTAATAGTTATTTTGAAGCTGGGATCAAGAGTGATCAACTAGAGGAAGCACAGGAAGAACTCAGTCAAGAAGTTGAGGACTTGCCGATCACTAGTCGTTATAGATATGTGATTGAAGAGTTAGGAAATAACTTGTTGCAAGCAAATTTAATTTTAGATTTAGAAAAGACTGAAGAGTTAAAAGCTGAGGCTAGAGAAGAAGTAGAGCCTGTAAAAGAGATTATTGAACAAGGTCAATCTATAGTTAGTGAAGGCGAGACAGTGACTCAACAAAAGATGGATTTATTAGAGGAGCTAGAGATAGCTCGAGAGGACGAACTTACTTTTTTGATAATTATCGGTTTGACTTTAGTGGTGTTTATCTTTATTACTATTTTTGTGATCTATTTATACCAGTATCAGCGGGAAGTTTTAGCTGATGAAGGAGTAGTGGCTTTATTAGGTATTTTGCCTATTTTAATTCTTCTATTTGCTAAGATAATGACCTTCTTTCCTATTGAGAAACCTGCTTATTTAGTACCGGTGGCTGGACTGGCTATGTTATTAACTGTTTTGACCAAGTATGATTTAGCAATTATGGTTACTTTAGCTATTAGTTTTTTAGTGGGTATAGTAGTAAATGGGGGCATGGTTGATGTGGCAGTGCTCTTAATTGGTGGTTTGGCTGGGGTGTATAGTGTGACCAAAGTAAGCCAGCGCTCTGACTTAGTAAGAGCCGGTTTTTATGTTAGTGGTGCTAGTGCTTTGACTATTTTAGCCTTTCAATTAAGCATACCGCCTGTAGACTTGGTACTGACTTTAAAGTTAGTAGCTTTGGGTATACTAAATGGTGTAATTTCGGCTGTGGTAACTAATGGACTTTTACCTTATTTGGAGAACACTTTTGGCATTGTTTCTCCAGTTAAATTATTGGAGCTTTCCAATCCAAATCAACCTTTATTGAAAAAGTTATTGGTGGAGGCTCCGGGTAGCTATCATCATAGCATAATTGTTGGTAATCTGGCTGAAGCAGCAGCTGATGTTGTAGAGGCTGATTCTTTGTTAGTTAGAGTAGGGGCTTACTATCATGATGTGGGTAAGATTAAGCGACCTTATTTTTTCAGTGAAAATCAATTGGGCCCTGAGAATCCTCATTCCAAGCTATCACCGAATTTGAGTACTTTAATAATTACTTCTCATGTTAAGGATGGGGTAGAGCTAGCTAGAAAGTATCATCTGCCTAAAAGTGTAATCGATATTATTGAACAGCATCATGCTAAAAGCTTGGTTTCTTTCTTTTATGAAGAAGCTCTGCACGATGATAAGTATGATAATGTAAAAAAGGAAAACTTTGTTTATGAAGGCCCTAAACCACAAACTAAGGAAGCAGCTATAGTTATGTTGGCTGATGTGGTAGAGGCTACTACTCGTTCTAGAACTGAAGTTCATTCTAATCCAGATAGGATAGAAGCTTTAGTAAGAGAGATAATTAAAGGTAAGCTGGCTGATGGCCAATTAGATGAGTCTGACTTGACACTTAAAGATTTGGATAAAATAATTAATTCCTTTGTCAATATTTTAACCGGGATTTTTCATAACCGAGTAGAGTATCCGGATAGTTTAGCTGAAGAAATGGAGGGGCAAGAAGAAAATGGAAGTAATGATCAATAACTTGCAAGATGAACTAAAGGTTGATCCTAAGCTAGAAGCTTTGATTGTTGAGCTTATTACTAATACTGCTCAGGAGGAGTCTATAAGTACAGGTGAAGTTAGTGTAGCTTTAGTTGACAATGAGCACATTCAAAGGTTAAATAAAAGGTATCGTCAGCAAGATCAGGTTACAGATGTGCTTTCCTTTCCGCAAGATGATGAGCTTTTGGGAGATATTATTATTTCTTTACCCAGAGCTGAGAGTCAGGCTCGAGAATACGGACATTCTTTAGCTAGAGAAGTAGGTTTTTTGACTGTGCACGGAATGTTACATTTATTAGGTTATGACCATCAAGATCAGCAAAGCAAAAGGGTAATGCGAAAAAAAGAAGAGCAGATACTGGCTGAACTGGACTTGAGTAGAGAATGAAGTTTTTTAATATTAAGACTTTAGGGGAGAGCTTTAACTATGCTTTAACTGGAATTATCAAGGCCTTAAGCTCGGAACAGAACTTGCGAATTCATTTTTTAGCTACAGCTTTGGTATTATTTTTAGCTTGGCGCTTAGAGCTTAGTAGTTTAGAGGTGCTAGTTTTGCTATTGACTATTACTTTAGTTATAGTGGCTGAACTGATGAATACTGCTGTGGAGTATGCAGTTGATCTTTATATTGATGAATTTAAAAGGGAGGCTAAATTAGCTAAAGATATTGGAGCAGGAGCAGTGCTAGTAGCTTCTGTGAATGCTGTGGTAGTTGCTTATTTAGTCTTTTTCGATAAGTTAAATGAGTTATTAGTAGTTGATTTAAATTTGTTTAAGTATATTTTCTTATCGGGACTACTGTTAGTATTGCTAGCTAAACTTTTTTTAAAATTTTTAGATTAATCAAGCTTATTTTCGCAGAATTTAGTTTGATCAGGGGGGGCTGAAATGGATAGTTTGGGACAGATTTTTGAATTAATTGCTTTAGGGCTTTTATTTATTCTTTCAGGATTTTTTTCGGGTTCAGAAACAGCTTTGATGTCAGTAAATAGAGTTAAAATCAAACATCTGGCCCAGGAGGGTAATAAGAAGGCTGAAACTGTGGATAAATTACTGGATAATCCCGATAGACTGTTGACTACTATTTTAGTAGGAAATAATTTGGTAAATGTAGCTGCCTCAGCTATTGCTACTGCTTTAGCTATTGAAATATTTGGTTCTACAGGAATAGGGATTGCTACCGGTGGAGTTACCTTATTTATTCTTATTTTTGGGGAAATAACGCCTAAGTCTTTTGCTACTCAGAACTCTGAATTAGCTTCTATGGCTGTGGCTAGATATATAGAGATATTCTCTATGCTCTTAACTCCTTTAATAAAGATTTTGACTTTTATTACTAGCTTCATAATTAGAGCTTTAGGAGGAGAACCTTATCGTAAGGAACCTTTAGTGACTGAAGAAGAAATCAGGAAGTTTGTAACTGTGGGAGAGAGAGAAGGAGTAATTGAAAGCGACGAAAAGGAAATGATTAACAGTATTTTCGACTTTGATGATACTATAGTAAAAGAGATTATGGTACCTAGAATAGATATAGTCTGTGTAGAAATTAATACACCTATTAATGAACTGGTAGATATTATTGTAGATAAGGGTTATTCGCGAGTACCAGTTTATAACGAGACTATAGATAACATAGTAGGCATTGTTTATGCTAAAGATCTACTTGAATTTTTTAATACAGACCAAGCAGTGGATATCAAAAAAATTATGCGGCCAGTTTATTATATTCCAGAAAGTAAAGAAGTGGATACATTATTAACTGAACTTAGAAAGGAAAAAATTCATATGGCTATTATTCTCGATGAGTATGGAGGGACTGAAGGTTTAGTTACTATTGAAGATCTATTAGAGGAAATTGTAGGTGATATTCAGGATGAATATGATGAAGAGGAAAAACAAGTTAAGACTATTAAAGAGCAGCAAGAAATTATAGTAGATGCTAGAGCAGGAATTGCAGAGGTGAATTCGGCTTTGAATGTAGATTTGCCAGCAGAAGACTACGATACAATCAGTGGTTTTATTCTTAGCATTTTAGGCTATGTACCTGAGCAAGGAGAGGAAATTACTTTTGAAGGTCTAACTTTGATTATTGAGGAGACTATTCAGCGCCGAATTTCTAAAGTAAGAATTATTGATACAGGAACTGAGCAAGCAATTGAGCAGATTGAAGAGTAGTTTTTTAATTAGGAGGCAGTATTGATGTTAAAGGTGCTGAGGAACTATCTGATTACTGGTTTGATTATTTTATTACCTTTACTGGTGACTATCTATATAGTAACTACTGTGTTTACAGCTGTAGATGGCTTTTTAAGACCTATCTTCGAACTTATTATAGGGCGCTCCATTTATGGATTAGGTTTTGTATTAACTTTAGGTTTTATTATTGGGGTCGGAGCTATTGGTACTAATGTACTAGGCAGAAAGTTGATTAGCTTTGGGGAACAGCTACTAACTAGGATTCCTTTAATTAGAAATATATATATAACGGTTCAGCAGATTATTAATGCTCTGTTTAGGAAAAATAAAACGGCTTTTAGAGAAGTGGTGATGGTAGAGTATCCCAAGGAGGGGCTTTATCAGGTAGGTTTTTTGACTAGTTGTAATGCAGGTGAGGTTCAAACAAAAACCCCTCAACAAGTAGTAAATATTTTTATTCCTACTACTCCTAATCCTACTTCGGGAATGTTGATTTTAGTTCCTAAGGAGGAGGTTATATATTTAGACATGACTATTGAAGAAGGTTTGAAGTTTATTATTTCTGGGGGAACTGTAGCGTCTTCCGATAAGGTTAATATTAGCTAGTAATAGTCAGACTGGAGGAAAGATAGAATGGAAAAAGAGTTAGTAAAAGAGTTAATAGCTGTTGCTAAGGAAGCTCGCCAAGCAGCTTATGCGCCTTATTCAGATTTTGCTGTGGGAGCAGCAGCATTAACCAAGCAGGGAAGTATATACTCTGGTTGTAATATTGAGAATGCTGCTTATGGCTTAAGTAACTGTGCTGAGCGGACGGCTATCTTTAAGGCTATTTCTGAGCAGGAAGTTGAAATTGAAGCTGTGGCTGTAGTTGGGGCTACTGCGGGCCCTTGTATTCCTTGCGGAGCTTGTTTACAGGTTATGGCTGAGTTTAGAGTTGGTAAATTACAGGTGATTATGGCTAACCTAAAAGGAGATGTGTTAATTAAAGAATTAGCAGAGTTATTAACTACTCCTTTTGCTAAAGAGGATTTAGAGTAGGTTATGAATTATCAGATTGAACTATTGACAGACTATGAGCAGGAGCTGTTGGATCAATTAGTAGCTTTAGAAACAGAAGCTTTTGGAGTAGGAGCTTTAAATAAATGGCACTTAGTGCCTTTTATTAATCACGGTCGAGTATTTGTGCTTTATAATCAAAAGGAGCCAATAGGCCTTTTGGAGTTATTAAGAGACTTTAGCAGTCCCGAATTAGCCTATATATTTGGCTTTTCTATTAAGTCAGAGTATAAGGGACAAGGCCTAGGTACTAAACTGTTGGATTATACTCTTAATTGGCTGGTTCAGCAGGATTTCAAAAGAGTGGAATTAACTGTAGCTCCCGATAATAAAGTAGCTTATCATCTTTATAAGGATAAGTTTGGCTTTGCAGAGGAAGAGTATCGTTCAGCCGAATACGGTAGAAATGAACCTAGATTAGTAATGAGTTTAGAACTATCAACAGATGGATGGAGTGAAAAATAATGGAGTTAGAACAAAAAGATGATTTTAAGTCTGGTTTTATAACTGTAATAGGTAGACCTAATGTAGGTAAGTCTACTTTAATTAATAGATTAATTGGTCAGAAGATAGTAATTACTACTCCTAAACCGCAGACTACTCGTAATAAAATTCAATGTATCTTAACTAGAGATGATGCTCAACTGATTTTTATTGATACGCCCGGGATTCATACTCCGGAAGATAATATGGGGGAGTATTTAGTTGAGGTAGCCTATCGTTCTTTAAATAAGATTGATTTGGTACTGTTTTTAGTCGATGTTAAGCAGGGGATTAGAACTTTAGATAAGAAAATAAATCAACATTTAACGGGTTTAGATACTCCGGTGATTATGGTTTTAAATAAGATAGATAGCATTTCCAAAGCTAAATTAGCTACTATAATAGAAAAGGGAGAGCAGTTAGGTAATTATGCTGATTTAATTCCTATTTCTGCCAAGACAGGTCATAATGTTGAGCAGTTGACAGAGAGAATGGTGGAACTACTACCGGAAGGGCCGATGTATTATCCCGAGGATATGATAACCGATCAAATTGAACAGTTTATCATTACTGAAATAGTTAGAGAAAAGATTATGTATCTAACTAGAGAAGAGATTCCTTATGCAGTGGCTGTGGAGATTATACAGATGGAGGAGCGTAAAAATGGTGAGTTAATTTATGTTAGTGCTAATATATATGTAGAGCGCAATTCACAAAAAGGGATTATTATCGGCAAAAATGGTAAAATGCTTAAAGAAGTAGGCAAGAGAGCTCGTCATGATATAGAAAAAGTTTTGGGAACACAGGTTTATTTGGATTTATGGGTTAAAGTTAAAAAAGATTGGCGCGATAAGGATGAGGCCTTGAAAATGTTAGGTTATCGAGGTTAATTTATTAATAAATTAAATGATCAGTGGGGGAGTTGATAATTATGGCGATTAAACCTAAAGATATGGCTAAGATGATCGATTATACTATTTTGAAAGCAGATGCTACAGTAGCAGAGGTGAAAAAGAAGTGTGAAGAAGCAGAGGAATATAAGTTTGCTTCTGTCTGTGTTAGTCCTGCTTTTGTACCCCTGGCAGCTAAACTTTTAGAGGAAAGTTCAGTTAAGGTTTGTACAGTGATTAGTTTTCCTTTAGGAGCTGCTACTCCAGAGGTTAAAGCTTTTGAGACTAAAAATGCTCTTCGAAATGGAGCGCAAGAGGTTGATATGGTAATTAATGTAGGAGCTGTTAAATCAGGTGAACTGGACATAGTTCGCGATGAAATAAAGGCGGTAGTAGATGCTACTAAGATAGCCGGAGTGACTAAGGATGTAATAACTAAGGTGATTTTAGAAACTTATTATTTAACTGATCAGCAAAAAGTGGAAGTTAGTAAGATAGCTAAAGAAGTAGGAGCTGATTTCATTAAAACTTCTACAGGCTTTGCTCCCGAGGGAGCTACTGTGGAAGATGTGAGTTTAATTCGGAAAACTGTAGGTCGAGGTATTGGAGTTAAGGCTAGTGGGGGTATTAGAAATTTTGATGAGGCTTTGGATATGTTAGATGCTGGGGCTAATAGAATTGGAGCTAGTAGCGGAATTGATATTGTAACTGGAAAAAGAAGAGTAGAAGCTGAGGAAGAAGAGTAATATCTATTAAATGCATGAGTTTGAAAACTAAATAAAGGAGGGACTATTTTCAAGTTCCCTCCGCTGTTCTTTGATTTTTTGCTTTATTGAACTTTAATTTCATAGCTGTCAACTTGAGAATATCTAGCTCCTAATCGGGTTTGAAAGTCTTTGATTTCTCCATCTTTAAAGTCTCTAAAGGTAATGTAACCATTACCGATTTTTCTGCCACTATTATTATAAGCATTAACTACGAAGGTGATTTGACTATAATCACGTCCTGATTGATTTTTGATCTTCCCTTTAATCTGTGCTGTACCGTGGAGCGATTTAAGTTCTAAGTTTTCATAACTAAAATCCTCTTTAACTTCTTCTTTAGGCTCTTCAATTGCTTCTGGATCCATAGTAATTGAATCTTTATGCAACCAACCTTCTACGCTTACTCTGACCCAGTCACCTTGAGTTCTTAAAGCCCTTACTTCTGTTCCTTGTTTTAGTTTAACTATTGTTTCTCCGTTTGGGCTTGATTTTAATTTACCTTCTTCAGTGCTGATGAAAAGTGCTATTTGAGCTAAAGCAGTAAGGCTGGAAACAAGGATAATAGAGATGGTAACTAAAACTAGTCTTTTTTTCATAAGCTCCACTTCCTTTTGTTAAAATATTTTTTAGCAACATATATAGTAGTCGACCCCTTCATGAAGTTCCAATCATTACTATAATTATATATTATTTTTTATAGTTAATAAAGTTTTATTTTAGTTATCTGTTAGGATTTTAATTAGCTTGATAGAAATATCTCGAATTGAGCTTTCATTAATAAGCTGCTTTTTAGATATAAATACAGGTAGGTCTTTCTTAAGAAAGACCTACCTGTATTTATATAGTTATTTTGGATAGTAGATTTTTAATAGAGATGGAGATGCTTGCCAAACAAGAGTAGCACTGCACAAATATTGAAGATATTCTTTTTAAAATAAGCTAACTTAGAAAAGCTACTATTTTGAAATTTATAAAAAGATATAACTTCTTGTTCAATATGAGCATCGCTGCCAAAAGTAGCAAACTTACCTCTAATTTCACGCACTCTTTTTGCTTTGCGATTTCTACTCCTAGGAATAGAGTGGTTATATGTTTCTATGCCATCTACTTGAGCTGTAACTTGATGGATATAATCCTTATTTTGTAAGTAATTTTTTTGAGCTACCCCAGCAATATGAGGAATTACAATAAAAGAATCATACTTTCTAGCTTCTTTTAAAAAATAAGGATAGGCTGCATTAGTCCTAGCAATTTTATAACTATGTTTAACAGGTTCTACACTATTGATATAAAATTTTTCTAAATCTTCAATCTTTTCAAAATAAATTAAAAATTCAAAACCGTCTCTACATCCTACTTCTATGCCAGGAATGATATTAAGGCCTGGAGTTGAATATAGTTCCAAACAACTATTAATTGAATTATGATCAGTGATAGATATTAAATGAGGCTTATTTTTTAAAAAACCTTTTAGAAAATCAGTGGTAATTAAGCCATCAGTGTCATCAGTATGCAGATGAAAGTCTAAATAAGACCAAGCCTTACTAGGTAAAGAACTTTTGAAAAAAGGTAAGGATTTTTTGAATAGAGCCGGAACTTTGCTGTTTTCTAGCATTTTATTCTCCTCTTTTATATATAATCTTTTTTATATTATATCAATAATAAGACTGTTTTACAAATATTTTTCTTAATGATTTCTTAATATCTTTCTGCTATAATAAGTTCAATTATTAATATTAAGACTTTGAAGGTGGGTTTTTAATGAATGAGAAGCAGATTTTAATTGTAGATGATGATGAAAATGTAATTGAAATTTTGAGTCTTTATTTGCAAAAGGAAAATTATGACTTAGTTGTAGCTCGGGATGGCGAAGAAGCAATTAAAAAGGCGAAAGAGTTTGAAATTGATTTGATTATTCTTGATATTATGATGCCTAAATTAGATGGCTTAGAAGTTTGTAAAAAGTTGCGTAAGAAAAGTGAGGTGCCGATTATCCTTTTATCGGCGCGCGGAGAAGAGTTTGACCGAGTTTTGGGTTTGGAGATTGGAGCCGATGACTATGTTACTAAACCTTTTAGTCCTCGCGAAGTAGTAGCTAGAGTAAAAGTGATTTTAAAAAGGGTAAGTAAAGGTGAAGTGGGTTTAGGGGAGGAAAAAAGCTCTTCTGAGTTAATAGAATATCCGCAATTGCGAATTAATACTAAAGAACGCAAAGTGGAGGTTCAGGGTGAAGTAGTAAAGCTATCCCCTAAAGAGTATGAACTTTTATTACTTTTGGCTCAAAATCCTAATCAGGTATTTAAACGGGAGCGTTTATGTGAAAAGGTTTGGGGAATAGACTACTATGGAGATATGAGAACTGTAGATGTTCATGTTAACTGGTTACGAGATAAGTTAGAACTAGGCTATATTAGTACTGTTTGGGGAGTAGGTTACAAGTTTGAGGTGCCTCAAAATGATTAATAGATTATTTACTAAAATTATGGGTAGTTATATTATAATCCCTATTTTAATTTTATTAGTTCTGCTGACTTTATTACCGCAGTATTTAGAGGATTATTTTGTACAGGCTAAAGAAGAAGAACTGCTCGATAAAGGAGAGATGGTAACTCAGCTATTATCTTATCAACAAGAAAGAGCTCAGGAAGCAGAACTTAGTGAACTATTAATGATAGCTGAAGACTTAGTGGATACTAGTTTATTGCTAGTTAATAAAGAAAGCGAGATTATTAATCAAGGAATTAGAATGCAAAGAATGATGAAAGAACATCATGGAGGAAGCATGAGAGAAGAACGAGGAGATATGAGAGGAAGAGGGCGACGAGAATCGGAGTTGGACTTTGGTTTTTCTGAGCAGCAGGAAGGTGATAGCTGTTGTGTAACTGAAAGATTAACAGATTTAGAAAGTGAGTTGGAAAAGGCTTTAACAGGAGAGCGGGTAAGCTTTCGTAGTGATAGTAAGTTGGTGGATGAATCTATTATTGGGGTGGCTTTTCCTCTTTCCACGGAAGTGGCTCTTTTTTTAATATCTCCGGTGGAAGGTCTACAAGAAACGGTGTTAAAGGTTAGAAATTTAACTTTACAGGTGACTTTAGGAGCGGTTTTCTTAGCCTTGCTATTGGGTTACTTTATTTCTAAAGGAATTAGTCAACCAGTAAAGGAAATGAAGATAAAGGCTCAACAGATGGCGGGAGGAAACTTTGCTACTAAAATAGAAAACTTACCTGGGGATGAAATTGGCGAGTTAGGAGAAAGCTTTAATTATCTTTCGGCTAGACTATCTGAAAATATTAATGCTTTAAATACTGAAAAGAGTAGAATGAGAAGTATGCTAAATAGTATGGGGGAAGGTGTATTAGGAGTTTCGGTAGAACGAAAAGTTCTATTAGCTAATCCTAGATTGAAGAAAATATTTGATATTGAAGCTGAGATTTTAGAGCAGGCTCCAGCATCATTCTTAGCTGAAGAACTGATTGATTTAACTGAAGCAGTCTTGACAGAGAAAGAGGAGTTAAAAGAGGAGTTTGAGTGGCAGGATAAAGTTATTCTAGCTCACGGGGCCCCGGTTAAAAAGAGTGATGATAGTTTATGGGGAGCTATCTTATTAGTTAGGGATCTAACTCAGATTAGAAAGCTGGATCAAATGCGGAGACTGTTTGTGGCTAATGTTTCCCATGAGTTGAAGACTCCTTTAACGGCTATTCAGGGCTATTTAGAGGCTATTTTAGATGGTTTGGTGGAGGATGTAGAGCTGCAACGGGATTATTTGCAACGAGTATTGAGTGAAACTGATCGGATGACTAGGCTAGTGACTGATATCCTTGATTTGGCTCAATTGCAGTCGGGACAGATTGAGTTTGAGTTGGAGAAGGTAAAGTTAACTTCTTTAATTGAGTCGGTAGTGGTTAATTTGGAGTCTGAGCTTGGAAAAAGAGAGGTTATTATCGAGGGTGAAGAAGAGCTGATAATTGAGACGGATTATGATAGGTTACAGGAAGTATTTATTAACCTGCTCAGTAATGCAATTAAGTTTACAGAAACTGAAGGTAAAATAGAGATTAGTATTACTGGGACTGAAGAGGAGGTTGAAGTTAAGATCATTGATAATGGGATTGGAATTTCTGATTCAGAACTGCCTTATATCTGGGAGAGATTTCATCAAGTGGATCGGGCCCGGGGTTCAGATAAGCAAGGTACCGGTTTAGGTTTAGCTATTGTGAAAGAGATAATAGAAGGATTGAATGCTAAGATAGAGGTGGCTAGTGAAGAAGGAGTAGGAACTGAATTTAAGATTACTTTACCTAAAGTTGTAAAGTAATCTTAAAGAAATCTTAGGGATTCCTTAATGCTTTCTTAATAACTTTGCCTTATACTATATTTAGAAATTGAAAATAAGGAGGAGTTAATTATGAAAAAAACTGTAAGTGTAGTTTTAATTTTAGTATTGGTTTTAGGTCTCTCTTCATTAGCTTTTGCTAGAATTGGTAGTAGAGGTCAGGGAATGATGGGTAGAGATTATGGAATGAGAGGGGTAGACTGTGATAGAGGACGGAGTAGATTAGATGGAGAAGATTTAAATTTAACAGAAGAACAGGAAAGAGAACTTGAAGATTTAAAGATTGAGTACTATGAAAAGTCGGAATTAGTTAGAGAAGAGATGTGGGATAAAAGAGCTCAACTGCGTGAGCTTTACTATGATAGCGAGGCAAGTGATGGCGAATTAAGAAGTTTACAAAATGAGATTGATGGATTAAGAGCTGAATTGATGGAATTAAAAGATGAACAACGCTTATCTTTAAGAGAAATATTGACTGCTGAACAGTTAGAAAAATTGGATCGCTCAAGCTGTTTATACTGTGATGAAGATTATACCAGAGGCAGAAGCAGTAGGGGATCTCTATTAAGGTAGCTAAATAAATAACTTTTAAGACATTAGGCTATTCTTTCAGGGGTAGCCTAATTTTAATAGAATAGTAATTAATCAATTGAGGAATACTAACTTTGAAAAAGAGGGATTTATTAATTTTCCCAGAAAACTACAAATGAACACTTAAAAAGTAAAGGATTGATTTTAATGTCCCTCTATCAAACAGAAGCAATCGTACTTAGACACTATGAGTTAGGAGAAGCAGATAAGATAGCTATTTTATATACTAAAGAGCGGGGTAAGGTAAGAGCGGTAGCTAAGGGAGTGCGTAAGACTCGCAGCCGTTTGGCTGGAGCTATGGAAGTATTTACTCATAATCAGTTACAGCTTTATCAGGGCAAGTCTTTAGCTAAAGTAAATCAGGTGAGAGTTTTAAAGTCTTTTGCTGATTTGAGAGCTGACCTGTGGCAGATGAGTTACGCTTCCTATTTAGCTGAGTTAGTTAATGAACTTACAGTTGATCAGGAAAGAGATCAAGCTTTATTTGCTCTGTTATTAACTAGTTTAAATCTTTTAAGTAAAGAAGAAAATTTAATGTTGGTAGTTAGATTTTTTGAATTAAGACTACTTAGATTATTGGGTTATCAACCAGAGCTTAAATGTTGTGTAGAATGCGATACAGCTTTGGAGGAGTTAACTAAACTTAAATTTAGCTCTCAACAAGGAGGAGTTATTTGTGGAGATTGTAGTGCTAAGGATCAGTATGCTATGTATTTAAGTAAAGGTTCAGTAGCTATTATGAATCGCTTATTGGAGATTGATTATCGTCATTTAAATAGATTAAAGTTACCTGTTAAGTCTAGGCAGCAATTAGCTAAAGTAATTCCTAATTACTTACAGTCTATTTTAGAAAAACCATTGAAGACTTTGGACTTTATTCGAGTTTTAAATGCTCAGGGAAGTAATTAAAAAATATAGATTAGTATTGAAAAATTAGTCTGTAGAACTAAGTAGAAATTAATATTGACAATAGTTAACAGGTCTGATATATTTAAGACAAATCGATATGCTTGCGTTGAAGAAGAAGAGTAGCCGGAGTTAATTATTAAAGCGAGCTAGGGAAGGTGGAAGCCTAGTATAATTGCTTGGTGAAGGGCGCTTTGGAGCAGTAATACTGAGTGGGCCGTCTTTCGTAGGCGGCTAAGCAGGGTGGAACCGCGGGAAACCTCGTCCCTGATAGTGAGATTGCTGACTATCAGCGATGAGGTTTTTGTGTTTAATAATAAATTAAGGAGGAGTTGAGAAGATGAACTTTCAGGATATGATCCATGCTTTAAATGAGTTTTGGGCCGCACAGGACTGCATTATTCAGCAGCCCTATGATATTGAAGTGGGAGCTGGAACTATGAATCCTGCTACTACTTTAAGAGCTTTGGGCCCTGAGGATTGGAATGTAGCCTATGTTGAGCCTAGTCGGCGGCCAACCGATGGTCGTTACGGAGAAAATCCTAATCGACTTCAGCATTACTATCAGTACCAGGTAATTATGAAGCCTTCTCCTGATGATATTCAGGAGATTTATTTGGAGAGCCTAGAAGCCTTAGGAATTGATCCCTTGCAGCATGATATCCGCTTTGTAGAAGATAACTGGGAAGCCCCTACTTTAGGTGCTTGGGGCCTAGGTTGGGAAGTTTGGTTGGACGGTATGGAGATTACTCAGTTTACATATTTTCAGCAGGTAGGCGGTTTTGATATGAAGCCCATTTCAGTAGAAATCACTTATGGTTTGGAGAGAATAGCAGTTTATCTTCAGGATGTGGATAGTGTATTCGATATTGAGTGGGTAGCTGGAATTAGTTATGGAGATGTACATCATCAAGGAGAGGTTGAACACTCTACTTATAACTTTGAAACGGCCAATGTAGATACTCTATTAAAGCTTTTTGATCTTTATGAAGCTGAAGCTAAACGAACTGTAGAGGCTGATTTAGTGTTGCCGGCCTATGAATACGTATTAAAGTGTTCCCATACCTTTAATTTATTGGATGCTCGAGGAGCAATTAGCGTTACTGAACGGACAAGCTATATTAAACGAGTTAGAGATTTAGCTAATCTATGTGCCCAAGCTTATGTGGAGCAAAGGGAAGCTATGGGACATCCTTTACTGAAACAAGAAAGGAGGAAGTAAAGTGAGTAAAAAGGACTTATTATTGGAGATTGGTACTGAAGAGATTCCAGCTGGATTTATGGAGCCGGCTTTTGCAGAACTAGAGAAGCATAGTCAGCGTTTATTTGCTCAACAGCGGATTGAGATCGATGCTATAGAGGTTTATGGGACTCCACGCCGTTTAACTCTGTTGGTGAAGGGAGTTGATTCTACTCAGCAGGATTTAACTGAAGAGATTCGAGGGCCAGCTAAAAATATTGCCTTCGATGAAAATGGTGATCCTACTCAAGCAGCTCAGGGTTTTGCTAGAGGACAAGGACTGAGTGTGGATGAGTTAGAGGTTAGGGATACTGAGAATGGAGAGTATTTATTTGCTGTATCTACCGAAGAGGGGCAGGAAACTGCTCAGCTGTTGCCGGAGCTTTTAGTTAAGTTGATTAAGGCGCTAAACTTTGCTCAGACTATGCGCTGGGGAGATCAGGAAATGCAGTTTGTAAGACCGATTAGGTGGCTTTTAGCCTTTTATGGTGAAGAAAGGATAGACTTCGAGTTAGCAGGTGTCCAATCAGCTGACTATACTATAGGCCATCGTTTTCTCAGTCAAGGTGAGATTGAAATTGCTTCTATTGATGATTATTTTGCTACTTTAGAAGAGGAGCAGGTAATAGTCGATCAGCAAAAAAGAGAAACTATGATTGTAGAGCAGATCAAGGAATTAGAGGCAGAAGTTGAAGGAGAGGTCTTAATTCAGGAAGACTTATTGACAGAGGTTAACTACTTAGTAGAGTATCCTACAGCTTTAATGGGTAGCTTTGATCAAGAGTTTTTGGAGTTGCCGCGTGAGGTTTTAATTACTTCTATGCGTGAACATCAGCGTTATTTTCCAGTGATTGATGAAGAGGGAGAATTGAAGCCTCGTTTTATTACAGTTAGAAACGGTTCTGCTGACTATATAGATAAGGTGCGCGAAGGAAACGAGAAGGTTTTAAGGGCCAGATTAGCAGACGCTAAGTTTTTCTATGCTGAAGATCAACAGCAGGACTTTGCTCAGCGAGTAGAACAGTTAAAAGGAGTTATTTTTCAGGAAGACTTAGGAACTATCTACGAAAAAGTAGAGAGAATGGTGGAGTTGAGTGAGAAATTTGCTCAAAACCTTGATTTAGCTCAAGCAGAGGTGGAGTCAGTAAAGCGGGCAGCTTATCTTTCTAAAGCTGATTTGGTTACGGAGATGGTAACGGAGTTTCCTAAACTGCAAGGAGTTATGGGCCGGGAGTATGCTAAGCTAGCTGGTGAAAAACAAGCAGTAGCTGAGGCTATCTTTGAACATTATTTACCTCGTTCTGCTGATGATGAATTGCCGGCCAGTACTGCTGGTAAATTAGTTAGCATAGCTGATAAAATTGATAATATTGTGGGTTGCTTTGGAGTTGGTTTGATACCTACTGGTTCTCAAGATCCTTATGCTCTGCGCCGACAAGCTCAGGGTATTGCCAAGATTATTTTGACTGCTGAACTTCCTCTTAACTTAGCTGATTTAATAGATAAAGCCTTAGAGTTATTAGTTAATAATGATAAGCTAAAGCGAAATGCTGATGAAGTGAGAAGTGAGGTGCTGAACTTCTTTAAGCAGCGCATGGAGAGGATCATGGAAGCTGAAGGGATTCGTTATGATGTTAGAGCTGCTGTTTTAGCTACGAATTTTAGTGATTTAAATGATACTCTGCTTAGGGCTCAGGCCTTGATGGAGTTTAGGACTCAGGATCAGTTTGAAAACTTGATTACAGCTTATAATAGAGCTGGTAATTTAGCAACTAAGGCTCAAACTGAAGAGATAAATCAGGAACTATTTGTTGATGCAGCTGAGCAGGAGCTTTATACTGCTTATTTAGATACTAAGGAAAGCTTAGATTCTTTAGTAGCTCAACAGGACTATGTTGAGGCTATGAGTGAATTAGTTAAACTACAGCCAGCAATTGATAACTTTTTCAATTCAGTAATGGTGATGGCTGATAAGGAGGAGATTAAAGATAATCGTTTAGCTTTATTGAAAAAAGTAGTTAATATCTTTATGGAGGTGGCTGATCTAGGCCAGATCGTAGAGGATTAAAAGCTCTGTTAGGAGTTGATAAAGGATGGATAAAGCTACCGTTTTTATTATTTCTGACTCCATTGGTGAAACAGCCAGACAGGTTGTTCAAGCTGCACTTAGCCAGTTTAATAGTTCGGTTGCAGTTAAAACTAAGAAGTTTTCTTATGTGGATAGTATTTATGATATAGAACGAATAATTCTGGAAGCTAAGAATGAAAGAAGTATTTTAGTTTTTACCTTAATTGATCCTGAATTTAAAGAACAGTTAATTACTAAAGCTGAGGAAGCGCAAATAGAGTATGTAGATATTATGGGCCCGATGATGGAATCTCTAAGCAAAGTGTTGGAGAGCTCTCCAAAGTTAGAAGCAGGCTTGATGCGTAAGCTAGATCAGGAGTACTTCGATAAAATAGACGCTATTGAGTTTACGGTTAAATATGATGATCGAAACGATGTTGCTGGAATTAAAAAAGCCGATATTGTTTTAGTAGGAGTTTCTCGAACTTCAAAGACACCTTTATCTATTTATTTAGCTTACCGAGGCTATAAAGTAGCTAATATTCCGTTAGTACCGGAAGTGGATCCTCCGGATATCTTATTTTCTAACCCTAGACGCAAGGTAATAGGTTTAACAATTAATCCGCGACAGTTAAATGAGATTAGGATGATTAGGTTAAAGGGAATGGGATTAAACTTAACTTCTGACTATGCTTCTTTAAAAAGAATTAATCGTGAATTAAACTATGCTAATCGGATTATGGGTAAGATTGGTTGTCCCATAATCGATGTAACTAATAAGTCCGTAGAAGAATCAGCAAATCAGATTTTAGGGTTGATTAACAAATGAAATTATTTTTTTATATAGCAAAACTAGTAACTGAGAAGTTATTAGTTTTGCTTCTTTGATTTTTTTACAAAGAGCTATTATGATGCATAATTATAATATTTTTTGAAAACCTGTTTTAATAAGCAGGAAAAGTTACTTAAATATAGTATTAAATATATAAAAGGATTAAATATAATATTCTTTTTTGTGCTGTATTCTTAAGTAATGTACACGATATATTCATTTAACTAATTAATTCAGCATACATTTTAATACTAGGGGGGATAGAAATTAATTTAAGCGAAAGACAAAAGGAGATAATAGAGATAGTAAAAAATAATGAACCTATTACTAGCCAAAAGATAGCCGAAAAGTTAGATTTAACTCGAGGTGCCCTCCGCTCTGACCTATCAGTATTAACTATGGCCAGTATTTTAGAAGCTAAACCAAATGTGGGTTATTTTTGTACTCATAATAGCTTATATTTAAAAGATCTTGATGAATTGTATAGTCAAAAAGTAGCTGAAATTAAGTCAGTACCTACAATTATTAAAGAGGAAACTTCAGTTTATGAAGCTATAGTAACTCTTTTTTTAGAGGATGTTGGCTCTTTATTTGTAATAGGTGAACAGGATGAAGCTTTAGCTGGAGTTATTTCCAGAAAGGATCTACTTAAAATAATGATTGGAGAAACTGATATAAACCAGATTCCAGTCAGTATAGTGATGACTAGAATGCCTAATATAATTACTGTTAGTGCTGAAAACACTATTTTAACAGCTGCTCAAAGAATTGTGGATTATGAAGTAGATTCTTTGCCTGTAGTTGAAAATTTAAATGCTGAATCAAAGGCTGAAGATGATGGAAAACTTAAAGTAGTGGGAAGAGTTAGCAAAACCGATATTACTAAAGCTTTTGTTGACTTTGCTTTGGATACTTAAGGAGGGGAAGAGTCTTTGCTAAGCGATCAAAAAAATGATGAATTAACTGTATATATTGTTTCAGACTCTATAGGTAAAACTGCTGAAACTGTAGTTGATGCTGTAGTTAGTCAGTTTGATAGTGATGAAGTAGGGTTTAAAAAATTTATTAATGTAACTAGTATTGCTAAGTTATCGGAAATAATTGCTAGGGCTAGACAGGAAAATGTATTGATAGTTTATACTATAGTTTTACCTGAATTATGTGAGTATTTAACTAAAATGGCTGCTAAATATGAAATTCCTATTTTAGATTTAATGGGCCCGGCTTTGCTTAAGTTTTCCCAACTTTTAGGTCAGCAGCCTAAATTGAAACCAGGCTTAAATCATCAGCTAGATCAGGAATACTTTGAGAGGATTGCTTGCATAGAATTTGCTATTAGATGCGATGACGGTAAGGATATGAAAAAAGTAAAAGAAGCAGATATTGTAATAGTTGGTGTTTCTAGGACTTCCAAGACTCCTTTAAGTATGTACTTAGCTCATCGAGGCTATAAGGCTGCTAATTATCCTATAGTTCCCGAGGTAGATCCCCCGCCAGAGTTATTTGAGATACCTTCCAAAAAAATGGTAGGTTTGACTATTGATGCTCCAGTTTTAAAAGAAATTCGACAACAAAGATTGAAGTCTATGCGTTTTAATAGTGGAGCTGCTTACGCAAAAGTTGACAGGATTTTAGATGAGTTGGACTATGCTGAAAGTTTAATGAGGAAGTTAGGCTGCTTGATAATTAATGTAACCAATAAATCTATTGAGGAAACAGCTAGTGAGATATTAGCTGAGAGGAGTGAGTTATAAATGGAGAGAGAATTAACCTTAGAATTTGTAAGAGTAACAGAGGCTGCTGCTTTAGCTGCTGCTCCTTGGATGGGGAAAGGAGATAAAGAAGGAGCTGATCAGGCTGCTGTAGATGCAATGCGAGCCGTTTTTGATACGGTCAATATCAAAGGTACTGTAGTGATTGGAGAAGGTGAAAAAGATGAGGCACCGATGCTGTACACTGGAGAGTGTGTGGGTTGTGGTGAATCTATAGAGCTAGATATTGCTGTAGATCCAGTAGAAGGTACTACTTTGGTAGCTAAGGGATTACCTAACTCTTTAGCTGTAGTGGCTGCTGCTCCTAAAGGTAATCTGCTCAATGCTCCGGATATGTATATGGAGAAGGTAGCAACCGGGCCCGATGCTAAAGGAGCAATTGATCTTGATGCTTCACCTACTGAGAATTTAAAATCTGTAGCTGAAGCTAAAGGTAAGAAGGTTACTGATATGACAGTAATTTTACTGGATAGAGATAGACATAGAGAAATCATAAAAGAGGTTAGAGAAGCAGGAGCTAGAATTAAGTTGATCAGTGATGGTGATGTGGCTGGAGCAATTGCTACAGCCTTAGAACATACAGGAGTTGATATGCTGATTGGAACCGGTGGAGCTCCGGAGGGAGTTTTAACTGCTGCTGCTCTAAAATGCTTAGGTGGAGATATGCAGGCTCGTCTAGCACCCCGTAATCAAGCTGAGACTGAAAAAGCTTTAGCAATGGGGATTGAAGATATAGAGCAGATTTTTGGCGTTGAAGACTTAGTACAAGGTGATGACGCTATGTTCTCAGTGACTGGCATCACTAATGGTGAATTATTAAGAGGTGTGCAGTACTATGGAGGAGAGAGAGCAGAAACTCACTCTATAGTGATGAGGAGCAAAACTGGGACTGTCAGGAATATCAAAGCTCAGCATAAGATTAAACAAAAACCTAATTACTTTCAAAATGGGATTCGTAAATCTAAAGAAGGAGTGAATAATTAAAGTGACATCAGACAAAAAGTACATCTATTCATTTGAGGAAGCATCCTTAGACTTAAAACCAATTTTAGGAGGTAAGGGAGCTAGTTTAGGAGAAATGACTAGCTTAGATCTGCCGGTACCGCCGGGGATGACTATTACTACTGAAGCCTGTAATCTTTACTTTGAAAAAGGAGAAGAACTACCGGACTTTTTAGAAGCAGGTATTGAAGAATACTTAAAAGAGTTAGAGGAAAAGACGGATAAAAACTTTGGAGATGACAATGATCCTTTACTATTATCAGTACGTTCTGGAGCAATTATTTCTATGCCCGGCATGATGGATACTGTTTTAAACCTAGGTTTGAATGATAAATCTGTGCAGGGCTTAGCTAAGGAAACTGAAGATGAACGTTTTGCTTATGACTGTTATCGAAGATTTATTCAAATGTTTGGAAATGTAGTGTTGAAAATAGACTCCCATAAATTTGGTAGAAAATTGGATGAGTTGAAGAATGAGGTGGGAGCTGATGATGATTTAGATTTAACTGTGGAAGATTTACAGGAGTTAGTAAGTAGATTTAAAGGTATTATTAAGCAAGAAGCTGGAATTGATTTTCCTCAAGATCCGATGGAGCAGTTAATTACTGCTGTGGAAGCTGTATTTAGTTCTTGGAATAATAAACGAGCTATAGTTTATCGGGATGCTCATGATATCGATCATGATTTAGGAACTGCTGTTAGTATTCAGACAATGGTATTTGGAAATATGGGAGATGATTCAGGAACAGGAGTAGTCTTTACTCGTGATCCATCTACTGGAGCGAATGAGCTCTATGGTGAGTACTTATTAAATGCTCAGGGTGAGGATGTAGTAGCTGGAATTAGAACTCCTAAGTCTATCAGTAGTTTAGCTGACTCTTTACCAGAGGTTTATGAACAGCTAGTAGAAGTAACGGAAACTTTAGAAGAGCACTATCAAGATATGCAGGATATAGAGTTTACGATTGAAAAAGGAAATCTATATCTGTTACAGACTAGAACCGGTAAAAGAACGGCTAAAGCTGCTATTAAGATAGCTGCTGATATGGTAGCTGAAGGATTAATAGATGAAGAAGAGGCTTTATTGCGAGTAGAGCCAGAACATATTGAGAAAATACTACATAGTCAGATTGATCCTGATGCTGAAACTGAGGTGATTGCTAAAGGCTTACCGGCTTCTCCAGGGGCGGCTGCCGGAAAGGCGGTTTTTTCTGCTGATGAAGCTGAAAGATTAGCTGAAGAAGGTGAGAAGGTAGTACTGATTACCTTAGAAACTACTCCGGAAGATATCCACGGTGTTTTAGCTGCTCAAGGAGTATTGACTACTCGCGGGGGAATGACTAGTCATGCGGCAGTGGTAGCTCGAGGAATGGGCAAGCCTTGTGTCTGTGGTTGTGAAGCTGTGAAGATAGACTTTGAGGCTCAGGAGTTTAGTGCTGGAGGCCAAACTATCAATAAAGGAGATCATATTACCATTAATGGTGGTACTGGTGAGGTAATGGTAGGCCATGTGGATATGATTGAACCTAACTTGAGTGAGGAGTGTCAGCAGCTACTTGAATGGGCCGATGAAATTAGAGATTTAGGAGTTAGAGCTAATGCTGATACGGGCCCTGATTCCAGTCAAGCTTTAGAGTTTGGAGCTGAAGGGATTGGGCTTTGTCGAACGGAGCATATGTTTATGGCTGCCGATAGAGTGCCTATTGTGCAGAAGTTAATCCTCAGTGAATCTGATGCTGAAGCTGAAGAGGCTTTAGCTAAGCTGGAGCCGATGCAGTGTAGTGATTTTGAAGAGATCTTTAGAGCTATGCAAGGGGCACCAGTAACGGTTAGGCTTTTAGATCCGCCTTTGCATGAATTTTTACCTGATTTACCAGAATTAATTGAAGAGGTCACTGAACTGCGGATTGAAGGTAAGCAGGAGAAGTTGAGAGAAAAAGAAGAACTATTACGCAAGGTAAAAAATATGAGTGAATCTAACCCTATGTTAGGCTTTAGAGGCTGTAGATTGGGAATTATGATTCCAGAAATTTATAAAATGCAGGTTAGAGCTGTTTTCAAAGCGGCTTTGAAGTTACTAGAAGAAGGAGCTGCTGTAGAACCGGAAATTATGATTCCTTTAGTTACTCATGTGAATGAATTTAAAATTTTAAGAGAACAAGTAGAGGAGGAGATTGATCAGTTATTGGCAGAAGCTGGACAGGAGTTAGATTATAAAGTAGGTACTATGATTGAGCTACCTAGAGCCTGTTTAACTGCTGCTGAGATAGCTAAAGAGGCAGACTTCTTCTCCTTTGGTACTAACGACCTAACTCAGACTACTTTTGGCTTCAGCCGTGATGATGCTGAAAGTAAGTTCTTACATTATTATGTAGATGAAGAGATTATCGAAGCTAATCCCTTTATTACTTTAGATAATAAGGGAGTAGGTAAGTTGGTTAAAATGGCTGCTAAAGATGGTAAAGCAGTTAATGATGACTTAAAGGTAGGAATTTGTGGTGAGCACGGAGGCGAAGCAGAATCTATTGCTTACTGTCAAGAGTATGGTTTAGATTATGTAAGTTGCTCACCTTATCGAGCGCCAGTAGCTCGTTTAGCTGCTGCTCAAGCTAAGATTCAAAGTGAGTAATTAAAGAACTATTGGAAGGGAGATAAGGTGCAGCACCTTATCTCTTTTCTATATTTTTCTTTTTTTAAAGGAGTTCTGATTATTATCTTGTAATAATAATATAAACATGGTATGTAAAAATCCAAAAGTGAAAGGATGATTTTTAATGCTGATTGTAGGCTTAAATGGTAGTCCGAACGACGATGGAAATACTAGTCTGCTGTTAAATAAGGCTTTGGTAGCAGCAGAGGATGATGGAGCAGAGACAAAGCTGATTTCGGCTGCTGAGAGCTTATCAGAACTAGCTAAACCTTATTGTACTGCTTGTTCACATCCTTGTAGTGCTGACTGTTATCAGGATACTGCTTTAGAAGAACAGTATCAATTATTAGCAGAAGCTGATGGTTTGCTTGTAGGTAGCCCAGTTTATTTTGGTACTGTAAGTGCTCAGTTGAAGTCCTTTTGGGATATGACCAGAAACTTAAGACAAGAACAGGGCTTATTAAATACAGTTGGAGGCGCCTTAGCTATTGGAGCGGCTAGATTTGGAGGTCAAGAGACTACTTTAAAGGCTATTCACGATATGATGTTAGTGCAAGGGATGATAGTTGTAGGTGATGGTGATAGCGAAAGCGATTCTGGACATCAAGGAGCTGCCGGTCGAATAATGGCTGCTGATGATAGTGAAGCTCAAGAGAGAGCAGAAATTATTGGTAGAAGGGTAGCTAAAGTAGCTAAAGCCACTAGTGAACTTCGCTAAATATGCATTATCGCCAGAGATTAGAGGAGTTAGAAGTAAAAAACTTAGCTGCCCAGGCTGCTTTAAGTATTAATAGTAAAGGAAGAGAACATTCAGAAGAACAGTGTGAACTGCGGACTGTTTTTCAACGAGATAGAGATAGAATTATACATTCTAAGGCTTTTCGACGTTTAAAGCATAAAACTCAAGTTTTTATTGCCCCTGAGGGTGATCACTATCGGACTCGTCTAACTCATACTTTGGAAGTAGCCCAGGTAGCGCGTGGTATTGCTAAAGCTTTAGCTTTAAATGAAGATTTGACGGAGGCTATAGCTTTGGCCCATGACCTGGGCCATACTCCCTTTGGGCACGCTGGAGAAGAGGCTTTGGATGAAGTTTATACTCCGGGTTTTGAGCATAATCAGCATAGTTTGAGAGTAGTAAAGCTGTTAGAGTTTAAGAAAGCGGCTTATTTAGGACTTAATTTGACCTATGAAGTAAGAGATGGAATATTAAACCATACTGGCAAGCAAAAACCTATCACATTAGAAGGGGAAATTGTTAAAATAGCTGATCGAATTGCTTATATAAACCATGATATTGACGATGCTTTGCGAGGAGGAATTATTTCTAAATCTGATCTTCCTCAATCTGCTTTAGAAGTTTTAGGTCAAAGCCATTCACTAAGAATTAATAGAATGGTCAGGGATATAGTAGAGAATAGCTATCAAGCTAAGCAAATTCAAATGAGTCCTACTGTAAAAAAAGCTACTAATAATTTGCGTGACTTCCTGTATGCTGAAGTATATATCGGTTCTCAGGCTAAAGAAGAGGAGGATAAGGTCAAAAATCTTTTGAAAAAGTTTTTTAATTATTATAATCAAAACCCCCAAAGGTTGCCAACGGAGTTTAGAAATAAGTTAGGGGATTTTGAACTGGATAGAATAGTGATTGATTATATAGCAGGAATGACCGATAGATATGCTTTAAATAAGGCCCAAGAGTTATTTTTACCTCAAGCTTGGCCTAGTTAATGTATAGATTTATATATATTGGAAAAGATAAACTTGAATACAGAATTATTTTTATTTTTATTACTAAATAAGCAGGAGTTTAAGAATTTTTCTCGAAATTTTCTTATTGCTGTATAATTTTTAAAGGAGTTTTGAATAAATGAGGATTTTGGTTGATGGAGACTCTTGTCCGATTAAAGACTTAATTATCGATTTAGCTGCTAAGGCTAACTGCCAAGTATTATTTATTAGTAGCTTAGCTCATTGGTCTGCTAAGTATGATAATGATTTTGTAAAGTCTATTACAGTTGATAGTTGCCCAGAAGCGGTGGATATGAAGATAGTCAATTTAGCTAAAAAGGGTGATTTAGTTGTTACTCAAGACTATGGTTTAGCTGCCCTTTTATTACCTAAGCAGGTACAGGTTATTTCACCTCGAGGAAAGATTTTTGATGATAATAATATAGACTATCTCTTAGCTAAGAGACATCATACTGCTAAGTTGAGACGAGGTGGTGAGTATATTAAAGGGTCTCATAAATATTCACAAATAGACAAAAATAGATTTATAGATAATTTCAAGATATTATTATAGAAATTAAGGGTGAATTAGATTGGCGTATATCGATGAAGACTTTATAGATCAAGTTCGGGAGACTAATGATATTATAGATGTAGTTTCTGAGTATCTGCGTTTAGAAAAAGCAGGTAAAAACTATAAGGGACTGTGTCCTTTTCACGAAGAAAAGACTCCTTCCTTTACAGTTACTCCTACAGAGCAGCTATATTACTGCTTTGGTTGTGGAGAAGGAGGAAATGTTTTTAATTTTATAATGGAGATTGAGGGGGTTGAGTTTCCAGAGGCTATTAGGATATTAGCCCAAAGAGTTGGTTTAGATTTACCAGCAGGAGCTGGAGGTTTAAGTGAAGAAGAAAGGACTAAAAAAAGTAAGCTCTATGAAGTGCATACTTTAGCTGCTAAGCTTTTCAATTATCTCTTATTAGACACAAATCTGGGTGAAGAAGCATATAATTATTTACAGAATCGTGGTTATCAAAGAGAGATTTTAGTTCAGTTTAAAGTTGGTTATGCTCCTGATAGTTGGGATAATTTATTAAATTTTTTTAAAAAGCGAGGTTATTCACCAGCTTTGTTGGCAGAGGCTGGTTTGATAATTTCTAGAAAACAGCAAAATGGTTATTACGATAGATTTAGAAATCGTTTGATCTTTAGTATATTTAGTCAAAGAGATCAGGTGATAGGCTTTGGAGGTAGAGTGCTTGATGATTCTCAGCCTAAATATCTTAATTCGCCGGAGTCTTTGATTTTTGATAAGAGTGAGGAGTTATATGGGCTTAATTTTGCTAAAGAAGAAATTAAAGATAGTGGTGAAGCCATTGTTGTGGAAGGATATACCGATGTGCTTACTGCTCATCAGGCTGGACTTAAAAAAGTAGTAGCTTCTTTAGGCACTTCTTTGACTAAGAGGCAGGCTAAGCTCTTAAATCGCTATGCAGAACGAGTTTATATTGCTTATGATGGTGATGTTGCTGGTGAAAAGGCCACTTTGCGTGGCTTGAATATTTTAAAAAAGGTAGGTTTAGAGGTTTATATTGTAGATTTGCCGCCAGCTAAAGATCCAGATGAGGTGATTGGTGAGCAGGGAAAAGATTATTTTGAATCTTTATTAGCAGAAGCTTTGACTTTAACTCAGTTTAGAATAGAAAGATTACTTGCTCAACGTAATTCCTTTAAAATTGAGGAAAAGGTAGGAATAGTAGATGAATTAATTCCTATTTTGGCAGATATCGAAAATGAAACAGAGTTGCGATTATATATTAGTGAGGTAGCTAAAAGGGTAAATGTGGATATTGATACACTTTGGGATCGTTTGCGCTCTTATAAGCATCAAAATGGCGGGCCAGAACGGGATATAAATTATCGAGTGGGGAATAATAGAGATACGTCTAATACTCCTACAGAAAATGGTACTAATGGGATTGATGCGAAAAATATTTACTTAAAATCGGCTAAGTATTTATTGGCTTTAATGATAAAGGATCAAAGAACTTTGCAGTTAGTTAGGGAATTACTTACTCCTGCTGATTTTATCAAAGAGGAGTATCAACTAGTGGCCCAACTTATCTTTGAATTTGAGGAAGAAGAGTTTAAATTCGATAAAGCTTTAGATCAGCTTGATAATCCTGAAGCTAAACGGTTATTAACTCAGCTATCGATGAGTGAAGTGTGGATGCCTGATGATTTGGATTATCAGCAGGAAATAACAGGTTATATCAAAAAAATAAAGGAGTATCAGTTGCAGATGGAGAAAGAAAGATTAGAAACTGAGATTCGTAATTGTGAAGTTAACGGTGAGTTTGGCAAGGCTAGTCAACTTTTAAGTAAGTATCAGCAGTTAAAGGAGTTGGAGAATAATATCCGCAAGTATGAAATAGAAGGTGATTTAGATAAAGTCGATCAGCTTTTGCATAATCATAGAGGCTTAATTGGTAGTTAAGATTTTTTCAGAAAGGAGGGATTGTCATGTCAGAGGAGAATAGGGAAGCAATTAAAGAAGAAGTGCAGAAATTAATCGAACAAGGAAAGGAAAATGGAAAGTTAACTTATGAGGAAATAATGGATGCTCTTTCTGAAATTGAATTGAGTACTGACCAGATAGATAATATATATGATACTCTGGCTTCAATGGGGATTGAAGTTGTAGATAATGATGAGGATGCTGAGGGTGAAGAAGATGAGGGAAGCGATTTAGATCTTAGCGTTCCCGATGGAGTCGGAATCGATGATCCAGTGCGAATGTATTTGAAGGAGATTGGTAAGGTTCCTTTATTAACTGCTGAAGAAGAGGTTGCTTTAGCTAAGAGAATGGAAGAAGGCGATGAAGAGGCCAAAAGAATGTTGGCTGAAGCTAATCTACGTCTGGTGGTTAGTATAGCTAAGAAGTATGTAGGTAGAGGAATGTTATTTTTGGACTTAATTCAGGAGGGTAATCTGGGTTTAATTAAGGCAGTAGAGAAGTTTGACTATACTAAGGGCTATAAGTTCAGCACTTATGCTACTTGGTGGATTAGACAAGCTATTACTCGCTCTATAGCTGATCAGGCTAGGACTATTCGAATTCCAGTGCATATGGTAGAGACGATTAATAAGGTGATTAGAGTATCTAGACATTTGCTACAGGAATTAGGTAGAGAGCCTACTCCAGAAGAGATTGCTGAGGAGATGGATCTATCTGAGGAAAAGGTAAGAGAGATTAAGAAGATTGCTCAGGAACCTGTTTCTTTAGAAACTCCTATTGGAGAAGAAGAGGATAGTCATCTAGGTGATTTTATCGAGGATGAAGATGCTCCTGCTCCTTCGGCTGCTGCTTCCTATATGATGTTACAAGAGCAGTTGGATGAGGTATTGGATACTCTCAGTGATAGAGAGAAGCGAGTCTTGGAGTTAAGATTTGGAGTTGAAGATGGACGCTCTCGAACTTTAGAAGAAGTAGGTAAGGAGTTCGGAGTGACTAGAGAGCGGATTAGGCAGATTGAGGCTAAGGCATTACGTAAGTTGAGGCATCCTAGTCGTAGTAAAAAGCTTAAGGACTATTTAGATTAATTATAAATAGTAAGATAAGAGAGCATTATTTCGAAAAGATAACTGTGCTAGTTGATTTTTCAGGGGTTTTGTTATATAATGCTTTTGTTTTGATAGTGGCGTTCCCCGATAGCTCAGTTGGTAGAGCAGATGGCTGTTAACCATCGTGTCGCAGGTTCAAGTCCTGCTTGGGGAGCCATTATAGCTTTAGGGCCCATAGCTCAGTTGGTCAGAGCCCTCGGCTCATAACCGAGTAGTCCTAGGTTCGAATCCTAGTGGGCCCACCACTTATAAAGCTGATAATTTTAACTCCATCTAATAAACGGTGGGGTTTTATTATTGCAGATAGCTTTTTAAATTGCAGGAACTTTGCTGTACATCTTGAACATAATAAGATAGATTAGTTTAAATTAAGGAATTGATAATCAATGGAATTAGCAAGTAGATTAAAAGCTATAGTTAATTTAGTAAATAAGCCTTGTAATTTAATCGATGTAGGCACTGATCATGCCTATTTACCGATTTATTTAGCTAAAAACTATCAGTTTGATAAATTAATTGCCAGTGAAGTGAATACTAAACCTTATCAGTTTGCACTTGAAAATATAAAAAAGCATGGTTTAGAGGCAGAGATTGAGTTGAGATTAGGCTTTGGGTTAAGTGTTCTAGCAGTTGAGGAGGTTAATACGGCAGTTATAGCCGGCATGGGAGCGAGGAGTATTATCGATATTTTGACCGCTGATTATAAGCTAGCTAGCTCTATCTCACAACTAATTTTACAGCCTATGAAGGGGAGTGCTCTTTTAAGGGAATGGTTAGTTAATAATGGCTTTCAGATTGCTGATGAGGTGTTAGTAAAAGAAAAAGATAGGTTTTATGAAATAATTGAAGCAACTCCAGGTCAAGAGGTAGTTGAAGAAGAACTGCTTTTGGAGATCGGCCCTCGACTTAGAGAAAAGGAAGCTGCTAATTATAAAGAATTTTTGTTAACTAAGGAAGCAGAGTGGCGCTCTACTTTAAAGCGATTACCGTTAAAAGAAGTTGCAGAACTAGAGGATAAAAGAGCAGCACTAAAAACTAAGCTACTTAAGCTGCGGGAGGTTATTAAATGTCTTTAAGTATTCAACAGGTTATTCAATTAATTGAAGAGTTAGCTCCTAAAAAATTAGCTGCTGATTGGGATCAGGTTGGTTTACAGATTGGTGATTATCAGCAGCGGGTAAGTAAGGTATTAGTTACTTTGGATGTTAATACTGAGATTATGGAAGAGGCTATTAATAAAGAGGTGGATTTAATTGTATCTCACCATCCAGTGATCTTTGATGCTATCTCTACTATCAGGCTGGATACAGAGCTAGGTCAGATTATTAAAAAAGCGATTACTAATCAGATCAGTATTTATGTAGCTCATACTAACTACGATATTGCTAAAGGAGGACTTAATGATACTTTAGCTGTTCAGTTAGGCTTAGAGGAGGTAGAAGTTTTACAAAAGACTGCTGAAGATGAATTGAAAAAACTAGTAGTTTTTGTACCAGCAGAAAATTTAACTGAAGTGCGAGAGGCAATTACGGCTCAAGGAGCTGGCTGTATAGGTGATTATAGCGACTGTACTTTTCAAGTGGAAGGTGAGGGAAGCTTTAGACCTTTAGCTGGTAGTGATCCTTATTTAGGAGAACAGGGAGAGTTAGCAAAGGTTAAGGAGTGTCGTTTAGAGAGTATTGTTCCAGCTAGTAAATTAGGAAGAGTGATCAATGAATTAAAGGCGGCTCATCCTTATGAAGAAGTGGCTTATGATCTTTATTCACTGGAGATTGCAGGAGAAAAGCTAGGTTTAGGTAGAATAGGTTATTTAGAAAATGAGTTGGCTTTTGAAGATTATTTAGAGCAGGTAAAGGAGCTTTTAGAAGTAAATAATTTAAGAGTTGTTCCCCCAACAACTAATACGATAAATAAAGTTGCTGTTTGTGGAGGTGCTGGAGGAGACTTAATTAAACAGGCAGCTTTTAAAGGAGCTGATTTGCTGCTAACGGGAGATTTAAAGTATCATGAGGCAGAATTAGCTGTAGAGTTAGGTTTAGGAGTCATAGCTGCCGGTCACTATGCTACTGAGGTAATTATGCAGTCGGCTATGGTGGATTATTTACAGGAGCAGCTAAGTAAAAAATCTTTAACAGAAATTACAGTGTGTAGTTCTGAAAGAAATAAAGATTTTATAGAAATAGTTTAGGTAGGTCAACAGTTATGCTGTTTGACCTACCTTTTTGTATAGCTGTTTATCTTGATTTAGTGAATGCTTTGGGAGCTGTTAACTTGTTATTAAATAAAAAGGGGAGGTAAACATGAGTAAATTAGAAGAGTTGTATAGATTGCAGAAATTAGATAAGGAGATAGATAGTTTAAAGCAGGAATTAGAAGGCATGGAGGAAGCTGAAGAGCTAAAAAAGCTGAAAGCAGAGATTGCTGATTTAAAGAAGCAAATTACTGAAAAAGAGCAACAGGAAGAAGAAAAGAATAAGCAGCTTAAGGCTAAGGAGTTTGAGAACGATAGATTAACTAGACAGTTAACGGAGTATGAGGAGCAGCTCTATAGTGGAGAAAGTAGTGCTAAAGAGTTGGAGCAGTTACAGACTAAAATATCTAGGGTTAAAGAGGAACAGAGTCAATTAGAAGAGCAGATACTAAACTTAATGCTGGAGTTAGAAGATTTAGCTGAAGCTAGAGAAGAATTAGCTAAAGAGTTAGAACTTAAAGAAAAAGAACTGCTTAATATACGTGATGATTATGCAGAGGTACAATTAAAAAAGGAGTCTAAATTAGAAAAGCTAGAGAATAATCGCGAGAGTTTAAGCCAAGTTTTAGGGGATGATCTTTTGGAGAGGTATCAAACTCTGTTGCGCAATAAAGCGGGTTTAGCAGTAGTACAGTTAAAGGATGATTACTGTATGGGCTGTAGAGTTAGTCTACCTACTAGATTAGTGCAACAGGTAGAGTCGGGTAATGAATTGATAAAGTGCGAAAGTTGTGGTAGAATCTTATATTGGGAAGAGAATTAAATAGGAAAGGAGCTAGTTATGACAGAACTTAATATTTATACTGATGGAGCAGCTAAGGGCAATCCGGGCCCGGCTGGAATTGGAGTAGTAATCTTAAATAAAAATGAAGAAGTAATTGAGGAAGCTGCTGATTATATTGGTGAGACTACTAATAATGTAGCCGAATATAGAGCTTTGCTTAAGGGTTTAAAGTTAGCTCAACAGCAGGAAGCGACAATAGTAAACCTCTATGCCGATAGTCAGTTAGTTATTAAGCAGTTAACTGGTGAATATCGGGTGCTTAGTGAGAATTTGAAGTCTTATTATCAACAGGCAGATCAATTATTGACAGAATTTACTGATTATACCCTTAATCATATTCCCCGTCAAGATAATAAGGCAGCAGATCGCCTGGCTAATTTAGCTATTGATGAGCACCAACAGGATAAAAAAGAGTCTATAAAAACTGAAGATCTTTTAGAAGAAATAAAAGAAAAAGCGCTTGAATTTGAGCTGCCGACTGAACTACTTCCGATATATAAAGAATTAGCAACTGACTTAACAGCAGCTGAAAGATCAACTTTTAAGCAGGGAGTTATTTACGGACTGCTTTTAGCTGAAATTGAAGTTGAGCTGCTTGACAATTAATAAGTGAAGTGTTATTATATTGGGGTAGTTAATAAAAGATAGCTTAGTATTAATCAGCTAGTAGACTGAGCAATCGCAGCTAAGAATTGGACACTTAGCTGAGGAAAGTCCGGGCTCCATAGGGCAAGGTGCTGGATAACTTCCAGCCAGGGTAACCTGCGGGAAAGTGCCACAGAGAGCAAACCGCCTGCTGAGGCAGGTAAGGGTGAAAGGGTGCGGTAAGAGCGCACCGGGTAGCTGGTGACAGCTACCGCATGGTAAACCCCACCTGGAGCAAGATCAAATAGGAGAAGGCTAAGGGCTGCTCGTCCGACTTCTCGGGTTAGATCGCTAAAGAGAGCAGGTAACTGCTTTCGTAGATAGATGATTGCTTTCAAAGACAGAACCCGGCTTAAAGGTTTACTAGCTGATTTGAACTGCTACTTATCAAGAGACTTATCTTCAAGATGAGTCTCTTGTTTTACATTAATAAGCTTAAGTTAATTATATGTTAAAATATTAAGTTGTAAAGGTGAAATAATTATGGAAGAAGTGATTTTTGCTAATAATATTGACCAATACTTAGGTTCTCAAAAAATTATTAAAATTGGCTTAAAAGCTCCTCAGATTATTATTGAATTGGAAAGCTTCTTTAAAAAGCTGGATTTAGAGCCGGTGATTACAAGTCAGTTATTGATGGATAATTACCTCAAACAGCAGGACTTAAGTGTTAAGCCTTTTGCTACAGAGATAGATATATCTTTACCTTTAGCTAAAGCAAAAGCTCAGTTGAGAGAGCAGTTGAAATCTAAAGAAGAGATAGCTAATTTGAGTGAGTATCAAACTGAAAAACTAAGGGTTGAATATTCACCAGAGTTAATTAGTAAAGGCTTAAGCTTTGAGTATCAGGGTTATAGGTGTGAGGTGCTTTTTAGCGATAACTATCTAACTCGGATTTGGGAATTTGGGCTTTCCATTCAACAGTTAATGCACTTTAGGGGAAGAGTATATGCTACTAAATTAGCAATTGAGGACTTTAGGCAAGGTCTTTTACGAGTTTTAAATCCTGAACTTGGAATTGAATTGTGGCAACAGTTGATGGAGTTGCAAAGTCGCTATGATTTTAGTATTGAAGTTACCGGACTTAATATGTTAATAGATTACATATATTGGTTGGGAAATAATATCTCATCAATTAATATTTTAGCTCAGAACTTAAGCAGAGCAGAAAAGGTTTTTACTGGTAGATTGCGAGAGTACTATTATCGTTGGCTTAATCAGCAAAAGTCTACCGCTAAATCCTTGTTAACTTACTTATTGATGACAGATAATTATCAAAACCCTTATTTGAGTGAGCTATTAGGTAGTTATAATTTTGAATATAATTCTAACTTTAGCTATCGACGCTTCCTGACTAAGGCTAAAGATTTGAAGTTTAAAGTAATAACTCAAATGGAAGATCGACAGGACTTGCAGGGTGGAAGCTTAGCGGCTGCCGATCAAACTAATTATCTGCGGGTAACTTCTATTTTAGATATTTTGACTGGGCTGGAGTTTAGAGAGTTTATGAAGGGCAGGCTGAATAAAGAGCAAGTAGCCGAATTTCATAAGTACCATTCTCCTAAATTAGGTAAGATTTTGGTTGATTTAAAGAGCTTTATTGAAAAGTTAGATTTAACTTATTATAGCAGTTATATTTTTAGGTTATGTACTGATATGTTAGCGCTCTTTAATAGCAGGGGCCCTGATAATCGGACTTTAGAGATTGTTATTTCTCAATCTGCTGAAGATTTATTAGCTGTTTCTACCGACCAGAACTGGAGTAGTTGCTTAAAGCTACCGTCTTTAGGAAAGCAACGAGTTAGTGCTGCTCGAGTAGCGGCTAATTTACATCCTGCTACTTTGGTGGCTTATATTAAAGAGCCAAAGCAAGAGCAGTGGCTAGGCAGATCCTTAATTAGGCTGTTAAGAAATGGTGACTTAATTTTGGAAAAATATTATGGAGAGCCTATCTTAGAAGAACTTTTAGAAGCTAAGGTGAAAGAAGTAATCGAAGAGGCTGGCTATAAATTGAGTAATGCTGAACAGGGATTGAGTTTGAACTTTATAGAATGGAAGCCTTACTCCGATCAAGGTAGAGTACAGAGCTTAAAGCAGGGATTTTATCAACAGTATTATATAGATTATTCTTTAAGCCCCTTGTTAGATAGTAAATTTAAAAGTGAAAAAATTGAGGATGTGATTTTGGATGAATAGATTAGCTTATTTAGGTCCGGCAGGAACCTTTACTGAGCAGGCAGCTAGAGAATATATAGCTGAAGAGCAGGTAGAATTAATTCCTTATGCTGATATTTCGTCTTTAATTTGGGCCGTAGCTAAAAGAGAAGAGGAGTACGGGATAGTTCCTATTGAAAACTCTTTAGAGGGTTCTGTGAATATAACTTTGGATTTATTAGCACATAAGGTAGACTTGAAGATTAAAGCTGAGGTTGTAATGCCCATCGAACATAATTTGATTGGTCATGCAGAGACGGAACTGAGTAAGATTGAGAAGGTGCTATCTCATCCGCAAGCATTAGCTCAATGTCGGGATAATTTAAATAGTTTATTGAGTGATTTTGAATCAGTCAGTGTTAACAGTACTGCTGAAGCTGTACAAAGAATTCAAGATAAGGATAGTAGTTGGGCAGCAATTGGTTCTACTTTAGTTTCCAAGCTGAATGGACTCAGTATTTTAGAGGAAAGAATTCAGGATAATCTGGCTAATTGGACTCGGTTTATAGTTTTAGCTCAGCAAGATGGTTCTGAGCAGGGTTTAAAAACTAAGACTTCCTTAATCTGTTCTCCGGTTAAAAACAGACCGGGAATTTTGTATGAAATATTAAAGGAGTTTGCACAGCGAAGTATTGATTTAACAAAGATTGAATCGCGACCTACTCGGGAGATGTTGGGGGATTATTTATTTTTTATTGATTTTGAGGGGAATAGAACTGAAAAGAGAGTGGAGCAGACTTTAGCTGCTTTGGAAGATAAGACTTCTTTTATTAAGTTGTTGGGGTCTTATCCTAGTTTAGTTGTGGAATAGAATAATATCATAGTGTAAAATAAGTATAGGTAAATTTAGTATAAAAACTAGAAAAGGGACTCCTCTTTTGATAAAGTGTTAAGTGACTAAACAAAACATAAAAAGGAGGAGTCCCTTATGGATACAATTATACAACAGTTTGGAGAAAAAATTAAGGAAAATACAGAAGAATTTTT
>NZ_JALKBZ010000013.1 GCF_023227765.1 Fuchsiella alkaliacetigena
CAGGACTCCTAAATGGATCTCTGACTGGAATGTATTCAAAGAAATTTTTAATTAAATGCGACAACTTACTTGACAAACACCGCCTTCAAGAATAAAAGAGTTACTTTGATAATCAAATCCGAAGCTAATTGTTGTCAGCTTACAGGATGTGTTTTAGATGTACAAGAAGATTATGTAGTATTACTAGATAATAATACTAGCAGACGATGTTGGGTAGTAATTGATTGTATTTGTGCAATGAAAGTGCCCCCTGAAGAATTACCTCCTCTCCCTGAGATATGTGAGTGTCAAATTCAAGGATTAGGATCAATTTTAGCAATTACTCTTCCACCAATTCCACCAATTATTGAATACACCTTAATAAATCTTAATATTTGTCCAAATTGTACTCCTGAAAATAGTTCTTTAGAATATGTATATACATTGTTTATCCCTAATCAACCATTAGTTATTATATTTTTGGAGCTTGAAGAAATAACTACAGTGGATTGCGAAAATGAAGAAGAAGCAACGATCGAAGGAACAGGACTTGTTAATGAAGAAGACTGTGAATTTACTTTAGAAGTGTCTGAAGAAGGGCCCGGATCTTTTATAATGGACATGACAATAACCTGTGGTGGAGAGATTATTCACGAGAGAGAAGCGGAACTTGAAGGTACAATCAACATCACAGAATGTTAAGTTGAAAAATGATGGAGCAGAGTTCTCCATCATTTTTTGATAAATATCGTAATTAACCTAAATTATAAACAGTACCACCTAGAGGAGAATCCTCCTTCTTTAACCTACCCCTCTCAACTAAAGTCTCCAATCTATCCTGTAATTGATTTCTACTCAACATTTTCCCCTCTAACTCCTTATTAACTGCTTTTAATTCAGTTAACATATCATCATCATAAATCGGTAAGTGTTTAGCTATGGCTCCGTAAAGTTCATCCTCTTTAGCCTTGGTCTTAGCCTCTAACTCATCAAAGGGATTTTGGGTATGAGGACTAGTAGTCTTAGCTACTCTAATTCTCACCGCCATAGTCCTACCGAAGATGGCCGAAGAAACAAAGGCATCCCCGGAGCTCAAATAAGGCAAGCGTTTAGCTTCCTCAGCAGTTAAATCGGTCTCCTGTTTAATCGTTTCTATATCCGAAGCTCGCACCGTTCTAAAGACAAACTTACTATTAAGCTGGGCCGTAACCGTATCCGCCAATAGAGTAGGCCGCTGAGTAGCCAAAATCAAAAAGACTCCATACTTTCTCCCCTCTTGGGAAATCTCCTTTAAGACTCTTTTAGTCGGCGAATCATAGCCTTTAGGAGCAAAGTTATGAGCTTCATCGGTAGCTACTAAAAAAGGAGGAAAGTAGTCAGCGGTCTCTCCTGAATAATCAGCATCCTTATAGTCTCTGCGCTGTCGATAAAGATTGCCTAATAAGTAGGTAGCAAAGACCTGTAGGAGCCAGATCGGGCCCTGTACTACTACCAGCTTTCTAGACTGCAAAGCAGCCTCTATTTCGCTAATACTCTGCTGAAAAAGCCCGTGCCGCTTTAACTTATTCAGCCTCCAAGTCAACCCCGTAATAGAGCTTAAATGAAGGCTACCGTAATCATCAATTAAGGCTAAGTAGTGTTGATACTCCTCCTTTTGCTGCCCGCTCAACTCACCAGACTTTAGTTTGCGTTGAATTCTCTTTCTACCTAACTCCAAAGCTTGTCTTAAATCAGCTAGTCGTTCAGCAAAGGTAAAAAAAGAATCCCGCTTAGCCTCTGCATTATGTAAAGTCTCTACTGCATTAACCATAGACTCACTTAGATCGCTGGCTGCCGATAATAAATCAAGCAAATCTTTAGTACTTAAGTCCTCAAAATTAACCCCTACCTGGCGACCTACCTGAAAAATCTCAAACTTACTCTCAAAATCCTCTTCATACTCAGTAGGTAAGTCTGGAAACTTCTCACTAAAATCCATTTCAAAATGAGGATCAAAAACCAAAGTAGGTATCTCTAATTTCATCAACTCTTCTAACATCACCCTCATCCCAAAGGACTTACCGGAACCAGAGCCGCCAATAATACCAATATGAGGGTACTGATGCATAGCCTTCAGCTTAAAATTAAAAGGCACTCCCTGCTGAGCTACAACTTCCTTTCCCTTCAATAAAGGAGCCACATCCTTTAAGTCGTCATCCATTCCGGCCGCCATCTCTTCAGTTCCCTTGATTACTCCTAAAACCAAGCCCTCTGCTGGTGACTCCTTAACCAGTAACTCTTTTACCTCAGTAAAAGCAGGAACTTCCGCTGCTACTCCGGTCTTAATAGGATAAGTTGCTTCCGTTAACAGTCTCACCTTAGCTATATTAATCTCATCTTCATCAACATTATAACCAATACTGCGTAAAGACTCCAATACCCCCTTATCCACAAAGCTATCTTTAATCGACAGAGGAATAAAGCGATTATAGGACTGAGTCTCCACTACCTCGCCTAAGGGATTATCCAATTCGGAGTCTAAAATTTTCAAGATCTCATTACTACGAAACTTTCTTTCTTTGGAAGCTACATATACCTCCTGCTGAGTAGTTAAACCTACCACCTGCATAGTCAACCCACCTTTTATTTAATAGATTCTTTCTTGTCTTTTGGAAGCAAATAGTCTCCGCTTTAACTGCGGATCTAAATAACTATCCACTAAGCTTTCTACCATCTGCTTGGAAATCCTAACCTCATTATCGACAATATCCAACCATAAGGGGATTCCTCGTCCGGACTTAGGAGTTAGGGTCTGAATTAAATCAGCCATTATCTTCAGCTTATCCTGCTGCTCCTTTAAAATATCTAACCCAATTACCTGTGGGTCTTGGCTAGGTCTTAAAAAGGCCGTCTTTAAACCTAACTTAAACTCCAACTCCAACATCTCTCCCACTTCCAGCACTCCAAAAAGCAGTTCCCGGTCATAAATCCCTTCTAAATCGGAGCTTAGCCTAGTTCCTAACTCCTTAGTAGCTATTTCTTCAATTACCCCTACCAGTAAGACCCCCTTCTCCAAAGCTAACTCTCTTAACTGCTGCCAACTATCTTTAGCCTCAATTCGATACCTAATCAAGGAACCATCCATCATAATTAGCTTAACCGGCCATTTCTGAATAGCTTGAATAGCCACTTGCAGCTCTAACTTAGCCAAAAGAGAAGTCCTTAACTTAGTAGCTGCTTCTTGTTGACTATATCTTTTACCTTCTTGCTGTTGTTGCACTCTAAACTGCTCAATCTCTGCCTCCACTTCTGCTAAAAGCGGACAAAAAACTTCCGCAGCAAGAATATCTTCTTGAGCTGTACTTTTAGCTAAAGCCTGTAATAAATAGAGGTAATGAGGAAAATTAACCCCCACTTTATTTAAAGAGCCATCAACTCCGACCACTACTTCTTTTGCCAGCCAATCCCGTAAACGCTGATTACTTAAACGCTCCAATAAAGTAAACTTACCTACTTTATGATGCAGTCTTTCTCGCAAATCCTGTTTATCAAAATCAACTTCTCCCTTATATCTATCTTGAAGGCGCTTATTAAAGCTTATTAAGTTCTTTTTTAGCTTAGTAGCTACTTCTCCTAGCATTAGCCTGCCACCTCTGCTTCCAAATTAATCTTTAAGCTTAGCATCCAGTTGAATTCCTACTTCATAGACCTCACGTTTAGGTAAGTCTCTTTCCTGAGCCACTATTTTAATAGCCTTCTTTTTAGTAACTCCTTTTTCCATTAATAGTTGCAGATGCTCTAAAATAGATAAATGCTTCCAGCCAGCATCTTTATTCTGAATCTTATCTAAGTCAGCCCCGTCCAAGACAATAGTTATTTCTCCTCGCGGGGATTCTTCTTCAAAGCGAGTTAATACTTCTTTGACTGTGCCAGCTATTTTTTCCTCAAACTTCTTAGTTATCTCCCGCCAAACAGCTATCTTTCTATTCCCTAAAACATCTAAGATACTGCTTAAACATTCTTTTAATCTATAAGGCGACTCATAAAAGACAATAGTCCTGCCTTCAGCTCCTAACTCTCGCAATCTCTTTTCTCGCTGCTTGCTCTTACTAGGTAAAAATCCTTCAAAAACAAACTTATCTGTAGGCAGCCCTGAAGCTACTAAAGCCGCTGTCATAGCCGTAGGGCCCGGAATAGGAACCACCCTAATCCCAGCTTGATCAGCTAAAGCTGTCAGCTTATACCCAGGATCTGAAATTCCCGGCATTCCTGCATCAGAAACTAAAGCAATATCCTGTCCTGACTTCAGTCTATCGATAATCTGCGGGCCCTTCTTTTCTTCATTATGCTCATGGTAACTAATCAAAGAAGTATCTATTTCGTAATGGTTCAATAAATTCTGTGTTCTTCTAGTATCCTCAGCCGCAATAAAGTCCACCTGCTTCAAAATTTTCAAAGCTCGTAAACTAATATCCTCTAAATTACCAATCGGAGTTCCACATATATATAAAATACCTGCTCCCATAACTAATCACTCCTTAGTTATCAATGCTATCTTTTCCTGTCTACTATACTGCTTAAGTTGATACTCCCTGCTTTGAGCCTGACTTCTGCTTTTATGTTCCTCAGAATAGACCAGCTCTACTGGCCCTCGTCCCCGAGTATATTTAGCTCCCACTCCCCGGTTATGTTCCTTTACTCTCCGCTGTAAGTCAGTAGTATAACCAGTATACAAAGTATCATCAGCACAGCTTACTATATAAACATAATGTCCCAACTCAACCACTGCCTTTTTAATAGTTTTCTCCATAATATATCTGTAAAAGCTCTTCTGTGTAGCTACCATCAGCCTCATAAATAAGCAAAGGCTTTGCCACTTCCAACCCTTTATTTGCTCCTTTAACTGCCTTGACTAATACTAAATTAGCCTCAGCTTCCAAATTAGGATATACCAAACGTAAACTCTTCGGCTCTAAGTTATAAGCCACCAGTTGCTCCAATAACTCTGTCAAGCGAGCACTTCGATAAATATAACAGACTTCTCCCCCGTATTTCAGCAAATAAGCACTAACCTCAACTAACTGCTCTAATTCCAACTCTACCTCATGTTTAGCCACCGCTATACTGCGCTTCGAGCTCACCTTTCCTTGTCCCAAAGGCAGATAGGGAGGATTACTAACTACTACCTCAAAGCTTTCAGCTTCATACTCAGACTTTAAGTCTTTGATATCTAAATTCTTAATCTCAATTAATTCCTCTAAATTATTATAGCTAACACTTCTGCTAGCCATATCAGCCAGTTCAGACTGAATTTCAACTCCCACTATATCTTTAGCAGCCCCCTGAGCAGCCAATAAAAGAGGAATTACTCCACAGCCAGTTCCCAAATCAATAACCTTAGCTCCTGCTTTAGCAGTCACAAAATCGGCTAATAAAACTGCATCTATACTGAAAGCAAAGTAGTCCTGACTTTGAATAATCTTCAGTTCAGCATGAATTAAGTCATCTAATCTTTCCTTTTCTCTCAGTTTAATTTCTTTCCAGTTCATCAGCTTCAGCCTTTGGGTCTAACTGATTATCCAAAAATCCCCTGCAAAATAAGCAGTCACCTTTTCGCTGCTCACCAAAATTAAGATGACAAACATGAAAGCCTTCATCATATAGATTAGCTAAATTATCATAGCCTTCTCCAGCAGTTAGCTCCTCCCCTTCTTCCTCCTGCTTAAATAATAAGCTCTTTAAGTTCTGGTTTTTTTCCTTTAGTTCTTCATTTTCCTTATATATTTCATAAGCAATCTGCTTAATTTCCTGAAACTCACTGGTAATGACATTCAATTGTTCCTGAAAATTAGCCAATAAATTTAAAATTTGCTTCACAAGCAATACCTCCATATAAAAGCTTCTTGACTTTATATTCTTGATAATCAAAATTTATCCTGCTTAGAACTCTTAATTATTATTATGTACCAGCTCAAGTAAAATATTACAAGGGTATCTAGTTAACTAGATACCCTTGTAATATAAAGTTAAAGTTACTCCTCCTCAGTTTCAACTTCTTCAACCGAAAGTTCGAGCTTATCATTATCTCCCATATCAACGGTCACTGTTTCCTTGACTACATTTAAATTAGTAATCTCACCAGTTCCAACCCCAGTTTCTACTTTATCCCCAATCTCAGGCATCTCTTTTTTAGCTTCTTTATAGTTATCACATTCATACTTTAAACAACACATTAGCCGTCCACAGATTCCAGATATCTTAGCTGGATTTAAGGATAGGTTTTGAGCTTTAGCCATTTTAATAGAAATTGGTTCAAAGTCTCGCAATACAGTCTCGCAACATAACTGACGACCACAGGGCCCTAAACCACCCACCATTTTAGCTTCATCTCTAACCCCAATCTGTCTCAACTCGATTCTCGTCTTAAAGATAGCCGCTAAGTCCTTAACCAACTCCCTAAAATCCACTCGTCCATCGGCAGTAAAGTAGAAAATAATTTTATTTCTATCAAAGGTATACTCTACATCAATTAGTTTCATTGGTAAGCCGTGCTCTGCTATTTTCTCAAGACAGATCTCTAAAGCCTCTTCTTCATCCTCATTATTTTCCTGCACTACTTTTAAATCACTAGGAGTAGCCTTTCTCCTTACTTCTTTTAAGGGAGCTACTACTTCTTCTTCATCAACTTCAGTTACTGGAGTTATTACCTCGCCTAACTCAACCCCACGCGAAGTCTCCACAATCACCTTATCTCCAACTACTAATTCTATATCTTGAGGATCAAAATAGTAGATCTTACCTGCTTCCTTAAAGGTTATTCCTACTACAGTTATCTCTCCCAACTTTAATTTCACCTCTTCCCTTTATCTTTAACAACATTACCTCCAAAGCAAGTTGTAAGTTAACATTAGTTTTCTTAACTATTTCTGCTGTTTCTGTTATTAATTTTATTATTTTTTCTAATTCACCAAACCTATATTTAGAGCTTAATTCCAGTAACTCCTGCTCATTATTAAAATTTATTACTAACTCTAAACTTTTTATCTGCTTATATATTAATAAATCCCTATAAAAAGTAATTAGTATCTCAAATACATAATTCAAATTTTCTTTATAGGTTAATAGCTGTTGAGCAAATTCAAATATCTCTACTATATCAAAATCCAATATTTTTTTAACTGCAGCTAAAACCTCTTCTCTAACTGTTAATACTGAATCATCTTCAGTAAAGCTTACAGCTCGTCCTAAGCTACCACCAGCTAATAATGCCCGTCGTTCTGCTTGAACAGAACTTAAACCCCACCGATTAATTAGCTCATTTTTAATTTCTTTTGTCTTCAACGGCCTAAACCTGATAATTTGACAGCGCGAAGTAATAGTAGGTAGTAATAATTCTTCTTTAAGCGTTAATAAGATAATAATCGCATAGGCAGGAGGCTCTTCTAAAATCCTCAATAAGCTATTAGCAGCCTGCAGATTCATTTTTTCAGCCTCTTTAAACAAATAAACCTTCCAATCACTTTCGTAAGGCTTATAAGAAATATTTTGTTGAATCTCTCTAATTTGATCTATTTTAATCTGTTTTCCTTCAGGTGTTATCTCAATTACATCAGGATGATTATTACTAGCAAACTTCCGACAGGAAATACACTTTTCGCAAGCATCTAGCTCATTTTCTGTGCAGTTAAGAGCCTTAATAAACTGTTTAGCTACAAACTCTTTTCCCACTCCTGCTGGCCCTGCAAACAGATAGGCATGATTAATTTGCTGCTGCGAAAGCATATTTTTCAATAACTTAACTGGAAGCGCCTGTCCTATTACTTCATTAAAACTCATAAACCTCTTTCATCCTTTCCTAAATTGAAACTTAAATATAAAAATCAACTAATATACCTCTTATCTCATCCAGTCTATCCAATATCTCTAATTGATCAGCCTGTTCAGATAAAACCAAATCTGTCAACTCCTCTAAAGACTGATCAACCTTTTCAACTAGTGTATAGACCTTATGCTGCCCAGATCTATGCCCACCATACTCCTCTTTGATATTATACATTTGCTCTACAGTTTCTTTGATAAATTGCTGTACCATTTTCTTATACTTAACTAGTTCATTAAAAGTTCTATTTTTAGCTAGTTTTTCTCCCTGTTCATCGATTAAAGAAAGCAATTCATCTAGCTTATCCTTAACCTGTTCCCCCTGTACTTCCTGCAAGGTATCTAAAAATTCATTTTTTTCAACCTGGCTAGATTTAGCAGTTTGAGTAGGTTTTTTAGACAAAATTTGATTTAAGTCCTGCTTTAACTTATTTTGAATCTTCATAGTCTTCTAACCTCACTTTTAATCTTTTTAACAGTTCTGCAGATACCTTTTCTTTAGCCAAATTAGCATTTATAATTTCAAATCTATTATTATTTTTAGCCAAATTTAAATAACCAGCTCTTACTCGCTGATGAAACTCAATAGTTTCACTCTCTATTCTATCGCCAAATTTAGCTTTGGTCAAGTTTCTAGCCCTAGCTAAACCAACTTCAGGATCAATATCCAACAAAAAAGTTAAATCCGGTTTCAAGTCACCAATAGTTAACTGTTCTAGTTCTTTTATTAGCTCCAGTCCTATTCCTCTAGCATAGCCTTGATATGCTAAAGTGGAATCACCAAAACGATCACAAAGTACCACTTTATTTTTCTGTAAAGATGGTTTAATAACCTCTACTACATGTTGGGCCCTACTAGCAAAATAAAGTAATAACTCAGTTTTATCACTTAAATTATCTAAGTTAGTATCCAATAGTATCTCCCTAATCCTATCACCTATCTCTGTTCCCCCCGGCTCCCTAGTTTTAAGAACTGAATAATTTTTTTGAATAAGATACTTGGCTAATACTTCTATCTGTGTCGATTTACCTGACCCCTCAACACCTTCTAAGGTAATAAACAGTCCTTCCATCTGCTAACCTCCATATAAAGCTATTCATTATTTTTATTATTCTTGAAAAGAACATATTCTCCTCTATAAAATTTTATCGTATTAATTTCAAGTTTTAGGACAAAATTATATAATAGGGGTGTTAATATGCATTCAAAAGAACAGGAGGAGTTTGAAAAAAAGCACGGAGTAGATCAACATAGGTTTATGACTATGTGGGCCCTAGGGATGTCAGATACCGAACTAGCAGTTTCTTTGGACTTATCCGTCGAACAAATCAAAGAAATCAAAACAGAATTAAAACGAAAACAGCACTAACTGAATAGTATTGCTTTTAGTTTAAGCAAATAAGTATCATATTCAACATCTAAAGGAAAAGTAATTATTAATTCTTTTTCACAGCTTAAACAGAGCAGCTCATCTTTAATTTTAATTCCATCCACATTTTGAGCACCACAGATAAAGCAACAATTAAGCTCTTTCATTATTTTTACCTCCAATGATAATTCACTTTTATACTTATGTGGTGATAAGCTATTATGTGCTTATCCAAAACAACACTTTCAAAAAATCTAATTACTCTATCTCAAAGTACATTGCAAAAAGACTCTTCTATTTTAAAATAGAAGAGTCTTTAATAAATTAATTACTGATCTATATTATAATTAGGAGCTTCCTTAGTAATCTTTACATCATGAGGATGGCTTTCTTTTAAACCAGCTCCGGTAATTCTAATAAATCTAGTTTCATTTCTTAAGGCTTGAATATCAACTACTCCGGCATATCCCATACCTGATCTTAAACCTCCAACTAGCTGATAAATAGTTTCCGATAAAGGACCTTTATAAGGAACTCTTCCTTCAATGCCTTCCGGAACTAACTTTTTCTTTTCCACTTCATCCTGAAAATATCTATCCTTACTTCCCTCTTTCATAGCTTCCATAGAACCCATACCTCTATAAACCTTATAACTTCTACCTTTATAAATTTCTCTTTCTCCAGGACTTTCTTTAGTACCCGCTAATAAGCTTCCTAACATTACTGTACTAGCTCCAGCTGCTAGAGCCTTAACTATATCACCAGAAAACTTAATACCTCCATCAGCAATTACTGGTACTCCATATTTATCAGCTTCCTTGGCACAGTCATAAACAGCAGTAATCTGGGGTACCCCAATCCCAGCTACTACCCTAGTAGTGCAGATAGAACCGGGCCCGATTCCTACTTTAACCGCATCAGCTCCCGCTTCTATCAAATCCTTAGTTGCCTCAGCTGTAGCCACATTACCAGCAATTAAGTTCAGCTCAGGATTATTCTCCTTAATCTCTGCTACTAACTCCAAAACTCCTTGTGAATGGCCGTGAGCAGTATCAACAACTAAAACATCGACTCCAGCTTCTATTAAAGCATCAATCCTATCCCAAGTATTGCTATCAATTCCTACTGCCGCTCCAACTAACAAACGTCCTTGACTATCTTTAGCTGCATACGGATACTTCTCCGCTTTCTCAATATCTTTAATAGTAATTAAGCCTTTTAAAACACCATCAGCATCAACTAAAGGTAATTTCTCTATTTTATGCTCTTGCAGTACTTCTTTAGCATCTTCTAAATCAGTACCTACTGGCCCCGTAACCAAATCTTCTTTAGTCATAATCTTTTCTATTTTTTGATCAAAGTTCTTTTCAAATCTCAAATCACGATTAGTAATAATCCCCACCAATTTCATTTCCTGATCGTTATTAACAATAGGTACTCCCGAAATCCTGTATTTAGACATTAACTGTTCTGCTTCATAGGCCAAATTCTCCGGAGTTAAATAAAAAGGATTAACTATTACTCCACTTTCAGAACGCTTAACCTTATCCACTTCCTCAGCTTGCTGCTTAATAGACATATTTTTATGAATAATTCCAATACCGCCTTCTCTAGCCATAGCAATTGCTAACTCTGCTTCAGTAACGGTATCCATACCTGCGCTCACAATAGGAATATTTAAGCTAAGCTCTTTAGTCAACTTAGTAGAAACATCAACTTCTTTTGGTAATACATCTGATTTAGCAGGCATTACCAGCACATCATCGAAAGTAATACCTTCCTTATCAAATTTTTCCTTCACTTAAAACCCTCCTTAAACTTTACATTTTAAAATAACAAATAGATATTTAAAAAGCCTAAGCATAGTCTTAAAAACCATACTTAGGTTATCTAAATCTCTTTAATCTAGCCTTTATTTAAAAATAGATTTAAACACATTTCAAATTTTCTATAAGTCTATCAAAATAAGACTAAAGTGTCAAGTAAAATAGTCTTTGCAGATAAATTATTTTTAACCTAAAATCTACTATTAAAAATAGGGTTAGCTTTAAAGCTAACCCTATTTTTAATAGTTATTATTTACTTTTCTCCAGTTCTATGCAGAAGTGTTTCCCATCTCTGATCAACGTGTTCTTGAATTTCATCAATTAAATACTTATTTTTATCTTTGAATAAATGTTTAAATCTTCCCTGAGGCTTTAACCAATCAGTAATTGGAGCCTTTTCCCTAGGAATATAATTTAACTTCCATTCACCATTTTCCACCTCAAATAAAGGCCAGAAACAGGTATCAGTAGCAGCTCTTAAAATATCCAATCCTTCTCCTTCAGGATGTCTCCAACCTCTTGGACACTGAGCCAAAACATTTAAAAATGCTGGGCCTTCCACTTCAAAAGCCTTTCTAGCTTTTTTAATTAAATCCCTAAAATTATGGGGAGAAGCTTGAGCAACATAAGGAATATTATGAGCAGCAACGATATCTGTCAATTCCTTTTTAAACTGCTGCTTTCCAGGAATCACCTCACCATCTGGACTAGTACTAGTACTAGCATTTCTAGGAGTAGCACTAGAACGTTGAATTCCAGTATTCATATAAGCCCCGTTATCATAGCATAAGTACACCATGTCGTGACCTCTTTCCAAGGCTCCAGATAGTGATTGAAAACCTATATCATAAGTTCCTCCATCACCACCAATAGCTAAAAACTTAGTATCCCCCTCTAGCTTACCTTGTCTCTTTAAAGAACGAAAAGCTGATTCGGCTCCACTAATTGTAGCGGCCACATTCTCAAAAGCATTATGAATAAAAGAACCTTTCCAAGCAGTATAGGGATAAATAGTAGTTGAAACCTCTAAACAGCCTGTAGCTATTCCAACCACTACTGGATCTTCAGTAGCTCGCATTACCTGTCTAACTATAATCGAAGCTCCACATCCTGAACACAATCTATGTCCACCAGTCAATTCTTCTTCTTGCTTAGCTATCTCCTTTAAATCTACTTTAGACATTTATTACACCTCCTATTCTCTTACACCTAGATATTGAACCCGCTCTTCAACTTCTCCAGATTCTAAAATATCTTGCAAATCTTTATAAACAGCTTCAATTTCATCAACTTGAGTATCTCTACCACCAAGACCATAAATATAATTCACTGCTTCTATCTCAGAATCAGCATTATAAAGCGCACTCCTGATATCTGCAAATACGGGCCCGCCAGTATCAGAGAAAGTTTCAGCTCTATCTAAAACAGCTAAAACCTTCAAATTACTCAAAGCTTCTGTGATCTCCTCAGCAGGAAAAGGTCTATATAGTCTTAGCTTCAAAAGCCCTGCTTTAATACCCTCATCTCTTAAGTTATCTACTGCTGCTTTAGCAGTACCAGTAGTAGAACCTAAAGCAACAATACCTACCTCAGCATCATCCAGCTTATACTCTTCAAAGTAACTAAAGCCGCGTCCAGTTAACTCATTATACTCTTCTGCCACTTCAGCTACTACTTTTTTAGCATGCTTTACAGCCTCAGACTGCTGTCTTTTATGCTCAAAATAATAGTCTTGCAAATCTATAGGGCCCACAGTAATCGGATTCTCAGCATCCAATAAAGTATGTTCAGGATTATACTCACCAATAAACTCCTGTACATCTTCATCAGCCAATATATTAAAGTTTTCCACTGCGTGACTGATAATAAAACCATCCATATTAACCATCACAGGTAGCTTAACATCCTCATGTTCACCAATCTTAAAGGCCTGAATAGTATTATCATAAGCTTCCTGAGCATTTTCAGCATATAGCTGAATCCAACCTGAATCTCTAGCTCCCATAGAATCACTATGATCACAATGAATATTAATCGGCCCACTTAAAGCTCTATTAACAACCGGCATTACAATTGGTAACCTAGTTGAAGCAGCAATATATAAAATCTCCCACATTAAAGCTAAACCATTAGCAGCAGTAGCAGTCATAGCTCTAGCTCCACTAGCGGAAGCTCCTACACTAGCACTCATAGCACTATGTTCACTTTCTACAGTAACAAAATCAGTATCTACCTCTCCATCAGCAACAAATTGAGAAAAAATCTGTACAATCTCTGTCTGAGGAGTAATGGGATAAGCAGCTACTACATCTGGATTAATCTGCCGCATAGCATTAGCTATGGCTTCATTTCCAGTTAAAGCAACTTGATTAGACATAATTTATCTTCCTCCTTCCACTTATTTCTCAGATAAGTTTCCTTCTTCTAGCATAGTTATCGCATCAACAGGACATTCATTAGCACAGATTCCACAGCCTTTACAATGGTCATAATCATAGCCTTTAATCTCTTCATCTTTAGAAATTATAGAAGAATCCGGGCAATAAATCCAACAAATATGACAGTTGATACAGATCTCTTGATCTATCATGGGTCGATAAGTTCTCCAGCCACCAGTTTTATAATCATCAGCATTCCCAGGCTCTATAATTAAGCCGCCTTCTGGAATGGATTTCCAACCCGGTTTTTGTTGATCTTTTTTAGCCATTATTAATTCCTCACCTCCTGGTAAGCCCTATCTATACAGTTCATATTTCCTTCAATAACTTCAGGCTTACTAGCAAACTTCTTTTCAAATTCTTTCTTTATTTGAACTTTAAAATCCTCAAACTCCAATATACCTGTAGCCTTAATTAAAGCACCTAACATAGGTGTATTAGGAAAAGGTGCTCCTAACTCATAAGTAGAGATTTCATTTGCATCAACTGTAAACACCTCACCAGCAAAGTCAAGCTTCTCTTTGATTTTACCAGGGCTTTTATTAGTATTAACAATAATAGTACCGTCCTCAGGTACTCCTTCTGTTACATCTACTACCTCTAATAAAGTAGGATCTAAAACCACTACTATACTCGGTTCAGTAACCTGACAATGAACTGTAAGTTCGTTTTCGCTAATTCTATTAAAAGCTAATACGGGAGCTCCCATTCTTTCAGGACCGTATTCTGGAAATGCTTGAATATTCTTTCCGGTTTTAGATGCAACTTTTCCTAATAAAATAGATGCTGTTTTAGAACCTTGTCCCCCTCTACCATGCCAACGAATTTCTGTTAAAGTTGCCATCAATGCTCCTCCTTTCGTTTAGTTCTCTTAAGTGTATAATTAAAGTTATAAAATCTTTCTAGCTTTGTAGTCTCTTCACCTCCTAATATAGTTAAATAAAATAAAAAAATTAGCTAATATTTTTATGGTATCCAACTATATATTTTCTTTAAGGAATATATATATTCCTTTTAATTTAAATAAATTTAAATTTTCAAAATACTTATTAACAATTCAAATCTAATTTTTAAGCTTAGTATATTAACTTTACTAAGCTTTAATCCAGTATTTTTATTCCAAATAGCTTGTCTAAGCATAAATATCCAGTATAAATCAGTATATCAAAAGTCAATATTTGTGTCAATATTCAAATAATTCATTAATATTCAATTAGATAATAAATTATATAATTTGCCTTAATTTAAACAATCAACACCTAATGGTCAGACCAATTTCCATTTCTAATTATATCTAAATAAACAAACTATGTCAACTAATTATAAATACTAAAGCCACCGTTTTACCGGTGACCCTTTTTTTTAACTTCTTTTAATAAGTAATTATATTTAGCTTGAGCTGCTTCAATAGAATAAATAGCATAGTCCACCAAGTCAGGTTCTTTTACTTTTTGAAAGTAAGCCTGTGCTTCTAACCATTCCTTTTTAGCAGCTTCTAATTCTTCATCGATAGTAAAGTTAAATTCATCTAAATCTAAGATCACCAACTTTACCTTCAAGCCTTGATAATAAGAGCTTAACATTATAAATAATTGCTTAATAGAATTAATTAACTTATAAATTTTGATTACCCCCTTAAAACTTATTTTTAAGGTAACCAAAATTTTAATAATTTATACTTTAGTTCTACCCTCTAAGGCCTTGGATAACGTTACTTCATCAGCATACTCTAAGTCTCCTCCAACTGGCAATCCATGGGCTATTCTACTAATGGTAATCTCAAAAGGCTCTAACAGACGAACAATATACATAGCTGTAGCTTCACCTTCTACATTAGGATCTGTAGCTAAAATAACCTCTTCAATATTCTTTTCTTTAATCCGAGATAATAAGCTATTAAGTCTAATATCATCAGGCCCTCTCCCTTCCATAGGAGAAATAGAGCCGTGCAAAACATGGTATACTCCTTTATATTCTCCTGTTCTTTCCATGGCTACTATATCTTTAGAATTCTCTACTATACAAATAGTATTTGTATCTCTAGTTTCATCTTTACAAATACTACATACTTCTTCTGCACTAAAATTATTGCAGACAGAACAGTAATTAATATTATCTTTTACATCTTTAATAGTTAAAGCTAACTCTTCAACTTCTTCTTGAGTAGAATCTAAAATATAAAAAGCTAATCTTTGCGCAGTTTTAGGACCAATTCCAGGTAGTTTAGTTAACTGTCCAATTAATTTAGCTATAGGCTGTGCATAATGCTTCATAAAACAACTTCTCCTTATTAGTTAAAATAGCCCAGGAATATTCATGCCTCCAGTTAAGTCACCCATTTTTTCCGAAGCCATATCCTGTACCTTACGCATTGCTTCATTAGTTGCTGCTAAAATTAAATCTTCTAACATCTCTACATCTTCCGGGTCAACTGCATCAGGATCAATACTAATATCTACAATTTCCTGTTTTCCATTAGCAACCACCTTAACTACACCCCCACCAGCAGTAGCCTCTACTTCTTCATCAGCTAAATCTTCTTGAGCTTTTTTCATTTGTGATTGCATCTTTTGTACCTGCTTCATCATCTTACCCATATCCATAATTTTTCTCCTCCTCGCTTATTATTTTCCTACTTTAATAATCTCACCACCAAACACTTCCAAAACGTCCTTCACCAAAGAATGATCTTCAACACCTTTTTCCGCTTGCTCTTTACTTTCTTTCTGCTTAAACTCTTTTACTTCTTTGGGGTTTCTATCAGTCTCCTTGCCACTTTGCTCCGCTTTATTTTCATAATTATTATTTCCAGAAAAAACAGCTTTAACCTTCTTCTTAACTCCCAAAACTTCTTTAATACTCTTTTCAATAATTTCACTTTTTTGTTCAACATTTGTCTTATGAAAGCTTTTAGATTTATCGAACTCTATAATTATCTGCCTATCTTGAACAGCAGCAACCTTACCTTCTTTAAGCATAGCATGAGTTCTAATCTCATGCTCTCGAATATGTGCTAATACCTTCGGCCAGTTTTCCTTTATATTTAAAGCAGAAGTACTTTCTTCTTTAGGCTGTGACTTTTGATTTTCTGACGATGCTTTAGTTTCAACTTCTGTTTCTTGCTTCTCTTTTAATTTTACTTGAGAATTATAACTACCTTCTTTGTCTGAAATATCTTGAATGCTTTTTAAATTAGTTATTTCTTTTTCCAACTTATTTATTCGCTCTAAAATACTCTCTGAATAAGATTCAACTTCAGAGTTAATTAACTTTATAACTCCCATCTCCAATAAAATTCTAGGTTGTTCATTCTGTTTTAATTCGCTTTTTAATTCAATTAAAATATTAATTATCTTCATTAACCTTCGAACTGAAAATTTCTCAGCTTGCAGTTTCATTTTTTCTTTACCAGCAGCTGGATACTCTATTAATTCTGTTAGCTCCTGGCATTCACTTTGAACTAAAAGACTACGTAAATAATTTATTAAGCTATTTACAAACTGTTGTAAATCTTTCCCTTCATTTAAGATGCGATTAATTAACTTTAAACCTTTATCTACTTCCTTATTTAAAATTATTTTTCCCATCTCGAAAAGAACTTCCTGCTCTACCAAACCTAAAACTTCATTTACATCGCTTAATTCTATTTTTGATTCACTATAAGAAATTAACTGATCTAAAGTACTAATCGCGTCTCGCATTCCACCTTCTGCACTTCTAGCAATAAGCATCGCTGCTTCAGTTGATAATTCAATATTCTCTTGCTGACAAATAAAGTTTAAACGCTCTACTATATCTTGAGTAGACAGTCTACCAAAGTCAAATTTTTGGCAACGAGAAAGAATAGTAGGTAATAAAGCATAGGGTTCTGTAGTAGCTAAAATAAATATAACATATTCCGGAGGCTCTTCTAAAGTTTTAAGTAAAGCATTAAAGGCTTCCTTAGTCAACATATGAGCTTCATCAATTATATATACTTTATAGCGACCTTCAGTAGGAGAAAACTTTACTTTCTCTCTTAAATTCCTAATTTCATCAATTCCTCGATTAGAAGCAGCATCTATTTCAATTATATCAACAGAGCTATTATTATGTATTTTATGACAAATTTCGCATTCGCCACAAGGATTTGTATTTAAACTATCATTACAGTTTAATGCTTTAGCTAAAACTTTAGCTGTACTTGTTTTACCAGTACCTCTAGGTCCACAAAATAAATAAGCATGAGCAATTCTTTCTAATTTAATTGCATTTCTAAGGGTTTTAATAATATTATCCTGCCCTACAATATCTTCAAAGTTTCTTGGTCGCCATTTTCTATATAATGATAAATAAGACATTTTTATTCAACCCCATATAAACATCATTATTGATTTTTATAAAAATTAAGGCTGTGCATCTACTTTCACCTAATCCTCCTTAAGCGTTACTTAAGCAGTTAGCTCAAGCCAGGCTCCCCTACGGCACATAAGAAACACTACTTACCGCTGCTCCCTTCCGGGCCTGACGGAGTTGGTAGGTTCTTATTGCGTAGGACCCAACCTTCATCACCACTTGCTTAAGCCAGACCTTAAAGAACAAAAGGCTGGAGTAGATATTCAATCCCGCTATAGCGGCTTGCGGGTTACAGGGTACCGCTACCACCCCATCTAGCACAGCCAAATCTATAATTCAAAAGTTTTAACAACTTTAATTAGCTAATTTAATACTCAACTTTAACATTCATAATTATAACAGAATGAAATTCTATCGTCAAGCCCCTTCTTCCATTAATTAGAAAATAGCAAAAAATAAAAAACCACCATTAAATGGCAGTTTGAAAATGGCGGAGAGGGAGGGATTTGAACCCTCGAGACGGGGTGAACCGTCTACTCGCTTTCCAGGCGGGCTCCTTAAACCAGACTCGGACACCTCTCCGAACTAATAGTTTTTATAAACAGCAAATATCACAAAATAATATCTACTTATCTCTTAAATCTGCAAAAAAGCTTTTTATTACTTGCCTACATTCCTGCTCTAAAACTCCAGACTTAAACTCAAGTTGATGATTAAAATCAGCAAAATCTACTAAATTTAAAAGTGAACCAACAGCTCCTGCTTTAGGATCTGCAGCTCCAAATACTAACTGTTCTACTCTAGCTTGAACTAAAGCTCCAGCACACATTGGACAGGGTTCGATAGTAACATAAAGGGTAGAATCAGTTAATCGCCAGCTACCTAAATTACTACAAGCTTCTTTAATAGCTAGAATCTCAGCGTGAGCAGTAGGATCTTGCAGTTTCTCCTTCAAATTATGAGCCCTAGCAATAACTTTCTCATCCCTAACAATAACTGCTCCAATAGGCACCTCGGCTTTAGAATAAGCCTTTTGTGCTTCCCTTAAGGCAAGCTTCATATAATATTCATCGTTTTTTTTCACAATATCACCTATTTAAAATGGCGCGCCCGGGAGGAGTCGAACCTCCAACCTCCTGATTCGTAGTCAGTTACTCTATCCAGTTGAGCTACGGGCGCAAAATAAAATGGCGGAGAGAGAGGGATTCGAACCCTCGCTAGGACTAAAGCGTCCTACTACAGGTTTAGCAAACCCGCCCCTTCAGCCACTTGGGTATCTCTCCGAATAGTCTTCAGCTAAAACTTAATCTATTTTTCACCTTCACTAATAACTGACAATTGATGACTGACAGCTATTAATGGCGGAGGGGGTGGGATTCGAACCCACGGTACGCATAAACGTACAGCAGATTTCAAGTCTGCCACCATAAACCGGACTCGGACACCCCTCCAATTTTCAACATGCCTCAATAATTATATAACATAGACTATAACTTGTCAAGGAAAATTAAAAATTAAAACCGTACATCTACTTTCACCTAATCTTCTTTAAGCGTTACTTAAGCAGTTAGCTCAAGCCAGGCTCCCCTACGGCACATAAAAAACACTACTTACCGCTGCTCCCTTCCGGGCCTGACGGAGTTGGTAGGTTCTTATTGCGTAGGACCCAACCTTCATCACCACTTGCTTAAGCCAGACCTTAAAGAAAATTAGGCTAGAGTAGACTTCAACCCCGCTATAGCGGCTTGCGGGTTACAGGGCACCGCTACCACCCCGTTTAGTACGGTTAAAAATTTTAATATCTCAAATAACTTGCTTAGTAATTATACAACACAGAAAAACAATTGTCAAAAATAAAAAATTGGCCTACATGTCTTAATTAAACATATAGACCAAAATCAATTTCAAACTTAAATTAATAATTAAATTACTTAGCTTGACTTAGAGCATCTTCTGCCGCTTCAATAATAGCTTCGCTAGTCTTAGTCGCACCACTAGCTGCATCTACATCTGCCGACTGTGCTTCTACAATAGCAGCTGGTACTTCATCAAAAGCAGCATCGGAAATACCTGCTGTTTCATCATGCTCTAAAATCTCTACACTTACAATCTCTCCCTCAGAAACTTGTAATTCTACTTCTACATCTCCACCATAACCAGAGCCAACTCCTACATATGTACCGTCTGCCAAATTACCACCATTTTTTCCTAAAGCATCTTTAACCGCTTTAATAATAGCTTCGCTAGTCTTAGTCGCACCACTAGCTGCATCTACATCTGTAGACTGTGCTTCTACAATAGCAGCTGGTACTTCATCAAAAGCAGCATCGGAAATACCTGCTGTTTCATCATGCTCTAAAATCTCTACACTTACAATCTCTCCCTCAGAAACCTCTACTTCCACTTCTACATCTCCACCATAACCAGAGCCAACTCCTACATGAGTACCATCATCAGCCAGCATAGCTTCTGGACTAGCCATCACAACTAATAATAAAACTAGACTTAAACAAAGTAACAACGAAATCTTTTTCATTTTTCTCCCCCTTTAGTAATTTTATTAAGCTCCTTTATTACTCTTTATAAAATAATCTCAATACTATAACTTAAATTAATGATTATTGCTTTAATAATTCATTCTATCTAGTTATAATCAGATTCCATTTAATTATAATAAAAAATTAATCAACTGTCAAGCAAATTGCTTAGCAGTTGATTAATTTCTAAGTACAAAATAATACTATTAAAATTTAATTTGGCGGAGGGAGAGGGATTCGAACCCTCGCTAGGACTAAAGCGTCCTACTACAGGTTTAGCAAACCCGCCCCTTCAGCCACTTGGGTATCCCTCCTGAATTAATTTCTCAACTTAAATTTACTAAGTTATTATATCCTATCAACTTTACTTTGTCAAGCAAAAGCAGCTTTTAGGGTTCAATTTTATCTAAACCATTCATATAGGGTCTTAAAGCTTCTGGAATAATTACTGACCCATCAGTCTGTTGATAGTTTTCTAAGATAGCAGCTACTGTTCGACCAATAGCTACTCCCGAACCATTTAGTGTATGCACCAGCCTAGCTTTAGCTTCTGGGTGAGGACGATACTTGATACTTGCCCTTCTAGCTTGAAAGTCTTCAAAATTACTACAAGAAGAGACCTCTCTATAAGTATCATAACTAGGAAACCAAACCTCTATATCGTACTTTTTAGCAGCAGCAAAGCCTAAATCTCCAGTACACATATCCAGCACTCGATAAGGTAGCTCTAACTTTTGAAGTATCACCTCTGCATCCTTGACTAGCTTTTCAAGCTCAGTATATGAATCTTCAGGCTTCACGAACTTAACTAGTTCCACTTTATTAAACTGATGCTGACGAATAATCCCTCTGGTATCGCGTCCGTGAGCTCCAGCCTCTGCTCTAAAACAGGCACTATAAGCAACATGATGGATCGGTAGTTGTTCCGCTTGCAAAATTTGATCTCTATACATATTAGTTACTGGTACTTCAGCAGTAGGTATCAAATAGTAATCAGCACCTTCCAGTTTAAAAGCATCCTCCTCAAACTTAGGTAACTGTCCAGTACCAATCATACTATCCCGGTGTACGATATAAGGGGGAAATACCTCTTGATAATTATGCTCCTCTAAGTGGATATCCAGCATAAATTCAATTAGGGCCCGCTCCAACTTAGCTCCTAACCCTTTTAAAAATGTAAATCGAGCTCCAGAAACCTTAGCTCCCTTTTCAAAATCTAAAATATCAAGTTCTTCTCCAAGATCCCAATGAGCTTGCGGTTTAAAGTTAAACTCCCTAACTTCTCCCCACTGCCAAGCAAGTACATTATCCTCTTCATCAGTTCCAAGTGGAGCTTCAGGATGAGGAATATTAGGTATTTGTAGTAAGATTTCTTCAATCTTTTCTTCACATTCTCTGACTTCCTCATCCATTTCCTTGATTTGAGCTGATACCTCCTGCATTTCACTAATTATTTCTGAAGCATCTTCTCCCTTTCGTTTTAATTCCCCTATTTTATCAGAGGCTTCATTTCTTCTATGCTTTAACTGTTCTACTTCATAAAGTGTATCTCTACGCTTCTGGTCCTGAACTATTAGCTCATCTAAATCAGCCTCAGCACCTTTTTTATCTAAAGCATCTTTAACTAACTCTACATTCTCTCTAACAAAAGTCAAATATAACATCAGCCTGACCTCCTTTACTACTAAAACTATAAGGTAACATATTTAGTATTTTCCATCCCATTTATAGAAGTTAATTCTGCTAATACTTCTGCATCTAATTCATTATCCACTTGCATCATCATTACTGCTTTACCACCTACTTGATGCCTACCTAGCTGCATGCTAGCAATATTAATCCCATTTTCCCCTAATAGAGTTCCAATTTTACCTAAAACTCCAGGCTGATCAGTATGAATAGTAATTAAAATATTTCCTTCTGGTTTAGCATCAATATAGTAATCATTAATTTGAACTATTCGCAGGTCATTCTCGGCAAAAACTGTTCCCGCTAATTTATTGGTTTCTTCCTCAGTTTCTGCTTCTAAAGTAATTAAGTTAGAGTATCTATCTGCGCTAGTACTTTTACTTTCTGTAACTTCAATTCCTCTTTCTTCAGCAATCAAGCTAGCATTAACTAAGTTAACAGACTCTTCCAATATTGGATTTAAGAGACCTTTTAACAAAGAAGTAGTAATTGGACTAACTTCTTGCTTAGCTACTTCCCCATTATAAGAGACCTTTAAGTTTTTAATTCTTCCTTCTTCCCACTGTGCATAAAAAGAACCTAACTTTTCAGCTAATTCTACATAAGGTCTAATCTGCTCCATTTCCTCCGGCTGTAAGGTAGGAATATTCAAAGGAGTTCTCGGTAAATTACCTTCTAAGACAGCAATAGCCTGCTTAGCAGCATCAATAGCTACATTGTCCATTGCTTCATCAGTAGTTCCTCCTAAATGAGGAGTTACAATTACTTTATCCTTTAGTTCTAATAAAGGATGATCGTCTAAAGGTTCTTCTTCGTGAACATCTAAACCAGCTCCAGCAACTTTGCCATCCTTGATAGCTTCATACAAAGCATGAGTATCCACATTTTTACCTCGAGCTGCATTGATTATTCTCACATTTTCTTTCATTTGCGCAAACTCTTTTTTGCCTAAGATGTGATAGGTTTCATCAGTTAAAGGGGTATGCACAGAAATATAGTCAGATCTTTTCAGGATTTCTTTAAAATCTACCAGTTCTACTCCTAACTTTTCACCTCTCTTTTTGGTAATATACGGATCATTAGCAATTACCTCCATATTAAAGGATTTAGCTCTTTTAGCTACGTTCCCTCCAACTCTACCTAAACCGATGATTCCTAAAACCTTTTCGTTTAACTCTACTCCTTGATATTTACTTCTATCCCAAATACCATTATGTAAAGCTTCATTAGCCTGAGGTATATTACGAGATAGACTTAACATTAGTGCCATAGACTGTTCGGCAGCAGAAACAGTATTTTGACCGGGAGTATTTAAGACTATAATTCCTTGTTTAGAGGCAGCTTCTATATCAATATTATCATAACCTGAACCTGCTCTAGCAATTACCTTTAGCTTATCAGCTTGACTCAACACCTCTTCATTTAAAGGAGTCATACTTCTAAGAATAATCCCCTCGTATTTACCGATTTCTGTCAGTAATTCTTCATAGCTCAATTCAGTATTGAAGGTAACATCAATACCGTGTTCTTTTAAAATATCAATTCCTGCTTCAGAAATATTATCACTAACTAATACCTTCATTATCTTCTCTCCTCCTTGTGGAATACTTTTTGGGCAGCTGCTAAACCTGACCCTAACTTTACTTCAAAACCTTCTTGATTTAACACCATCTCTAAAGCTGAAATGGTGGATAAAATATCACTTCTGCTTACATTTCCTAAGTGACCAATCCTAAAGACCTTTCCTTTTAGTTTACCTTTACTGCCGGTAATATAAACATTATATTGCTCACGCAGTCTCTGCTCTACAGCTTCATATTCAACATCTGTCGGTAGTTTAATTGCTGTTACTGTTTTAGAAGCTATCTCTTCTGCTACTAATAGCTCTAACCCCATAGCCTCTACACCTCTTCTAAGTGCTCTAGTCACTAGCTGATGGCGTTGAAAAAGATTTTCTAAGCCTTCCTCTCTAATCTCCCTTAAAACCTCTCTCAAGACATAAAGAGTAGCTAAGGCAGGAGTAGAAGGTGTCTGATAACAGCGTTCATATCGCTCTTTAGCTCTTTGAAAGCTCCAATAAAACTTAGGTAAATCTGAGTCTTGAGTAGCTGCTAGGGCTTGCGGACTAACACTAACCAAACAGAGTCCTGGGGGACTCATTAATGCTTTTTGAGAAGAAGTTACTACTACATCTGCTTGCCATTTATCAGTTTTTAACTCAATTCCGCCGATGGAGCTAACTGCATCTACTAAGAGCAAAGCGTTATGCTGAGCGGCCAATTCTCCTATAGGAGCTGGATGGTTAATTACCCCAGTGGAAGTTTCATTATGAGTCATTAAAATTGCTTTAATTTCCTGCTCTTGATCTGCTGCTAATCTAGCTTTAACTCTATCTACATCTATATCTTCACCCCAAGCAAAGTTCATTCTCTCTACATCTATATCGTATCTTTCAGCAATAGTAGCATATCTTTCTCCAAAAGCACCAGTACAAAGCGATAATACCTTATCACCTGCGGATAAAGTATTAGCAATTGATGCTTCCAAACCACCAGTTCCAGAACAGGTTAAAACTAATACATCATTTTCGGTCTGGAAAACATACTTCAAATTTTCTGTTACTTCTTCCATCAGTTCCTCACAGTCTACACCTCGATGACCAATTATTTTCTGAGCTCCAGCTAAACGTGCTTCCTCTGGAATTGGAGTCGGTCCTGGTAACATCAATGTTCTCTTTTCTTTCATTATCTGAACCTCCTTTAGTATAGTATCTTAAATTAATTAAAACTTAAACTTAAAAAACAAAAAATCCCTCACTCCTAACAATGATTACTAAACTGTTAGGGGCGAGAGAATCGCGTTGCCACCCTAATTGACCCTAAATAAAATAGGGCCCACTTTAAAGTGAGTAACGACACCAACCGGTATAGCTTGTTTTCACTAACCACTCCCAGGCGGATCAGCTTCTCCTTATACCGACTTGCAGCTACCGCCGATTCTCTTAAAATAAGAAGAAAGCCTACTATTCCTGTTCACAGTGTTTAAAAATATTCAATTATCTAAACTTTTAAAGTATTATATACTACTTTAACTATAAATGCAAGCTTATATAAATATAACTAATATTCTTAAAATTAAGTATCTGTTCACTTTAATAATTCAACTCTAAATTCCAAAGATTATTTCCAGATTCTCGTTCTAAAAATTGATAGTAAATTAACTCTTCTTCACTTAGCTTTAGTTGCTCTGCTAAATTTTCTGTTAAGCCTAAAGCATAGCTTAGTTTATTAGCTGAACTTAGTATTCTTTCCAATAAAGAAGGACGTCCATAATAAACTAAATTAGGTTCAGCTTCTATTCCCGCTAATTGAGCCGCTTGTCTTTTAGCATCATAAAAGGTCCCTAATTCATCTACTAAACCTAGCTCTTGTGCTTCACTGCCATCATAAATCCGACCATCTGCTATTTCTTTTACTTTCTCCTCATCGAGCTCCCTACCTTCAACTATTACCTGAACAAAGTTCTCATAAGCTCTATCAACTAGATTTTGGATTATTTCTTCCTCTTCAGCTAATAGCTCTCGATTGGGATTACCAATATCTTTAAAAGGGCCACTTTTAAAGGTAATAGGTTCAATTCCTAATTTATCATACAAATCTTCTAAATTATGAAGATTCATAATCACACCAATACTTCCGGTTAAAGTAGATGAATTAGCATAGATTTGATCGGCTACTGTAGAAATATAGTAACCTCCAGAAGCAGCGATACTACCCATAGAAACAACGATTGGTTTTCCAGTCTCTTTAAACCTCACTAGCTCTCGATGAATAGCTTCAGCAGCAGCAGAACTACCACCTGGACTTTCAATATTCAAAATAATGGCTTTAATATTTTCTTCGTTTTTAGCTCGATTTATTTCTCGCATAATTCGCTCAGAATTAGCAGCTCCTTGACTAAACATTCCTCCCCCGCTTCCACCTAAAATAGGGCCATTAATATTAATTACAGCTATGCTATCTTGAGGCTCTTGCTGTCGACCAACTAAATTATTAAATATTAAATAGCTCATTGAGCCAATAAATAGTAAGACAACAATCAAGATTATACCTAAAACTAATCCAGCTTTTTTAAAATTGATCTCCATTTCAAAGCCCCCTCTTTTGAAGTTAATTTAATTTCAATAAAATAACACTATTTATTTTAAAGCCTCATCTATTAGTTTATTCATTTGATCTTTATTTAAAGCTCCTATATGTTCACTTCTAATTAGTCCTTTTTCATCAATAATTAAAGTTTTGGGAATTCCTCTTACTAAATAAGTACTTGCTACCTCTCCTTTTTGATCCAATAAAATCGAAAATTGATAACCCTCTTTTTCTATAAAGTCACGTACTTTTTGTTTATTTTCTCTAACATTAACAGCTAATATTTTTACTTCTTCTTGTCTCTGTTCGTAAATTCTTTGCATAGCTGACATTTCATTTCTACATGGTGGACACCAACTAGCCCAAAAGTTTAAAAATACTACCTTATCTCCTTGATAAGCCGATAAAGTAACTTCGTTGCCTTCTAAATCAATTAAAGTAAAATCAGGAGCTCGTTCTTTAAAAACATCCTCTGAATCAACTTCAACTTCTTCATTATTTTCAAACTCCTGAGTAGAATTTGTTGTTTCTTCTTCCACTTCTTGATTATCACAAGCGATAATAGTTACTAAAACAGCAATCACCATTATAATAACCACTAAAAACTTCTTCTTTTTCATAAAACTCCTCCTTTTCAAAACAGCTTTATTTTGCTGATAACTATTTTAAATTATATACTAAAAATATGAAGAGTTTATGACTTTCAAAGTCTAAAAAATACTCGTGGAATAATCAATAACCACGAGCATTTAAGTAAATAATTTTATTCTTTTATTTTCTGATCAATATAAGCTAAAGAAACTACTTGATCTCCTTGGTCTAAACTCATTACTTTAACCCCTTGGGTATTTCGACCTGTAGAAGAAACTTCCTTTACAGATATTCTAATCAAAATTCCCTTTTCAGAAATCAACATTACTTCATCATCGTCTTCCACCATTTTTAAAGCTATTAACTTTCCATTTTTATCAGTTCTTTTTAAAGTTAATAATCCTTTACCAGCTCTGCTTTGTAATCTATACTCTTCAATAGGTGTCCGCTTACCATAACCTTGATCTGTAACTACTAATAATTGCGAGCCTTCTTTAACAACATCCATTCCAATTACTTGATCTTCTAAACCTAAGTTTATCCCCTTGACTCCTCTAGCTGTTCTGCCCATGCTTCTAACTTCCAACTCTGAAAATCTAATAGCTAATCCTAATTCTGTACCTAAAATAATATCTTGATTACCAGTGGTTAGTTTAACTTCAATTAATTCATCATCTGTTGGCAAGTCAATACCTATTAGACCAGTGTAATTAGTATCAAAATCCTCTAACTCAGTCTTTTTAACTATTCCTTTTTTAGTAGCCATTAATAAATAATTATCAGCTTTAAAGTTGTCAATTGGAATCACAGTTGTAATTTTTTCTTCAGATTTAAGTTCCAATAGATTAATAATTGCTGTTCCCCGAGCTTGACGACTTCCTTCAGGAATTTTATATCCTTTTAATCTATAAACTCGCCCTTGGCTAGTGAAAAAAAGTAAATAATTATGAGTAGAAGTAGTATATAGATTTTCTACAAAATCATCTTCAGCAGTTTTAACCCCAATAATTCCTTTGCCGCCGCGATGTTGACTTTTATATCTATTCAAAGGCATTCTTTTAATATATCCTTGTTTAGTTAAGGTAATTACTATTTCCTCTTCTTCAATTAAATCTTCTAGCTCAATATCAACTTCCTTATCTACAATTTCAGTTTGTCTAGCATCAGCATACTTATCTTTTAAAGCTAAAATCTCCTTTTTAATGATTTCTAATAATTTCTTGTCGCTAGCTAAAATAGATTTAAAACGTTCGATTTTTGCAGTTAGTTCCTGATGTTCAGAGTTTATCTTTTCCATTTCTAAACCTGTTAATCTCTGTAATCTCATTCTTAAAATTGCTATAGCTTGCTTTTTAGTAAGGTCAAACTCTGACCTTAATCTCTTTTGAGCTAGTTTTCTATTATCAGAACTACGAACCACTTTTATTACTGCATCTATATTATTTAAGGCAGTTCTTAAACCTTCTAAAATATGAACTCTAGCTTCCGCTTTATCTAATTTATGTTTAGTGCGTCTAGTTATTACTTCTTTTTGATGTTCTAAATATTTATTTAAAACTTCTTTTAAATTTAATACTTTAGGTTCTCCATTCACTAAAGCTAACATAATAATTCCGAAAGTAGTCTGTAATCTAGTATGTTTGAAGAGTTTATTAAGCGTTATTTTAGGATTAATTCCTCTTTTTAGCTCAATTACTATTCTTAAGCCTTGTCGATCAGATTCGTCTCTTAAGTCAGCAACTCCCTTAACTTTTTCATCTTCTATGATCAAGTTAGCTATTTTTTCTACTAATTTAGCTTTATTAACTTGATAAGGTAGTTCAGTAATAATTATTCTTGACTTTCCATTTTTAAACTCTTCTATTTCCGTTCTTGCTCTTAAACTTACCTTTCCTTTGCCAGTTTCAAAGGCCTTCTTAATTCCTTTTCTTCCTAAAATTAGTCCCCCCGTAGGAAAATCTGGGCCCTTAATAGTCTCCATTAATTCCAAAACTTCAATCTCAGGGTTATCTATTAACCTTATTAGCCCATCTATTACTTCGCTTATATTGTGGGGAGGAATATTAGTTGACATTCCCACTGCAATTCCGGAAGTACCGTTAATTAATAAATTAGGCAAGCGAGCTGGTAAAACTTCAGGCTCCTCCAAAGTATCATCAAAGTTAGCTTTAAAATCAACTGTATTTTTTTCAATATCAGCTAATAATTCAGTAGCAATAGAAGACATCCTAGCTTCTGTATAACGCATTGCTGCTGCTGAATCACCATCTATAGAACCGAAGTTTCCTTGACCATCTATTAAAGGATATCTATAATTAAACTCCTGAGCCATTCTAACCATAGTATCATAGACAGCAGTATCACCATGAGGATGATACTTACCTAATACCTCTCCTACGATTCTAGCTGACTTTTTATGAGACTTATTAGGGGTCATCCCTAAGTCATGCATAGCATATAAAATACGGCGATGAACAGGCTTTAGACCATCTCTGACATCGGGTAGGGCCCGACCTGCAATCACACTCATAGCATAATCCATATATGCTTCTTTCATTTCATCTCTAATATCAACAGCTTGTACCTGTTGATCCTTTACTTTAGACATTCTATTCCCTCCTAACTTCATAGCCTCTATCCTTAAATATCTATATCTTTAACCTCTTTAGCATGTTGTTTTATAAACTCTTTTCTTGGAGGCACCTTATCACCCATTAGAGTTGTAAAAATTTCATCAGCTCTAACTGCATCTTCAATCTGCACCTGTAAAACCGTTCTGTTTTCAGGCTCCATAGTAGTCTCCCATAACTGTTCTGGGTTCATCTCCCCTAAACCTTTATACCTTTGCATAGAAACTCTATCTTTTCCGATTTCCGCTAACAACTTTTCTAGTTCGCGATCATTATAAACATAATGCTCTTGGCTACCCTTTTCCACTTTATAAAGAGGTGGTTGAGCAATATAAATATTACCAGCTTCAATCAAAGGACGCATATAACGATAAAAGAAAGTCAACAACAACGTTCTAATATGCGCCCCATCAACATCAGCATCGGTCATAATTATAATCTTTTTATATCTAACCTTTTCACTATCAAACTCATCAGCAATTCCAGTACCTAAAGCAGTAATTAAAGATCTAATCTCTTTATTATTTAAAATTCTATTTAAACGAGCTTTCTCCACGTTTAAAATCTTTCCTTTCAAAGGTAGCACAGCTTGAAAATGTCTATCCCTACCCTGCTTAGCTGAACCTCCAGCAGAATCTCCCTCTACAATATAAAGCTCCGATTCTTCAGGATCCCGTGAAGTACAGTCAGCTAATTTCCCAGGTAAAGAAGTTCTGTTCAAAGCATTTTTTCTTCTAGTTAATTCTTTGGCTTTTTGAGCAGCCTTTCTAGCTTGGGCCGCTTTAATAGCTTTTTCAACAATAGCAGCTGCAATTTTAGGGTTTTGTTCTAGAAACTCACCTAGGTTTTCAGAAACTATAGAGTCGACAGCTCCTCTTATCTCACTATTCCCTAACTTCGTTTTAGTCTGTCCTTCAAACTGAGGATCCTTTAATTTAACATTAAGAATAGCCACAATTCCTTCTCTAATATCGTCGCCAGCTAAGTTAGGATCTTCTTCTTTTAAGTGATTATGCCTCCGCGCATAGTCATTAACAGTCCTAGTTAAAGCACTCTTAAAACCACTTAAATGGGTACCACCTTCCTGAGTATTTATATTATTAGCAAAGGTAAAGATATTATCTACATACCCATCATTGTACTGAATAGCTACTTCAATTTGATTTTCATCAACCTCATCTTCAAAATAAATAGGCTCCTCATGTAAAGGGTCTTTATTTTTATTCAACTCTTTTACAAAAGAAACAATGCCCCCTTCAAACTTAAATATATCTTTTTTAATCTGGGAATCTCTTTCATCTCTTAATTCTATCTGAATTCCTTTATTCAAATAGGCTAACTCTCTTAATCTTTTAACTAAAGTATTATATTTAAACTCTATACTTTCGAAAATATCCGTATCAGGCTTAAACTTTATTTTAGTTCCACTATTAGTACTTTCTCCAACTATTGTTAAGTCTTTAACGGGAAATCCTCGTTCATACCTCTGATGATATATCTTATTATTTCTCATCACCTCTACTTCCAACCACTCCGATAAGGCATTAACTACTGAAACTCCAACTCCGTGCAGTCCTCCAGAAACCTTATAACCTTTATCATCAAACTTTCCTCCAGCATGCAAGACTGTCATTACGATTTCTACAGCAGTCTTTTCCAATTTAGGATGAGGAGAAATAGGGATTCCTCGTCCATCATCTGTAACTGTAACTATATTTTCTGGATTAATGGTTACCTCTATATTTTCACAATAACCGGCTAAAGCTTCATCTATGCTATTATCAACTACTTCATATACTAAATGGTGTAATCCTTTAGCTCCTGTACTACCAATATACATACCAGGTCTTTTTCTAACTGCCTCCAACCCTTCCAAGACCTGTATTTGGTCAGCGTTATAGTCAGAATAATTAAATTTATCTTTACTCATAATTATACCTCCAATTGATTACCTTCAAACTAACTTAAACTATAAAATTAACAATCACAGTTTAAATTAGCTACAAAGTTCATCCTCTTCCTCAATGTTTTAGAAGATATTGGTGAATAATAAATAGTTTCATCAGTTACTATAAATGATTTAGCTTTATCTCCAGCAAAATCTTCAATAAAATCTTCCTCTTTAGCTGTTTGTAAAAAGCTTCTTGAATCATCTGAATCAGTTGATTCAAAATCAGCTATTAGTACTACATCTTTGACAGGAATCATATAGTCATTACCTAAATGTAATAACATTTTTTATCCTCCCCAGATTATAAATTTTAAATATTAGCAGGTTATAAGGTTAATTTAATGCTCTCTAATTTTATTTTAATAGTTAATATTTCAACTATAATAATACAGTAATAGCAATTATGTAAAAGCAGAAATAACTTTCTAAACATTGTAATTTAAAGTAATCTTTATATTGAAGTTAAGGTTCCTTTTTTTATACGATAAAAACTTTTATTTAAATCTAGCTTACTTAATTCTTTATTTACTTTAGTGCTAGTTATGAAAGTTTGTACTTTATTTTTAATGACTTTTAATAGATAATGGCACCGTTTACCATCTAATTCAGAAAATACATCGTCCAATAATAGTATTGGATACTCTCCAATTTCAGATTTCATAAACTCTAATTCCGCTAATTTTAAAGCTAAAGCAGTAGTTCTTTGCTGGCCTTGTGAACCATATTTTCTAATATTTATATCATTAACTTCAAAAAGCATATCATCACGATGAGGGCCAACTATACTGTATCCTTTATCTATTTCTTGTTGACGAAAACTTTTAATTTTTTTATCGAATTTATCTTTAATTTCTGATAAGCTCAAATCATTACTTAAATCTAAAGAGGATTTATACTTTAACTTTAATGTTTCTGAGCCGTCTGTTATTTTACGATGCATCAGTCTAGCTAAAATTCCTAGTTTTTCTACTGTTTCTAAGCGCTTAAGAATTACTTTACTTCCTAAATCAATTAATTGCTGATCCCAAACACCTAACATTTCTTGACTACTATGTTTTTCTCTGATGTCCTTTAATAAATTATTTCTTTGTTTTAAAACTTTATTGTACTCCTTTAAATTATGACGATAATAGGAATTAACTTGAGAAATCTCTAAATTAATAAACTTTCTTCTTCCAGCAGGACTACCTTTCACTAATTCTAAATCTTCCGGAGAAAATATAATAGTATTTAAATAGCCCAGTAGTTCATTAATCTTTTTTAAAGAGTTAGAATTAACCTTTGCTTTTTTTCCTCTATTTTCAATCAATAATTCTATACTAAAATTTCGTTCTTTTCTTGATACTTCACCCTTAACATAAGCTTTCTCTTGGTTCCAGTTTATCATTTCCGAGGTAATATTAGTTCTATGTGAATTACCTGTGCTCAATAGATATATTGCTTCCAATATATTAGTCTTTCCCTGAGCATTATTTCCTATAAATAAATTTAGATTTTTATTTAAATTTAATTCTAAAGTATTATAGTTCCTAAAATTATTTAAAAAAAGACCAGTTAAGTACAAACTTATTTTTCACCCCTATCCATTAACAATTATTTGATACTTTTCATCTGCCACTTTAATTATATCTTTTGCAGATAGGGTTGTACTACGCCTTTTCTCTATTTCACCGTTAACCATTACATTCCCTTTTTTTATCATTGATTTAGCTTCACCACCAGTAGAAGCTAAGTTAGCCCACTTTAGAAATTGATCTAGTTCAATTGTATCTGTATTAATAATTATCTTTTTCAATACTATCACTCCTATTGTATTAGTTTGTTAAGCTGACCTGACAGGCATAATTATATAAATATAATCATTGTTGTCAATTTCTTTGATTACTCCTGGATTTAAAGAACCAGATAAATTCATTAACACCTTTTCTTCTTCAATCACCTTCAAAACATCAATCAAATAACTAGCATTAAAAGCAATTTCTGTATTCTCACCTTTCTGATCAACCTTTATTTGTTCATATGATTCACCAACTTCTGGTGAATTAGACTTAATTATCAAAAAATTATCTTTTAATTCAACTTTAATAATATTTGAATTATCTTTTGCTAACAAAGAAGCTCTCTTAGTTGCATTTAATAATTGATTCTTATCAATTTCAACTTCGGTTTTGGAGCTATCTGGAAGTACTTGTTGATAACTAGGAAACTGCCCTTCAATTAACCTTGAAATTAAAGTTATATTTAAAAAATTAAATAATATTTGATTTTCTGTAATTACTACCTTTATTTCTTCTTCTTCTTCCGAAGTCAGTAATTTACTTAATTCTTCTAAAGTTTTACTAGGTATAATTACTTCACTATTTTTAAACTCTTTATCTAATCTAGAATTTGAATAAGCTAATCTATATGAATCAGTAGCAATCATTTTTAATTCATTATTTTCTATTAATAATAAGCCGCCTGTTAAAAAAGGTCTACTTTCATCTTGAGAAGTTGCAAATTTAGTTCGATTTATCATATCCTTAAAAAAAGCTGAAGATAAAGTGTAATTAATACCTGATTCAATTTCAGGAAGCAAAGGAAATTCATCAGCTGGAGATCCATTAATTTTAAACTGAGATCTTTTAAATTCAATCTTAGTATTATTATTGGAGTTTACTTTTAATTTTAATTTTTCTTTTGGTAATTCTCTAATAATATTAGCTAAATAAGTAGCAGGTAATACTACAGCTCCTTTTTCGAGAATATTTGCTTCAACAGTACATTCTATTCCTAACTCTAAATCAGTAGCAACCAGCTTTAGTTTATCTTTTTCTGTTTTAATTAATATTCCTGATAAAATTGGTAAAGCATTGTTAGTAGAAACAGCTTTTCGAACAGTCTGAATCCCATTATAAAATTCTTTTTGATTAATTTTTATTTCCATAATTATTTCCTCCTCCAAAAAGTTATCAACAATAAATCAAAGCATCTATTACTATTATTACTACATGTTTATATATAATAAAACATGCTAGTAGTAGTAATAGGGGGTTGTGGATATGTGGAAAAGTCTAATAAACCCTTGAAATAACAGGGAGGATGCTTGTGGATAGATTGTGGGCGGATTGTGGATAAGTGCGGCTTATCCACAGCTCATTAAAAACCTATTAGTTATTAACAATTCATCCACAAGTTATCCACAGGTAATCCACAGGGTTATCCACAGGTATTTTTTTAAATTTTAACTCTATTAATTAACTTTTTTATAGTGCTGTTAAGTTCTTTATCTTCTTTAATTTGTTTATTAATTTTTTCATAAGCATGTAAAACTGTAGTATGGTCTTTACCTCCAAATTTTTCGCCTATTTTAGGTAAAGAAGAGTCAGTTATTTTCCTAGCAATATACATAGCTATTTGTCTAGGAAAAGTTATTGCTCTAGTTCTTTTTTTAGACTTCATATCTTTCATATCTAATTCATAATAGTCTGTAACTATTTTTTGAATTAGTTCAATTGTTATTTCTTTGGGTTCTGAGGTAGTGGGAACAATATCTTTTAAAGCTTTTTGAGCTAATTCAATAGTGATGTCATTTTCAGCTAAGGATGAATAAGCAACTACTCTAACCAATGCTCCTTCTAATTCTCTAATATTAGAATGAATTTGATTAGCAATATAAACTATCACTTCATTAGGTACACTTAGATCTTCTAACGTTGCTTTTTTACGCAAAATAGCAATTCTAGTCTCTAAATCAGGCTCTTGAATATCAGTAATTAATCCCCACTCAAATCTAGATCTTAATCTTTCTTCTAAAGTAGGTATTTCTTTTGGAGGACGATCACTAGAGATTATTATTTGTTTATTTGCTTCATGTAAGGTGTTGAAAGTATGAAAAAATTCTTCTTGAGTTCTTTCTTTACCAGCTAAAAACTGAATATCATCTATTAGCAAAATATCCATACTTCTATATTTATTTCTAAAATTAATCGCTTGGTCATCACGAATTGAGTTAATTAATTCGTTGGTGAATTTTTCCGAAGTAACATAAGCAACTTTGAGGTTTGAATTATGTTCTTGAATATAATGTCCAATGGCATGCATTAAATGAGTTTTACCTAAACCTACATCTCCATAAATAAATAAAGGATTATATGCTTTTGCTGGAGCTTCTGCTACTGCTAAAGAAGCTGCATGAGCAAAACGATTACTACTTCCTATAACAAAGGTATCAAAAGTATATTTGGGGTTTAAAGGAGTATTTAAATCGTTTTCTTGTAAATCTTTTTCTGGTGATTCATTATTATCTGAAATTACAATTTCTTTTTCTCTTTCTTGAGGAATTATAAATTTAACATCTAAATTTTTATCTATTAACTTATTAATAGTTTCTTCAATTAAATCAGAGTATCTTGTTTCCAGCCAGTCTCTAGAAAATTCATTAGGTACTTCAATTATAGCAGCATTATCTTTAATAGATAGTAATTTAGTAGATTTTAACCAAGTTTCAAAACTTGGTTTGCTTAACTTAGCTTTAAATATTTCTAGGCTTTCTCGCCAAATTTTATTTAAGTTTTTATTGGTCATAAAATCAAACCTCCTAACAAATTAAAAGTTATCCACAGGATTTTTTTGCAAACACTTTGAAGGTAATTATTTATATTTTACCCAAAATATTCAATTATAATCTTGTGATTACAACTAATAGACGCTTTATCCACAATAAATTACTACTTTATCCACAATATTATACTAAATATTATTTTTATTAGATATAAAAAGGCAAAAAAAATATATCAGATATAAGTTATCCACAGGACTGTTAATAACTTGTGAATAACTTTTAAATCTGATAACTGCTTAATTTTCTAAATTTAATTAATAAGGATAATCTATTTATTATTTTAATTAGGTACCATAATAATAACAAATCATTAATAAATTATCAACAATAATTTAAGGTATTTTTATAATCTTATACTTAGATTAACTCATGATTGTAGAATATATTTATTAAAAGCAAGGGATCATTTTTTAATATATCTTGACAGGAAGGTAATAAATAACTATAATTTATATAGTGGAGAAGATTTAATTTTTTATAGATTTATTTTTTGTTTATTTTCTATAATTGAATTTATATAGAGGTGCATTTATTTATATGAAAAAAAGTAATAAGACGTTTCCTAAATCGGAACGGTTAACTAAAAACCATCAATTTAAAAGAGTTTATGAGCAGGGAAACTCAATAGCAAATGAATTTGTAGTGCTATACTTTTTAAAAAATGGAGGTAATAAAAGGAGAATTGGTTTTAGTATTAGTAAAAAAATTGGTAAGGCTGTTATTAGAAATAGAATTAAAAGAATTTTTAAAGAAATCTACCGTAAAAATAAAAATGATTTAGTTTCGGGGATTGACTTAATTATTATTGCTAGAAAAGGAATTGCTGGAGCTTCTTATAAAGAAATTAAAGCTGCAGTCTTTAATTTATTTATAAGAGCTTCTTTGTTTAAATAAATTTAGGTGAGGTTATTAATAATGTTAGTTTATATAATATCTATATTAATTAAGCTTTATCAAAAGATTATTTCGCCTTGGCAACCTGGTAAATGTAGATTTTATCCTACTTGCTCTAATTATGCTCTTAGTGCTATTAATAAGTATGGTTTTTTTAAGGGGAGTTTAATGAGTATTAGAAGGATTTTATCATGTCATCCCTTTAATTCGGGTGGGTATGATCCAGTTGAATAGAACTGACAGTTCTTATAACTTAAAGTTAAAGTATTTTGTATTAATTAAGTAATATTTATAATTGATTGAGGAGGTTGTAAAATTTGTTGAATTTAATTTCATTAGGAATTCTAGGAGTTTTTGGTGATTTTTTTGGATGGTTAGGTAATTTGATGACTCAGTCTCTCGATTTTTTTTATGGTTTCACTAATAGCTACGGTTTAGCTATTATTTTATTAACGATTATAATTAAAATAATTCTATTCCCTTTAATATCTAAACAGACTCGTTCGATGAAAGCTATGCAGAAGCTGCAGCCTGAGATGAATAAGTTAAAGGAAAAGTATGAGGATGAGCCTAAAAAATATCAAGAAAAAGTAATGGAATTATATAAAAAGAATAAGGTTAATCCTGCTGCGGGTTGTTTACCTCTTTTGATACAGATGCCTATTTTGTTAGCTTTATTTAGGGCCTTACAGGAGTTTCCTGCCTTAGAAGGTGTTGATTTTTTGTGGATTGCTAACTTAGCAGAACCGGACTTTATATTGGTTATTTTGACTGGATTAGTGATGCTAGGGCAGTCTACTTTACAAAGAAAGATGTCTGGATCTGATTCTGGTAATAAGATTATGTTATTTATGCCTTTATTTATAGTAGCTATTGGTTCTCGTTTACCAGCTGGAGTTTTAGTATATTGGTTTACTTCTAATTTATTAATGGTTCTTCAGCAGTATATCATATATAGAGAACCAATAACTATAAAGGGGGAGTCAAGCTAGAATGGAAGAAATAATTCAAGAAGGAAATACCGTTGATCAAGCTTTAGAAAAGGCTTTGAATAAATTAGCCACTAGCAGAGATAGGGTAGAAGTAGAGGTTTTAGATGAAGGAAGCGAAGGTTTTTTAGGAATTATTGGCGGAAAAAATGCTAAAGTTAAGGTGAAGAAAAAAGAGGATAAAAGCAAGAAGGCCGTTGAATTTATGGAAGATGTAATTGCTAATATGAATTTAGATATTAAAGTTGAAAAGTTAGCGGATAGGTCAAATGATGAACAGGTAGTAATTAATTTAACGGGATCTAATTTAGGGATTGTAATCGGTAGGCGAGGTAAAACCTTAGATGCTCTACAATATTTAGCTAATTTAGCTGTTAATAAGTATGATGATGATTATCGTTTAAGAGTAGTTATTGATGCTGAAGGATATAGAGAACGTCGCAAAGAAACTTTACGTGATTTAGCTTTAAGACTAGCCGATAAGGCTAAAGCTAAAAATAAGAAGGTTGTTTTAGAGCCGATGCCTCCTCATGAGAGAAGAATTATTCATAGTGCTCTACAGAGTGATTCTCAAGTGAAGACTCATAGTGAAGGTGAAGATCCTTATAGGAAGGTTGTTATTGTAGCTCAATAGTTTGTTGATTGATAGAACCCAGTAGAATTTCTACTGGGTTTTAAAAATTTAAAGTTGAATTAAGTAATGGTAATTGGGATAATTTAGAGTTAAGAGAGGTGATTGAATTGTATTTTAAGGATACTATTGCTGCCATTTCTACTGCAGTTGGTGAAGGCGGCATTGGTATAGTTAGAGTTAGTGGAGCTGAGGCTATTTCAATAGTTGATCAGATTTTTAAAGCGTATGCTAAGCCTAAGCAGAACTTGAAAGAAGTGGCTGCTTATACAGCTCACTATGGGCATATAATAGAACCTGAAATAGAGCAGGTAGTTGATGAGGTTATCTGCTTAGTTATGAAGGCCCCTAAGACTTATACTCAAGAGGATATAGTTGAAATTCACTGCCATGGAGGTAGTGTTCCTTTGCGTAAAATCTTAAGTTTAGTTTTGGATATGGGAGCTAGACTGGCTGAACCGGGAGAGTTTTCTAAGCGAGCTTTTTTGAACGGAAGGATTGATCTTTCCCAAGCTGAAGCTATTATGGATGTAATTACTTCTAAGACTGAAGCTGGCTTGCAAGTAGCTATGGATCAATTGGAAGGTGGATTATCGAAACAAATTGAAGATATTCGAAGTAAGCTATTAACTTTATTAGCTAACCTTGAGGCTTCAATTGATTTTCCTGAGGATGAAATAGAAGGTTTTAGCTTTGCTGAGGTTGAAGAAAGGTTAAGTGAAGTTTTAGAATCAGTTGAAGATTTATTAGCTACTAGTAAAAAGGGAAGAATAATTAAAGAAGGAATTCAAACGGCTATTGTGGGCCGGCCTAATGTTGGTAAGTCTAGCCTTTTAAATGCTTTATTAAGAGAAAATAGAGCTATTGTGACTGAAATTCCGGGAACAACTCGGGATGTAATTGAAGAAGTTATTAATATTCAGGGAATACCTCTTAAAATTATGGATACAGCTGGAATTAGAGAGGCTGAGGATGAAGTGGAGAAAATTGGAGTTGCCAGATCACAGAAATTTTTACAAAAGGCTGACTTAGTATTATTAGTCTTAGATGCTAATTTAGGTGTTACTGAAGAAGATAGAGAAGTAATGGATTTGGCAGCGGATAAGGATACCATAGTAGTACTTAATAAGATAGATTTAGAGAGTAATTTAGATGTGGAGACATTAAAGAAGGAATTAGCTACTGAGAGAGTGATTGAAGTATCAGCTACTGAAGAGATAGGAATTAACGATTTGGAGGAGCTGATTTCGGAATTAGTCTTTGCTGGTCAGGTGGAAGCTAACGACCAAACTTTAGTAACTAGTTTACGTCATCAAGAGGCTTTAGAAGCTGCTTATGAGTATTTACTGACTGTTCAAGAGACTCTAGCCCAGGATTTACCGGCTGATTTTTTAACTATAGATTTAAAGGCTGCTTTAGAAGAGTTAGGTAAGATTACCGGAGATACTGTGGGTGAGGATATTATTGATCAAATATTTGCTGATTTTTGTTTAGGTAAGTAGAACTTAATTATTGGGAGTGATTTGTGGTGAATAACTATGAAGTGATAGTTATTGGAGCTGGACATGCCGGTTCTGAAGCGGCTTTGGCGGCAGCTAGGCTGGGTTGTAAAACTCTATTATTGACTTTAAATGCTGATCATATTGCTTTGATGCCCTGTAATCCTTCGATTGGCGGACCTGCTAAGGGGCATATTGTCAGAGAGATAGATGCTTTGGGTGGAGAGATGGCTAAAAATATTGATAAAACTTATATAAATATCAGGATGTTAAATACTGCTAAGGGCCCGGCGGTGCATGCTTTACGGGCCCAGGCTGATAAGCATCTTTATCAATTGGAAATGACTAAGACTATTCAAGCTCAAGAGAACTTGGACTTAAAACAGACTGTAGTAACTGAGATAACCGCTGAAAATAATCAAGTTACGGGAGTAAAGACTATTACCGGAATGGACTATCAAGCTGATAAGGTGATCTTAACTACCGGCACTTCCTTAGGCGGGAAGGTAATTATTGGTGAGACTAAGTATGTGGGCGGAAGACAGGGTGAGTTTGCAGCGGTAGAGCTTTCTAAAAGTTTAGCCAGACTTGGTTTTACTTTAGAGCGCTTTCAAACAGCTACTCCGCCGCGAGTTAATAGGAATTCTTTAGATTTTGCTAAGTTAACTATTCACCGTAGTTCTGATCAACCCTTACAGTTTTCTTTTACTGAAAAGAGGGCCGAAAGAGAACAGATTCCTTGCTGGTTAACCTATACTGGAGAAAAAACAAAGCAGGTTATTGAAAATAATATCGCTAAATCACCTTTGAATACGGGTATTGTAGAGGGGGAGGGCCCGAGATACTGTCCTTCCATAGACCGGAAAATTATGCGTTTTCCCGATAAAACTAGCCATCAGATTTTTATTGAACCTGAAGGTTTGAATACTAATGAAATGTATGTTAATGGATTAACTACCGCTATGCCTGAAGAGGAACAGTTGAAAATTTTGCGCAGTGTACCGGGAATGGAGTCAGCAGAAATTATGCGGCCTGCTTATGCTGTGGAATACGATTACTTACCTCCAGCTCAGCTAAAACCAACCTTAGAAACTAAACGAATAGAGGGTTTATATACTGCTGGCCAAATTAATGGTACTTCTGGTTATGAGGAGGCAGCTGCTCAAGGATTAATGGCGGGAATTAATGCTGTACGGAAGTTACAAGACCAAGAGCCTATCATTTTAAAGCGTTCCGAAGCCTATATTGGTGTCTTAATCGATGATTTAGTTACCAAGGGAACTAATGAGCCTTATCGAATGCTGACTTCTAGAGCAGAATATCGTTTGATTTTAAGACAGGATAATGCTGATTTACGTTTAACTCCTCTTGGCTATGAGATAGGTTTAATAGATAAGTCTGTTTATCAGCAGTTAAAAGAAAAAGAAAAACAGATTAAAGAGACTCAGGAGTACTTGGGAGAAGTTCAAATTACTCCTACTAAGGAAGTTAGAGAAAAATTGAAGGATTTAGAGAGTGGGGGCTTAAAAAAGGCCGTATTTTTAACTGATCTATTAAAACGTCCCGAGATAGACTATGATACTTTAAAACAGTTTGATCAACAGTTACCAAAGCTACCTAAAAAGGTTAAAGAACAGATAGAGATCGAAACTAAGTACGAAGGATATATTAAAAGACAGTTAAAACAGGTAGCAAAGTTTAAACAGATGGAAGAGAAAAAGCTACCGGAGGATATAGACTATTATCAATTGGAGAATTTAAAGATGGAATCACGGGAAAAACTAGCAGAAATAGAGCCGGTTTCTTTAGGTCAAGCTTCTCGAATTGCTGGAGTTTCTCCGGCCGATATTTCGGTATTGATGATCTATTTAGAAGAATTAAGGCAACAAGGAGCGGATAAGGAATGAAGGAATATGATGTAATTGTAGTAGGAGCTGGACATGCTGGAGCTGAAGCAGCCTTAGCAGCAGCTAGACTAGGTGGGGATACCTTAGCTTTAACCGTTGATTTGGATAATATAGCTTTAATGGCTTGTAATCCTGCTATTGGCGGGCCCGCTAAAAGTCAAATAGTAAGAGAGATAGATGCCTTAGGGGGAGAGATGGCTAAGAATATAGATAGGTCCTTTATTCAGTTAAGAATGCTGAATACCGGTAAGGGGCCAGCAGTACGTTCTCTAAGAGCTCAAGCTGATAAAAAGAGCTATAGCTTAAATATGAAAAGAGTATTAGAAGAAGAGGAAAACTTGAATATTAGGCAGGGGATTGTGACTGAACTATTAGTGGGAGACGGGGTAGTTAAAGGAGTTAAACTAAAGACTGGGATTGAATTTTATGGAAAAAAGATAATCTTAACTACGGGTACCTTTCTGAAAGGATCTATTATTATCGGTGATCATTCATTTAACTCGGGCCCGCATCATCAGTTTCCAGCTAATGCTTTATCGGAGCATTTAGAGGAATTAGGTTTTGAGCTACGTCGCTTTAAAACAGGTACTTCTCCGCGAGTAGATAAGCGAACTATTGATTTTTCCCAGTTGATTAAGCAGCCAGGTAGCGAAGGAGATATCTCTTTTTCTTTTACTGAGCTAAGCAGCACCCAATTAAAAGAGCAGGTTCCTTGTTGGTTAGTCAGGACTAATGAGAAAACTCATCAAATAATTAGAGATAATATCGATTTATCTCCTCTTTACGCAGGAGATATTGAAGGGGAGGGCCCGCGATATTGTCCTTCTATTGAAGATAAGGTAATGAAGTATCCCGAAAAGGAACGTCATCAAATTTTTGTAGAACCAGAAGGAGAGTATATTTTTGAGATGTATCTTTCTGGATTTTCTACCTGCTTACCCGAAAGTATCCAAGTCAAAATGTTACATAGCTTACCGGGTTTTGAAGAGGCTAAGATTATTCGACCGGGCTATGCTATTGAGTATGACTGCGTTAATCCCTTGCAATTAAAGCCTACCTTAGAGACCAAAGTAATTAAGGGTCTATATACTGCTGGTCAGATTAACGGCACATCTGGCTACGAGGAAGCAGGAGCTCAGGGTTTAATAGCTGGGATTAATGCTATGCGTCAACTCCAAGGAGAGGAAGCGGTTATTTTAAAGCGTTCCGAAGCGTACATTGGTGTCTTAATTGATGATTTAGTTACTAAGGGGACTAATGAGCCTTATCGAATGCTGACCTCTAGAGCTGAATATCGCTTAGTTTTAAGACAGGATAATGCTGATCTACGTTTAACTCCTTTAGGTTATCAGCTAGGCTTAATTACAGAAAAACGATATCAAAAATTTAAAGCTAAAAAAGAGGCCATTGAGCAAGAAAAGCAGCGGTTAAAGAATTATAAAATTTATCCTGAAGATGAGGTACAGTCCTATTTACGTAAAGTAGACTCCACAGAAATTAGCCGAGATGATACTTTAGGTCGCTTATTAAGAAGACCGGAATTAAACTACGAAAAATTAGCTGGATTGGATAAAGAACGAGCAGACTTGGCTCCCGAAGTGATAAAACAAGTAGAAATTCAGTTAAAGTACGAAGGATATATCAAAAAACAGCTTAAACAGATAGAGAAAAAGAAAGAATTAGAAGAACAGCAGATTCCTGAGGAGATAGATTATGAGCAGATAGAAGGCTTATCAGCAGAGGCTTTGGAAAAATTGAAAAAGGTAGAGCCTATTTCTGTGGGGCAGGCATCACGGATTGCCGGAGTAACACCAGCAGATATATCTTTACTGGTGGTTTATCTGCAGAAGTTAAAAAGAGAGGTTACAAAGGAGAATCAGCATGAATAATAAAGAACTATTAATTTCTGGAGCAGCAGAGCTTGGAATTAAACTAAAGGAAAAACAGGTTAGACAGTTTATGGATTACAAAGACTTTTTACAAGAATGGAATCAAAAGATAAACTTAACTGCTATTGAAGATGATCAGGAGATTATAGTTAAGCATTTTCTGGATTCTCTTTCCTGCTTAAAAGCTATGAAGTTTTTGAATGATAAAGATAAATTGATTGATGTAGGAACGGGAGCTGGATTTCCTGGTTTACCTCTTAAAATTATTTATCCGGAGTTAAAATTGGTACTATTGGATTCAACTAAGAAAAAAGTATCTTTTTTGAGAGCTTTAAGTAGGGAATTAGAACTACAAGATATTGAATTTTTACATGGGCGGGCTGAAGATTATGGCCAAGATAGTAATTATAGAGAAAAGTTCAAGGTAGGAGTCGCTAGAGCTGTAGCTTCTCTAGAAGTATTAAGTGAATATGTGCTTCCTTTTTTAAAGGTTGGTGCTTTCTTTATTGCTCAAAAAGGAGATGCCATTAAGGATGAGGTAATTGATGCGAGTAGAGCAGTGGAAAAATTAGGAGCTGAGTTTGTTGATGTTAAAACTGTTAATCTTCCTCACACAGAAATTGAAAGGAGTTTAGTGATTATTAATAAAATAGCTAAGACCCCTCTAGACTATCCTCGTCGAGCTGGAATTCCTAAGCAAAGTCCGATTGTTTAACAACATTGTTATATTGTTGCGTTGGCGTAGGGGGCCAAATAGGTGTTTCACGCTAGAAAAGATTATTTGATGCTTCTAAAACTCATCTCCACTAAAATAAGAGCAAGCCAATTTTAATTGGAAAAATTGGCTAAACCAGCTCTTATTTTAGCTCCGATTCGTTAAGAAGCATTAACAAATAATCTTTAATATCGCTTAGAAACACCTATTTGGCCGTGCTGATAATGAAATTGATTTTTCACGATAACATAATCCCCTAGGGGTACCCAGACTTCGTTAGAGTGCAACAATAGACCGATAATGTTTTATTTTTAAACTATACGTTACCAGTAAAATAATTTCCTTTTTATAGAAAAAAAGAAATAAAAAGCTAAATAAAGAAGGAAATCTAAACTTACTTACAGAATAAATTAAACTAATATCTCAAAAAGTGAGGGTTGTTAATGAAAAATCGATTAACAGATTTATTAGGGTTTAGAAATGGAGAAAAGCAACGAAGGAGGGATGAACAAGAAGATTTTGAAGAAGAACAGGTAAGTATTGAGGAAATACCGATAGAGGAGTTGAGTCCTAATCCCTATCAACCACGAGTTGATTTTGATGAAGTAAAATTGAAAGAACTAGCGGAGTCAATTAAAAATCACGGTATTATCCAACCATTGACAGTTAGAAAGAAAAAGGAAGGTTATGAGATAATAGCTGGTGAAAGACGACTGCGAGCTAGTAAATTAATTAATTTAGAGAAAGTGCCAGCAATAGTAAAAGAGTTTGGAGAAAAAGAAACAGCAGAAATAGCTTTAATAGAAAACTTACAGAGAAAGGATTTAGGTTTTTTAGAAGAAGCTGCAGGTTATCAAAAACTATTAAGCAACTTCGATGTAACACAAAAAGATTTAGCTGAACAGATTGGTAAAAGCCAGTCAACAATTGCTAATAAGTTACGCTTGTTGAAGCTACCAGAAGAAGTTCAACAATTAGCTAAGCATCCCAATGTTAGCGAAAGACATGCTAGAGCTTTATTAAAGCTACCAAATGAAGAGTTACAAACAAAAGTTATTAAAGAAGCAATAGAGGAAGAATATACAGTTCGAGAAACTGAAGACTTAATTGAAGAAATAATGAATGAACTGAATAATAAAGATGATTCCGAAGATGAAATTAAAATTATTAAATGTTTTAATGATGTAAGACTTTCTTTAAATACTATCAGAAAGACTATTGATGATATCAAGGATAGTGGTTTAGAGATAGAAGCCGAAGAAATAGAGCAAGAAGACTACATAGAAGTTAATATTCGCTTACCAAAGAATAAATAATTTGAGGTGAATGGTATGGAAGAAGTTATAGCTATTGTTAATCAAAAAGGTGGAGTTGGTAAAAGCACTACTGCAGTTAACTTAGGTGCTAGCTTAGTGGAGCTAGGAAAAAAAGTTTTATTAATTGACATAGATCCTCAAGGTAATGCCAGTAGTGGAGTAGGTTTAAATAAGAATGATATTGAGAACTGTATTTATGATGTTTTAGTTAATGATTGTCTATTAGCAGAGGTAATAGTTAATACTGAATTGATTAACTTTGATTTAGCTCCAGCTACTTTGGAATTAGCAGGAGCTGAGATAGAGTTAGTTTCCAAACTTTCTAGGGAAGAGAGGTTAAAACAAGCCTTTGCAAAGAGTAGCTTAGACTATGATTATGTTTTGATAGACTGTCCTCCTTCTTTGAGCTTATTAACTTTAAATGCCCTTACAGCTGCTGATTCTATTTTAGTTCCTATTCAGTGTGAATATTATGCACTAGAAGGCTTAAGTCAGTTATTAAGTACTATTGAATTAGTAAAGGGAAATTTAAATGAAGATTTAGAGCTTGAAGGAGTAGTCTTAACGATGTATGATGCGCGGACTAATCTTTCTCAACAGGTTAGAGATGAAGTACAAAATCATTTTGGAGAGCAAGTTTATAAAACGATTATTCCTCGTAATGTTCGTTTGAGTGAAGCTCCTAGCTTTGGACAACCTATTAATCTTTATGATAGTTCTTCTGCGGGAGCTCAGGCTTACTTAAGTTTAGCAAAGGAAGTGATAGATTGTGAGTGAAAAGCGATTAGGTAGAGGATTGGAAGCTTTGATTCCTACTCCGGATAGTACAGATTCTTCTCAGCAAGGTGAGGTAAAGATGGTGGAAGTTGAAGAGATTAAGCCTAATCCTTATCAGCCTAGAGAGGGATTTGATAAGAAGTTATTAGAAGAATTAAGTGTTTCTATTCGAGAACATGGTTTAATTCAGCCTGTGACTTTAAGAAAGAAAGGTGATGGTGGCTATCAGTTGGTGGCTGGAGAAAGAAGGTGGAAGGGAGCTAAATTAGCAGGTTTAGAAAGTATTCCTGCTATTATTCAAGATTATAATGAACAGCAAATGATGGAAGTAGCTTTAATTGAAAATTTGCAAAGGGAAGATTTAAATCCGATTGAGGAGGCTAAGGCTTATCAAAAGTTAATTGATGAGTTTGATTTAATTCAGGCTGAAGTGGCAGAAAGGGTAGGTAAGAGTCGGTCGGCTATAGCTAATTCATTGAGACTGCTTAATTTAGCTCCTGAATTACAGAAGGATTTGGCAGATAATAGATTGACTGTTGGTCACGTGAGAGCTTTGCTGACTTTTGATGATTTTGTTAAGCAAAAGGAGGTAGCGAAGGAATTAATTGAAAATGAGTTGACAGTTAGAGAGACTGAAAGATTAATTAAGAAGCTGACTGCTGAAAATTCTAATTCAGGAGATAAAAGCAAGAAAGAAGTAACTAAAAAGGATCCTAACCTAGTAATGATTGAGGATAGCTTACGTAAAAAGCTAGGGACTCAAGTGAGTATCAAAGATGGTGAAGAAAAAGGACAGATAGTTATTGAGTATTATTCGACAAAGGATTTGGATAGGATATTGACTATTTTAAAGGATGAGTAAATTCTTCAAATCGTAAATTTGCGCCTAAATGTATAACTTTGTGCTAAAAGTGTTTTTTCACTACTTTATATACTCTAAGATAGACATACTATTAGATGAGCCTAGATAAACCTTCTTATAAATAAATATTCTTTAGAAAATAGTAATAAGTGTATCGTCCTTGCTTAGTAAGCGGGGACGGTTTTTTATGGAAGAATGTTTCATATGAAACATTCTTCTTCGAAGTAGTAATAATAGGGATTTAAGTAGCAGGTTGTTTCACGTGAAACAATTTTTGAGTTTTTTAAAGTAGAAATCTCTATAGATTTTTATTTCTTGAAGGAAGCCTTCTTTATTTTATTGGTATTCAATAATAAATTAAAAATATTATTTTGAAAAAATTTTGATAGTTCTTTTAAAAAGTTTAAAATTAGATAGCTTAATGATATAATGTAGTTAAATTATAAATATAAATTGTTATATAGTTGCCTAAAATAGGCTATTTTGTTATCAATTAGTTAGCATCTAGTTTAAAATGATTTACTATCTAAATTTAATGCTAAATAATATTTAATATTAAAGGAGCAAAAAAATGATTTATTTAGATAATGCTGCTACTTCATTTCCAAAGCCAGAAGCTGTTTACGAAAAGATGAATGAATTTATGCGTTGTAAAGCAGCTAATCCTGGTCGTTCTAGTCATCAATTAGCTGTTGCTGCTGATAAAGAGCTTTCTTCAGCCAGAGAGTTATTAGCTGAATTTTTTAATGCTCAAGATTCAGCAGAAATTGTTTTTACTTTAAATGCTACTGATGCTTTAAATTTAGCGATCAAAGGTGTTTTGGATAAAGGTGACCATGTTATAACTACTACTATGGAACATAATTCAATAACTCGCCCTTTGAAATTTTTAGAGAAAAAAGGTATAATTGAGTTAAGCTTAGTTAACTGTGATTCTCAAACTGGAGAATTAAGTATGCAAAATTTTAAAACTGAGCTTCAAAATAATACTAAATTAGTAGTTATAACTCATGCTTCAAATGTAACTGGAACTTTAATGCCTATTGCAGAAATAGGGGAGTTGACTAATAAACAAGATATAGTTTTTTTAGTTGATGCTGCTCAAACTGCTGGTGTCTATCCTATTGATGTTCAAGCATTGGGGATAGATTTAATGGCCTTTCCTGGCCATAAAGGTTTATTAGGCCCGCAGGGAACTGGCGGTTTATATATTAGAAAAGGTTTAGAATTAGCTACTTTAAGAGAAGGAGGAACAGGTAGTAATTCTGAAGCTATTTATCAGCCCCAAGTAGCTCCTGATAGATACGAAAGTGGAACTCCTAATGGAGTGGGGATAGTGGGGCTAGGTGTTGGAGTTAATTATATTCAGGAAAAGGGAGTTGATGCTTTAAGAAGTAAAAAATTGGAGTTGACTGATTATTTATTGAGTGAACTGCAGAGCATAGAGCAGGTTAAAGTTTATGGGCCTCAGGATATCAGCAAGCAGGCACCGGTACTTTCTATTAATTTGGGCCCTAAGAATGCTAATGAAATAGCATTTATCTTGGATAGAGCTTTTAATATTGCGGTAAGGTCTGGTTTGCATTGTGCTCCTTTTGCTCATCAAACATTAGGAACTATAGATCAAGGAACTGTGAGGATTAGTTTAGGTAATTTTAATACTAAAGATGACTGTCAAGAATTGATCAAGGCTATTCAAAAGATTGCTCAAGAGTTGAAATGACTTTTGTTTTGCTAGAGGTGGTATTGAGTGAAAGGGACGATAGTAAATACAGTAGCTATTATTGTTGGAAGTGGCTTAGGTATCTGTTTAGGACGTAAATTTTCTACTTCTTTAAAGGAAACATTGTTGCAAGGATTAAGTTTAGCCGTTTTATTAATAGGAATGGAGATGACTTTGGAAAGTAATCAGCTATCAGTAGTTATTTTCAGTTTAGTGATTGGGGGTATTATTGGTGAATTATTAGGCATAGAAAGTAAATTAAAGAACTTTGGTAATTGGTTAGAAAGTAAGTTTGCCGTTGGTCACGGTGGTATTGCTGAGGCTTTTGTAAGAACAACTCTGATTTACTGTGTAGGAGCTATGGCAATCATGGGAGCTATACAAGATGGTTTAACCGGAAATCCGGATATTCTATATGCTAAATCAATGTTAGATGGCTTTTCGGCTATTGCTTTTACTTCTACTATGGGAATAGGGGTAATTTTTTCCTCCCTATCGGTATTATTTTATCAAGGGACTATCACTTTGTTAGCTAATAGTTTACAATTTTTGTTAACTCCTGAAATTGTGGCGGAAATGACAGCAACTGGGGGATTGCTAATTATAGGTATTTGTATTAATATTTTAGGCATGGCTGAGATTAAGGTTGGAAATTTATTACCTAGTATTGGTGTGGCTATTTTTTTAGCTCATTTAATTATTTAAACAGTTTTAGTAAAATAGACTAATTATTTTAAAAATTTAAAGGTGATTTCGTTTTTTTGTCGAATTAAAAATTTTAAGAGAGTTTTTAATTAACTTAGATTTGTGAGGGGGATCTTTTAGATATGTCTTATTATGATAAAGAAAAGAAAATTACAATTAAGATTATTCCTCACCTTACTGGTAAAGTAATTAGTTTTCAGCTACCTAGAATTATTCCCAAGTTATTAATTACTTTTTTATTAATAGGGCTAGTGGGTAGTAGCTTAGGATTTGCTTTTTATTATCAACAAAATAAAATGTCTTTGCAAAGAGCTGATTCTTTGAGCCAGGTGAAGGAGCGAAATAAGGAATTAAAGTCTAAACTCCATACTTTTTCTGAAGAAACTGAAGTTTTAGAAAAAGAGTTTAGAGAAATTCAGGAAACTAATCAGAATATAAAAAGATTAATTGATTATGATGATGCAGATGAAGAACAACAGGTCAATCAGGACTTTGAAAGTGGAGAAACTATTACTTACAATAATGAGGGTTATAATAATTCTTATAATTCCTATAATCAAAACTGGGGTCCTGAGAATACTCAATCTACTACTTTAATTAGTAGTACTAGAAGTCGATTATCAGAATTAAGTACTTTAATCCCTGAAAAAAGAGATGAATTAAAAAGGCTAAAGGAATCAGTAGTTGAGTATAATGATTATTTAGCTTCTAAGCCTAGCGGTTGGCCAGTTAAGACTAATGAAAAAAGGATAACTTCTAAATATGGATATAGAAGCCATCCAGTTACAGGTAGAAGAACTTTTCATAATGGCTTAGATATTGGAGTTTGGTATGGAACTGAAATATATGCTACTGGAGAAGGAAAGGTTATAGAAGCAGGCTGGAAAGGTGGTTATGGTAGAACGGTTATTATCGACCACGGTTTTGGATATCGTACGCTTTATGGGCATAATCAGAGCTTGAATGTAAGTGTAGGCGATAAAGTTGAAAGAGGTGAATTGATTGCCTATTCAGGGAACTCTGGTCAAAGCACGGGCCCGCATTTGCACTATGAGGTTCATGTAGATGGGAAGCCGGTAGATCCTTTAGAATACATAGAATAGTATTTAAATTTAATTATTCAAGTCTAATAAGGAGGAGTAATTATTATGTTATTTGGTGATAAAAAAAAGAAGCAAAAAAAATCAAAGCGAGTAAAATCAGATAGTATGGAAACAATTATTGGAGCTGGAACAGAAATTGATGGAACTATTAATACTGAAACCTCTCTAAGAATAGATGGTAAATTAAATGGTAAATTAATATCAAAAGGGGATCTAGTTGTTGGTGAAGAGGGAGTTCTAAAGGCAGATGTGGAGGCTAGAAATGTAACGGTTGCTGGCACTATAAAAGGAAATGTAATTACTGAAAATAAGTTAGTAATTGTTTCTAGCGGTAAGCTAATTGGTGATATCAAGATTTCCAATTTGATTGTTGAAGATGGAGCAATCTTTAAAGGAAAAAGTGAATCTAAATCAGCTTTAAATAAGAATCTTTCAGATTCTAAGGATAAAATTGAAGATACAGCTCAAAAATCTGAGAATGATAAAAAGAAAGAGCAAGCTAAAAAAGATCAGGATAAAAAAGAAGATAATAAATCTAAGGATGAGCAAAAATCTAAGCAACAAATTAATAAAACTAGTAAAACTGAGCAGAAGAAGTCTCGTTCAAAAAACAAGAAGGTATTAAGGGGAAAGATCAAGGAAGATAAGTAAGCTGAAGTATAATTAAATCACTTTCAGAGAATAATATTTTTGAATTAATAACTCTGGAGGTGGGGTAATTGAAAGTAGCTATTGAAGAAGGATTGACAAACTATAGGGACTATTTAGAACAAAAAGGTTATCAGGTATTGGATATGGAAGCTGCTGATAAAGAAGCAGACTGCTTAGTAGTTAGTGGTTTAGATACTAATAAGTTAGGGATTCAGGATGTAGAAGAAGATACTGATAAACCAATTGTTTCAGTTAAGGGTAAGGATGTGGAAGAAGTTATTGCTCAACTTGAAAAATATGGTAATTTATAAAAAATAAAAATATCAATATAAGCACTAAGGGGGCTACTAGCTAGTAGCCCCCTTAGTGCTTATTACAATTATCAATCAAGAAATTTTTCTTTATAACTTACTTATAACTTACTCGAAAGTTAGTTTAAGTTCTTTGTTTTTAAGATAAGTAAGAGATTAGTGAAAATTATATATAGTTCAGATTTCTCAATCCCCAGTTGATTCCTCTAGAAATTACTTTAGCCATTTTAAATACTAGGCTTAAACGGGTACTTTGTAAGACAAAGTATTCCATATAACCTCCAATATTAACTAGGCCGGTAATATGCATATCACCAACAGGGGGTAACTCTTTATTTACTCCTGAGCCTGGTTTAAGCGGGCCCTGTTCTACACTGATTGAACCTACACTACTATTTCTTCCTAAACCAGCATCAATTGCTAAAATAAAAGGATTTGGATATTTTTCCTTAATTAACTTTAATTTTTCTTTTAAATTAGTAGCATGTACTGGATTATTTAAAGTTCCAAAAACAGGTACTTTAGCAGAAATAGATTTATTTAGGTTATTACCTATTAAGGGACCTAAAGAATCGCCAGTAGAACGATCAGTACCTATACAAAGAATTACAATTTCTTGATAACGATTGTCAAATAATTGCTCTAAAAATGAAACAATTAATTTTTTTAAATTATTGGCAGCCCAAGGGTCATCTATATGAACTTTATTTTTATCCAATAATGCATCACGATCGAAATCAACTTCAGCTTGGGTAGTCGTTATTTCTTGAGTAGGATCATTACATTGGGAGCAAGTAGTAGGAGTATCTAAAAAAAATTCAAGATCCATTACTTGTTTGCCACAGTTTTTACAGATAATACTTTCAAAGCTTCCCATATTCAATTCCTCCTGATTCTTTAAAGTCTTAAGTTAATTATGCGCAAAGTAAAAGCAAAGTAATCTGTTAAATATTGGCGCTTAAGCTTAATGAATGCCTAATTTAGCTAATATACTTTAGTTATATACTCGATTCAAGGAGGAAAACTATGACCAAAAATAATAGGCAAACTATTCAAGTTGCTTTTACCTATGTAGGGGCAGTAATTGGAGCTGGTTTTGCTTCTGGACAGGAAATTCTTCAATTTTTCACTTTAAATCCTGGTAGTTATATAGGGATTTTAATTTGTGGGCTGTTATTTACTATTTTAGGCTATTTTAAGCTTAAAATTGCTTTAGACTTTAATCTTTATACTTACCATCAATTTTTTAATCAATTGGGAGGAAGAAAAATAGCTAACTTTGCTAATATAGTAACTTTTCTTTTTTTATTTGGCAGCTTAATAGTTATGCTGTCAGGTAGTGGAGAAATATTTAGCTCCTACTTTCAATTGAGTAAATCATTAGGGATTTTATTAACCTTTATGATTATGGCTTTAGCTGTTAAGTTTGGCATAGAAGGTGTGATGAAGCTAAATTTATTCTTAATTCCTCTGTTAATGATAGTTATATTTTTTATTTTTTTTGTAAATGTAGAGCTAAACTTTATTTCAACTAGTAACACTTTAAATATTTCTGAGCTGCCAAAACTTATTTTTTATTCTATTATTTATGCAAGCTATAACTTATTTTTGGCCTTGCCAGTTTTAATAGCTATTCCAAGTAGGGTTCAGCAAGAGAGATTATTAAGAAAAGGTAGTATTTTAGCAGGAAGTATAATAATTACTTTAGCTTTAATAGTTAACTTCTTATTAATGCAAAATCTTAATTTAATAAAAGAAAGCCAAGTTCCAATTTTAGATGCTTTAAGCCATCAACAGTCAGCTATGTATTTAGTATATTCAGTAATACTTTGGTTAGCTATGCTTACTACTGGTAGTAGTAATTTATATGGACTAATAGTTGAATTAAAAGAGAAACTTCCTCTTTCTCTAAATAAGCTATTAGTTTTATTTGCTTTGATCACCTTTTGCTTAGCTAGACTTCCTTTTGCTGATTTAGTAGCTATAATTTATCCTTCCTTAGGTAATATCGGACTTATAATTATTATATTTTTATTCTTAAAGTACTTAAAAGAGAAGATAATAGTATAGGAGAGTATTGAAAAATAATTATTTTTGCAATTGGGATTATAATCGATTATAATTATATTTTAGATGAATAACTAATTTTTAGATTTAGAGTTAAGGGGGGAAGTGAATGGAGTTCGAAGTTGGAGAAGTAGTTAAACTTAAAAAAGGACATCCTTGCGGAAGTAATAACTGGGAAATATTACGTACTGGGATGGACTTTAGACTTAAATGTTTAGGTTGTGAAAGAGTAATTATGCTAGCTAGAGCTAAGTTTGAAAAGAGCTTTAAAGAAAAAGTTGAAAACTAAGAGATCAAGTTTAGAAACTTAATCGATATTAAGGAGAGGTTATTAGGTATGGGAATGAAATGTGGAATTGTAGGCTTACCTAATGTGGGTAAGTCTACCTTATTTAATGCAATTACTGAAGCAGGAGCAGGAGCTGAAAACTATCCCTTTTGTACTATTGATCCTAATGTAGGTATTGTTGATGTTCCTGATCAAAGGCTACATAAATTGACAGAGATTATAGAGCCTCAAGAAACTATTCCTACAGCTATTGAATTTGTAGATATTGCTGGTTTAGTTAAAGGGGCCAGTAAAGGAGAAGGTTTAGGTAATAAGTTTTTATCACATATTAGAGAAGTAGATGCTATTGTGCATGTAGTGCGCTGTTTTGAAAGTAAGAATATCACTCATGTAGAAGGGGATTTAGATCCAATTAGAGATATTGAAACTATTAATATGGAATTAATACTGGCTGATTTAGCAACGATTGAAAATCGAATGGAAAAGACTGAACGAATGTTAAAGAGCGGAGAACAAAAATATAAAGATGATATGTTATTATGGAAAAAAGTTAAAAATAGCTTAGAGTCTGCACAAGCGGTTAGAAACTTAAGCTTAACTGAAGAAGAGAAAGAAAAGCTAAAAGACTGTCATTTATTAACTATAAAGCCTGTGCTTTATGTAGCTAATATAGGTGAGGAAGAAATTAAAAGTAATCAAGAAAATAGTTATTTGCAAGCTGTTAAGGACTATGCGCAGCAGGAAGATACAGAGATGATTACTGTTAGCGCTGAAATAGAAGCAGAGGTGGCAGAGTTAGAAGGAGCAGCTAAGGAGCTATTTTTAGAGGAGCTTGGAGTTGAAGAATCTGGCTTAGATAAATTAATTAAGGCTGGCTATAAGTTATTAGGTTTAATTACCTTTTTTACTGCTGGTGAAAAAGAAGTTAGGGCTTGGACGGTTAAAAAAGGCTCTACTGCTCCGGAGGCAGCAGGAAAAATACATAGCGATATGGAGCACGGCTTTATTAGGGCCGAGGTAGTAAGCTATGAAGATTTAGTAAAAGCTGGCTCTTTTGCTGAAAGTAGAGAACAAGGCAAATTGAGATTAGAGGGTAAAGATTATATTGTAAAAGATGGGGATGTATGCTACTTCAGGTTTAATGTTTAAGTTTGCATTTTTAAGTAAGAAGTGTTATAATTGCTTGGAAACCATGCTCTATTTTTAAAATAGGGCCGTTAGTCCAAATGGAGGAGGTGTTGATTAAGAATGAATAAGTATGAAACAGTATTTATAGCTAATCCTGACCTAGAAGATGAAGTTATTGAATCTTTGGGAGAAAAGATATTGGAAACTATTAATAGCAATCAAGGAGAAGTTGTTCAAAGCGATAGTTGGGGAACTAAAAAGCTAGCCTATGAAATAGATGGTCATAAGGCAGGTCATTATACTATCATCAATTTCAAAGGTGAAGCTGAGACTGTAGATGAGTTGGAAAGAGTCTATGGAATTAATGATCAGATTATCAGGTTTATGATTTTACGAGAAGAAGAGTAGTTTTAGACCTATCCCTTAATTAAGGTGGTGTAACAATTGCTTAATAAAATTATTTTGATTGGAAGGTTAACTCAGGATCCTGAACTAAGGTATACACCTAATGGCAATGCAGTTGCTAACTTTAGTTTAGCTGTAGAACGTAACTATACTAATAAACAAGGTGAACGCGATGTAGACTTTATTGATATTGTGGTGTGGAGAAAGCAGGCTGAAACCTGTGCTAATCACTTAGGTAAAGGTAGACTAGTAGCAGTTGAGGGTAGGTTGCAGATTAGAAGCTATGAAACCGATGAAGGACAAAGAAGAAGAGTAGCAGAGGTTGTTGCTAATAATGTTAAATTTTTAGATTGGCCTAAAAATAATGGAAATCAGAATAAAAATAAAAATAGTGGAGACGATTTTGATGAAGAGGATATTGATGTTCCTTTTTAATAGTTTAGGACAAGTTTTGGATAAGGAGGTAAGTAAAGATGGCCCGTGGTAGGAGTAGTTCCTGTGAATTTTGTGCTAATAAGGTTGATAAGGTAGATTATAAAGATGTTAATAAGCTAAGAAAGTATATTACTGATCGAGGCAAGATTATACCTCGTAGAATTTCTGGTAATTGTGCATTACATCAGCGACAGCTAACTAAAGCAGTTAAAAGAGCTCGTAATATTGCCTTATTGCCTTTTACAATCGATTAATATAGTAAAAACAGAGAGGAATATTCCTCTCTGTTTTTAACTTAAGCAGGAAAAAACTTTTTTCTCAAGAATTTAATTTATATGAAAATCTATTTTAGATAGATTGAGAGTGGGAAAACTAAACCTTGGGAGGAGTTTGATGGAGAAGCATAAGTTTAGAGGTCAAAAAAATAGCATTGCTCAGAATTCAAAGATAGTAAAATTACTTAAAAGTGAAGTGTTAAGTAGTGTTTCTCATCTTTTTAGAGTAATGTTAGGCAATAGTCAAGAAAAAGTAGTTGATGCTTTAGCAGCTTTAATGATTTCAATTTACTTATTAGCTAAAAGATTAGGGATTTCACCAGTCAAAATAGAAAGAAAAATGCAAGAAAATTTACAGGATAATATAGATGAAAATCATGAAATAGAAGAGTGTTACGGAGATTTGAGTTATTTATTAAATTATTTAAGAAAAAGAGACTAGGATGAGAGGTGAAGCTTTTGTCAGCAATCGAGACTCAATCGCTGGTCGAAGGAGCTTTAATTAGTGCTTTAACGGTAGTTTTAGCCTTGCTAGCTTTTCTGTTGCCAATAGTAGGAACATTTATGACTTTACTATTACCGATACCAATTATAGTCTTAAGTGTAAGACGAGGAACTAAGATCAGTATTTTATCCACTGTATTAACTGCTTTGATTTTGGGGATGATTATTAATCCTACGTTAGTTTTAGTCACTTTAACTACTTTTGGTTTGATTGGAGTAGTTTTAGGAGCTGCTTTTGAGGAGGAATTTACTCCTTTAAAATTGATTATTAGTTCAGCAGTAGTTTTTTTGATTTCAACTGTTTTAACCTTTGGGATCAGTTTTTATTTACTTAATTTTAATCCGCTCAGCTTAGCTGCTGAAGCTATGGAGCAAACTCTTGATTTATATAGAAATTTAGGAATTGATGGTTCTACTATTGAAGACTTAGAGGCTATATTTGCTAATGCTGAAGACTTAATTAGAGTTACTTTGCCGGCTTTATTAATAGTCTCTAGTACAATCTTAGGTTATATTAATTATTATATTTCTTATGTTGTTTTGCAGAAGCTGGACTATAATTATCAAGCTCCTCCTGCTTTTGTTGAGTGGAGATTTCCTAAATATTTATTTTGGGGGTATTTAGGAGGATTGATCTTTATAGGTACTAGTATAGGTCAAAATATATATATTGTATTTCAATTTATTTTTTTAATTCAAGGCTTGGCTGTAATTGCTCATTACTTGAATAAATTTAATATTGCTAGTAAGTTACAGAAGTTAATTTTAGCCTTGTTAATTATTTTACCTATTGGTCATTTTATATCTATTTTAGGAGCCTTGGATGTTTGGTTTGACTATCGTAAGTTAGAAAATTGAAGAGTAGGCTGAATGATTCTAATCTTAGGATTAATTGTTAAGAGAGTTGTATTGTCAAGGTTTAAATTATATTATATAATTTAAGGGAGGCATTAAATTATGAAGGTTATTTTAAAAGAAGATATTAGTAGCTTAGGTAAAAAGAATGAAGTAGTGGAGGTGGCGGATGGTCACGCTCGTAACTATTTACTTCCTAAAGGTCTAGCTGTGGAGGCCAATGAAGCAGAAATGGCTAAATTAAAAGAGAAGAAGAAGGCTAAACAGAAGAAAAAACAAGAGGAATTAGCAGCAGCTAAAGAGAAGGCTGAGCAGCTAGAAGGTGCTACCTTAGAAATATCTGTTAAGGCTGGGGAGCAAGGAAAACTATTTGGTTCAGTAACTACTAGCGACATTGCTGAAGTTATTAAGGATGAGTTAGGGATTAAGATTGATAAACGAATAATAGAACTAGAAGATCATATCAGATCTTTAGGTACTAAGCAGGTAGCTGTTAATTTACATAAAGATGTTTCGGCTACTATTAAAGTTAGAGTTACTGAAGCCTAGAAGGGAATTAAACAGATGAAGGAAAAAATAAAGAATTTATTTGCAGCAGAAGATGAAGTAGTAATAGACCAGCAATTTAAAGAAGAGCAGTTAGAGCAACAAATAGCTGCTCTCTTTAGTCTTTTAGCTAAGTTTTATGGTAAGGATGAACTGGTTTTAAAGGCAGGAAAGTTAGAAGCTTTGGATTTAATGGAGTCTGAATCTCCTTTTGAACAGTTAATTGCTTTACAAAAGGTGGTTTATGCAGATCCTACTTTGACTGAATTAAAAGATGAGGTTGATATTTTGTTATCTGAGTTGGAGGAAGAGATTACAGACTTAGTAGTGCAGGAGTCTATTAAAAAACAGTTAGATCAGAAAATTGCTGTTAAAATGGAGCAAAGAAATCAAGAGTACTTAAAGGAGCTTAAGCAGGAGATTATTGCTGAAGAACTAGGGAAAGTGGATAGCCCGGAAACTTTGCGGAAGTACGGTGAGTTGGAAAAGTTAGAGAGTCAAGGTTTAGTGAAGTCGGCTCGGGAAACTTTGAGACCGAGTTGTTTAGAGGAGATAGTAGGGCAAGAGAATCCTATTAGGTCTCTATTAGCTAAGTTGGCTTCCCCTTATCCGCAGCATATTATTATTTATGGACCGCCAGGAGTAGGAAAGACTACGGCAGCTAGACTAGCTTTGGATAAGGCTAGAGCTATGGAGTATACTCCTTTTAGTTCAGAGGCTGACTTTGTAGAGGTTGATGGAGCTACTCTGCGTTGGGATCCTAGAGAGGCTACTAATCCACTTTTGGGTTCTGTGCATGATCCTATTTATCAGGGAGCTAGCCAGAAGTTAGCTAAAGAAGGAGTTCCTGAACCTAAAACAGGTCTGGTTACCGAGGCTCATGGAGGAGTGCTTTTTATAGATGAAATTGGCGAGTTAGATCCGGTATTACAGAATAAACTGCTCAAGGTATTAGAAGATAAGCGAGTTTATTTTGATTCCTCTTATTACGATGCTGATGATGAAAATATTCCTCAGTATATCAGAAAGCTTTTTGAAGAGGGAGCGCCGGCTGATTTTGTACTAGTGGGGGCTACTACCCGTTCTCCAGCCGAAATAAATCCAGCTTTAAGGTCTAGAACGGTAGAGGTTTTTTTTGAACCTTTGCAACGAGAAGATATTGAACTAATAATTGAGAATGCTCAGCAAAAATTAGAGGTAGAGTTAGAAGCGGGGGTTAAGCCATTAATTAGCGAATATACTATTGAAGGTCGGCAAGCGATTAGTATTTTAGCCGATGCTTATAGCCTAGCTCTTTACGAAGCTGAGTTGGATAGTAAGCAGCAAGAGTCTATTCAGATTACTGAGAATAACGTTTACCAAGTAGTACAAGCTAGCAGATTAGTTCCTTTTCAGAGCAATAAAGCAAGCTCTACCCCGGAGGTGGGTAAGGTATTAGGCTTGGGGGTTAAAGGTTTTTTAGGTAGCATTCTAGAGATTGAAGCAGTTGCTTTTTCAGCACCTGAGAAAAAAGAAGGTCGGATTCGCTTTAATGAGGCTGCTGGTAGTATGGCTAAGGATGCAGTTTTTAATGCTGCTTCAGTAGTAAGAAAGACTACTGGTCAGGATCTAAAGGACTATGATCTACATATAAATGTAGTGGGAGGAGCACAGATAGACGGTCCTTCGGCTGGTTTAGCTACGGTACTGGCTATCATTAGTGCTTTGCAAGGAAAAGCTGTTAGACAGGATGTAGCTATTACTGGTGAGGTTTCTATTCGCGGTAAAGTAAAAGCAGTAGGAGGAATTGTAGAAAAAATTTATGGAGCTAAACAAGCAGGTATTAAAGAAGTCTTTATTCCATATGCTAATCGTAAACAGATACCAGAAAATGAGACAGGAGTTAAAATAAACTTAATAAAGAAGGTAGAGGAAGTGCTGGAACAGATATTAATTGAGGAATAGTTTTTTGTAAGGAGGGAATAGAGATGGGTTCTACAGCTAAAGATAGGATTCCTCCTCGAAGTATTGATGCGGAAAAGTCGACTTTGGGAGCTATGCTAATCGATAGAAATGCTATAGCTAAAGTAGTAGAGATTTTAAATAGCGAGGATTTTTATCGAGAAGCTCATAATATTATTTTTCAAGTGATCTGTAATCTCTTTGAAGAGGGCGAGCCGGTGGATTTGGTAACTGTTGCTGAAAAGTTAAGAACTAAAGAGGTTTTGGAGGAGATTGGAGGACTTTCTTATCTTACTTCTTTGGCTAATAGTGTACCTACTTCTACTAATGTAGAGCACTATGCTTATTTAGTGGAGGAAAAGGCCGTTTTGCGGAAGTTGATTAGTTCTGCTAATCAGATTTCAGATTTAGGCTATCAAGGCGAGGAAGACTTGGAGATAGTTCTGGATAGAGCTGAACAGTTGATATTTAATGTTTCCCAAAAAAGGGCAGTTAAGACCTTTGCTGAGATTAAAGACGTTTTGATGTCCACCTTTGATGATCTGGAGATGCTTTATGAGAATAAAGGTGGAGTGACGGGAGTGCCTACTGGGTTTAGTGATTTAGATAAGATGACTTCTGGTTTTCAAGAGTCCGATTTGGTGATTATTGCGGCTCGACCTAGTATGGGTAAAACGGCTCTGGCTTTAAATATAGCTCAGTATGCTGCTATCCAAGAGGATATTCCCGTAGCTATTTTTTCGCTAGAGATGTCTAAGGAGCAGTTAGTGCAGAGGATGTTATGTTGTGAAGCCCAGGTGGACAACCATCGCTTGCGAACAGGTTATTTAAATGAGAATGATTGGGATAAGCTGACTGATGCGGCTGGTAGTTTGAGTGAAGCGGATATCTTTATTGATGATACGCCAGCGATTACGGTGATGGAGATGCGAGCTAAAGCTAGACGAATCAAGGCCGAACATGGTTTAGGATTAATATTAATAGATTATTTACAGTTAATGCAAGGTAGCGGAAGAGTAGAAAGTCGTCAGCAGGAGGTTTCTAAGATCTCTAGATCTTTGAAGAGTTTGGCTAGGGAGTTGGAGGTACCAGTAGTTTCACTGTCACAGTTGAGCAGAGCGGTAGAGCAGCGGAACGATAAACGACCTCAGTTAAGTGATTTAAGAGCTAGTGGTAGTATTGAGCAGGATGCCGATGTGGTAGCCTTTATTTATCGTGATGAGTACTATAATCCCGATACTGAAAAGAAAGGGATTACCGAAATTATTATTGGTAAGCAGCGGAACGGCCCGGTAGGCATGGTAGAGCTGGCCTTTCAAAAAGAATATACTAGATTTGTTGATTTATCCCGACGTGAGGATGAGTAGGTGTGTTTAGCACCTACTTTTTTTATTTGCTTCATGAATAATATTCCTTTGAATCCAGAATGAAGAATAATAAGCAGAAGTTAAAGGGATTTGTTGCTAAATGTAGAAATGTATTTATTAAGGATATTAAAATATTAATTTTATATATGAAGGAGGATAAAATGGAATTAAAAATTATTCAATTAATAACTATGGGTTTGTTGGAAGTTTTTTTAATGACTTATGTAGGTTTAGGTTTGCTAGGGATTAAAACTACTATAGTTAGACATTTACAAATAGGGGTTATATATGTTTTGGGGATTTGGATAACTAGAAATTTATTACAACTTTATGGTTTACATACGCTGTTACTATGTATTTTATTAATTGTGTTGATAAAATTTATAGTCAAAATAGATTGGCAAATAGCAATTATAGCTGTTTTATTGGGTTTTGTTATTTTATTTATAGGCGAGGCGATTTTTTTACAAATAGTTATTAGATATTTAAATGTAAATATGGAGAAATTTGTTACTAAGAGCTCACCACTTTTTTTGATATTACATATTATAACTCACTTTTTTCTTTTATTTAGTGCAGTTTTAGTTAAATTTTTTGAAATTAAAATTATTAATTTGGCAGGTGAAGAAAATGATAAAATTTAATAATTCTAAATTGCAGTATTTAATTATTGTACTATTATTACAGACTTTTTTATTATTACTTTTTACTATTTGGGAAAGTTTGGATATATTCAATCTTTCTCATGAAATTTTTTTGAGAGTAATTTTATTTGTAGTAATAGGTTTATCTATTCTATCAGTGCTAATGGTTAAAGAAGCTTTTAAGCTAATGAAGTACGAAGTAGAATATAAACTACAAAAACTTAAGGTAAAGGAACAAGAGAAATTAATTAAAAGCCTTAAAAGTCAAAAGCATGACTTTTTAAACCATCTACAAACTATTTTCGGGATGCTTCAAATGGAAAAAGAAAATCAAGTGAAAAGTTATATTAGTTCTTTGGATAAAGACTTAAATGAAATCAGCTTTGCTAATACTGAGTTATCCGATTCCATTTTGGACTGTATTTTAGTTCCGAAGGAGTTCGAAGCTATTCAAACTGAGATAGAGTTTGAACAACAGGTTGAAGAAGGAGTAGAGCAAATAGAACTGTCTTTGGATAAGGTTTTTCGAATAGTGGGTAATTTAGTGGATAATGCTATTGAAGCTACTGCTTCCTTTAAGGGAGAAAAAAAGATCGAAATTGAAGGTAAGGATAAAGGTGCAGAGTACTTATTGAGAGTTTATAATAGCGGCCCTATTATCGAGAAAGAAGAATTAAAGAGTATTTTAGAACCGGGTTTTTCAACTAAGGGAGAGGGGAGAGGCTTTGGTTTATACATAATTAAGACTTTAATTGAAGATGCTGGGGGTAAGTTGAAAGTCAAAAGTGAAAAAGATTACGGTACAGAATTTTGTTGTTTTTTGCCAAAAGAGATTAATGATTGTTAATTTATACTTGAATTACTTGTAAAAATGTGTTATTATATCTATAAGTTAGGGATAATGTAAAAGGAGGGGAGTAGAATAGCAAATAGAGAAGATAAATTAAAGTCAATAAGTGAAGAGTTAGTAGCTGAATTTTTTACTGAAAAAGAGGCAGCAGAAAAAGAGGTTTTAGCTTATGGTTTAACTGTCTTGTTATCGACTTTAGGTAGTTATTTGTTAATAATAGTTGTTTCTTCTTTGCTAGGGGTTAGAGCTTTAGCTTTAACGGCTGCTATTACCGCTTCTTTAATTAAGATTTTTTCGGGAGGAATTCATGCTACTTGTTTTAGAAATTGTTCTTTAACAGCAGTAACTGTATTTGCAGGAATTGGTTTAGTCGCTAACTATTTAGGTTCTGAGTTGGGAGAAAGTTTGCTTATTTTATTGTGGGGAATACTCTTAATTGGTTCCTTATTAATTTATCTTTATGCACCAGCCGGAATCAAGGAGAAACCTATTAAGTCAGTTCAAAAGAGAAGTAAGTTCAAGATTTATTCTTTTATTGTTTTTTTATCTTTTCTTGTTTTATATTATATTTTATATTTTAACGGAATAAACAAGTCTTTAATTTTAGCTGGTTTACTGGGAATTTCCTGGCAATTATTTGGGATTACTCCTTTAGCCTATAAGTTATTTGGTCGAGAATATCTACGGGAGGTGAAAACTAATGAAGCCTAAGAAGATATTAGCTAAATTACTTAAAAAGGCTGCTCAGAGCAATGTAGCTTCAGTAAGCGGAGCGGTTGTTTATCAGCCGGAAGTACCAGAGTCTTTACAAGAAGATGAATAGGCTTTAGCTATCAGAGTAGGCTTTTAACAGAGCCTACTCTGATTTTTTTATTTATACAGTTGGATTTTTCGAATAATAAATAGACGAGTATTACCCGAGTTCGACAGTTCATAGGTATAAAATAACTATTTAGAGGTCAGAAACCTTGATATAGCAGGGTTTGTGATTT
>NZ_JALKBZ010000014.1 GCF_023227765.1 Fuchsiella alkaliacetigena
CTTTTTGCTTTTAATTATAGCATCTTAAAGGGAAGAAATTAAATCTATTTTAGAGTTCTTTCTTGCGATTGCCCTGATTAGCATTACTTAAATACCAACTGCCTTTTATTTAACAAGCTCAAAAAACCAGGCCGACCTTCAGGAATAATCAACTCCTGCATAATCAAGCTATAATCTAAGCCCATAGCCTCCCCAGCCAAAAATTCAGCTTCCGCAATGGGATTAATAGCTTCAGCTTTATTAGCAGCTAAAACACCTAAGAAGCCTCCCAGTCCAGCAGTATGCACTAAATTAAGATAAGGCAAACGGGCCCGAGTAAGCAAAAAGATAAACACTAACACCACCGCTCCCACCGAAAAACCATATACATACTTAGAATTAAGCAGCTTCATTACTCCCTTATTGTATCCACAACTAATCCTTTTCATACTGACCATCAACAACGTTTGATCTATAAATAACACAAAAGCAGTAAATACCAGCGCTGTTAAAGCAGTAATAATCATCTTTACTTCACTTAAAACCCTAAACAGCTCCCCGCGCACATTGGGCCGAATTAAGCCTGCTTCAGTAAAGACCGAAGTAACTTCTTCTGCAGAAAAATGATTAATAATCACTTCCTCCACCAGCTCTTGATCAAGATCACGATCCACTAAATAATAAAGACTTTCTCCAGCTACTACCTCGCCAGCTAAATGTTCATTTAGCAGTTCAATGCTACTTGTAATCTCCTCATCTTTCAACTGAGGTAAAGAGTTTTCTAAATTATTAAGCTGTTGACTTAAAAGCCCTATATCTAAATCCCTAAACACTAATAAATTCTGAACTAAACTATCAATTTGCACTGATAACTGTAGCTCTTCTAAATCTTGACTTAAACGTTGAAATTCAGCTAAAAAATACTCCACTGAATCCAAATTAGCATCTATCTCACTTCCCTGCTGTAAAAAATATTGAACAGACTCTAAACCCTGTCTCCAGCCTTGTAACTGCTCTAAAAAAGAATTATAACGGTTTAAACTATTAACCATCGATTCTGTATTTTCTACCATCTTCATTCTCAACTCTGCTAATGAACTACGTAAATCCATTAAACGCTGCTCATCTTGATTAAGCAAGGATAACATCGTTAGCTGCTCAGCTACTTCAGCTTCAAAATCATAAAAATCAGCTCTCATAGCTAGTAACTTTTCCTCCCAAGAGTCCAAAACTGTTAAATTACTCTCTAATTGCTGGCTTAGTTTAAGAATCTCAGTTAATAAACTGTCTATCCGTTCCAAATTAGCATTATTTAACTCCAAACTACTTAACTGCTCCGTATAAAAAACTAACTGCTCCTCCAACTCCTCTAAGTTCTGAAGCTTATCCTGCTGGGCTAATAAAAATCCTGAATTAGCTTTAAACTGTTCAGATTGAGCTAATAAAGAGTCCACTCCTGGTAATAAGTTCTTAGTTTCACTAACTGCCTGCTGCAATAGATATCTCGGCTTATTAATCTCAGCTTCGCCTAAATATTCAACAACCTTTCCGGTTTCATCAATTAAATAAACATCTTTAGCTCCTAACTCAGCTACATCACCGCGACTAATTAACGCCTCTAAGCTTCCTTCAGCTGTCTTTAAAGTAGTCAACAATAGCGCTTCACTACCTAACTCTTCTCCAATAGCTAAAGAGTCTTGTTCTTGACTAGACATAGCCAAGCTCTGTTCATCAGTAATCTCAAAATCAGCCGGCACTTTTACTTCAATAACAGTAGCATATCCCAATAAGAATCTTTGCATCTCCGTCATTGTCTTTACTAAATTGCCTAAGCCATCAATCTCTTCAGTTTCTAATCTAATTATACTTTCTTGAGCAAACTTAGAGCTCAAATCCGCCTCTAAATCCCTAACTAAGCTATTAGTATTATCAGCCAAAGGAAGTTCTAACTGTAATAATTGCTGACCAGCTAATATTTCAACAACAGCTGCTTGAGCCTCCTCCAAATCAGTCCCTTGCTTAAATATTATATCTAAACCGGAGCTAGCTGGAAGAATGAATTCAACTTCCTTTAAATCTTCAATCTGCTGGCCTAAAACTAAATTAGCATCTCCTACCATACCTCTTAGTGAAAGCATCGGTTCTGCAATCACCGAAACATTATCCAATCCAGGTATCTGTTCAAAATAACCATTATCTATTTTAGAAAATACCTCTTTATTTCTATAATTATCGTTCAACTTTAAAAAATAATTAGCCTTTCCAGCTACCTTAACTCCTGAAATTAATTCACTTTCCGGTAAATCTTTAGCTAAAATCTTCTCTATTTCTGCTACTGCTGATTCTTCCCCTTCTTGATTAATAGTCAATAAAAAATCATATTCTCCATAGTCTCCTACTAAATTATTAACTGTATCTCCAAAATAGTTATCGGCTAGATAACCTACGCTGCTAGCAAATAAACTACCAATTACTACTACTACTATCAGCCAAATCATTAAGTCTTTTCTAAACTCATAGCTTAAAATTCCCATTTAAGCTCCTCCTCTACTTCAACTAATTATAGCATTTAACTAAAGGAGCGTAAATAAGTAGCAGCAGGTAATTATTGTTTATCAGCAAACAAAACTAAAAGAGCTGTCCTCTAGTTTCAACTAAAGAACAGCCTTGAGCTAAGTTATTAAAATCTATTACTAAAGGTAACTCCTGCTCCTAATTCCGAAAAGTCATTAAGCGCTAAATTTAGGTCCAACTGAGAACTCATTTTGAAATCAGCTCCAAAATTAAAATCGGCCCCATCATACTCAAAAATCAAGGTAGTAATCGGTAGCTGAAACCAACTATCTTCAGTTAAAATACTGACTGGATTGATAGTCTTAGTAATTCCCCCAAAGATATTTTCAAAACGACCATTTCCTACTCCAATATGGGCTCGCAAACCAAAATAGTTTAAACTTTGACTAACTGCTAAATAAAGATCTTCCTCTATTAAGCCTACAGCCAAAGCAGGCTGCCTAGAGTCTTCTGCTAAAAGCTTCAACTTAGCATTTAAAGCTAATTCACTATCTTCATTTTCTAACCAAGAAAGACCTGTTAAGCCTAATTCAAGATTTCCATCCATTCCGTAATTAACCACTAGCTTATTAGTTCCTGCCAGATAACGATAGCCTATAGTAGCCTTTTGAGCCGGAGCTATCTCGGCGGTAGGGGTTCTAATCAGTCCGCTGTAACCTCCTTGGAAGGCGGTAGTAGCTGTAGCAGTAGCTAAACTACCTAATACAGAGCTTAACACTATGGTAAGTATTAAAGCATATTTAAGCTTGTTTTTCACTCCTTATTCCTCCTCAACTTGGGCCCGCAGCTTAGCCACTTCCTTTTTTAAACTTCTTAGCTCCTTTAACATCTCCGGCAGCTTCTGTCTAGCTGCCTTAATCCTCATCTCTTTTTTATGATCACGAGCCGGATAACCGGAATAAAAAGAGTCAGCCGGTACATCACTAATTACCACACTGCGCCCCCCAATAGTAGTATTAGCTCCAATCTTTAAGTGACCAACTACTCCTACCTGTCCAGCTAAAGTTACCCAGTCTTCCAATTCAACACTGCCTGAAATTCCTACCTGAGCTACTATTAAACAGTTCTGACCAATCTTCACATTATGACCGATATGAACTAGATTATCCACCTTAGTCCCCTGTCCAACTACAGTATCTCCTGTAGCCCCGCGGTCCACGGTCACATTAGCTCCTAACTCCACTCGGTCTTCAATAATCACATTTCCTAACTGCGGCACCTTATAGTGACCCTGCTCAGTGCTTTCAAAGCCATAGCCATCACTGCCAATTACAGTTCCAGCCTGCACAACCACCTCTGAACCCAGCTGAGTACCGTGCTCTACTACTACTTGGGGATGAATCAAGGTCTCATTTCCTATAGAGACCTCTCTTCCTATATAAACTCCAGCTGCTAAGGTAGTATTATCTCCAATTTGAACTCCTGATTCTATAGTTACCTGTGGACCAATAGAAACCCCACTTCCTAATTCGACATCATCAGCAATAACTGCTGTTTTGTGAATCTGACCTGTTTTATACAGTTGTGGTGTAAACTCTTGGGCAATCTTAGCAAAGGCAAGACGTGAGTTATCAACTCGTAATAAGGTTTTAGCTGATTCAAAGTCCTCTTCTACAATAATCACTGCTGCTGGACTAGCTTCCGCCTTAAGAAAATACTCCTCAGTTTGAGCAAAGGTAATCTCTCCTGCCTGCACATCTCCAACCCCGCCTACACCAGAAATTTCTAATTCATTTTCCCCAACTACTCTTCCCCCAACTAACTCAGCTAATTCTCGCAATAAATAAGCCAAAATCAGTCCTCCTTCATAAACTTACTGCAGTATTTCTAATACCTGCTCAGTAATATCTACTCCTCCATAATGTAGCTCCGACTTCTTTAAAACTACCTCTAAATTCTTTTCTTGAGCTATCTTAGCAATAGCTTCTTGAATTTGCTCTTTAACCTCTAACTCCATCTCTTCCTTGATCTCTTGACTTTTAGCATAGGCTTCTTCTCTTTTCTGTTCTATCTCCTCTTGGTCTTCTAGCTCTTCTAACTGAGAGGTATATTCTACCTGCAACTCCTCAAGCTGATAGTCCAAAGCCTCTTGATAGTTTTGAATATAAACGCTACTATTAACCAACGCCTCCATATCTATAACCCCTATCTCTTTTTCCTCAACTTGACAGGCTCCCAATAAAGATAAGAAAACCACAAGAATAATCAACAATACTGCCTTTCTTTTAAAAGCTTTCATTCCAAAACCCTCCTTAACCGCCTAATTCACTCAGCCTCTCCAGCACTTCATCGGTAATATCAACTGTATTTAAATTACTATAGGAATCCTTGAGCACTACCTCTAATCCTTCTTCCTCAGCCACAAGGGCCACTTTAGACTTTATCTCTTCTTCTAGTCTATTTTCAAACCTAGATTTACTACTCTGTAATTCCTTTAAATTATTGCTTAATTCTTGATTCCTACTTCTAACATCATCGCTTAACTCCCTTTCAGCCTGAAGTACCATACGCTTTATACTACCTTCCAGTTCAGCTTCTTTTTCTGCTAAGTCTTTTAGCAAAGCTGCTTCCTGCTTCTCTATATAATTTCTTAACTGCTCTTCTTTTGTCTTTTGCTTAGCTGATAGTTCTGCTTCTCTTTCTTTTACTAATTCTCGACTATAAGATATTAATATTTGCCTAGCTTCTTCTTGTCTATTCTCTTTAAATTCATTTAATCTCTCAGCTAAAGCTGATTCCTTTTCTTCTAGCCTCTTACTTCTTTCAGCTTCCAAGCTACTTGATTTTTGTTGATATTTCTCTCGTCGTTCTTCATTTAAATCTAAAGTATTCAACTTCATTCTTAAGTTAAAGATATCACTATTAAATTCTCTATTCAAATTCTTTTTAAACTTCTTTAGTTCTTCAGCCAACTCCTGTTCTTTAGATTCCACTTCAACCTTTAAATCTTCATTCAACTGTTCATCCTTTTTAGTTATTGCTTGAGATACTTCATCCTCAATCTGTTTTCTATAATTCTCTAAACTTTTTTCTTTTTCCTTAGCTTTCCTTCTTATCTGACGACCATAGGTCTCTTTGATCTCATTCAACCTTCTATCAATAAGTTGTTCTACACTTGCTGTGTGTAGTTGACGGTTTTCTTCAACCAAAGATAATACATTAAACTGCTCTTCTAAATTTAGTCTTTCATTTTCAATCTGTTCTCGCAATTCATAAAGTAGTTCTATTTGCGGATGAGCATCTTTTAAACGCTGCCAATCAACTACAGCTATCTTAGGGCCCGCTTCAGCTGTTGAATCTTCTTGATCCTGCTCAGCCTCAACTACCTCTTCTTGATTAGAATCGTCTGATAAACCTCTATCCCTACAAGCTACTACAGCAAAAAGTAAAATAAATACTACCCCTAAATATAAAAGCTTTTTCAAAGGCTGTTTAGGCACCTCATAACACCTACTTCCTAAGTTGAGATTTAATTAATCTTGAGCTACCTTAGCTTCAAGCCGCTCTATCACAGCTTCTGTTAAGTTATGGCCTCCGTAAAGAACAGAATCTTCCTCCAAGATTACCGCTACCTCTTTTTCAGCCCCTATTTTTTCAACGGTAGAATGGATTTCTTTCATCAAGGAATCTAGTAACTCCTCTTCTTTTTGGGTAATTCTATTTCTCAACTGCTGTTCATAGCTTTGGACCAACTTCTGCCGATCTTCGCCGCTTACTTCCTTTAACTCTAATTCCAAATCAGCAGCTAAATCACTCCTTAACTCTTCTACTTTTTTATTAAACTCAATTTCTGTTTCTTCTTTGTGAGGATGATTCTCGAATATCTTTTCAATATTTACATAAGCAACAGCCTTTTTTAACTCATTTTCACTTTCAGCTTCCGCTTCAACAGCCGGGGAGAGGTAGCTAATTAAAGCTAACCCCATCCCCAAAACCACTAAAGCTATTAAAAGTTTAACTTGCAAACTCTGCTTAGCTAACATATTTTAGCCCCCTTTCTAAACAACCTAAAAGGCTTGACCTAAACTAAAGTGTGGTCTAGACTCATCTTCTCCCCAACCATAGTCCAGCCTCAACTGGCCAATAGGAGTATGAACTCTAACTCCCAAACCAGCAGACTTTTTTAAGTCACTACTACTGAAGCTACTATCCCAAGCATTACCAGCATCAGCAAATAAAACTCCTGTAAAGTTATCGGCAACAGGAATCCTATATTCAGCACTTAAAGCCATCATTGAATCACCTGTTAAGTCCCTTTCTGTACGCTCATAACCTCTTACCCCTTCGGCTCCTCCAATTCTATAACGTTCACCTTGAGGTAGATCTCCATCACTCAAACCAAATCTAGACCTAAAGGCCCAGCTATTACTATCCGATAAGAAATCAGCAGTATACTTACGCAAATCAACTTGATACTTAGTAAAGTCATTGTCGCCGCCTAAGAGTTGACCAGCATATTTCACTGATACCCGATTATTAGTTCCAGAGCGAGGTTCAAAGATATTATCTCTGGTGTCTCTAGTTCCAGAAAAGGTCAAGCTACGAACTGTACTTTCGCTTTCCTCATCTAAAATCCTATAATCACTCTCCAAAGACTCATACTCAAAGCTCTCATACTGATACCTTAATGAACCATCTATGGTATTAGTTAGAGGACGACCTAAGGTAATACTACCACCTCTTCTATGCTCTTCGTATTCAATATTTTGTTCATCATCATCTTCTTCAACTCCAAAATCACCAGAGCCCTCTCGAGTTTTATCATAAATACTGAAACCAAAGGAGGTATCAGTACCGAAAACCCAAGGTTCATGGAAGCTTAGCTCATAGGTATTCTGTTCTCCAAATTCCCAACGGAACTTAATTCTTTGGGCCCGACCCCGCAAATTATCCTCTTGAATCTCAAAGTGACCTAGCCAGCCTATACCGCTATTGTAGCCAGCACCTATACCAAAGGTTCCTGTTTTTCCTTCTTCAACCTCTAAAACTAAATCAACTTCATTTTCTAACCTATCAGCCTCTTCTAAATGAGGTATAATATCCTCAAAAAAGCCTAAGTTAAAAATATCCCGTAAGTCCGACTGTAACTGCTGAGCATTAAAGACATCCCCTGACTCCTGAGAAAGATTTCTTTCAATAACGAAGTCCTTAGTCTTTTCATTACCTTGGATCTTTATTTCATTTAATCTACCTTCATTAATCTCAATCTCTAAAACTCCATCCTCTTCCATATATATATCATCTATTCGCATCAAAATATATCCTTGTTCCTGATAGTAAGACTCTACATTACGCAAACCTTGATCCAAGTGATTATTATTTAAAATCTGTCCAGCTTCCAAGGATAATTTTTCTGCTAACAAATCATCATCTAAAGCTTCATTTCCTTTAAACTTAATTTCATCCAAAGTAGGATTTTCCACCACCTCAAAGATCAACTTCACTCCATCTTGATAAGGTTCAAAGTGAATCTCTAAGTTAAAAAAGTAACCTAAGTCAAAAATAGACTGTAAATCCTCTTGTAAACGTTGACTAGAAACTCTATCTCCCACCTCTGTCTCTATTGGTGCTAAAATATCCTCTTCAGCTAATTTTTCGTTACCTTCCACCTCGATAGCAGTAATTAAATTACTACCTTCTAGAGGACTATCATCTGCTGCTAAAGATAAGCTGCTACCTAATATCATTGTCAAAATAATAATTAAAACTAAATATTTAACTTGACGTCTCAAAATTAATTCCTCCTTATCTTTTAGTTAAAAGGTAATATCATCTGTAACTTTAACTGATACTGTTCTTCATTATTTATAGAACCATCCAAAATTAAGTTCCTTAATCTATCCATTATTTCATACTCAAAGCCAATTGAACGCCTATCTTCACCATTGATAGTCTGTTCATACTTCAGAAAGAACTCCTCGGATAAATACTTTCCCATCCGAATTCTCCAATCTCTACCAAAGGAAGGATAAATTCTAAACTGATCTAAGCCCCATTTTTCCTCTATAGTCTCTTCAATTCCTGAAAAAAGTCTCATCGTAAGTCCAGCCTGTACTATCCGCCACAGTTCAGCCTCCAAAGCCTCTTCATAATTACCTTCTAAAAAGCTGCCTAAGCCTCCCTGGCGAGCTAAGAGATTAACTATCAATTCCTCATCCATCTGTGGCTCAGATTCAAAACTGATATTCATTTGATCTGCGGGCCCGCTCATATTCAGCTTAACCTCTATTTCTTCAAACTCCTGCTGAGGCTCAACCTCCGGCTCTACCTCATTTTCAGCAACTGATTCTACATCTACATCTCTGCCTGGTAAAGAGTCAGTACCTGAAGTAACATTAGTCAGTTCAGTAGTAGCATCTATATCTAAATAAGGCATAAAACCATCGTAAACATTAAAAGTAGCTCTAGCTGAATCCACTTCAAATCTATTATTATAGTAGTTAAATCTACCAATTTTAGATCTTAGGTTACCACGCATAGCTAGCTCCTGATCTATAGTAATTAAATTAACAGCACCCTGTTCAACTAAAATATCAATATTATCATTATAGACCCTCACATTATCACCAGGTCTAATTATCAAATCATAGCTGGGCCCGATTATTGGATCTTCAGCCACCGGCCATTCAAAAGGAATCAAAATTCTAGTATCATAAGCTACTATCTCTCCTCCTATATGTGGTTGTAAAGCAGTACCAGTGATCTCTAAGTCAACATTATTTTTACCCTGCCAAGAACCATGCTCAAAAGGAATCTCTTTCCCACTAAGCTGAAGTTCTAAGTCTCCTAAACCCCATTCATCTATAGCTATTTGACCAGTGCTTTCAAACTTTCCACTTCCATAACTTCCGCTAAACTGGTCAACACTAATCAACTGTTCCTCAATACTCAGTTGAGCATTGATAGCAGAAAGCTCCGCGGGTAAAGCATCTGCCCAAATTTTTCCTTCGCTAATCTGCAAATCACCACGAAAGTTAGGATCATTTCTATTCCCATAAATGATTAACCTTCCACTGCTACTTCCTTGAGCCTGCTCAATCCCATTAACTAAGTTAGCCAGAAGAGCTAAATCCCCCTCGCCTAAGTTTAGGTTGAAATAAAGAGGCTTCTCTTTAGAATCCAAAGGTACATAGCCTTCGGTAGTAATTAAATTATTTTCATCAACTAGCATCTCTAATCTCTGAGTGATTTTGAGATCTTTACCTTCATTTAGAGCTATAGCTCCCGTTAAAGAATCATACCTTAAGTTACCAACCCTACCTCCCCAAACTTCAATCTCAGAATCTATATCTAACTTAGCTAAGTCTCCTTTTATATCAGCAGCTAAATTAACCCGACCACCTAACTCCTGCTCTATAGGAATCAGTTCATTAAAAGGAGCCAAGGTAAAGGATTTAGCAATTAAAGATAAATCAGCACCTGAATCATAATCATAGCTTCCTTGTAGATTAATCGAGCCTATTTGATCTACATCTTTTACTAAGAGTTCTCCTGAAATTCGCGGAGTTAGAAATTCATTTTCAATTACTACCTCTCCAAAAAAACTATGAGGAGTACGCAAATTTAAGCCTTCAACTTCTAAAGGCAACAAAGCAACTAATTCATCTAGCTTACCATTATCCATTTTTAACTCTAAACCAACAAATTCCTCCTTAGCTAAATTCAGCCCTCCATCTAAGCCATAGATAGTTTGATCTTTAACAATTTTTAAGCTCTTTAAGTCCACTTTATCTTGAAGATACTTAACTCCTCCACTAATTTTATCAAAATTATATCCCCGAACTTCAGCTTCTTGAAGCTCAAGCTCTCCTGCAAACTCTGGAGCAAAAACCGTTCCAGCCACTAGACCTTCAAAGTTCAAGTTTCCAGTAAATCCTTCAAATCTAGAATCAAAGTTACTTAGATGCGTTAAAGCAAAGTTTTGGCCTGTCAGTTTTAGGTCTAAATTACCTTCAATATCAACACTACCCTGAGCAGTTAAATCTACTTCTTGATTAGCTAATCTTAACTGATTCACTCTTAAGTTATCATCTTGCCAAGCAAAATCAATAACTCCTCCTGTTAAATCAATACTATTAACCTGCCCACTTAGCAACTGTAGATTACCAGCAGCAATTAAATCATTAACAGCTCCTTTAATAGCTACCTCACCACTAAACTCTCCCTCAAAATCTACTAAATCTTGTTCTACAAATAACTTAGACAAATCATTTATTTTACCTCGTTCAGTCTGCAAGCTTAGATCAATTAACGGCTCTTCAATTAATTCTATACTACCTGTCAATTGATAATCAGTTTCTCCATAAGCTAAAACAAAATCACTTAAATCTAACTGTCCCTTTTTATAACTAACCCTTCCTGTTAACTCCTCAAATTCCCTATCCAAATAGCCTAAATTATTTATATTAATCTCACCTATAAAATTAGGTTCTGTTACTCTTCCTTTTACTTCGCCTTGTAAATCAGCTATCCCAACTAAGCTTTCATAGTTATGTACCCCCTTTAAGTCTGCTAAATCGATCTGTTCAGCTTCAATATCTAAACTTAAGTTTTCTGTTTCATCTATTAGCCCTGTTGCTTTCCATCTACTAGGGCCCGATTCTAAAACTAAATTACTGAGTAATAGCTTATCTCCTTCTAACCAGAAAGTACCAACTAAACTATCAAAATCATAATCATTAACAGCACCTGAAGTAACTTCAATATTCCCAAAAAGATTTAAATTCTCCCAAGAATGCTGCCCACTAACCACTAAGCTACCATTTAAACTACCACTTAAATCCTGAGCTAACTCCACTGGCAGTTCAGACATCAGTTCCAGTTCACTTAGCTCAACTGTAGAAGCATCTACGGACATACTATAAACCAAATCTTCTCCTGGCTGCCACTTAACAGTACCTCGACCAGCTAAATTACCACTAGCTAGATGAGCATTAAAGTCACTCAAGTTAGCAATTCCATCTCTATACCATAGCCTAAAAGATATATTTTCAAAGTCTGTTTCATTCAACTGGCCTTCAGTAAGTCTAACTTCAGTGTTAATAGTCGGAGCTTCAATAGAGCCTCTTAACTGTCCCGCAATATCTCCACTACCGCTTAGCTCTAACTGCTGTGGTAAGTAATCTTTAAAATTAGTCAAATCTAACTGTGAACCTGCATACCTTAAATAGAGTTCAGGACTAGACTGCCAATCATTAATTAATCCTGCTATCTGTATTTGCGAACCATTAAATTCAGCTACTAAGTCCTGAAGTGAAAGCTGTCGTTGCTCAACCCTTAAACTACCACCAACAATGCTAACTTCCTCTTCAAAATCACTATTTGCAGCTAAAAGCTCTTTAATCTCTAAGTCAGCTCTATAGTTAAGTTCAGCTAATTCAGCTAACTCTCCATTTAGTACTAACTTACCGTTAAGTAAGCCCTTTTTGACCTGCCAGCTTGATTGTTCAAGCTTTTGTTTGAGCTTAGTCGGCAAAGTTTTTAAATCAAGCTGCTCAAAAGCAAGTTCCACATCAAAGTCTGTTAAATTAGTCCTTCCTACTACAGAAAAAGGACTAACTTCTATGTTTTTAATCTCACCTTCTAAGTTAAACTCTAACTCATCACCAGCTAAAAAATCTACCTCTCCTTTAATACTTTCTAAAGCATCTAATTCTGTTAAACTATTAGCTTTAAAGTTACCTTCATTTAAAAGAATACTACCTCTAAATTGATTTAAAAAATCAGGCACAACTATTTCTTCTTCAATTTCAACATCCAACCATTCAAGTTCAGGCTTGAAAAATTCAATAGTATCTATGCTTTCTACTACCCTATTTCTCTGCAATAGGAAATCCCTTAGTTGATAGGAAATCTCAATTCTAGCAGTAGAAAACTTATAAAAATCAGTTTCCAATTTTAGTTCCTTAATCTCCAGTCTATTTAAAGCAGTTATTTTAATTTCACTAAATTCTATACTGTGTCCATACTCTGCTTCCACTACTTCAATCAAATTTTCCTTAGTATTATCCAAAATCTCCATCCAGTTCTGAGATAAACTCCAAACAACTAAAACTAATAAACAAATAACTAAAATTACAGGAATAACCTTCTTAGTCTTCCTGGCTAGCGGTACCATGCTATAGCCTCCTGCTTTAATCTCAATCAAACCTAAACTATACTTATGATATTATATTTTTTAAAATTATGCAACAACTATCGTCAGTTATTTTATTATAATTCTGTTAAGTACTTCCGCCAAGATTCAAAAGAGCAAGCCGTTAACGGCTTGCTCTTTTGAAGAAAATTATTTAATTTAAGATCCATTATTTTCCCCAGCTTTAATATTCAGCTTTGTATGCACCCTTCCTTCTAATATATATTCAGTTCTAAAAGTTTCCTCAATTAAATCATCAATCGTAAAGCCTTCGTGAACACCATGTGGGCCCTCTTCTGCCTCTGCTGGTAAGTCATCATCAGGTATATCGTCATTATAATTATTAGGTTCTACCTCCTCTGCAGCTTGCTCCTCTTCAACAGCAGCTGGAGATCCACTTTCTGGAATATAATCAGGCATAATTCTAATCACTAAATCATTATTAATCTTCTGCTTTTCAAAAGCAGTTAAAACCTCTTCTAAACTCTTAAAGGTATCGCTTCTACCTTCGCCATACTCCGTTTCTTGATGAGGTTCACCTTCTTGCCCATACTGAGCATAGTTAGCTTCTTGTCCTCCAATTAACTCCATACTAACCACACCTGGCTCGATATCCTCTGGCAATTCAAGGGTGTAGTTTTTAGTTATAGTCTCCCGACGATAGGGCATAAAAGTAACCTCAATCTCTATCTCATCTCCCGGTTTAATTTCATCTTCTAGCACTTTAACTTCATCTATCAAAGCTACTTGAGGCTCTTCTTCTACCTCAATATCTAATTCGATCGAAACTAAATCAACCTTCTTAAAAGGATTATAAGTAATCAACATCAACGCCTCTAAAAAATCATCTAAGGCCACTGAAGCTACATCATGGCGATTATAAAACATATTCTCTCTTTTAATAATTCCCTCTTCTAAATTATTACCCATAATTTCCATCTTAACCTTTGCTGTTCCTCCGCCCGCTCTGTCCATAGTATTATAAATAGACTGATAAACTACTGTTCCTGCTAAAGCCGAAAGTAGGTCTTCATCTCTAATTAGTTGAGTATCAATCTGTTGGTCTCTGTTCATATCCTTATCTTTAACTAAAACCTCTACCGGAACTACTCTAGGATACTCTCCCAGCAAACCACTAACTCCGGCTCTACGATCTTGAGTAGCTATTCCTTTTAAATCCATAGGTGCTCCTAACTTAAAAGGCATATCCAAACTATCCACTACATGATGAATATAAGCAGAAGAAAAGAAGTAATTACTACTCCCTTTACTCATAAAAGGATGCCCAAAACCTAAAAACTGTTCATCTTCTAAATAAGTTAAGGTGCCGATAGCAGCAATATCAATATCTCCTTTGACTAATTGTAAAGCTACTGCACTACCAGGTGCTAACTCCGCTTCTTCCTCTCCTTGGCTACTTGCACTCCCAGTTTGAATCGGCTTCAAATCATAATCTTCCAATTGATTATCCAAGTGCTTCAAAGCTGGCTTCTCCAAGCCACTAACCAATAAAGGAGTCTGAACTGGATAAGCTAGCAATGACTCTTCATCAGTAGCTGAAGACTCTTCTTTTTTCTCGTGACTATCTATAAATTTCACTTGCTCTACAGTTCTATCATCCAACTCCACTGCTTCTACCAACTGAGCAACTTTATTATCTACATCTATATCCAACTCCCAAATATCCAACATACTTTCAATGGGAGTAACTAAACCTAGTTTATGGTCTGTTAACTGCCAACCATAACCAATAGCCCCTATTAATTTTCCCTCAACATAGATAGGACTACCGCTCATCCCAGCCGCAATACCACCTGTCTCCTCAATCAATTCACCACTGACTTCTATCAAAATCAAATCTTGATTGGAACTCTGCTCCTCTAAAACTCCTAAAATCTCAACGTCAAACTCCTCTATTTCCGTTCCTGAAACTGTTGTTTTACCATAACCGGTCATTCCCTTTTCAAGCTCTGCCAAGGGTAAAATATCTTGATTACTATCAATGCTTGGCCCAGCCATAACTGGAAAAGCAATTAATAAGCAAATTATTAACCCTAATAAACTAACTCCCAACCTACGCAACTAAATCCCTTCCTTTCCTAAAGATTCAAGATTTTTAATCAACTATTGCAGTAAATATTACTATGTATTAACTTCTAACTCTATTTTTTGCTTAATTGTTCATATATCACTTTAGACAGGTTCAGTTGCTCAGAAGAAGCTATCTCCTTTGCATACTCCTCATCTAACATATCTTCAAATATATCTCCCTGTAAACCTGTATCCAAATAATCAGATTCTGGAACACTATTTCGCATTTCTTTTAGCATTAAATGAACAAATAAAGACTCAAACTCCTGGGCTACTGCCTTTAGTTCTTGGTCTTGATTACTATCTTTAGAATTCTCATTTTGAAGTTCCTCTAATTTATTCTTAAATTGTTGGTCTTTAGTATCTTCTAATCTCTTTTGATTTTCCATATTTAACATGTTTAGCTGATAGTCTCCAACCTTCATTCCTAATCCCTCGCTTTACTATTTATTAAATGATTTCCAAATCTGCATGCAGAGCTCCAGCCTCTTTAATAGACTGTAAAATAGCTATAGTATCTCGGGGAGTGGCTCCAATAGCATTTAAAGCTTGCACTATCTCGGAAATAGTAGAACCTTGTGGCACTACTACCATCTCTTGTTCTTCTTCCTCTACTTCTATATCCACATCCTCAATCACTTCAGTTTCTCCTTCCGCAAAAGGTTCAGGCTGTACTACTTCTTCCTGAGTACTAATAGTAATAGTTAAGTTACCATGAGAAACTGAAACAGTGGAAATTCTTACATTATGTCCCATCACTACAGTTCCAGTTCTTTCGTTGATTACTACTTTAGCTTCTGTATTAGGTCTAACAGCAAGACTATTTACTTGAGCTATAAAGTCCACAATTCTATTTTGTAAAAAACTAGGTACTGAAATCTTAATTTCCCCTGCATCTACAGCTTGAGCAAAGTTTCCTACTCCAGCTTGATAACCATACCGTTCATTAATCGTTTCAGCTATCCTGCGAGCAGTTTCAAAGTTAGGATTTTCTAATATCAAAGAAATCTCTTCCTGTTGGCTAAAGTCAGTCCTAACCTCTCTTTCTACAATTCCTCCGTTAGGAACCTTGCCTACAGTAGGATGATTTTGCTGTACAGCATCATCATTAGCCTCTACATTGAAACCACCAATGGAAACCGGGCCCTGCCCCATCACATAAACCTGATCTCTATCCTGACCAGTCAAAGGAGTCATCAATAACGTTCCCCCTTCGAGGCTTTCAGCATCACCAATAGAAGAAACAGTCAGATCAATATTATCTCCAATTCTATTAAAAGGAGGCAGTTCAGCCGTCACCATTACCGCTGCTACATTCCCCGCTTCTACCTGATTAGGGTCTACATCAATGCCAAAGTTTCTAAGCATATTAGTAACTGAATTAAAGGTGGACTCCGAACTACTGCTATCACCTGTATCGTTTAACCCAACTACTAAACCATAACCAACTAGCTGATTGCTTCTGACTCCTTGAACTCTAGTAATGTCCTCTATTCTCACCATCGGATCATGGTATGTGCTTTGGTTTTGAGGATTATTTTCATTCATATTCTGACTTTGAGCATCCCCCTCTAGCCCTTCATAGCTTTGAGCTACCAAAGATAAGGAAAATAACAAAGCTAAAACTAAAATCAAAGACAGTAGTCTATTCCTTTTCATAAGCTTAACACCTCTCTACAAGCTTCATTGCTCCCTTTTAAAATAACCAACTAAAAAACCTACTTAAAACACCTGGACGTTGAGTATCACCAATTGGACCATCTCCCGTATACTCAATCCTTCCGTCAGCTATATCAGTAGAGGTAACAGTATTATCAATACTAATATCATCCGGTCTGACAATCCCCGAAAGCTCAATCCGCTGTGTTTCATTATTAATAGTAATCTCCTTGCTACCCCTTACTTTTAAATTACCATTATCAAAAACCTCTACTACCCGCACTGCCATCATGGCTGTTAAATCCCCACTTTGAGTAGTTCCGCCGCTGGAACTACTACTTGAACTTTGGCTTAAGTTGATAGCTCGAATAAAATCAACTAAACCTCCACCAGCTCCTGCATCAAAATCACCATCTTGCTCTAACTCATTACTTGCTTCATGGCTAGCTGAAGACTCCTCAGAAATAATTACCGTCAATAAGTCACCTTCTTGTTGAGGTTTATTATCTCGATAAATAGATCCCGAGTCCTGATATAAAGAAGCAACTACAGGAGTCGTACTTAACAATAGTACCAATAACAAAGAAAGAACAACTAAACTCCTTCTTTTCATAATTTTTCACCTCAAGTTAATTTATACACTTTGTTTTAGAGCAACTAACTAATCTACTTTATAAGTTAACTTTAACTTTATCTTTAGCTATCACTTTAGCCCTCAATTCTCGACCACTGGTTAAGTTTTCAACTTGAATAGTCTGTCCTTCAGCCCCATCCTCTAAAGCAAGTCCTTTGGTAGTAATATTAACTCCGCCCACTTCAGCTATAATAGTAACCTCCTCATTTCTGCTTACCAAAGGAGGAATCTCTACTAAGTTTTCAGTGATAATCTGCCCTCTATTAATAGGGCGCCGAGCCTTAGAGCCACTAATATCTTCAAAGTTATCAATAGGCTCTCCCCGACTGGAAGCGGAAATACTCTTTCTTTCTAATTCAAACTGCTCTTCATTCAAAGACTGATTACGAGAGATAGCTTCTTGAGCTACCAAAACCTCTTGATAAGCTTGAACTTCGACCTGTACGTGATTTTTTCTAAAAAAATCACCATCAACATAAATATCTATAGGAATTGTAGCTCTGCCTAATAGAGCCCGACCACTAAAGTTGCCTACCTTTAAATCTACTTCTCCTTTAGGCAGTCTTATTTCATCACTAACCCTTTGTACTCTGATTTCAACATCTTCCTCAGCTAAATCCAAACTTCCCAATATATATTCTTCTGCTTTATTTACCATTTCATTTCCAGACAAGGTTTGATAAGGAGTAGTAACTCGAATTTGAGTAGGTATTTGATAGTCTATTTGCTCTAAGTCAAAACCTGCTCTCCGTAAAGCTGAAAGAATATAGTCCTGATTTAAAGCTCTGGTATAGCCTGGCAATGGAGCCTGACCTAAATCTATTCTAGCTAGGCTATCTTTATGTTCAGACGGACCCTGAATCTTAGCTATATCACCTAAATACAAAGTTCGACCACTGCTTTCAACTTCATATTCTATTTCAATACTCACCCGCTGTCCAGCTATAGTCCAAGAGCTCCCAAGTAATAAACTGCTAATAATAATTAACAGCACCAAAGTAAATTCTTTTTTACTATTGAACATCGCTTATCAACTCACTCTTATCTTCGTAGATTATTAGCCTGCTGTAACATCTCATCGGAAGCCTGAATAGACTTAGAATTAGTTTCATAAGCTCGCTGAGCCTGAATCATATTTACCATTTCATCGACGACCTCTACGTTGGACTCCTCTAAATAACCCTGGGCTAAAGTCCCAAATCCATCTTCCCCAGGTTCACCCACAATAGCATCACCTGAAGAAGGAGTTTCACCAAATAAATTGCGACCCAAGCTCTCTAAACCAGCTGCATTAGGAAACTGAGCTAACTCCAGCTGACCAATCTCTTCGTAATCATCTTCACCCGGTATTTCTGCATGGATAGTCCCTTCTTCACTAATAATTACACTAGTAGCTTCATCAGGAATTACAATATCATCATCCGGCTGCACTATATAACCATCGGAAGTCACTAACTGCCCATTTTCATCTTGCTTAAAGGAACCATCGCGAGTATAAGCTACAGTACCATCCGGTCTTAAAACTTGAAAAAATCCTTGTCCCTCAATAGCTACATCTAAAGGATTTTCTGTATTCTTAAATCCACCTTGAGCAAATAGTTTCTGAGTAGAGGCTGGTCTAACTCCATGTCCCACCTCTATGCCGTTAGGCACCTGAGAACCTTGATTATTAGGAGTTCCCGGCTCTCTTAAAGTCTGATACACTAAGTCCTGAAAATTAACTCTACTTTTCTTAAAACCACTAGTATTTACATTGGATAAATTGTTAGAAGTAGTATCTATATTCAATTGCTGGGCCTTCATTCCCGTTGCTGCTGAAGATAAAGATCTCATCATATCAAATCATCATTTAACCTTATCTAGCAAGGTTAAATGATTATTCACCTTCCTTTCTAAGTTATCATTATTTAAATTTAATCGAAGTCGCTTCTATCAGTCCACGACTTTTGGCTTCTCTTTAAGAATTAATCCCTTAAACAGTCCAGCCTTAATTTATTTATACATTACCTACAGAATTAACTGCCTGTTCTAATGTATCATCATAAGTACTAATTACTCGTTGATTAGCCTCATACTGTCTGGTAGCTTCAATCATTTCTGTCATAGACTCCACTACATTAACATTTGAAGCTTCTAAATAACCCTGTTGAATAGTCCCAGTAGCCATAAACTCATTACCTACTTCTGGGGTAGCCTCATAAAGATTACTACCTTCCTGCACTAAACCATCCAAATCATCAAAGGTTACCACCTGTACCTGATCCACCACAGCTCCATCAACTATTAAGTTATTATCATTATCTAAAGATATCTCTTCGCCAAAGGCTTCCAGCGGGCCCGCTTGTCCCATTACTAAGTTGCCATCCTGAGTTACTATCTGTCCTTGCTCATTCAAACTAAAGTTACCATTACGAGTATAGCGAATCCCTTCAGGAGTCTGCACAGCAAAAAAGCCTTCACCATCAATAGCCCAGTCCAAAGTATTTTGAGTCTTTTCTAAACCTCCACTACTATAATCAGTATAAGTTCCATCCAGTTTAACTCCAGTACCCAAGCTACCTAACTCTTTATTATCCGGCAAGCGCTTTAATAGCATTTCTTTAAAAGACTCACTAACTGCTTGATCTTTTTTATAAGCAGTAGTATTAACATTAGCTAAGTTATTAGTAACTACATCATTTCTCTTTTTTGCTTCGTTCATTCCCGAAGCAGCAGTGTACATGCCTCTCAGCATCTAATCACCTCCCTTTTCTACTACTGTTATTACTTCTACATCAAAATCTAATTTCCTGTTCGAAAAGAAAAAAAATGAAGGCTAATCTGACTCTTGTTCTGTTGATAGATACTTCCTTTTCGTTGCTTCCCCACCCCGAATATGTCTTTCCGATTTATTATATTCCAAAACTTGTTTAACCTGTTCAGCCAACCTAGCATCAATTTTGCTGATCCTTTCAGTAACGTCCTTATGTATGGTGCTTTTACTAACTCCAAACACTTCAGCTGCCTGCCTAACAGTTGCCTTAGTTTCATATATATAATTACTAACCTCTAAGACTCGCTTATAAATATAATCCTTCATTTTTCCTATTCCCCCTACCCTACTTATTTAATCCTTGCTAAATATATATGTAAGGAATAGGAAAATATGTTTTTGAAGGTCTAATCTTCTTAACAATTAAAAAAACAGAGAGCTAATTAGCCCTCTGTATCAATATCTAAATATTCACTAGGATCGGTAGCTTCATCTTGATGAAGAATTTGGAAGTGCAAGGTAGGCTCTATAACCAAACCAGAACTACCAACTTCACCAATAGCTTCTCCAGCATTAACTTGCTGTCCTTCTTGCAGGTATAATTGATTAAGATGTCCATAAAGCGTTTGATAACCATCATTATGATCTAACACTATTACTAAACCCAAAAAGTTATCCTCTCTAATTTCTTCAATTACTCCTGATTTAGCAGCTTTAATAGGCGTTGCTTCAGCAGCTAAAAAATCTATCCCTTGATTAAAGCGCCAATCTTCCAAAACAGGATGTTTATTCCAACCATAGTCCTGTACAACTTCGCCACCTTGAACCGGTAAAACAAAGTTTGGCTTCGCTGCTACTTCTTGAGCAACATCAGTATCAACATCTGCTTCTGGTTCTATCTCTCTTTCCGGCTCCACCTCTGCTACTTCATCTTCTGCTTCAATTATTTCTTCTACTTCCAAAACCTCTTCCTGAATCACCGTTTCTTCTGGCATATCTAGCTGATAGTCCTCTCCGGGTTCGGGTTCTGAATCGTATATTTGAGTAAATATTCCAATTCCCAAGAGAATTACCATTGCCGTTATAACTAAGACTCTTTTTTTACTTAATCTCTTCGCCAAAAACTTTCTCCAAGAAAATTTATCAGCCAATTTCTGAATATTATTCTTTACTTTAAGTTTAATATCCTGTTTATCGATTTGAATAGAAAAAGGTATCTTTTTATCATCTTTGGAATTTTGATCATCTTTGTTCATCTATCCCACCTCCAAGCATATTATGTCCTGGTAGGAGGGATTATATACATTTTTTTACTTAAAATGCTATTTTTTATAATTTCAATTAGTAATTTTATTAATATCAACTCCGGGATAATAATGTGCTAAAATATCCAAATAACTATAGCCTCTTTTAGCCATTCCATTAGCCCCGTATTGACTCATTCCTACTCCGTGTCCATAGCCTTTGGTAATAAATTCAATCTCTTGTGCTGATAATCTATACTCGAAATTAGCCGAACGCAAACCTAAGCTTTCTCTAAGCTCTCTCCCAGTCATAGTTTGATCAGCAATCTGTATTTTCAAAACTCGACCACTTTCGCTTCGCTCTAAAATACTTATTTTCTGTTCATTCAATTCATTTAAGCTAATTCCTATCTTTTCTGAAAATTCAGCTACTGAATAACTTTGCCGATAACTATTATAAGGTGATTCCTCTTCATAGGGACTCTTTACCATTCGTAAATAAGGTAGTTCCTCACCCCAAACTTGAGCAGCTGAATCAGTTAAATAGCCACTAGCTGAATGATAAGCTGTTAAAGCTACCTGACCCTGATGGCTTAAAAAAATCCCCTGAGTAGAATCTACCGCTTCAGCAATTTTTAGCCAGTCTGCTAAAGTTCCTCCTTTACTTAGGAATTCTTCTTTAGATAACCAAGCCTGATCTATATTATAGTCACTGCTAATCTCAATTACATTATCTCCACTACCCTGTAACTTTCGCAAGGCATAAGTTCTAGCTGCTACTGCTTGGGCCCGCAAAGCCTCCAACTCAAAGCTAGCTGGCATTTCAGCAGCCACCACTCCCTTTAAATACTCTTCTAAAGAAAGATAATACTGTTTACCATCTAAAGTTGATAACTCAACCATAATTTTGTTATTATCTTCAGCTATCCATTCATAACTCCAAGTAGATACTAGAGGTATCCCTAAAAAAATCAATAAATTAAAAAGAATAAAGACGACTATTAACTTTTTTATTATTCATCGCCTCCTTAAACAAAATCTTATTAAAAAATATGCTAACTTCTCTCGAGATATACTTAACTAAACAAAGATTAAACTTCTTTAATAATCAGCTATCTCAATCTAATCTTCTAGACCTATTTTAGAATATCCTGCTTAAATAAACTATTCCTGTTGACAAATACAGTCATTATTAAGTAATTTATCTAACCAACTCATTTTTCTAAAATTAATTGCTTCTTCTGGAGCCTTTTCGACTAGCTGTTGATAACAATCGGCACATAATCTTTGACCAGTTTTCTTTATAAACTCTATTGGCAGGCCTAATTTTTCAAACTTTTCCTTTCTATCAAGCACTTCAATTTCATCTTCTTCTACTGCTCCATTGCTAGCTACAACTAAAGCAATCTCTCCTTTTAAGTCCGGCGAACTTACCTTTTTAAAAGAAAGATTATTTTTCCGCGCTAAATCTATATATTCCTGAGCTGACTCCATATCTACTTCTTGTCTAATAATTAGTTTATCAGCCTCTATATCTTTAATAGCAGCTAAAATTTCCGGATAAACACCAGCTTCTTCAACTTGTTCAAAGGTCAATACTTTAATAATCCTCTCTTTAAACTCTCCTAAAAAACGTCGTTTTTCTCCCTTTTTAAGCTCAAAGTCACCGTGAACACCAGCTGAAACTACTTGTTCTAACTCACTTTTGTCACTCTGACTACTAATAGCTTCACTCTCAATCTCCTCAGTTTTATCCATGTTTAATTCTCCTTTAAGCTATATTATTCCCAAAATTTAAAATGTTTAATACAAAAAAAGAAGAGCAAGAAAAACTCTTACTCTCCTTTAGCTAATTTTATTCTATTTATAGCCCTCTGTAAAGCTGCTTCAGCTCTAGCTTCATTTATGTGTTGACTATCCTCTTCTAAGCGACGCTTAGCTCTCCGTTTAGCCTCCCTAGCTCTTTCTAAATCTATCTCTTCAGGAAACTCCGTAGCCTCAGATAGAATAGTTACCTGATCAGGTTTAACCTCCATAAAACCACCGCTGCTAGCTAATAGCTTTTCCTCACCATCTACTTTAACCCTAATAATCCCTACTTTCAAAGCAGTCATTAAAGGGGCATGGTTAGGCAAAACTCCTAGGTCACCATCTATAGCTGGTACTATTACCATTTCTACCTCATTATTGTAGACATGGCGTTCAGGAGTGGCAATATCAAGTTGAATAGTCTTAGCCATCTTACTCACTTCCTCTTAACTTTTTCGCCTTCTCTACAACCTCATCTATAGTTCCAACCATATAAAATGCTTCTTCAGGCAAGTCATCATGCTTACCAGCCAAAATCTCTTCAAAGCCTCTAATAGTTTCCTCAACAGGTACATACTTACCTGGAGTTCCAGTAAACTGTTCAGCTACAAAGAAAGGCTGAGATAAGAAACGCTCAATTTTACGGGCCCGCTCTACTGTCAGCTTATCCTCAGGAGACAGCTCATCCATACCCAGGATAGCGATAATATCCTGTAAATCCTGATAGCGCTGCAAGGTCTCCTGTACTTGACGAGCTACTTCATAATGACGCTCTCCTAAAATATTTGGATCTAGGATATTAGAAGTAGAGTCTAAAGGATCTATAGCCGGATAAATACCCTTCTCAGCTAATGGTCTAGACAGTACTGTTGTTGCATCCAAGTGAGCAAATGTTGTCGCTGGTGCCGGGTCTGTCAAGTCATCCGCCGGTACATAAACTGCCTGTACTGAAGTAATTGAGCCTTTATTAGTAGAAGTAATTCGTTCCTGTAAAGCCCCTACATCAGTAGCTAATGTCGGCTGATAACCTACCGCCGAAGGCATTCTACCTAATAAAGCCGATACCTCGGAACCGGCCTGGATAAATCTAAAGATATTATCAATAAACAGTAGTACATCCTTTCCAGCTTCATCACGGAAGTATTCAGCCATAGTTACTCCCGTCAAACCAACTCTCATTCTAGCTCCGGGTGGTTCATTCATTTGACCATAGACTAGGGCCACCTTATCTAAGATATCGGCTTCCTTAAACTCTAACCACAGGTCATTTCCCTCTCTAGTTCTTTCACCTACACCAGAAAATACTGAATAACCACCGTGTTCAATAGCTATGTTATTAATTAACTCCTGGATCAATACCGTTTTTCCTACTCCCGCACCTCCAAAGAGACCGGTTTTTCCTCCTTTAGTATAAGGAGTTATTAAATCAATTACCTTAATTCCGGTTTCAAACATTTCAATAGAAGTACTCTGCTCTTCAAACTGCGGAGCTGGACGGTGAATAGGATTTTCAATTTCAGCCTCTACCTCACCTTGTTGGTCTATTGGATTACCTAATACATTAAAGATTCGACCTAAACACTCCTCACCTACAGGAACTGAAATCGGCGCTCCTAAATCAATAGCTTCCATTCCTCTTACTAATCCGTCAGTAGAAGACATTGCTACTCCTCTTACTCTATTATCTCCTACCTGGTGCATTATCTCTACTGTTACATCAACATCTATCGGACTTTCGTCGTCCTTATCAACTACTCTAACAGCATCATATATATTCGGTAACTCTTCAGAATCAAATTCAAATTCTACTACTGGACCGATGACCTCAACTACTTGGCCAATATTTTGGTCCTTACTTTCGCTCATCTTAATACCTCCTTTACTTCATTTCCCTTATTAATATTAATAAATTTAATAGTTAAAGCCTTTTAATCTAAAGCCTCTGCTCCACTAACAATTTCTGATATCTCCTTAGTGATTTCTGCCTGTCGAGCTCGGTTATAGGATAGAGTTAAGTCCTTAATCATTTCCTCAGCATTTTCAGTAGCTGAATCCATAGCTACCATTCGCGAAGCAAACTCACTAGCCTTAGACTCTAATAAAGCACCATAGATTAGATTCTGCATATAGCTAGGAATTACTCGCTCCAGTACTTGATTAGCCGAGGGTTCATAAATATAATCACTTTGCAAACTCTCTTCATCGATCTCTTTAGCCTTTATAGGCAGTAACTGTATCTCTCTAACCTTTTGAGTAAAAACATTTTGAAACTCAGTATATATTAAGTGTAGCTTATCTATATCCCGATTTTCATAAAAACTTATAACTTCATCGGTAATCTGCTTAGCCCATCTATAAGAAGGCTCATCATCAGTATCAAGATACTCTGAAATAATCTCTAGTCCCTCTCTTCTAAAATGATTACGCCCTTTTTTACCGATAGCAATTATCCGACTATCTTTTTGCTCATCTATACACTCTTCAGTCTTTTTAAATATCCGTGAATTATAGGGCCCGCAAAGACCACGATCAGCAGTAATCGATATATAGCCGACCTTATCAATTTCTTCTCTTTCAGTTAGCAAAGGATGTTCTTCTTTTTCTACTTCCATCCTGCTTACTACTTCACTTAAAACCTCTTTAGTCTTATTAAAAAAAGGCTTAGCTGCTTCAGCCCTATTTTGAGACTTCCGAAGTTTAGCCGAAGCTACCATCTTCATAGCTCGGGTTATCTTTTTAGTATTCTCTACACTATTGATTTTACGCTTAATATCGCGCATAGTTTGCATAAGAATCACCTCACTTCCTTAAAAGAACCCTTTCTCTTTTAAGCACTCTCGTCCTCTTTATCCTCGCTAACTACAAAGGTTTCTTTAAATTCTTCTATTGCTGCTGTTAAATCTTCTTTAATATCATCAGCTAACTTACCTGTTTCCTTAATTTCAGTAGAAATCTCTTCGTAATTAGCACTAATATATCCTAACAACTCATCTTCAAAACGGTTTATATCGTCTACCGGAATATCGTCCATCAAGCCCTCAGTCACTGCAAAAATACTTATCACCTGATCTTCAACCTCCATAGGGCTATTCTCAGGCTGCTTCAAAATCTCAACTATCCTATCTCCTCGAGCTAGCTTCTCTTGAGTAGCCTTATCAAGATCAGAACCAAACTGAGCAAAGGCTTCTAGCTCTCTATATTGAGATAAGTCTAAACGTAAAGTTCCGGCAACATCCTTCATTGCTTTTACCTGAGCACTACCTCCAACTCTAGATACAGATAAACCGGCATTAATAGCTGGTCTTACCCCAGAATAAAACAGCTCATTTTCTAAATAAATCTGACCATCAGTAATGGAAATTACATTAGTAGGAATAAAAGCAGAAACATCTCCCGCTTGAGTCTCGATAACTGGTAAAGCCGTTAAAGAACCGGCTCCCATATCATCACTGAGTTTAGCCGCTCTCTCTAACAATCTAGAATGTAAATAGAATACATCTCCTGGATAAGCCTCTCGTCCCGGAGGTCTACGTAAAAGCAAGGACATTTCTCGATAAGCCACAGCGTGCTTAGATAGATCATCATAAACTACCAAAACATCTTTACCGTCATACATAAACTCCTCTCCCATAGCACAACCAGCATAAGGAGCTATGTACTGCAACGGAGCAGGCTCACTAGCATTAGCTGCTACTATTATAGTATGATCCATAGCATTATGCTCTTCTAATCTTCTCACTACCTGAGCTACTGTCGAAGCCTTCTGCCCAATGGCTACATAAATACAGATTACATCCTTATCTCTTTGGTTAATAATAGTATCTATCCCGATAGCAGTCTTTCCAGTTTGACGATCACCAATAATTAACTCTCTTTGCCCTCTACCAATCGGCACCAAAGAGTCAATTGCCTTCAAACCAGTCTGCAAAGGAACCTCTACTGGCTGTCTTTCAATTACATTAGGTACATCAGACTCTACTGGGCGAGTATTTTCAGTATCGATAGGGCCCTTTCCGTCCACAGGTTGGCCTAAAGCATTTACTACTCTTCCCATTAGATTTTCTCCTACTGGAACCTCAACAATTCTATTAGTTCTTTCAACGGTATCTCCTTCTTCAATCTCAGTCTCATCACCTAAGATTACACAGCCTATACTATCTTCCTCTAAGTTAAGGGCCATTCCAAAAACATCACCTGGAAACTTCAATAGCTCTCCAGCCATAGCTTCTTCTAAACCATGTAACCTAGCAATTCCGTCTCCTACATCCAATACAGTACCTACACTCACCGTCTTTAATTCTTTTTCATAACCTTCTATCTGTTCTTTGATAATTGCACTAATTTCTTCTGGTCTTAAATTCACTTAACTCACCTCCAGCTTACTAACTTCTATTTTATTAATTTCTTCTTTAACGCTTTCTAATTCCTTCTTAAGACTACCGTCGACCACTCGATCTCCAATCTTCAAAACTAAACCACCTAGTAAGTCTCTATCCACTTGAGTCTTAAGCCTAATCTCCTTATTAGTTACTTCTGCTAACTTAGTCGCTAATCTGTCTTTGTTCTCTGCGGTTAATTCAAAAGCTGAAATTACTTCAACCTCTAAAATACCTTTTTCACGATCGACATACTCTAAGTAACGATCTAAAATAGCTTCTAAAAAATGTTCTCTTCGCTTATCTATTAATAGCTTCAGAAAATTTAACAAAGTTTTAGAAACTTCATCAGCAAAAAGCTTTTCTACCAGCTGCTTTTTATCTTCATTTGAAATCTGCGGATGATAAATAACTTCTTGTAAATCATTATGATCACTAATAGTTTCTACTACTGCTATTAAATCATCCTTAACTTCATTTAACTGATCTTTTTCTGAAGTTAACTCAAACAGCGCTTGGCTATACTTCTCTGCTATTTGATTGTTTAACATTTAACCTCACCTATCTTCTCATCATCCAGTTTATCAATATATTCACTTACAATCTGTTGTTGAGACTGCTCATCAATAGATTGCTCAATTAATTTCTGGGCAATTAAAACAGATATACCCGCCACCTCGTTGCGCAGCTCAGACAAGGCCTCTTTTTTAGTGCGTTCTATCTCTTTTTGAGCTTTTTGTAGCTTCAAGTTAGCTTCTTCATTAGCTTTTTGAATAATCTCTTCTTTTTCTTTCTCTCCCTGCTGTCGAGCTTGATCTATAATTTCCTGAGCTTCTTTACGGGCCTTAGATAGCTCCTCTTCATACTCCGCTTTAAGCTTTTCAGCCTCTTCACGTCTTTTTTCTGCTTGGGACAGATTATTTTCTATCTTATTGGACCGTTTTTCCAATACTTCGGTAATCGGCTTATATAAATACTTAGTTAATAAAAACATTAAAATCAAAAAGTTAACTATCTGCCAAAAAATACCCCAATCAATATTTACCATACTTTTTTAGACCTCCCTTCCCAAAAAAATCAATATATATTTAAAAGTTTAATCTCAAAAATAGAAGTACAAGGAAAGAAAAGTAATATTACTTTTCTTTCCTTGTAATTCGGCAAAACCAAAGCCGATAAAAATTTCTAAATAACAACAAAAATTAAAACAAGAGCAATAACCAAAGCATAAATACCAGTAGACTCAGCAACAGCCTGTCCTAAAAGCATAGTTCTAGTAATATCACCCTGTGCTTCCGGCTGTCTAGCTACTGATTCTACCGCTTTAGCAGCAGCATACCCCTGACCTATTCCAGCACCAAAACCAGCAATCATTGCAATTCCTGCTCCCAATGCAGCAGCAGCACCAACTATGTCCATTATTCTTTCCCTCCTTTCTCCAATATCTTCTCTACAATCTTAAAGCATGCCTTTTAAAGCCAAGCTTAACCTCTAGCTACAGCAATATAGGCAATTGACAGCATAGTAAATATAAAGGCTTGAATAATCCCTACAAAAATATCAAACCACGCCATTAATGGCACTGGAATTATCCAAGGAGCAAACATAGCCGCAATAGTAATCGCAATTCCACCACCAGCTACATTTCCAAATAAACGAAACGATAAAGAAACAGGCTTCGCTAACTCTCCAATAATATTAATCGGCATCATAAGTACTGTTGGTTCTGCAAAACCCTTTATATGTTCAAAGCCATTCTCCTCTAAACCATAATAATTAGAAACTAGCAAAACAATTAAAGCTATTCCCATTGTTGTATTTAAGTCAGCCGTAGGGTTATTCACAAAAGGAATTATACCTACTAAGTTTGAAACCCCAATTAAGAGAGCAATAGTACAAATAAAAGATAAAAACTTCTTACCTTGATTAGGCATCATACTTTCAATTAAGTCTATAATAGCCTCTATTATTAATTCAGCTACATTTTGTGCTCCCTTAGGCACTGTTTTTGGATTGCGAGTAGCAAAGATAGCAAAGATCCAAAGGGCTAACATAATAACCCAAGTTACTACTATAGTCTCACTTACTGGAATACCGAATAAATGGAAGACTACCTGTGCTCCTTCCCCCATTTAACTTCACCCCCTCCTTAATGATTATTTTCTACTAAGTTATTTAAGTAGTCTCTAAATTTAGTATAAATTTCACTTACTATAATTGTAATTTTAACCATTAATAAACCTATAACTGTAGCTATAAAATCCAATTGATTATTTGTTAAAGCTAAGTAAATAATCACCCCATAAATCGAGTACCTGATAAAATATCTCCTAACCATAAAACTACCTGCTCCAGTAGTAGATTTTTTTATAGATTCATTAATAGTAAGAGCCAAAAGTCTAAACATCAATAAAGAAATAATAGTACCCAAAACAAAACCTAATACCCAATCTATTTGCAAACTGAAAATAAGAAGTAAGGTTAAAATTCCCCCTATTTTTAAAATTCTATTTCTAATTTCAGCTTCTGTTTTCTTCAACTTTTCATTCAAATACGCCCACTCCTCATCACCCTCTAATCACTACCTCCATTAAAAGCTATTCTACAAAAAAAAACGATACTCCTTCTTTTTAATATAAATAATTTATATGAATAGAAAGAGCTTCAACTCTAAAATTCTAATCCCAATCCAAAATATCAGCAATACTACGGTAGATATTCCAAAATCCTGCTCCAATTCCTAACACAATAAATAATCCTGTAAAAACAAATTCAAATCCTAAAGCTCGATCAATAAAACGACCACCAAAAAAACCAATACCAATAGAAATAATCATTATCAGGCCTATTTGAGAAACTAAAGTTAGCATCTTTAAAATTTCTTTTAAATCTTCTTTACTTAACATTAAAAATACCACCGCAATTTCTTAGAAAGTTCTACTTAAAGCACTTAATATTTATGTATAATTTGAATACATGCAATAAATCACAAAACCAATTATAATGATACCAAATAAACATAAAAAAATCAAGAACAATTTGTAAACACTTAATAACTTAATAGCATATGTATATAACCAAGTAAACCTCACTCAAAATCAAAAATATGAACTTAATATCTCAGCAATTTGAACTGCTGATTTCCCTTGTCCATACAAATTTTTAGATTCAAATAAAAAGTCCTGTGCTTGCTGCTTTAATAGTTTAATACTCTCATCTACAATCAAACTCGATGTACATCCTACTAATTTAGCTAAACCACTATTAACAACCTCAGGACGTTCTGTCTTTTCTCTCAAAACTAAAAGGGGCTTCCCTAAAACAGAAGCTTCTTCTTGAACTCCTCCTGAATCCGTCAAAACTAGACTTACTCTCCCCAATAGATTAATAAAGTCTTGATAGGCTAAAGGTTCAATTAAGTAAACCGAAGTGCTAGCCTTCAACTCGGCAGTAATTATTTTTTTTATTTCTGGATTAGGGTGAACTGGACAAATAACTTTAACTCTTTCTGTTTTAGCTATAATCTCTTTTACAGCTCTACAGATATTAAATAAAGGCTGACCAATGTTTTCTCGCCGATGAACAGTTAAAAGTACCACCTTATTTCCTTCAAAATTCAAACTATTTAAAGAGGCTTCCTTAAATTTATGATCAGTAGTAAAGATATCCTTTAAAGCATCAATAACTGTATTCCCAGTTACAAATATATTTTCTGCTGCTACTCCCTCCCGGAGTAAATTATTTTTTGCCTTTTCAGTAGGAGCAAAGTAAAGATCGGCTAACACATCACTTAAATGACGATTCATCTCTTCTGGAAAAGGATTATATTTATCATGAGTTCTTAGTCCGGCTTCGATATGCCCAATAGGAATTTGTTGATAAAAAGCTGCTAAAGCACTAGCAAAAGTTGTTGTAGTATCCCCATGAACTAAGATTAAGTCTGGATCTTCTGCAGCTAATATAGTACTGAGTTCCGCTAATATTTTAGTCGTTATTGTCTCTAGTTTTTGCTTAGACTCCATAATATCCAGATCATAATCAGGAGTAATTTCAAACAAGTCCAAAACTTGATCCAATAACTCTCGGTGTTGAGCAGTAACTATTACTAGCAATTCTATTTGTGAGTACTTTTTTAGCTCTTTAATAACCGGAGCCATTTTAATAGCTTCAGGTCTAGTTCCAAATACAATAGCTACTTTTTTGATTCTTCTCACCACCTATATTTCCAATCCCATATTAGCTATATTTTAGCAATTTACTAAATAAATTATGTACTACTTAACAACAAATGATGAAGATAGATAAAGATCGACCAATTTACTTTAAATTAGCCGATCCTTATTTTTCTAACTCACATTTTCATACTTTTCTTGATTAGATTCCAAACTCAAGCTAGCTAAATTAAGTCTATACAAAATAACACCTAAAATCACTAAAACCAATACTGCTAAGAAGATAACGATTAACTTAATAGTACCATTAATTAAAACAGCTAATAAACCTAGAAATATACTAGCTAAATAAACTACTAATACTGCTTGCACCTGAGTTAAGCCTAAATCCAAGAGCTTATGGTGAATATGGCCCTGATCCGCTTTAAAAATAGGCTTTTTTCTTCGGCAACGCCTGATAATAGCAAAAGCAGTATCAAAAATGGGCACTCCTAAAGCTAAAATAGGAATAACCAAAGTCATAGTAGCAGCACCCTTTAGAGCCCCAACTGCTGAAATTGAAGCAAATAAAAAGCCTAAAAATAAAGAACCTGCATCCCCCATAAATATCTGGGCCGGATTGAAGTTATACTGTAAAAATCCAAAGCAAACGCCAGCTATAATAACTGTTATCAGCATTATTATAACCTGAGCTTCTTGCATAGCCACCAAAAATAAGGTCAAGGCAGCTATAATAGAGACACCAGCTGCTAAACCATCCAGTCCATCAATTAAATTAAGCGTATTAGTAATAGCCACTAACCAAAAAATAGTAAAAGGAATGCTCAAAACACCTAAATAAAACATTCCCCCTAAAGGATTAGTAATAAATTCAATCTTAATTCCAAATTGAGTTAACAATCCAGCTATTAACAATTGAAAAATAAACTTTTTATAAGCAGTAACTCCTTTTATATCGTCAACTAAACCTAAAAAAAACATTAATGTACTACAAACTAAGATTCCTAATAGTTTCGAATTATAACCTACCATCAGTAAAGTTATTAAAAAACCTATATAAATAGCCAAACCACCTAAGTTAGCAATAGGAACCGTATTGATCCGTCTATTATTCGGAGTATCTACTGCGCCTAAATAGAGGGCTAGCTTTTTAATAAAAGGAGTAATTAGATAAGTTATTGAGGCTGCAATTAGAAAAGAGAATAAATACTTCTCCATTCTTCTCCATCCTTTCTAAATTCGATAATCTTACACCTCTATTCTATGTGCTAATAATTGAATTGTCAACTGAAAACCGAGTCAAGCATCTTCCATCTTCTGTACCTCAATTCCTGCTTCAGCTAACATGTTGTTAGCTAACTGATCTGGATACTCACCAATAAAAACTATCCGTTTAACTCCTGTATTAATTAACATCTTTGTACAGAGAATACATGGTTGATGGGTAGAATAAAGAACAGCCTCATCAATAGAAATACCATGTAAGGCCGCCTGAATAATAGCATTCTGTTCAGCATGTAAGCCTCGACAAAGTTCATGTCTTTGACCAGAAGGAATCTCTTTAGATTCTCTAATACAGCCTGCTTCTTGGCAGTGCTCTAAACCGCTAGGAGCTCCATTATAACCGGTAGCTAAAACCCTTTTATCTCTAACTAAGATAGCCCCTACCTTCCTCCGCAAACAAGTAGAGCGTTTAGCTACTACCGCTGTTAACTCCATAAAGTACTGATCCCAACTAGGTCTTGCTGATAAGGAATCCTGATCTAAACTATTTTGTTCCATAAAGCCTATCCCCTGCATCACCTAAGCCAGGTACTATATAAGCATGGTCATTTAATTTCTCATCTACGGCAGCAGTATATATATCTACTTCCGGATGAGCCTGCTGTACCTTTTCTAGGCCTTCAGGAGCAGCAATTAAGCAGACTAATTTAATTTTCTTAGCTCCTCTTTCCTTAACTGAATCAATACCTGCTACTGCTGAACCACCAGTAGCTAACATAGGATCTACTACAATTAATTCTCTATTTTCTACCTCCACAGGTAACTTACAATAATACTCCACTGCTTCTAAAGTTTCTGGATCTCTATATAAGCCTACATGACCTACTTTAGCCGTGGGAATTAGCTTTAAAATACCATCTACCATTCCTAGTCCTGCTCTTAAAATCGGTACTATAACTAATTTTTTGCCAGTAATAGTTTGGGCCCTAGTCTTGGTAACTGGAGTTTCAATCTCTATCTCCTGCAAAGGCAGCTCTCGAGTTACCTCATAAGCTAGAAGAGTTGAAACCTCCTCTACTAATTCTCTAAACTCCTTAGAGCCGGTATTTTTATCCCGGATATAAGTTAATTTATGCTGGATTAAAGGATGATCAATAGTACGAACTGTACCCATTATCCCACTTCCTCTCTATAATAATCGCTTTGATGTAGCGGGAACTTACTTACTAAGTCCTTCACTCCAGCCTTAACTTCAGTTTTAACCTCTTCATCATCTATATTATTTAAGATCTTAACAATTAATTTACCGATCTTTTTCATCTCCACTTCTTTCATGCCCCGAGTAGTAACTGCTGGAGTGCCAATTCTAACTCCGCTAGTAACTTTAGGACTCCTAGTTTCAAAGGGAACTGTATTTTTATTAGCAGTAATCCCTACTTCATCTAGTGCTTCTTCAGCAGCTAAGCCAGTAATTTCTTGATCAGTTAAATCGATTAATAACAGATGGGTATCGGTTCCCCCAGCAACTAACTTATAACCTCCTGCTTTAATCTCAGCAGCTAAAGCTTGAGCATTCTTAACAATCTGTTGCTGATAATCTTTAAAGCAAGGTTTTAAAGCCTCTTTAAAGGATACAGCTTTAGCAGCGATTACGTGCATCAGAGGCCCGCCTTGAATCCCCGGAAATATCGACTTATCTATCGCTTCTGCAAACTCCTCTTGACAAAGAATCATTCCTCCTCTGGGCCCGCGCAAAGTCTTATGACTAGTGGTAGTTACAAACTCCGCGTAAGGCACTGGACTAGGATGTGCACCAGCTACCACCAAGCCAGCAATATGAGCTATATCTACCATTAAATAAGCTCCCACTTCATCGGCTATCTCTCTAAACTTAGCAAAGTCCAGCTCTCTAGGATAAGCACTAGCTCCAGTAACGATTAATTTAGGCTGATGCTCTTTAGCTAGTTCACGCAACTGTTCAAAGTCTATAGTTTCTGTTTCTTTATCAACCCCATAAGAAACAAAGTTATATAGTTTCCCTGAAAAGTTAACCTTGCTCCCGTGAGTTAAATGCCCTCCATGAGTTAGATCCAATCCTAATACCGTATCACCGGCTTCCAAAACTGCATTATAAACTGCAGCATTAGCTTGAGAACCTGCATGAGGCTGTACATTAACATGGTCAGCTCCAAAAAGTTCTTTAGCTCTCTCTATAGCCAACTCTTCAACTATATCGACATACTCACAACCACCATAATAACGAGCTCCGGGATAGCCTTCAGCATACTTATTAGTTAAGGCCGTACCCATAGCTTCCAAAACTGCTTCACTAACAAAGTTCTCCGAAGCAATTAATTCAATTTTATTCTTTTGTCTATTAACTTCCTTTTCAATAGCCTCTGCCACTGCCGGATCTACTTCTCTTACTTTTTCCATTACTCAATTCACCCCACTAATACTCATTCAATTTCTTTTATTTTATCTACTCTTCTTTGATGACGTCCACCTTCAAAATCAGTGTTTAGCCAAACTTTCACTATCTCTAAAGCCAAACCCCGACCTACAACTCGCTCTCCTAAAGCTAATACATTGGAATCATTATGTTCTCTAGTAGCTTGAGCCGAAAATAAATCGTGACATAAAGCAGCTCTAACTCCTTTAACCTTATTAGCCACAATAGACATCCCAATTCCAGTTCCACAAACTAAAATACCTCTTTCAGCCTCTCCTTTAGCCACAGCTTCAGCCACCTGAATAGCAAAATCAGGATAATCAACCGATTCTGTAGATTTAGTACCGTAATCAGAATATTTCAAATCCATTTCTGTCAACAGCTTTTTAATCTCTTCCTTAAGTTGATAACCACCGTGATCGCTTCCTAAAGCTATCTGCATCAGTCTAACCCCCTCTGTAATTATTCTCGAAGTTTCGACATAGTCCTGCTTATAAACTAAAAATCATTCTCTTTCAATCTAGTTAAAGCTGACTTAATAGCTGTTTCAATCTCTTGAGCACACTGACGATAAGTAGTCAGAGACTGGCCAAAGGGATCGCTGATATCTAGCTCAGCTAAGCCTGATTTGGAAGTTGCTTCCTTTTTACTAGCAAACTCTTTTAAAGTAAATACTTTAGCTTCACTAACCGATAAGTTCTCTAAAATATTTTTTTTATGTCTGTAAGTCATAGTCAGAATTAAATCCGCTTCATCAGCTAAATCGGCAGCCAATCTTTTAGCTTGATGTTCAGAAATATCTATTCCTTGCTCAGCCATAACCTCCACGGCAGGCTCAGCCGCAGCACTACCTTCTATAGCAGCTAAACCAGCTGAATCAAAGGTATATTTATCAGCTGCCGTTAATTGCCTAGCTAAATATTCGGCCATACTGCTCCGACAGGTATTGCCAGTACATACAAAAAGAACTTTCTTATTCATGCTCCACCTCCCTAGCTCTACATGAATAACATTCTCAAGCCTAATCCTAGTAAGATTAAACCGGCCCAAAGTCCGGTCCTAGTAACAACCTTTCCTAACTGCCTGCCAACCACAGCCCCACCAATAGTCATTAAAAAAGCAACTCCACCAAAGAAAAGAGCTACATTTAGCGAAATAACCCCCACCGCTCCTAAGCTAAAACCGATAGTTAAGGTATCAATACTCACACTCAAAGGAATTAAATAAAGATTTGCTCCTTGCAACTGACTCTCTTCTAGCTCTTCTGTTTCAGCTTGAAAATCCTTTCTAATCATATTAATACCTAAAAGCATTAAAAATACACTACCTAAATAATTAGCAGCTTGTCCAAAAAATGTACCAACTAAACCACCAATATATAGTCCTAACAGGGGGAGTACAACGTGAAAAATAGCTACTAGAAAGCTGAACTTCAAAAGCTCAGTAGAACTAGTATCCTGTACTCCAATTCCAATAGAAACAGAAAAGGAATCCATCGCTAAAACTACTGCTAACAGACTTATCTCATAAAAGGACATTTGCTATTTGATCACCTCATTTTAAATTGTCAGTAAAAAGTAGATTCCAATACTGATTAATATTCCTCCCCCAAAAACTTCTGAATACTCTCCCAAAAAGCTAGAAACTTTCTTTCCTAAAAGCAGCCCTAAAGCTACTAATAAAGCACTAATTATTCCGAATAAGAAACAGGCCAAGACAAAATTTACAGCTAACATTGCTAAGCCAAATCCTATTGATAAGGCATCAATGCTAACGCTGAGCGCTAAAATCAGCAAACCCCAACCGGTTAAACTCCAGTTTTTCAGCTCTGCTGCTACTGCTTCATGCTCCGTTAAACTCTGATAAATCATCACTACTCCCAAAACTATCAGTAAACTTGAGCCTAAAAGAGTAGTTAATCTATCTAAAATTAATTGGTTTAAGTTAAGCTGACTAGCAAAAATATAGTTCGCTAAATAGCCTAAGTTTAAACCAACTAAAGACATTAAAATATGAAAAAAACCAATTACTAAACTTATCTTCAAAACTTGCCCAGCTTTAAAACCTCTAGTCCCCAAAGCAGTTGCCACTGAAAAAGCATCCACTCCCAAGGCCATCCCCAAAAAGATAAGTTTCAAAGTTTCCATACTTTTCCCTCCGCTGATGTTCCACCCTCTCTAAGATTATATGTGGACTAAGCCTTAATTATCTGACCATCAGCGGACTTTCTTAATCTATTCATAATTGCTAAGCCTAAACCTTGAGTTGGTAAGGCTTCTACTAAAATAATATCTACTCCCAAACTATCAAACTCTCTTAATAACTTAAATAGATTAGCACTTATTTCGGCTAGTCTATCTCTACTGCCCATTACTTTTATCTGCCCTAGGGAATAAAAATCTAAATTCTCCTGAGTAGCCATAATTCCTACTTTTTTACCTAGATTCAAATATTTTTTTGCTAAGCTAGCTATTTTACGAGGTATTTGAGAGCACTCACCTGCAACTAGGATTACTTCAGCTTGGGGAGAGTAATGCTGATACTTCATGCCTGGAGCTAAGGCTTGGCTAACCTCCTTTTCCAGCTCAGACCTCACCACTGGATCAATCTCTACTCTCCCTAAAGTCTGCTCTAGCTGCTCATAAGTAATCCCACCAGGTCTTAAAAGGGTTGCCTTTCTTTCAGTTAAGCTAAGTACTGTAGACTCAACGCCAATTCCGGTAGCTCCTCCATCTATAATAGCTTCAATACGCCCTGCTAAATCTTCAATTACATGTTGAGCAGTAGTAGGACTGGGCCGACCTGATAAATTAGCACTAGGAGCTGCTATAGGTAAAGTACTTTCTTTTAAAAGCTCTAAAGCTAGGCTATGGTCTGGTATTCTAACAGCTACTGTATCTAAACCACCTGTAGTTACTTGAGGTACTATTTCTCTTTTAGATAAGACTAGAGTTAAAGGGCCCGGCCAAAACCTTTCCGCCAACAACTCAGCCTCTGGTGGAAGCTCAGCAACCAAATCCTGTACCTTTTGCAAAGAGTCCACATGCACTATCAAAGGATTATCGACTGGTCTTTGCTTAGCGGCAAAAATCCCTTTTACTGCCTCTGGATCTAGGGCATTTGCTCCTAAACCATATACTGTTTCCGTAGGAAAGGCTACCAATCCTCCTGCTGCTAAAATTTCGCTACAAATTTTTAAGCAATTTTTATCACTTTTAGTAAATAGTTTAGTCCCCTTTATATTCTCCATTTAACTGCTTGCTCCTTTAGCTTCATCTGCTAAGTCTTTATTAAAGTTTCCTTTATCTTTGTAAAGTATTCTTTTAAAGTCTTGTATTATATTGTAATAATGTTGAAGTTAAGTTCAAAGATAAGTCTGACATAGATTACACAGATAAATAAGAATCAACACAGATAAGTTCAAGACATTAAAACCTTTTTGACACAGACTAAAATCTGACTAAGTTCTGACTAGACCTTAAAACATAAAATCAAAAACTTAGAACCATATTAAAATTAAGCTTTAATTAAAGTTTTAGGTTTTACTCGTGTCAATTGATACTCATTAGTGGTTTCAACAGGTTTTAAGATTTTATGTTTTAGTCAGATTTTTATCAGAACTTAGTCACCCCAAGAGTTCCAGAGTAATGACTAGCCAAAATAATGGCGTCGCTTCCTCAGTCGTTCCTCCTTCAGGGCGCTGTGTCAAATAGATCTTGAACTTTATCTTTTGATTTTAATTTGTCCTCTATCATCTATCCTTTGTTCTTATCAGCTGCTCTTCTTTGCAAAAATAACCCTAGGAATTTCAGCATAATCATCAATAACTTCCACTTCAATAAAACCCTTATCCAACAGCAGTTTCTGCACAGCCTCAGCCTGTCCTAAGCCGATCTCCAATCCTAATAATCCCTGCTCAGCAATTACAGATTCAGCTCCACTAATAATTCGCCGATAAAACTCTAAGCCATCCTCACCAGCCTTTAAAGCCAACTCAGGCTCACGCTTTACCTCAGGTTGCAACTGCTCCCACTCCTCAGTAGCTATGTAAGGAGGATTAGCCAATAAAAGATCTGCTTTGTTAGCTAAATCCTCTAAGGGAACTAATAAGTCCCCGCTTAGAAACTCTATCCACTCCAATACCCCATGTTTACTAGCATTCTCCTGAGCTATTTCCAAAGCAGATTTAGATATATCAGTAGCAACATAATCAATTTCTTTAGTCACAGCCAGTTCCCCCAACTGCTTAGCTAAACTAATAACTACAGCTCCACTGCCAGTACACAGTTCCACCACCTGTAAGCTTTCTTTAGTTAAAGACTCTATTTTTTCTAGTGCTGTTTCTACCAAATGTTCGGTTTCCGGTCTAGGAATCAAAACCTGATCATTCACTTTAAACTCCAAAGACATAAACTCCTGATAGCCAATGATATAAGCTACTGGAATCCGCTTTGAACGCTGAATAACTCGTTTCCTGTACTGATCTACTTCTTCAGTTTCCAAAGGTCGATCAAAATTGACATAAAGCTCTATTCTCTCCATTCCTAATAAATCAGCCAGTAAAACCTCAGCATCCAGCCGGGGCGTCTGTAACTCATACTTTTTAAAGTGGGCTGTGGTTTTAGCTAAAATTTCTTTAATGGTCAATCGAGTGCTCAACTTAATACACCTGCTTTAACTTTTCAGCTTGATCAGCTGCTATTAGCTTATCCACTACCTCATCAATCTCTCCGTCGAGAATACTATCCAACTGGTGAGTAGTTAAGTTTATTCTATGATCCGTTACCCTACCTTGAGGAAAGTTATAAGTTCTGATTCTCTCACTACGCCCTCCGGTGCCTATTTGCGTTTTGCGAGCTTCATCAACCTCAGCCTGTTTCTCAGCCTCTAATTTTTCTTTGATGCGGGCCCGCAAAATCCGCATTGCCTTCTTTTTATTTTTATGCTGAGACTTTTCATCCTGACAGGAAACTACTACTCCTGTAGGTTCATGAGTGATCCGCACAGCCGAATCAGTGGTATTTACACTCTGTCCACCGGGCCCGCTAGAACGATAGGTCTCTATATTTAAATCATTCTGTTCAATTTCAATCTCCACATCTTCAACCTCCGGCAGTACTGCTACTGTAGCCGTAGAGGTATGAATTCTGCCGCTGGATTCAGTAGTCGGTACTCTCTGCACTCTATGCACACCGCTTTCATACTTAAGGCGACTATAAGCCCCCTTACCTTCTATTACAAAAATAACCTCTTTTAAGCCCCCTACTTCTGAATCACTAGTACTTATTACTTCCGTCTCCCAACCTTCGCCTTCAGCATAACGAGAATACATTCGATAAAGATCACCAGCAAAAAGAGCTGCCTCATCGCCACCAGTTCCAGCCCTGATCTCCACAATTACATTCTTATCATCATTAGGATCTTTAGGAATTAATAGCAAAGGTAACTTCTCTTCTAGCTCCTCCTTACGAGGCTCAAGCTCTGCTAACTCCATCTCAGCTAAAGTAATACTGTCTTCATCATCGCTATTTTTAAGTAAGTTCCTAGCCTCTTCAATACCCTTCATTAGCTGCTTATACTCTCTAAACCTAGCTACTACCTCTTTTAATGAAGCATGCTCCTTAACTAGCTTTTGAAACCTTTGCTGATCATTAATAACCTCGGGATCACTAAGCATTTTCTGTAACTTTTCATACCTTGTTTCTGTTTCTAATAAAGCTTCCTTTAATCTTTCATTCATACAGTTAACTTACCAAAACTCAGGTAAGCTTAACTCACCTCCTAGATATATTTTAACAGTCCTCAGTAATTTCTCCCTCTCTAGCTAAAACCCCTTCTAAAGCCTTAATAGCTACTTCAATTTGTTCATCCTCTGGCTTTCTAGTAGTCAATTTTTGCAGCCATAAGCCTGGAGTAGCTAATAATCTAATCGCTAAATTTGGATCTTCTCGACCAGCCAACTTAATAATCTCATAAGCAATCCCTGCCACTAAAGGCAAAATAGAAATATGAATTAAAATCCTATTTATAACTGAAGGTCGGCCAAAAAAAGAAAATATCAAAATACTGACTATCATTACTATCAATAAAAAATTAGTACCACACCTCGGATGAAGCGGACTATGCTGTTTAGCATTTTCAACACTTAGAGGTTGTCCAGCTTCATAATTATAAATCACCTGATGCTCCGCCCCGTGATACTGAAAAACTCGCTTTATATCTTCCAATTGAGAAATGCCCAATATATATAAGAAAAAAACTGTTATTTTAATACTTCCTTCTACTAAGTTCAAAGCTAGATCAGACTCAAAATAGTTTTGAATAAAGTTAATAGCCACTGCTGGCAAAACTACAAACAATAAAATAGCCAGTCCTAAAGCTGAGGCTATAGTAACTATCAACTCCAGAGTAGTCAACTCCTCTTCTTCCTCTTCCAAGGCTTGATTAGCAGAAAAACTCAAAGCCTGGATTCCTATTATTAAAGATTCAAAAAGATTCACTACCCCTCTAATCAAAGGCTTACCTAAAACAGGAAGCTTATCAGTGATGGAACTAAACTTTTCCACCTTTAGTATAATCTCTTCCTCATTCTTTCTAACAGCAATAGCCTGCTCATCTTGACCACGCATCATTACTCCTTCAATTACAGCCTGGCCTCCATATTGATTTTTTTTACCCATTTTGCACCTCCCAGCTTCTTCTTTTCTGGTAAAGAAAATAGCAGAGCACCAATGCTCTGCCAATTATCCCTACTCCAGTCCATATTTTTTCTTAAATCTCTCAACTCTTCCGCCCCGACTGGCTTTTCGTTGTTTACCAGTATAAAAAGGGTGGCAGTTAGAACAGATTTCCACTCGCAAATCACCCTTAGTAGTCTTAGTATTAAAGACCTCTCCGCAAGCACAGGTAATTGTTGCCTCATTATTTTCAGGATGAATTTCTTCCTTCATTCCAGGTCACCTCTTTCTTTAATTATATCTCCAAAGACTCCTTAAGCAGAATCTTTTTTTAAAAATCATTCATAAATCTTCAAGCTTCATTTCAACCTTGTTCATTATAACATAGTTATTTAGCTATTTCAACTCAAAGAACAGCAAAATTCTACAGTCCTTAGCTACTTTTTTTCTTGAATGCTTTTTGCAAAGAATTAAGCATCTGCTGATTAGAATCAGTATTATTGATATGTTTAATAAAGGCTCTAATAATCTCTGTTTTTGATAGTTTGCTGATTTGCTTACGCAAAGTCCACATAGTATCCAGCTCTGAATCATCCAGTAATAACTCTTCTTTCCTAGTTCCCGAAAGCTGAACATCAATAGCTGGAAAGAGTCTTTTCTCAGCTAAACTTCTATCTAAGTGCAGCTCCATATTCCCAGTACCTTTAAACTCTTCATAGATTACATCGTCCATTCTGCTACCGGTCTCTATTAAAGAAGTAGCTAAAATAGTCAAGCTACCTCCTTCTTCTATATTTCTAGCTGCCCCAAAAAAGCGCTTAGGCTTGTGCAAAGCAGTAGGATCTAAACCTCCCGATAAAGTACGCCCACTAGAAGGTACATTAACATTATAAGCTCTAGCCAATCTAGTAATACTATCTAAGAGAATAATTACATCTTTCCGTTGTTCTACTAGCCTTTTAGCCTTTTTTAATACTAACTCCGACACCTTAATATGGTTTTCCGGCGGTTCATCAAAGGTAGAGCTGATTACTTCAGCATCTACCGACCTCTTCATGTCAGTAACTTCCTCTGGCCTTTCATCAATCAAGAGAATCATAACCTTAGCTTCAGGACACTTTTGAACAATGCTATTAGCCATCTTTTTTAATAAAACAGTTTTTCCGGCCTTGGGAGGAGCAACCACTAAACCCCGTTGTCCTTTACCTACCGGAGCTACTAAGTCTACTAAACGAGTTGAAATATCATTGGCTGAACTCTCTAAAGTAATCCTTTCCGTAGGATATAAAGGAGTTAAGTCCTCAAAATGTGGTCTCTCTTGAGCTAATTCTGGATTTTCAAAGTTAACTGCTTCTATTCTTAACAAAGCAAAGTAACGTTCATTATCCTTGGGCTTACGTACTTGACCAGAAACTACATCACCAGTCCTCAACCCAAAGCGCCTAATTTGAGAAGCAGAAATATAAATATCATCGGTACTAGGCAGATATTTAGACGGCCTCAAAAAACCATAACCATCCGGTAAAATTTCCAAAACTCCCTCTGCAAAAATCAAGCCCCCGTTTTCTGTTTCCACTTTTAAAATTTCAAAAATTAATTCTTTTTTCTTATAACGAGTATAGCCACCGATATCCAAGTCTTTTGCAATTTCATACAGTTCAGTAATTGTCTGTTCTTCTAATTCAGTAATATTCATAACTTAAGTCGTTTTAAAACCTATGAGCTTACTCACAGGATAAACGACCTTCCTCACCCCTTTCTTTTTCTCAATTAAAAGTTAATTCCTAGTCTAAATAATAAATAAGCTCCCAATAAATAAACAGTAATAATAGCCGCGGAATCCCAACCTACATTCAAAAAACTCTTTTGTGAGCGATAAAAAAGACCAATCACCAAAATAGTACTGAGCACTAACCCAATTAAAGCTGTAATAATATGCTCTAAAGTAACATTAGCTAATACCGGGCTCGATGTATAGAATAAATCAACAAGTACAATAATTACCATATTGAAAATATTACTACCAATAATATTTCCAGCTGCCATATCATAGGCATTAATTCTAACTGCTCCAATTACTGTCACCATCTCCGGCAAAGAGGTAGCAGCTGCTATCAAAATAGTACCTACAAAGGCTCTATCAACTCCAGTAGCTAAAGCAAGTTGATCTCCCAGTCTACTCAGGTTTATTCCAGCAATAACTATTATTGCTGCCACTAGCAAAAACTTAAGAAATACCTTCAAAGGTACCATCTTCTTTGTTAAAGTCTTTTGCTGAGTTTGATTCTTTTTTTGATAGCGAAAAATTAAACGTTCACCAATAATATATGTAAAAAGGATAGCTATGCTTCCTAATCCTAAGCCTAGGAAGGTAAAGTTAGTAGATAAAAAGTAGTTGATTAGAATAAATAAAGCACCGAGAGTTGAAAGCAAAATGCCTATCAAGGCAGCTAAAATGTGCTTTAACTGGATATGGAGCAAGAAAGGACCTGGCCCTTGAATTAAATCTGCCAGAGCTAAAATCATCATGTTGAAGGTGTTGCTACCATAAAGATTACCAATAGCAATATCTGGAGCGTTAATGGTAGCAGCAGTGGAGCTAGTAACTACTTCTGGTAAAGCGGTAACTGTTGCTATTAAAATACCACCTATCAAAGCTTGATCCAAACCACTTTTTTCAGCAATTAGATCTCCATATTTAGATAACTTAATTCCTGCCACAACAATCAATAGAGCATAGAATAAAAACCTAATTACCAACTCAAACAAAGCAATATCCTCCTGTTATCCAAACTCAATTATATCAGTGTTAATTATTATATCATTAATTACTTTTCAAAGTCAAAAATCATATATAGTATATTTAATATAAAGAGCGGTGTAGAGTATAACTCTACACCTATTAATATTAGCAGTTAAATTTTATATTCTCAAATATCTTTAAGCTTTACCATCACTACCAAAAAGCCTGATTTTTTCTATTACTTTTTCTTTCATAGCATCCTTAGCAGGACCACATATCTTCCGCGGATCATAAACATCTGGATCTTCTAAAATCTCCCTCATCTTAGCAGTAAAAGCCTGTTGGAAAGCAGTATTTACATTGATTTTATTAATTCCTAATTCAATGGATCTAGCAATATCAGCATCCGGTACTCCCGAAGCTCCATGTAAAACTAAAGGAATATCTACTTCATTATTGATTTTTTCCAGCCTTTCAAAGTCAAGATCGGGATCTCCTTTATAAACTCCGTGAGCCGTCCCAATAGCAACAGCTAAAGCATCAATTCCTGTTTTATCTATAAACTCTGCTGCTTCATCTGGATTAGTTAAAGTAGCATCTTTCTCCTCAACTACTACATCATCTTCAACTCCACCTAATTGACCTAACTCAGCCTCTACACTAACTCCTACAGCTGATGCAGCCTCCACAACTTTACTAGTTAAAGCAATATTTTCTTCAAAAGGCAATTTAGAACCATCGATCATTACTGAAGAATAGTCATTTCTAATACACTCAATAATTTTAGCAAAACTCTCTCCATGGTCTAAGTGAAAAGCTATCGGCACAGAAGCTTTTTCAGCAGCTGCCTTAGCCATAGCTACTGCGTATTCCATATTAATATACCTTATTGCACCTTCACTAGTCTGTAAAATAATAGGTGCCTGCTCAGCTTCAGCTGCTTCAATAATTGCCTGTAATGCCTCTAAATTATTGATATTAAAGCCTCCAACTGCATAATTCTTTTCATTTGCATCGGCTAAAATTTCCTCCATCGGTATTAATGCCATATTAATTCCCCCTTTTTATATAGTTAAATAAAAGCTCAGTTTATTAATTAAACTATATAGCTACAACTTAATTTTTCTTCTCTAAAGCACTAACTACCCCTTCTAACATTTCAATTTTTTTGATTTTCTTCAAAAAGCTTAAATCATCTTCAGTTTCAGCATTAATGGTAGTTAATCCATCACATTTATCACAAAACAGTTCTATCTTGCCAGAAAACATATCTATTTCAATATCTCCATTTCCACATTGACAGGAAAGTCCATTTTTTTGAGCTATATCATGTAATAAATTAAGAGCTGATAACATAATTTCAGGACTGCTAAAATAATTTTCAAATCCAATCTCGTCAAATACTAAATCTAGGTAGTCTTCTTTCGCTAATAAATCTTCTATTTCACTTGCTGGGCCCAAATGCCCCAGTTGAATCTCATTCTCTAAACAGAAAATTTCCTTAACTTCTGCTGACCAAAAATCCTGAACTGAATAATGAACAACATGTTCTACTTCACAAATAATACAAGCAAACTGTAACCAGTACTGTTTATAATCATTATGCTCTATTAACATCTTAGTAAAACCACATCTACATTCTATTTCAAAACTTTCTTGACCAGAAAAGTTAAATATAGTAAACTGATGTAACTCTAATTCTCCACAAATAGGGCATTTAAGGGCTAAAGCAGCTTTATAATCGATTAACATAAGGCTAACCTCCTCTACCTAATACTATTCTTTATTAAATAGAAAATTCCTCTAGATAAAGGAGAAATATTAACTAAATTAAAACTATTTCTAATGTTCATAGCTACTCACCTTGAGTTGTTTAACTTTTTGCTCCAAACCTAAAATTAAGAGTCCCTGCTCCCCTACTTGCAAATTATCAAAACTAGTTGAATAATTATTCTTCTTTAAAGCAATATCACCTTTTGCTTCTACTTTCATTATTTCTTGAGAATCCAATAGCAATACCTTCAAAACTGATTCATCATAATTAATTTCTTTAATCTGCATAGGTCTAGCATAATATCCTGTCTTCACCTGCTTAAGCTCCCCTTCAGCATCGAACTTCAATACTGCCTCTTGAAAATTATGCTCTGTAATAGGCTTTAAAGCTTCTAAAGAAAAAACTTCCTGTTGATTTCTAATTAACTTCGTTTGAGCAGTTATTCTAAACTCTTCTATACCTTCTTCACTCTTTAACAAAAAGCTCTCTCCTTGACTGTTAACAGCTACAATATCTCCTTTTATTACTTCCTGAGCATTAAGCGATATTCCCCATAATAATATACAAACAATAGTTAAGAAAACAAAACAAAACTTAGTTTTAATAGACATAATAACACCCCTCCAGTAATCTGTTTATAAATATCATTGCCAAAAATAACCAGATTATACCTGGAAAGGTTAATTTAACTAGAATATTATTTCAAAGTAACCTCCACAAAATCTCTAAATAAAGGGTGGGCCCGATTAGGCCTAGACTTAAATTCGGGATGAAACTGCACAGCTACAAACCAGGGATGATCCTCTAATTCAATTATTTCCACTAGTCTATCGTCGGGAGATACCCCACTAAAAATCATTCCCTGCTGCTCAAAAAGCTTACGGTACTGGTTATTAAACTCATAACGATGGCGATGCCTTTCATAAACTACCTCTTTTGCATAAGCAGCTTCAGTTGAAGTTCCTTCTTTAATCTTACAAGGATAAGTTCCAAGTCTCATAGTTCCTCCCAAATCTTCAACATCCTTCTGCTCCGGTAGTAAGTCTATCACCGGCTCAGAAGTAGCCTGTTTAAATTCAGAACTAGCAGCTCCAGTCAAATCACAAACATTCCTAGCAAATTCAACAACTGCACATTGCATTCCTAAGCAAATCCCGAAATAAGGAATCCTATTTTCGCGCGCATAGCGAATAGCTTCCACTTTTCCTTCAATCCCTCGGTCACCAAAACCACCAGGAACTAAAATTCCATCTACTTCAGCCAAATAATCGGCAGCCGGCTCTGTCTCTAAATCCTCTGCATACACCCATTTAATATCAATATCTGCATTGTTAACTATTCCCGCGTGAATCAAGGATTCTACAATACTAATATAGGCATCCTGTAATTCTATATACTTACCTACAATAGCAATCTGAGTTTCAAACTCTAAATTCTTCATTTTAGAAACCATTTCTTCCCAATCAGCCAAATCTACTTCTTTAATATTTAAATTTAACCTATTAACAGTTATATTTGCTAAACCTTCTTCTTCTAAAATTAAAGGGACATCGTAGATATATTCAGCATTAATTGCTTGAATAACCGCTTCCTTCTCTATATCACAGAAAAGAGCAATTTTATCCTTTACTTCTTGAGTAATCTCTCGATCTGCTCTACAAACAATTACATCCGGCTGAATACCAATACTTCTTAGCTCTTTTACACTATGTTGAGTAGGTTTAGTTTTCAATTCTCCGGCAGCTTTTAAATAAGGAATCAACGTACAGTGAATATACATTACATTTTCAGCCCCTAAATCACCTTTAAACTGCCTGATAGCTTCTAAAAAAGGCAAACCTTCAATATCACCGACAGTTCCTCCAATTTCGGTAATCACTACATCAATATTACCTTCCTTACCTACTCGAGTTATTCTTTCCTTAATCTCATCGGTAATATGAGGGATTACCTGTACAGTACCCCCTAAGTAATCTCCCCGCCGTTCTTTAGTAATTACCGATTGATATATTTGGCCTGTAGTTACATTACAGTTTTGACTGAGTTCCACATCAATAAAGCGTTCGTAATGCCCTAAATCCAAATCAGTTTCTGCTCCATCACTGGTTACAAAAACTTCTCCGTGCTGATAGGGGCTCATGGTTCCCGGATCAACATTTATATACGGGTCTAGTTTTTGAATGCTCACTTCTAGGCCTCTAGCTTTGAGCAAGCGGCCTAAAGAAGCAGCCGTTATTCCTTTGCCGAGTGAGGAAACAACACCTCCAGTTACGAAGATATATTTTGTCATTGGAACACTCCTTTTTCTAATTTATTCTTTGCCGAATCATATAAATTTGTATATTGCTTTGTTATCATTGATAGTCTATAGTGGATAGCTTATAGTTAAGTTTAAGTTCCAAAAGCAAACCAATTTCGGTCTACTGAACTTTCTAACTAAAATAATTAACTACTAAATAACCTAGATAAATTCCCACTACTCCCATTACCCCTCCTAAATTAGGAGGAGCTGGAATAGGTAAGTTAATTAAAGAAAAAATACTGCCTAAAATAAAGCCTGATAAAATCGATAATACTATAGTTTGCACAATATTACAAACCTCCCTCAAATCACATGCTTTCCGGAGCAGAAACACCTAAGATGGATAGTACATTACAGAGCACCTGCTTAGTAGCTAAAACCAAGCTAACCCTACTTAGCATTAGCAGCTCTTCCTCTCCTAAAATTATGCATTTATTGTAAAAAGTATGAAAAGTAGCAGCTAAATCATAAGCATAACGAGCTATATGATGAGGAGCTCTACTCTCAGCACTTTTTTCCAGCTCTTCAGTAAACCTAGCTAACTGCTGCATTAGCTTTAACTCAGCTTCATCTGTTAGGTTATTTAGCTTAAAATCACTTTCTAAATCCAATTCTTTAATTTCAGGTTGCGCTAAAATACTACAGATTCTAGCGTGAGCATACTGAATATAGTAGACAGGATTTTCTGTAGACTCCTTTTTAGCTAAATCTAAATCAAATTCCAGATGACTATCCACACTACGCCGAATATAAAAGTAACGTGCTGCATCTTTGCCTACCTCAGCAACTACGTCCTGCAAAGTAACAAAGTCTCCTGAACGCTTGGACATCGATACCTGCTTACCTTCCCGAAGTAAGGTCACCATCTGTACAATGATCACCTCTAGCATCTCTCGTTGATAACCTAAAGCCTCTATTACTGCCTTCATTCGTTCCACATAGCCATGGTGATCAGCTCCCCAGACATTGATCACTTCTGTAAAGCCTCGTTGATATTTATGTTGATGATAAGCTATATCGGCAGCTAGATAAGTAGTACTACCATCTTCTTTGACCACTACCCGATCCTTATCATCGCCTAATTCGGAAGATTTAAACCAAAGGGCTCCCTCCCTTTCATAAAGATAGCCATCCTCTTTTAAGTCTTCGATAACCTCTTTAATTAGACCTTGATTATGCAAAGTTCTTTCGCTAAACCAGTTGTCAAACTCAACTCCAAACTCTCTTAAGTCATTTTCAATATTTTCTAGTAATCGCTGATAAGCAAATTCTTTAAAAAAATCATAATTTTCTGTTTCAACTTTACTTAAATGTTCTTTTCCATATTCATTCTTAATTTTTTCAGCAATCTCTTTAATATACTCCCCTTGATAGGAGTTCTCCGGTAGCTCAACTTCAGCTCCAAATAACTCTTGATAACGCAAGGCTACCGACTGACCTAATAACTCCATCTGATTTCCAGCATCGTTTATGTAGTACTCTTTAGTAACATCAAAACCTACCTTAGACATAATATTAGCTAAAACATCGCCTACTACCGCCCCGCGACTATGACCTATATGCAATGGGCCCGTAGGGTTAGCACTAACAAATTCAATCTGCACTTTTTTATCCTGACCTAAATGACTACTACCATAGTCATCACCCATTTCCAAAATAGTCTCTACTGCTTCATAAAGCCATTGATCACTTAAATAAAAATTAATAAAACCCGGGCCCGCTACTTCCACCTGAGCAATTAAATCCAAGTCAGCTAAATTATCAACAATCAGCTGGGCAATCTCTCGCGGCGCCCGTTGAGCCTGCCCAGCTAAAACCATAGCAATATTAGTAGCATAGTCACCATGGGCTTCCTCTCGCGGTTCTTCTAACATAATTTCAGGAATTTCTGCTAAAGATAAGTCCCCTGCATCTTGACTCTTTTCCAAAGCAGCACTAATTTCGGCTGCTAGCTTTGTTTTAACTTCCTTAACTAAATTAGCCATTAAGATCCTCCTTATAAGTTATAAGCAATTGATTTCGACTAATTAACTGCTCCCCATTATTTAAACTATACTGTAATTCAATACTTCCCTGCTGAGCAGCAACCTCTAACTCCACTTTAGCTACCATCAGTTGAAAATTAAACTCTCCATAAGCAGTTTGATACTTAAAATCACTACTCTTGCCGACCACAAACTCCTGTTTCATACTAACTCCACCACTGCGAATCAAAGTCAGGCTTCCTTCTTTAATTTTCATAGTAGTAATAGTCTTTTCCGCAGTATCTATTAATTCTTCCTGATATCGTAAATAATACCCTGCCTTTTTTTCATAAATACGTCCTAGAGTGCTAAAAGAAAGCTCTTCTCTATTACCTAAGTCATCACTTTGAATACTTTTGACCTCCACTACTACCTGCAAAGTACCTACCTCCAGCTTAATATTAACATTATCATATTATATCTACTACTTTAGATTTTTGCAAGTAAAAAAAGAGACCCAGCTAAATCAGGTTCCAAAGATCCCCAAAGCAAATAACTAATCAACTATAGTATATTTATTTAAGTCCCAAAAATTTTAAGTAAAACTCCTGTAATTCCCCCCGCAATTAAAGGTCCACTAGGAACTCCTCCAAAAAAAGCAATGCCGATAATGATTCCTGTCACCAAGTTAGGAATCACTTCCGGCGTACTTTCCAACAAAGCTATTCCTTCTTTAGTAAACTGAGTTACCAAAACTCCCATCACTAAACCAATCAAACCTAAAGGACTCTTAACTGTTGCAAAAATCTCCAATAAATCTATCTGCCCCGTAGCTACTGGAACTAAAACCCCTAACATAATTAAAATAATCCCCAATTGAATACTATACTCTTCAATCACAGTCAATGAATTTTCCAGATTAAAGATTCTTAAGACTAACAGAATTAAAGCTGAAAATAATAATGAACTATTTTGAGATAGAACTCCTAAAAGTAATAAAATAAATAGTACTAGCTTAGTCCTAAGCATAAACTTGCTCCTTTCTAAACAAAAAAACATAATTAAAACATTCCTAAAATAGGAATGTTCTCAATTCTAACCGCTCTTTCTATTTAAAAGATCTATAAAAGCTTCTAGTCTAGTCTGTAATCCAGCAGCACTGGAATGCTCATCTAAAGTAAGGGATAACACCGGAGTATTTAATTCATTTTCAACCTGAGTCAAAGCACTTTTAGCAACTATTTCTGGCATACAGCCTAAGGGAGCTAGCTGAATCACCCCATCATAATGACTATTCCGACTATAGAGCACCGTCTCACCAACAGTTTCCAGTCCTAAGCCACCTACCTCAGCTTGTAAATATCCCTTAGCAGCTTTAATTATTTTTTGCTTATTAATGGTTCCTAAAACACCAAGATTAGCTTTCACCCATTTGCTTAGGTAAATAGCTCTATCAACCTCTACTCCTAACTCATTTAACCTTTTGGCTATGCTTAGGTTAGCAAATGGTTCTAATAGCGTATATATATCACCTACTAGACCTATTTTCAAACTTCCTTTAGGCTGCTTAGTAGCAAGCTTTTTTAACTTTAACCTAAATGTGCGCTGAATTCTCATTAACTCCTTTTTATCACTACTGCTGGATATTAAGTCCAAATAGTTATCTTTAAGTGCTAAGCTATCTGTTGAAGAAAGATAGGCTCCTAGTTGCAAGCTAAGTTGATTAAAATCCTCAATTAAGTTTAACTTCAACCAAGCTATCCTTAAAGACTTCAATAGCTTTAATAAACTAAAATCAACAGCTAAAGTATCTATAATCCCAATAATAGAACGCAACGATGGTTCTATTATATAAGTTTCAAAGTCATACCCTAAGTCCAGTAATATTTTTTGGCTTAACTGACCAAAGTGACCAAAACGACAAGGACCATTACCACCAGCAATAAGAATTCCTTCTGCTCCTAGCTCCAAAGCTTCAATAAAGTTACCTAAAACCAACTTAAAAGGCAAGCAAGAAGCTTCGGGAGCATGCTTAACTCCTAAATTAAGACTTCTTTTACTCAACGGTGGCGGTTCTAAATAATCTATTTTTAAATCCTTAAATAAGCTCTTCAAAGGAATATCCAAACATCCCATTTGCGGAAAAGTAATGCTCATTCTGTACCCCCTAATCAATTTCACTTAAACTATAAGCATAGTATTAGGAATTAATTAGGGGATTATTCACTCTTTAAACTATATCCCACTTATTACATTTATAGCCCCAACGGGATATTAGTTCTCCATCCATCTCCATCTCAATTACTTCACAAAGATTAGAGCAACCCTCGCATTCAAAGCTAGTTGGAGTATACTCCAGTTCAGTTATTTGCCAGCCTTTAAAGTTAGTCTCTACCTCTTTGCTAGTCACCTTATCTTTAGCTAATAAAGCTGCTCCAATTGCTCCCATCACATTATAATGAGTAGGAATAACTACTTCAGTTTCCAAAGCCTCTTCAAAGGCCTTTTTAATACCTACGTTAGCTGCTACTCCTCCCTGAAAGACCACCGGAGCTAAGATTTCTTTACCTTGTCCTACGTTATTTAAGTAGTTTCTTACTAATGCCTCACATAAGCCAGCAATAATATCTTCTAAACTATGGCCCATCTGCTGCTTATGAATCATATCCGATTCAGCAAATACAGAACAACGACCGGCTATCCGTACTTTATTTTCAGATTTCAGAGCTAAATCACCAAATTCCTCAATAGGCACTCCTAACCTGGAAGCCTGCTGATCTAAAAATGAACCCGTACCAGCCGCACAAACAGTATTCATAGCAAAGTCAACTACAATTCCATTTCTTAAAATAGTAATTTTAGAGTCCTGACCACCTATCTCTAAAACAGTCTGTACATCAGGAACTATATGTGAAGAAGCTACAGCGTGAGCCGTAATCTCATTCTTGACAGTATCAGCTCCTACTACAACTCCAATTAAGTTTCTACCACTACCTGTAGTTCCTACCCCGGCAATTTCCAAATCATCAGGCACCTTTTTGCTTAGCTCTCTCATTCCTCGTTGTACTACATCAATTGGTTGACCTTTAGTTCGCAGATAAATCTTATCTATTACTTCTCCCTCAGTATCAATAATTACTATGTTAATACTAACCGAACCTACGTCTATGCCTAAAAATCCCTTCATGAAATTTTCTCCCTCGCTTTATCTCTTTTTTGAATTAATAGATCAACAAAGGCTTCTAATCTAGTTGATACTCCAGCTTTTCCTGTTTTTTCATCTATAAAGATAGTTAAGAACGGAATATCCTTATCTCTACTCACCTTTGGTAAGATACTTTTAGCTACTATCTCTGGAATACAGGTAAAAGGAGCTAATTGAATAACTCCATCAAAACCATTTTCAGCATATAATACAGTATTTCCTACCGACTCTTGACCGTGTCCGCCTATTAACTGATCTAAATAAGGCTCCGCTGCCTTTTCAACTTTATCTTCGCTATGCAGTGAAAAGAAAGAATGCTCCTTAGTCCAACCAGTCAAATAAATAGAACGATCTACCTCTACTCCCATTTCACCTAAAGTCTCTTCCAATTCAAAGTTAGCAAAAGGCTCTAAAACAACATAAATTTCCCCGATGATTCCTATTTTCAAAGGTTCATAGTCTTCATTTTGCGGCACACTCTTTAATAATTCGATCCCCTTCTCTTTAGCCTTTTCTATCTCTTCTTCAGTTTCAGCAGCAGCAATAATCTCTTGCGCCTCTTCAAAAGCCTTAGTGGTAGCTCTTCTTTCCAGCTCGCGTGGCCGTACTTTATGGCTTAGACGTTCTATATCATCTAAAGCCTTTAACCTATTCCACTCTTTTTTTATTAATTTAAATATAGACCACCAAGAAGGGCCCGGGCCCGCTATTTTCCGAATATTACCAAAGAAATCCTTGAAACTATCGGTGATTGCTTCAAAGATTACCATATCAAACTCATAACCTAGCCCTTCTAAAATATCAGTCTGAATCTGACCATAATGCCCAGCTCTACAAGGTCCTTTACCTCCTGAAGTAACAATTAAATCTGCTCCGTCCTGTAACCCCTCTATAAAAGTACCCAGCAAAATTTTAAAAGGAATACAAGCAAACTCCGGTGAATATTCAGTTCCTAAATCCAGAGTTCGATCACTAGGTTTATGCACCACAACTTCATGGCCTAACTGTTCCATAATAGACTTAAACACAATATTAGAAGTTCCCATATAGGGAAAAGTTATTTTCATGCTCTTTTCCTCCTTAATCTTAACATATCTATAAAAGCTTCTAGCCTAGTAACTATCCCAGCTTCTCCAGTATGTTCATCGATAGTTAAGGTGATAAAAGAAATGTCATCCTCAACCTCGGCTCCTAAGTTCAATAGCTTTCCTACCATAAAGTCAGGTCCACAACCAAAGGCAGTAACGTGAATTAAACCATCTATTTCCCCCTCTTGATAATAATGATAACCCGCCTTAACTACTTGGTCACTAAAGGTCCAAAAAGGCTCTTTAAATAATTTATGGCTTTGAGCGGTCAATTCTTCATCGGTTAACATATCAGCAGTCACAACTTCCACATTTAAATCTCTCAGCTTCTGAATCATATTCACTGAAACATAGGGATCGTAAATTATATAAGGATAACCTAAAACTGCTATTTTCAAATCCCGCTCTTGCTCTTGAGAATCAAAATCCTTTCTTTCTTCATTGCCTTCCAAAACATCTATAGCCTCTACTGCTGTATGGCCTTCACTCAATAAGCTATTAAAACGCTTAAAATAAGCCTTAGCTTTTTTGAAGGCTGAATAGATCTTTAAAGGGTTTTTAGTTAACACAGAGCCTATTTTATAGACTACTTTGATCAATTCCAACTTTCCTTTCCTTAAGTCTATCCTCGGAGCAAGTATCTCCGGTAAATCTTTCAAGGTATTTTTCACCATATCCGGCAAGCCTAAAAATTTAGGACAATAAATATGCTCCCCATCCACACTAACTAAACGAGGAATAAAGAAATAATCAGCTTTATCCTTGAGGTCTAATGAATGGCCATGAAATAACTTAATTGGTACACAAGCATCATTTACCGTTTCCTTAACTCCAGCATCAATTATAGGACGAGAGGTATTATCTGAAACTACCACCTCTGCTCCTAGCTCCGTAAAAAACTTTTTCCACAGAGGATAGTAAACATAATAAGAAAGAGTCTTAGGAATTCCAATTTTAACTGACATATACACATTCTCCTTTCGAATAGCAACTGAGTTACTAATTAAGGCATTTTCATCTATTATAAATACTTAATTAAATTATTTAAAATTAAAAATAGTTTTTCAATTAACTAAAATAATAGTCCTAAATTTCTATTTCTATACTTTCAGCACTACTTACCTATTCTCCTGCTAAATAAAAATATTAAATTATATCTTATATAGCTCCAATTTAGAATTCTCCGTTTACATTATATTAAATAATGAAACTTAATGTCAAGTTAATTGACTTATCCTTTGCAAAAATCAAGGTATCTTAAGATTTTTAAACCTAAATAAGACAGAAACCATCCATAATTAAACAGTTCCTGTCTTATATTGACATCCATTTTTGTAGAATACCTTTTCTATTAAAACTGCCTCATCTTTATAAAAAGTAATAATTCTTATTTAAATTAAAAAGTCTCTAAATATTGATCTAACTCCCATTGATGAACTTGGCTTTTATAAACATTCCACTCGATCTGCTTAGCCTTCATAAAATGCTTATAGACATGTTCACCTAAAGCCTCTTTAATTACTTCATTCTGCCTTAATTCATTTAAAGCAGACTCCAAATCTCCCGGTAGGTTTTCAATTCCAGCTTCCTTTCTTTCCGCAGTTGTCATATCGTATACATTATCCATAGTCTGTTCACCAGGATCTATCTGATTTTTAATACCGTCTAAACCTGCCTTCAACATAACTGCCATAGCTAAATAAGGATTGGCCGTAGGATCAGGATTTCTCATCTCTACTCTAGTTCCAAGCCCTCTAGAAGCCGGAATTCTAACTAAAGCACTTCTATTAGCAGTAGACCAAGAAATATATACTGGGGCTTCATAACCAGGCACTAATCTCTTATAAGAGTTCACCGTCGGATTGGTAATAGCTGTTAACGCTTTAGCATGTTTTAGCAAGCCACCAATGTAATAATAAGCTATCTCACTTAAACCTAGTTCATCTTCTGGATCATAAAAAGCATTCTCTCCACCCTTAAATAATGACTGATTAACGTGCATTCCCGAACCATTTTCGCCAAAAATAGGCTTAGGCATGAAGGTCGCATGTAAGTTATGTTCTTTAGCAATTGCTTTAGTTACAAACTTAAAGGTAGCTATATTATCAGCAGTCTGCAAAGCATCAGCATATTTAAAGTCGATCTCATGTTGACCTGGAGCAACTTCATGGTGCGAGCCCTCTACTTCAAAACACATTTGATCTAAAGCTAAAGTAATATCTCGTCGTGTATTTTGGCCTAAATCTACTGGAGAGAGATCAAAATAACCACCTTTATCGTTAGTCTTAGTGGTAGGCTCTCCATTTTCATCAAGCTCGAATAAGAAAAACTCCGGCTCCGGCCCGCCATACATCTCATAACCCATCTCATTAGCTTCTTCAATTACTCTTTGTAAAACATTTCTGGGCCCGCCAGCAAAAGGCTCACCATCGGGAGTATATACATCACAAATTAATCTAGCTACCGCCCCTCTATCGTCAGGCCTCCAAGGAAAGATACAAAAAGTATTGTAATCAGGTCTTAAATACATATCCGATTCCTGAATCCTAGTAAAACCTTCTATAGATGAACCATCAAACATTGCCTCACCATCTAAAGCTGACTCTAACTGCTCTACAGTAATCGCTACATTCTTAGTAATCCCTAAAATATCAGTAAACTGAAGCCTTATAAACTTAACATTTAACTCTTCTGCCTTTGCTAAAATATCTTCTTTACTTAATGACATCCAATTACCTCCTGTGCTTAAAATTTTATTCCTTCTCTAGTGTAACAAAAAATAGATTTAACGTCAAGTTGACGTTAGGTTACTGATGCACCCTATTCTTAGTAAATAATTCAACTATAAGTGGAGCTAAGTCTGTTAAGTCTTGAATCGATTCCTGAATCTTTTCCTTAGCCTTTCCTATCAAAATAGTTGGCACCAAATTTTTGGTATGAGTTTTAATGCTTAAATCTTCAATATTTCCGTGATCACTAGTTATAATTAGCAAGGTTTCTTCCCAGTTTAGAGTAGTAAGCAAAGTCAATAAAAACTCATCTATATCTTCAATCACCTGAATCGCTTCGCTCAAATCTTGCTTATGACCCTTAATATCAGATAAAAAATACTCTATTAGTATGAAGTCATATTTTTTGATAGCTTTTTGTACTCTCAAAGCAGAATCTCTTGCAGATACCAAAGGCACCTCATATCCCTTTTTAATCAAGCTCTGTTGAGTTAAGTCATGATAAATAGACCGTCCAGCTAACAAATCTTCTAAATAATTAAACTCCATTCCAGCAGCCAACGTAGCCAAAGTAGTTGCTGAATAATACCTAGCAGTCTCTAAATAGTCACGTTCTGAATAAGTATTAAAAAAATTCACCTTCAAACCCAATTGCTTTAATTTTTTTAATAGACTTTCCTCCTTAATAATCTTTTTTAAAGTAAAAGTAGGAAAACCACTTACATGTCTTCCCACTTCCTTTGCTGCATTAACCCCTGTTAAAATGGCCGTCTGTCCAGTAGCACTTTGAGGCAGACCGGTTAGTCCTAAAGTAGCATCAGTAGGAATCATAGTAGCTAAACCTGAACCCCTAAACTCTCTAGTTAAATCCGCCCCAGCTAATATTTTATTAAAAGCAGGAGTTTTAGCTTTAACTAAGGGATTATTATCATTATTAGCACCTAAGCCTAAACCATCAATAAAAAACATAATTACCTTCACCATTATCTAACTACCCCTTTTGACAGTTCAATTCTCGATTTAATAAATCTAATCTTAAAAACACTCCTCGCAAGAAGTGTCATAATTAACGCTCTATCATTTAATTATCTCACAAAACATAGCTTTTCACAATTGACTATTAAAATCAACTTTTTAAAAAAGGAGCTACTATTTTAATCCCGGAATATATTAAATAACAGGAGGGTTTAAAATATGAAAAAAAATCTATTTGCTTTTTTAATCTTTTCCATAATAATCTTAATGATCTTAGGAGTAGCTTATCATTTAAAAGGGGAAGAAAGTAAAACAGCCAATAGTCAAGACTTAAAAATTACTTTATCTGGTGGAGAAAGAATAATTAGAAGTGATATTCAAGAAATCATATTCTTAAAAACCGAAAACGGAGAAATTAAGTACTTTCAAGTCACTTATAACAAAAGCAAAAATTTAGAAGAACTTTATCACTTTTATAGAATTGCAAGTCTAAATTATAGTCCTAAACTCAAAGAAAAAATAATAACTAAGCCGTTATCAAAACTTAAATTACCCAATAAAAACTAAATCAATCAAGAAAATTTAAAAATCTGGTGTGGGAGGCAAGGCTAACTTATGAGAACTTTGAGCAGCTAAGCTTTCTATTTTATTCCTTATCTCAGGTTCAGCTTCGCCTGTTAAAATATAACGATCTAACTGCTGATAAGTGATTCCTAGCTCTTCTTCGTCAGTTTGCTCATTCCATAGTCCCGCCGAAGGAGCCCGATTAATTATCTTAGCTGGAATTTCCAAATACTCTGCTAATTGATAAACCTCTGTCTTAACTAAGTTAGCTAAGGGGGCTATATCTACTCCACCGTCGCCATATTTAGTAAAATAACCTACTTTTAACTCACTTCTATTATCAGTCCCTACTACTAAGCTATCTCGACAACTAGCATAATAATAAAGAACCGTCATTCGCAAACGAGGTTTAATATTAGCTATAGCTAGCTTATTCTCCTGGCTAAATCCCCCCGCATTTTTTAAAGTTTTTAATAAAAGATCAAAGCTTTCAGCTAAGTCTATAGTCTTTACTTTAATAGAAAACTTTTCAGCTACTAGTTTAGCATCCTCGGCATCCTCTTCCTGGCTATGGCAAGGCATAATCAAGCCTAAGTTATTTTCAGGAAAAGCCTGTTGACATAAAACAGCAGTCACTGCTGAATCAATCCCTCCGCTCAAGCCCACTACTGTTCCTTGACAGTTGGCCACTTCTGCTACTTGCTTTCTAATCCACTTTATTAATTTATTGCTTAACTCAGCATAATCACGCATTTTCATACCTCCTGTCATCATTATACCACAAATATTCTAAAGTTAAAACTCTTGTGCTTATTTAGATTGTGTCAAGTTTTTATAGGTAAAAGTTTTTGACTCCTCTTTCGATAAATTAAATTAGTGACTTAACAGCTCTAAATAAACCTGTTCTTATTCC
>NZ_JALKBZ010000015.1 GCF_023227765.1 Fuchsiella alkaliacetigena
TTAGAGCTGTTAAGTCACTAATTTAATTTATCGAAAGAGGAGTCAAAAACTTTTACCTATAAAAACTTGACACAATCGGGTAACTAAGCCTATTTGAAATTACGCAATATTTATGTTAAAATGACAATATACGTTGCGTTATTTTGAGCTTGAAAAAGGGGGAAGAGCTGTGGCAAAAGTTGAACCGATTAGGAACAAAAGAAAGATAAAGCAGATCGTTAATCAATTAGCTGGAGCTGAAAAGTGGAGAGACTATGGTTTATTTATATTAGGAATTAATTTTGGTTTGAGAGTTGGTGATCTATTAAAACTGCAAGTGAAAGATGTTATAGATTCCAATGGTGATATCAAAGATGAGTTTGAGATACAAGAGGAGAAGACAGGTAAGTTTAACAGTATCACTATTAATAAATCTGCTCGGGAGTGTTTAGAGCTACTATTTGAAAAGTCACCTATCGGTGATGAAAAGGAAGACTACTTAATTTATAATACCCGCACCTTTCCAATAGGAGAAAAGTCCATCAGTAGAAGTCAGGCTTATAGAATAGTAAAGAGGATCTGCCAGTCAGTAGGACTAAACGACTTGAGGGTAGGGACTCACACTTTAAGAAAGACCTTTGGCTACCATTCCTGGAAAAATGGAATTAGCATTGAGGCTCTTCAGGAAAAGTTTAAGCATAGGTCTACGGAAACTACTAGAAAGTATCTAGGAATTGAAAAGAAGGATGTAGTAGCTACTTATAATGCTCTGGATGATTTATTTTAAGTAAAAACTATGGTATAATTATAATATAGCCAACAATAACTTAATCAGGGAAGTGTTACAGGTATGTCAAAAGAAAAGACTAAAGATAATATATTTAGAAAACTGTTTAGCGATAAGGATCTATTTAAGATGTTTTTAGATGATTTTATTGATAGAGATTGGGTTTCTGAAATAGATAAAGACGATATTGAGGTATTGCCTACAGAATACATTGATCTAATAGGGGCTAACAGAGAAAATGATATAGTTTATAGAATAAAGTTAGATGACGAAGAGGCATTTGTCTTTATAATGCTCGAACATCAATCAAAGACCGATTTTTTGATGCCCTTTAGACTGCTAGAATACATGACTAGATTATGGAGAGTATATATTGACGAAAACGCTGATGAAAGCGAAAATAAGCCTTTTAAATTACCTCCAATATTGCCAATAGTCTTTTATGATGGCGAAGGCAATTGGACAGCAGAAATTGAATTTAAAGATAAGGTTAAACATTACGAGATTTTTAAACAGCACATTCCTAACTTCAGCTATAAGCCTATAGTTTTAAATAATATCACTATAGAAGAATTAATAGAAAAAGGCAATGCAATATCTTTAATCTTAGCTATGGATAAAATTAAGACTGTAGAAGATCTAAAAGTAATAAAGCAACTCAAAGAAGAGTATTGGGAAGCACTAAAGGAAAGCTTAAAGCACAGTAATATATTAGAGAATGTTGCTTTGGCTATTAAGCACTTATTGTTAAAGGTTAATGTTCCTGAAGATGAAATTGAAGAAGTATTAAAAGTCTTCAAAGAAGGGAAGGTGAGAACTATGTTCCAGATGATCGAGGAATATGATGTTCAAAAGGTAAGATCTGAGGAAAAAGCAAAAGCAAAAAAAGAAATAGCTCAAAAAATGTTAAGAAAAGGTATAGATGTTCCAGATATAATTGATATTACTGGCTTAGATAAAGAAAAAATTGAAGAAATAAAAAAAGAGATAGGGCAGTAAATTAAAACTCTGGTTAACAGCTAGAGTTTATTATTGCAATTAAAGAGGGAGAAATTAGAGCAGACTAAAAGCGACTGGATGAAGAGATCAACAAAGCTATTGAAGTCCATAACTTGAAGCTGTTTATGATAAGATTAACTTGCCAATGTAATATCTTCAATCTTCTATTTAGATCAGAAAGGTGAAGTAGACGTACTACAAAGGCTCAAGGATTTAGTTGATGTTATGAAAAATATGAGCGAAGAAGAATTCACTTCAATAAAGAGATGGCTTATCAATATATCAGCTCCACTTCTGCCAGCAGGAAAGAAAGAAGAGTTAGAGAGAATCATTGAAGAATCAAAACCTTGGGAGGTGGAAAAGATGATTAGTAATTTTGCTAAAGATATTAATAAGCTCTATCTGATTAAATAGTTATTTTATACACTTTAACTTAGTGTCTAGCAGACAGGGGGAAGGTCAGGTTTAAGTGTTTTAAAGTTAGAGTTGGCTTAGGTAAAACTCAAAGGAGAGATGCATTAATGAATATTTTGGTTGAATCTTCATTTTCAGATAGGGTAGAAGAACAGATATTGAAAAACAATTGGGAAATGTACGACTTCATCAACAAGCAATTTAGAGAAAGGATACCTCCAAAGCACTTTTATAAGCTAAACTTGAAGATTAAAGAGCTTGAAGGAAAGCTAGAGCGGAAGTCTCTAGAGGTTAATGGTGAATTAGATGAAGATGAATTTATAGCCAGAACAAAACTAAGTGAAGATCCCGAAGATCCTTATGATTGCGAAGTAATGCTCAACTATTTTGATATCAAAAGAGAATATAATAAAAAAACTAGTTTTATTAATATGCTAATTCAAGAAGGCAAAATAAACTCTATTAAGGATACTTATTATTTTCTTCTATTTCATGAACTAGGTCACGTTATTACTTTTTATAATAACTTTGATAATTATTTAGAGGTTATCAATGGAGAAAGAGAGTATATTTTTGACGACGAAAACTTTGGAGAGTTTAAGGCTTGTAAGATATCAGAGGAGCTATTGTTTGATTGGCAGAATTAAAGTTTAGTTTAATTGTTTCAATTTTAAACTGTTCATCATAGGTTCTTCTTGATTTGGTCACGGTTATTTCCCCCTTGTGGAATAGTTATATTATACACCTTAACTTAGTATCTAGCAAACAGGGGGAAGGTCACTTGGATTCGGTAAGTAAACTATTTAGATTAAATTTAGCTTAGGTATTAGCAATATTAGAATATTAGTAGTTTAATTTTGATTAAAATTAGATTTTAAACTAGATAAATTAAAGCTTTAAATTTACTTGCCGAATTGAAGTTAATAACTAAGTTCAAAGTCAAGATCAAGGGCGGTTTGACGCAGACTAAAATCTGACTAAGTTCTGACTAGACCTTAAAGTCCTTTAGTTCTTTAATTCTTTTAAGGTTTTATGTTTTAGTCAGATTTTGTTCGAACTTAGTCACCCCAAGAGTACTTCCTCAGGGATTATCATCCCTTCAGGGCGCAGCGTCTAACAGAACTTGAACTTTATTTATCCTCTATCCTCTATCCTCTGTAAAAACATCTTCTTCCTATCTTTCTTGTTCCACTCTCTTTTCAAAGTTCTTTAAATGTTTTTGGTCTTCATTCATAATTTGCTTTACAAGCTGCTGGCTTTTCGAGTCGAGCTCATCGATACGGTCTTCATAGGCATGAACTCCTTTATCTTCGCCGTTATAGACCTGTTTGATTATATGTTTGGGCCCGCGCAGGGAGTTTATTATTGACTTTATCTTTGCCATCACCTTTGCTGTATCCATATCTGCTTTTGGAGTACCACCTAACTCTTTTATTCTATTTTTTAATTGCTGAGCATGTCTTCTATGGTCTTTGGCAAATCTTGCAAACATATCGGCTACCTGAGCATCCTGCTGGAGATTCTTTGTTTTGTGGTAGATATGTGCTGCCATATTTTCTCCCTTCAGAAGCTCATTTAATTTTTCGATAGACTTTTCTTTAGTCATAGATTTAGCCTCCTATGTGAAATTATTAGAGATTAGATAATTAGTTACTAGTTTTTCCAGTAATATTATCAATATTCATCTTTAATAATTCCATTCAAACTATTATTTTGCTACTCTTTAAAAGAATATAAGAAAATAATAGGAGGGCCAGATATCTGGCCCTCCTGCTTTACTTTAAAAATTAGTTATCCAGCCGCTTTGATTAGTAGACAGTTCTTCTGCTAATAAGGTTCTAGCAGTTGTACTGGTCTGGGGTGAAGTATTGATTAATTTAAGCTCAGTGTGTCTTAAGGTATTGGCAGCGATAGGTCTAAAGTCATTGCTTAAACCATAAATAGTGAGGTTTATTTCAGGTATTCTGGGTACTTCTATAACCACTTCATAGAAGAAGGCCCAAATATCAAATGCAAACTGGAATAAGCAGCCTGATGGAATAGTAATTTCAATAAAGTCAGCCACAGCTTTAGGACAGAAGTCTTTGTTGATTAACCAGATTCTAGCATTTATTTCTGTGGCGCTTTGATTCTGTATAATTACCCCCACAAATGACTGTTCTGCGGGATCAATAGCTAAGGGCCCTGTAGTATAGAGTAGCGGCTGTTCAGGAACACAGAGTACATCTCCGGGAAAGATTATATCTGGGTCAGTTATATGTGGATTAGCATTGATAAGAGCTTGAAGTGCTATATTAAACTGTTGGGCTATTAAAAACATGGTATCGTCTTCTTGGACAGTATAGCGTTCTTGAAATCCTGGTGGACAGCTTTCGGGAACTCTATTTGCTTGCTTATTACTCAATTTCTTTTCCTCCTCTTAATATTTATTATGATAATTCATTGTATGTATTTGAAGGTAATTTTGATAATTGAATAGTTTTGATGTTTTTTATTTACACATTATCGGTTGAGAAAATAATAGCTCATTATAATTACCGTGATGCTCTTCAGTTGTAGTTGGTGTCTTTTCTACTTCAATGCGAACAAAAATATTATTTTGTTCTTGATAACTAGCTGAGCTTCCGGTTGCTGTTTTTGTTACTCCTTGTTCAGTTATAAATCTAATTTCATCTGCCGGATTATTTAACTCTACTCTAATTAAGCCTTGCTCTGCTTCAATTTTGGTAAACTTCAAACCTGTATTTAAAAGAGAACAGAAAAAACTACCTATGGTGTTATTTTGTTAGTTATTATATTTGATATTAGCTAAAAAGATCCTGTTCTAATAAAGATTAAGATGTTTTTTAAGTATAAAAAATCTGATTTTAGGCAGGAATGATTAATTTAATAGAGAATAAATTATAATAGAGTGTTACAGATAGATATAAAGTGTTACTTATATTTATAATCTAAGGGGGAGAACTTAAAATGCTTAAAATTGAGAGTATAGGAGTAGTTAAGAGTAAGTTTAAAGAATCGGCTGATCCAGCAGAAATGCGAAAGCATGAAAGTACAATAGAGATTAAGCCAGAATATGAGGAAGGTCTTTATAGAATTGAAGAAAGTGATTATTTGCAGGTGATCTTTAACTTTCATCTTGCCGAAGGATATGAACTGAAGGCTGAAAGACGCTTTGGAGGAGTGAAAGGAGTCTTTGCTAGCAGGAGTCCTAAGAGACCATCTCCGCTAGCCATTACTACTGTAGAACTGTTAGCGAGACAGGGTAACAAGTTAAAGGTAAAGGGCTTGGATGCTATAGATGGAACTCCAATTGTTGATATTAAGCCCTATGCTGCTGTAATGGATACTCCGCAAGAGAATGTATTTACTAGAGCAGAGTTAAAAGAAGATCCGCGAGCTGAGATTAAGCAGTTGATTGCCCAGGAAGATATTGAAGGGCTGCTTATTAAGTCTGGTGAGCTGCATGGACACTTCTGTCCTTTAGTGGGCTTAGGAGTTAAGGTTGGAGTTTATGCTTTAGATAAGCTGGGTATTGATTCGGATGGTATGGAAGAGGTATTAGCAATTATAGAAACTAATAGCTGCTTTAGTGATGGTGTACAGTACGCTACAGGCTGTTCTTTTGGTAATAATGCTTTGATATATAGGGATTATGGTAAAACAGCGGTGACTATAACTACTCGCGAGGGTAAAGCGATTAGATTTATTCTTAAAGAAGATGAGGGGAGCTTTTTGGATAACTTATATCCAGAGGCGAGAGAGCTTTTTGAAAAGGTAGTAGTTAATAGAGAAGGTAGTGCTGAGGATAAGGCTAAGCTGAATGAAAAATGGAATCAGATTTCTTTTGAAATTATTGAGGAGCCTATTGAAGAGCTCTTCTATATCGAAGAGGATGTGGAAGTGGAGATTCCGGAGTATGCTCCTATTTTTGAAGATAAGTTCTGTACTGAGTGTGGGGAGAAGATTATGGGCCCTAAGGCCGTAAATAAAGAAGATGGAGACTACTGTATTAGCTGCTCAGAAGAAAGCTACTTACAGCTTGATGGGCGCGGCTTAAACATAATTAAATAATTTATCAAAAGAGGGGTTAACAATGAAGAAAAGCTTATCAATTATATTAGTAGTAGTTTTGGTAGTTGGTATGGGAGCTTTTTTATCAGGTTGTGGTCAAGAAACTGAAGTGGAGATAGTTAGGATCGGTGATGAAAATGGAGACTGGGGTTATCCTACCCCCCATGGACATTATCTTAGAGGGCCCGGTTATTTACGAATGAGCTTTATCTTTGATACTTTAATTTGGAAGGATGAGAACGGTTTTGTTTCAGCCTTAGCCGAAGACTGGGAATATGATGAAGAAGAGAACTGCTTTATCTTTGAGTTGCGTGATGATGTAAGGTGGCATGATGGGGAGGACTTTACTGCACAAGATGTAGCCTTTACTTTTGATTATCTACAAAAGCATCCTTATCCCTGGGCCAACCTAGACTCTGTAGAAAAGGTGGAGCTAATAGATGATTATCAAGTTAAAGTCTATCTCAGTCAGGCCCATGCTCCTTTTTTAGAACGAGTAGCTGGAGTAATGCCTATTTTACCTGAACATATCTGGGCTGAGGTAGAAGAGCCGGCGGAGTTTACTGGTGAAGAGGCTGTGGTTGGTACGGGGCCTTACGAGCTATTAGAGTATGATCAAACTCAGGGCAGCTACCATTATGCAGCTAATCAAAACTATTATGGTGGAGAGCCTATTGCTGAAGAACTAATGTTCGTAGAAAGCAGCAACCCTGAAATGGCACTTCAACGTGGTAATATAAATGCAGCTGGAGTAATGGCTGAAGCTATACCAGAGCTTGAACAACAGGGTTTTGAGTTAATAACTGGAAATCATTTTTGGGCGGCTAAGCTAATGATGAATCAGCACCAAGAGCCTTTTGATCAACGAAAGTTTAGGCAGGCTTTAGCCTATGCAATTGATCGCGAAGAGTTAGTTGAGAGAGGATTAAGAGGTTATGGAATCGCAGGAAGTCAAGGGTTAATTGCGCCCGAAAGCAGATGGGCAGCCGAAGATTTACCTGAATATGCTTATAGTCCTGAAAAAGCTAAAGAATTAATTGAAGAGCTAGGCTATACTATGGAGGATGGAATCTATACTAAGGGTGATCAAAGGCTAGAATTTACTCTTCTAAGCTTTGAGGATAGGATTCCGGAGATTATTAAGCAGAATCTAGCCAAAGTAGGTATTGAAATTGAACTTAGAGTATTGGACACAGCTTCTTTAGATGCTCGAGTCGATGACTGGGACTTTGATTTAGCAATGAGCGGGCATGGAGCATTAGGAGGAGACCCGATGGTTCTTAATCAAATGATTTTAGATGATGATCCTAAGAGTGTTCGCTTTGAAGAAAATCAGGATTTGCTTGATAAGCTAAATCAGCAGTTAAGAATAATGGATGAAGATAAGAGGTTAGAGATGGTAAAGGAGATTCAAAGTATTTATGCTGAAGAAATGCCGGCAGTAACACTTTATTATCCAGAAGACTACTGGGCTATAGACGATACTATTGATTGGTTTTATACTGAAGGAGGAGTTGCCATAGGAATCCCTTTACCTCTAAATAAGTTATCATTGATTGAGAGGGATATTAATTAAATGAAAGCTAAGAAACTGTCAGGTTATATAATTGCGCTAATAATTATTCTACTGTTGAACTTCATGCTGCCTAGATTGATGCCTGGAGATCCTATAACGGTGATGTATGGGGATGCTTTAACTGAACTTACTCCAGAAATGAGAGCAGCTTTAGAAGAGAGACATGGCTTGTCCCAGTCTCTCTTTAATCAATTTTTAAACTATTTAAAGGATATTGGGCTAAATTGGGACTTAGGTTACTCATTTTATTATGAAAGACCAGTTACTCAGATAATTAACAACTATTTGCCTTGGACCTTACTATTAGTGTTGAGTAGTCTAATCTTATCTACTCTGTTGGGTTTTATATTGGGAGTAGAGTCCGGTTGGGATTATAGACAGCGTCGCGACAAAGCGCTATTAATAGTGTTATTAATAGTTAATGGAATGCCTGGAATTGTATTAGGTTCTATACTACTAATTATCTTTGCCTGGCAGTTGGGCATATTTCCGCTGGGAGGGGCTATAACTCCTCATGCTGGCTATACAGGTCTAGCCTGGCTAAGAGACATTTTATATCATTTAGTTTTGCCCTTACTTACTTTAGTTTTAACTAGACTACCCGGTAGCTATCTATTGATGCGCAGTTCCATGTTTGGGGTTGTAGAGCAGCCCTTTATAGACCTGGCTCGAGCTAAGGGCTTAAAAAAACAAAGGGTTAAGTATGTCCATGGAGCCCGGAATGCAATAGTTCCTTTTTTGACTCAGTTGGGAATTAGATTTAGCACTTTTTTGGGAGGGGCCCTATTTATAGAAAATATATTTTCCTATCCTGGAATGGGAGAGCTAATCTACAGAGCGCTGTTAAATAGAGACTATCCCTTGTTACAGGGTTCGTTATTTTTACTAACACTGATGGTATTATTAATAAACTTTTTAACTGATCTACTAATTGTTAAAGTAGATAAAGGAGGATTTTGATGAGGAGAGTCGGGTTAGCTCTAGTGGGCATAATTTTAATTATAGCTATTTTTGCTCCTTTAATTGCTCCCTATACTCCGACTGAGTATGTAGGGCAGTCTCTTCTAGCTCCTAATAGCAGTTACTTATTAGGTACTAATGATCTAGGTGAAGATATTTTTAGTCGCTTATTATATGGGGCTAGAACTTCAGTAAGTATTGGTTTTTTTACTGCTCTATTAGCTACCTTTTTTAGTCTGCTGATTGGAGTTACTTCAGCTCTATTTGCAGGGGTTTATGATCTTTTTTGGATGAGATTAATCGATGCTTTGTTAGCAATTCCAACAGTTTTAATAATAATATTAATTGCAGCTTTTTTTCGGGTCTCTTTGTGGGGGATGATCATTATATTATCTTTATTATCTTGGCAGCAAGGAGCGCGGGTAATTAGAAATCAAAGTAAATCTTTATTAAAAAGCAACTTTATTTTGGCAGCACAGGGTTTTGGAGCTGGTAAGCTACATATTACCTTGAAGCACCTCTTATCTCATTTGCTACCTCTGCTTTCAGTGCAGCTGTTGATGGTTTTTCGACGGGCCGTATTTTTGGAAGCTGGAATGTCCTTTTTAGGAGTAGGAGATCCAAGTTTAGTAAGCTGGGGAAGGATGATTCGACAGGCTTTAGAGTATATCTATTTAGGAAGCTGGAGCTGGTGGTTACTGCCTCCAGGAGTCTTATTAACCTTGACTATTTTAGGGGTTGTGCTGTTGGAGTACGGTAGAGATTCACAAAGATCAATTTAAGCTTAGTATTGAGGGGGAATTAAGTATGCTGGAGCTAAAAGATTTACAGGTGGAATACGGGAATACTAAGGTTTTAAATAGTATCAGTTTAGAGATTGAAGAGGGAGAAAAGGTGGGTATTATTGGCGAAAGCGGAGCTGGCAAAACTACTTTAGGCTTAAGTGTCATGGGCTTAACCCAGGGTGAAGTTGGAGGGCAGATTATTTTCAAGGGTCAGAACTTGTTAGCTGCTAAACAGCAAGACTGGGCAGAACTACGTTGGCAGCAGATAGCTATGGTAATGCAGAATGTAGACAATATACTAAATCCTGGTTATACTATTTTAAGTCAGGTAGCAGAGCCTATTATTCAACATGAGAACTTAACTAAGAGTGAGGCTATCTTTAGAGCGGAGAGATTACTAAAGCAGACTGGATTAACTCGGGCTAAGATGAAGCTATATCCAGATAGTCTTAGTGGTGGAGAAAGGGCCCGGGCATTGATAGCCATGGCCTTAGCTAATGATCCTGAATTTATTATCTTTGATGAACCTACTGCTGCTTTAGATTTTTTAACTAAAGAAAAAATTGCTACTTTGATTAAAGAGGTTAGCAAAGAAAAGACTACACTGATTATCTCTCATGACTTCTTTTTATTGAAAGAATTAGTAGATAAAATTGCGGTACTCTATCAAGGAAAAATAGTAGAGTTAGCTGAAACGGAGGAAATTTTGCAAAAACCGACCCATCCCTATACTAGAGCCTTAATTAGATCCTATCCTACTATGCATCGTACTCAGGAGTTACAAGGAGTGAGGAGAGGAAATAAAGAGCATGCAGGCAAAGGATGTCCTTTCTATGCTCGTTGTACTCAGTCCTTGGATCTTTGTGCTCTAAAGGAGCCACAGTTGCAAAAGATGGAGCCGGCTCAACGCTTTTTAGCCTGTCATCGAGATGGAATTGTAGAAGTAATTAGAACTCGAGGATTAACTAAGGAGTATACTCAAGATGGATTATTTACTAAAGATTCCTTTAAAGCTGTAAATGAAGTAGACTTGAGTATTAAAGAAGGAGAGATAGTTTCTCTGGTAGGGGAGAGCGGTTCCGGCAAGAGTACTTTAGCCAAATCGATTGCCGGCTTAACTCCTCATTCTGAAGGAGAAATTATTTTTAAAGGAGAGAGTTTGGCTAACTGGAAGCAAAAAGCTTTAGAATTTCATAGTCAGGTGCAGATGATCTGGCAAGATCCGGCTAGTTCATTTAATAGTAAGTTAAGTATTTTAGAAATTTTGATTGAACCTTTACAGATTCAAGGTATAAAAGATAAGGAGATACGGTTGAAGAAGGCTAAAAAAGTCTTAAGAGAGGTCTATCTGCCTGAGGATGAAAGCTTTCTTAGTAGTGAAAGCACTTCTTTGAGCGGTGGTGAATTACAGAGATTGGCTATTGCTAGAGCATTGGTCTTAGAGCCTAAGCTGCTGATTGCCGATGAGCCTACTTCAGCTTTAGATCCTGGGGTGCAAGCCCAAGTTCTGAAATTATTACTGGAGTTACAGAATCAAGAAGGTTTGGCTATGTTATTTATTACTCATGATATAGCCCTAGCTCGTAAAGTTAGTGATCGAATTTTAGTGATGTATGAAGGAAAGATAGTAGAGCGGGGCAATGCAGTTAGAGTAATTAATCGACCTCAACATAGTTATACTAAGCGCTTATTAACTGCTGCTAATTCTTTTTAATAAAGTCTGCTCTACTTAATTTGAGAAGCTAATTTTTGCAGGAAAGATTAGTTATCTGTAGAAGTATATCATTAAGAGAAATTACTTCTTAAAGGAGGAGATATTAATGGATAATCAGGAAGTTGAATTAGCTAAATTGTCCAAAGAAGAACTGGAAGAAATTAAGCAGGTAGAGGATAAGCTAGCTGCTAAGCTCGGTCGTAATGTGGCTTTAGTAGCCTTTGAATCTGTGGAAGACTATGTGCCAGCTGAGTTGAGTGAAGAAAAGCTAAAGAAAGTGAAAAACTTGGAAGAGGAATTAGCTGCTGATGAGGATACTAAAATGGCTTTGGTTGCTTTTGAGCTTCAGAGGTCATAGTGAAATAGATTCATTTTTGTATTTTTAAAAGCCGGGCCCGATTTGTCTAATAGCGGGCCCAGCTTTTAAATTTATAGCCTAATGATTTAAAATCTATAAATAGCCAGAATTTCTTTTTCTTCAGGCATCATCTCTGCCTCTAGGATGTGAACATTCCCCCCGGCATTAAGGGTCTTGAGAGCTGCGAAGTTATACAGATCATAGTTTTCTGAATCTGCTTCATTAGCCAGTAGTACTTCATTTTTTTCGAGATTATATTTGCCCCATTGTAGCGCGTCCTTCTTTAACAATAATTTGTCTACCTTACTAAAAACAGCAGCCTTAATAATAGCTGATAAGTCTTCAGAAGTTTTTTCGGTAGCCTTAAGTTCATTATAGCGAGATATTACTTTTTGCTTTTTTTCATTAAAGTGCGATTTCATCAACTGCCAGGACTGCTGATGTATTTCTTTTGCTTGCAGTTTATCGGGATTACCGCGAATAAAACCATCCATCATCTTTGAATAGGAATTTACCTGCTTATATAAAGGGAAAAGCTCTTTTACACACATTAAAACTAAAGCTTTATTATCTTTATTTAGCTGATCATTTAGACCTTGCTCAACTTGGCGTAAGTATCTTAATAAATATTCTTTATTATCTTCTCTAGTACTTCCCTGGCCATGAAAGATAGCTTTTGTTCTCCCACTGTCACTGTGACTGCGATATTGAAGTGTCTTTTCTCTATCATCGTACTTTAGCGCTTCATCTATATTTTTGGGCACTTCATCAACTTCGATTTTCTTTATACTTTCTTTGTTGCACTGAAAAAATCGGTTATTATTTCTACTTAAAGCTAATACATTATAGCTACGTTCAGACTGTAATTCAGGGATTATTTGCTTTATATTAAAGTGTTTACTTACAAAGACTTGATCTTTAACTGCAATTGAAAGCTGATAATAAGAGGAGATATCCGGGGAAATAAAGATGGCTAGACCTTCATTTTGATGTTGCCAGAAAGTTCTTTCGCCAATTAATATTTTAGCACTTTCTAAAAATTCTTCTTTTTCTTTGTTTTTAAAATCCCAGTCTTTTTCTAATTTTCTTTCAACTTCGGAAAGGAGGTTCTTATACTTGATGGACATATTTTTGATTTCAGAACTTGCTGCTTTTTTAGTTTTCATGTAAAGTGAAATACAGGGTTCTTTTTCATAAGCCATCAACTTTTCAATATCTTCTTTTCCTTTAATTTCATTCATACTAATTCCCCCTTATAAAATAGAGTTATAGTAGTTGAAAATTAATACTTGTATAACAATATTCTAGTTATTTCTAGAAAATCCTGCCTAGACTATTTTTTAGTTGGAGTATTTAGCTACTTTAGTTGTAAACTAGAGTAGTATCTACTGTATAATATGATTTTGAATATAAAGTAAAAGACTGGCCTATATAGACCAGTCCTTTTAAATATTATAAACTTTTAAGAGTTTATACTTTTTACTCTACCCACTATTCCACTTTTAAGACGTACTTTAATTCCGTGGGGATGAGTAGCAGAATTAGTTAAAATGTCCTTAACGACACCTTCAGTTAATTTTCCCGAATTCTGATCCTGCTTTTGCACAACTGAAACACTAAGTCCAGGCTTTATATCCTTGCGGCGTTTTCCATCCATTGATTATTACCTCCATTCATTTTCTAGTCGGCTTTAACCATCAATTCTGTAATTTTATCACTAAATTTAACTGGGTCTTCCGGAGTAAATCCTTCTATCAACGAAGCTAAGGAGTATAATAGTTCGCTATACTCAGCTAATTCCTCCGAATTTCCTTGGTGGTTATAGATTGTTTCTAGCTTATTAAAGAGTTCATGCTGAGGATTAATTTCTAGAATGCGTTGAGCCTGGCCCATATTTTTATCCATTCTCTGTAGTACCTTTTCCATAGACATGCTCATTCCCATATCTCCACTGACTAAGCAAACAGCACTGGACTTCAAGCGCTTACTTAAGCGAACTTCATCCACTTTATTTTCCAGATTTTCTTCAATTGCTGTTAATAGCTCTGCGGCTTCATCTTCATCAAGCTCAGTATCTTGCTCCTCATCTTCTAAGTCTAAATCGCCGCGCAAAACTGATTTGAACTCTATACCTTCATACTCTCTTAAGCTATCGATGGCAAATTCGTCTATTTCATCAAAGAAATACAGCACCTCTAGTCCTTTTTCTTGCAGTAGTTCCATTTGCGGTAGCTTTTCTACTGTTTGCTCATCTTCGCCGGTTACATAATAGATTACTTCTTGCTCTTCTTCCATTCGTTCAACATATTCTGCTAAGGTAATTAGCTTACCTTCAGAATGAGAAGAAGGGAAGACTAATAAATCCACTAACTCCTCCTGTTCTGAGCCGTAGTTAGTGTTAATCCCACTTTTAATTAATTGGCCAAACTCATTCCAAAACTGCTTATACTGCTCCGACTCATCAGCCAGCATGCTCTTTAGTTGTTTTAAGACGGCTTTCTTTAGATTTTTACTAATTATCTTTAACTGCTTATCGTTTTGCAAGGTCTCCCGAGATAGATTCAAAGTAAAGTCTGGGGAATCCACTAAACCACGTACAAAACGCAGATAATCAGGTAATAATTGCTGACAGTTATCCATTACAAAGTTATTTTTGGAGTATAGTCTAAGCCCTTGATTAAAGTCCTCCGCAAAGATATTTGCTGGAGCTTGTTGAGGGATAAAGAGTAAGGTGGAGTATTTAACTAATCCCTCTACCTGACTATGTATTACTTCTAGTGGTTCATTCCAGTCCTTAAAGACTTCTTTATAAAACTCATTGTACTCCTCATCTTCAATCTCATTTTTATTTCTAGTCCACAAGGGCTTCATAGTATTTAAGGTTTTAACTTCAGTTTGCACTTCACCTTCTTCATCCTCTTCTTTAAACTTCATTTTAATTGGATACTCTACATAGTTAGAATACTTTTTGACTAACCTTTCTATGTTGTGCTGTTTAGTTAAGTCGATTTCATCTCCGTCGCTAGTAAAGTCCTCTCTGAGGTGAAGTTTGATAGTAGTGCCTCGCTTTGCTTTATCGATCTCTTCTATAGTATAAGTACCGTCTCCTGTGGACTCCCATTTAACTCCGCTATCTTGCTTAGGAGCTCTAGTAATTAGGGTTACCTTCTCAGCTACCATGAAGGAAGAGTAAAATCCAACTCCGAACTGACCGATTAAATTTACAGCATCCTCTTTTTCTGCTTCTTGTTTTTGTAATTTTTCTATAAACATCTGTGATCCCGATTGAGCGATGGTACCAATGTTTTCCACAACTTCATCGTAGGTCATGCCGATTCCGTTATCTTCGATAATAAATACATTGTTAGCTTCATCAATATCCAGCCAAATTTCAAAATCGGAGTCTCCTTCTAAAATATCTGTTTCGGTTAGTGATTGAAATTTCACCTTATCGATGGCATCGGAAGCATTAGCAATTAGTTCTCTTAAAAAGATTTCCTGGTTGGTATAAATAGAGTTAATCATCAAATCAAGCATCTTTTGGGTCTCAGTTTGAAACTCTTTTTCTTCTACTTGTTCAGTTGTCATTTATTTTTTCCTCCTTATTTAATCAATTTTAATCCTTGTCCAGAATATATTGTAGCATTAGCTACTATTTATTGTCAAATGACATTTGCTAATATTAAGATTTTTTAGCTATAAATAATAAGAGGTTTAATTAAATTATACTTAAAGGCTTAAGTTTTTATTTAAATATCTTTGGCTAACAAGGAAAATTGATCTTTGCTATTGAATTAAAACTATGTACTTCGATAGGAAAAGGGGGGATTATTCAAATGTATAACTTTGATGAATTAATAGAGCGTCGTAATACAGATTCTCTGAAGTGGGATAAAATTAAAGATGAAGATATGTTACCTATGTGGGTTGCCGATATGGACTTTAAGGCTCCGCCAGCAGTAGTGGAGGCTTTGATAGAAAGAGCTAGTCACGGTATATATGGTTACGCTGAACTCCAGGATTCTTATTATCAAGCGGTTATTGATTGGCTGGAGAGACGTTATAATTGGCAGGTAAAGCAGGAGTGGATTTTTACCAGTCCAGGAGTAGTTCCGGCTTTGCATATTTTAGTTAGGGCCCTAACTAAGCCCGGGGATAAAGTAATTATTCAATCGCCAGTTTACTACCCGTTCTTTGAAGTAGTAGAAAATAACGGTCGGCATGTACTTAATAATACTCTTGTTTATGATGGTAAGCGGTATAGGATGGATTATCAAGAGTTAGAGAAGCAATTAGATTCTAGAGTTAAGCTGATGATACTCTGTAACCCTCATAATCCAGTGGGCAGAGTCTGGGCAGCAGAAGAGTTGAGACGATTAGGAAAAATATGTGTTGAAAATGGGATAGTAGTAATTGCTGATGAAATTCATTCCGATTTGGTCTTTGCAGGTCATGAGCATCAAGTTTTTACTACTTTAGCTACAGAGTTTAAAGAAAATTCTATAGTCTGTAATGCTGCTAGTAAGACCTTTAACTTAGCTGGAGTGCAAACTTCAAATATCATTATTCCTAATCCAAAGTTGCGGACAGCCTTTCAACATGGTTTAGATCAGACTGGAATTGAAAGACCTAATGTATTTGCTATTACGGCTTTAAAAGCAGCTTATAACCATGGTGAGCAGTGGTTAGAGGACTTGTTGTTATATCTACAAGAAAATCTCAAATTTTTACTAAGCTATATCCAAAAAAATATTCCTCAGGTAGAGATTATTGAGCCAGAAGGAACTTATTTAGTTTGGCTAGACTTTAGAAATTTGGGGTTAGAGGATAGGGAGTTGGATAGTTTGTTAAGAAATGAAGCTAAATTATTTCTCAATCCTGGTCATATCTTTGGAGCAGGGGGGAGTGGATTTCAAAGATTAAATATAGCCTGTCCTCGGAGCAGATTAAAAGAAGGCTTGGCTAGATTAGCTGAAGTGATTAATAGATATTAGCAAATTTATTTTGTATTATAGCAACAGGTCTTTTTTGTTAAGGGATGTTAAAACTAACATTGTATTATTTGGCCTTTTGTGATAAAATGTACATATTTAATAAAACATAAATTTGATTATTTGAACTAGAAATAAGGGAAGGGGGAAGCTAGCAGGGCCCAGCCTGAGGATACTACTTATTTGCAGAAATTTATTTAGGCTAGGAAGTTAATCCAATTCATTTAGAGGGGGTTTAAAAGTATGTTTAATGCAAGCAATAATATAAGCTTTAAAAAGCAGATTATAGTCTATTTTTCCTTGATGTTATTAGTTAATATTATCTTTAGTTTCTACTTATTATTTGTAGGTTGGCGTTTTCAGTCTAATAATCTAGAACTGATATATCCCTTTATATTTGCTGTACTTTCATTAATCTTAGGTTTGAGCTTGATTAAGTTAATTAATAAGCGAATAAACAGCTTTTTAGATAAGATTAAGCAAAACAATAACTCTTTTCAAGAGACGATCAACACCTCAACAACTGCAGTTCAAGAAATGGTAGGTAGTAATGAACAGTTAAAAGAGCAGATCAATAACTATTTTTCCAGTGTTAGCCAACTTAATCAGGCCAATGATGAGGGGAATGAAGCTGTTAACGAAGTAAGAGACACAATGAGAGACTCCGCTACTGCTATTGAAGAAATAGCCAAAACAGCTCAAGACATGGCAGCTAATAGTGAAGAACTAAAAAAGCAGATTAGCGACTGCTTTGCAAATATTAGACAGCTCAATCAGGCTAATAGTGAAGGGAGTGAAGCCGTTAGAGAAGTTAGAGATATAATGAGGGTTTCTGCTACTGCTGTTGAGGAGATAGCTAAATCAGCTCAAAACATGGCAGATAGTAACAGTGAACTTCAGGAACAGATTAGCGACTGCTTTGCAAATATTAGACAGCTTAATCAGGCTAACAGTGAAGGCAGTGAATCTGTTAAGGAAGTAAGAGATACAATGAGAGACTCTGCTACTGCTGTTGAGGAGATAGCTAAATCAGCTCAAGACATGGCAGATAATAACAGCCAGCTTCAGGAGCAGATTAGCGACTGCTTTGCAAATATCAGACAGCTTAATCAGGCTAACAGTGATGGGAGTGAAGCTGTTAAAGAAGTAAAGACTACTATGAAGGAATCAGCTACTGCTGTTGAGGAGATAGCCCAAGAAATTGAGCAGGTGGCTACAGTAGTTGAAGATTTAGCAGCTAATGCTGAAAATGTTCAAAATGGAGCTGGTAACTGTTTAAATGCAGTGGAGAATACTCACAGTCTAATTAAAGAAGGTAACGATATTTTAGATACTTCAATCGAAGCAACTAATGAGTTGCAGAATAAAGTTGAAAGTGTTGATATTATCTCAGAGTCTATTAGAGAAATAACTGAGCAGACTAACTTATTATCATTGAATGCAGCAATTGAAGCGGCTAGAGCTGGAGAACACGGGGAGGGTTTTGCAGTTGTAGCTGATGAAATAAGAGAATTAGCGGCTAAAAGTAATGAGTCTACAATAAAAATTCAGAATATTTTGGAAGAAATCAAGACTGAAGTTGATAAAGTTCGTAATCTATTGAATAATAACTTCAATGAATGTAGATGTGTTAATGAGGTTTTTAAGGAGATTGCCAGTGGTTGTGATACAGTTTATTCGGCAATGAAAAATATGGTTGAATTAGCTGATGAACAAGCAGTACAGACTCAGGAATCAAGTGCTTCAGTAGAAGAAATCTCAGCCAACTCTGAAGAGGTTGCTGCCCAGGTAGAAGAGGTATTGAGTAGTATAGGGGAGGTTTCTGAACAGTTTGAGGAAACAATGGAAGCTAGTAAAGAGTTAGATGAAGTAATAGATGGAGTTGAGGATATTAATAAGGAGTTTGGTGATTCTATTCAAGAACAGGCTTCTAATTCAGAGGAAGTTTCCGCCCAGCTAGAAGAAGTATTTGCTTACATTGAAGAGATATCTGAACAGTTTGAGGAAACAGTGGAGGCTAGTAAAGAGCTGGATGGAATAATAGGTGGAATTGAAGATACTAATAATGAGTTTAGTAATTCTATTCAGGAGCAATCCGCCAATTCAAAGGAAGTTTCGGCTCAGGTGGAGGAAGTACTTAGCTGTATGGATGATATATCTGAACAGTTTGAGGAAACAGTGGAGGCTAGTAAAGAGTTGGATGGAGTAATAGATGTAATTGAAGATACTAATAATGAGTTTAGTAACTCTATTCAAGAACAGGCTTCCAATTCTGAGCAAGCTTCGGCCCAGGCAGAAGAAGTTCTTAATTATTTAGGGGAAATATCTGAACAGTTTGCAGAAACAATTGAAGCTAGCAAAGAGCTGGAGACAATAATAGATATAATTGAGACTACTAACGATAAATTTAGCGCAAGTATTCAAGAGCAAAAGATAAATTCAGAAGAATTCCTAACAATACTTGATGAATTTTTATTACAGATTAAGTATTTAGGTTAGTCCTAAAAAGTAAGGTTTCTGTACTTAAATGCAGAAACCTTACTTTTTGTTTAATTTGGTTAAAATTAGGGGAATTGTTGATTATGAGGAGGGATTTAGTTAGTATTTCTAGAATAATGTCACTAATATCTATTATAGCTATTTTTACTTTTTTTAAATAAAGTGAATAAATGAACTATTATATAATGCTGCTTAAAACTATCAATAAGTTAAGGGGGGATTAAAGTGGGAGATGTTAGTTTTTTGGAAAGGCTGCATAATTTGCAGGACACTTATGGCTATATTCCTGAAAAGGAGATTGTTAGCTTAGCTGAAGAGTATGATGTACCGAAGGCTAAAATTTTTGGGGTGATTAGTTTCTATTCCATGCTTTATACTGAACCTACAGGAAAGTTTATTGTTAGGGTTTGTGATAGTCTCTCTTGTTATCTTAATGAATCCGATGATTTGGTGAGAGCCGTTAAAGACTATCTAGGCATTGGACACGGTGAAACTACTGAGGATAAGAGATTTACTTTGGAAGTGGTAGAGTGTTTAGGTTATTGTGGTGAGGGCCCGGTGATGATGATCAACGATAAGGTTTATACCTATGTCAGCGAAAAAAAGGCTTTGAATATTCTTAGTAACTGCTTGTAAAGGAGGGAGCAAAAATGGAAGAGAAAATTCTATTAAAAGAAGGTATTGATATTGATTTAAAGGGTAGAGGTGGAGATACCCCTCCAGCTGAGCCTAATATTAATGAATATGATTTTTTTGTTCTTGAAGAAGCTTTAAATCTAGATAGAGAAGAGATAATTGAGCAGATTAAGGAAGCTTATCTAAAAGGTAGAGGTGGAGCTGGCTTTCCTACTGGACTTAAATGGGAAATGGCCTTAGCTGAAGAAGCAGAGCAAAAGTATATGATCTGTAATGCTGATGAGGCTGAGACAGGAACCTTCAAGGATCGTTATTTATTGGAAAATGTTCCCTTTAAAGTTTTAGAAGGAATAATTATTGGAGCTTATGCTATCGGAGCTGAGCAGGCTTATATCTATATGCGAGGAGAGTATGCTCGGCCTAGGAATGTTTTCTCTAAAGCTATTGAAGAGGCTTATAAGCAGGGGTTATTGGGAGAAGATATATTAGGTAGTGGTTTTAATTTAGAGCTACGCTTAATTAAGGGAGCTGGAGCCTATATCTGTGGTGAAGAAACGGCCCTATTGAATTCCATTGAAGGTAAGCGTGGTAGATCGCGGACTAAACCTCCTTATCCTATTCAAAAGGGATTATTTGATCAGCCTACGGCAGTTAATAATGTAGAAACTCTAGCTTCTTGTAGAGAGATAATTCGAATAGGAGCTAAAGAGTATAAATCCTTGGGTACTAAAGAAAGCCGAGGAACTAAACTAGTCTGTTTAAGTGGTGATATCTGGAAACCAGGTGTTTATGAAGTGGAGTTTGGTCAAGTTACTATTAAGGAGATTGTGGAAGAGTATGGGGGCGGCACTAGAGACGATGCTCAATTAAAGTTCATAATCCCTGGTGGAGCTTCAACTTCTATTTTACCAGCCGAAAAGTTGGATATTCCCTATTGCTATGAAACCCTTGCTCAAGCAGGTAGCAGTGTAGGTTCAGGAGCTATTATTGTGGTTGATGATAGTCATAATTTATTTGACTTAATGGTTACTGTTTCTAGATTTTTTATGGACGAAACTTGTGGAACCTGCTTTCCTTGCAAAGAGGGGAATCGTCAGGTGAATCATATATTAAATAAGGTAGCTGATAAGGGTGGATTTAGTAAAGAAGAGGTAGAGATAGTTAAGTCTATTGGCAGAACCATTTACTTATCTGCTCGTTGTGGCTTAGGGCAGACCTCTTTAAACTTTATTTACTCTATTTTAAAGAACTATCCGGATGAAGTACTGCTAGGAGGGGATAAGCATGGTAAAGATTAATATAGATGGCCAAGAATTAGAGTTGGAAGCAGGAACAACTATTTTAGAGGCAGCTAATGAGGTGCAAGTTAATATACCTACTCTTTGTTATTTAGAGGATTTATCGGTCTATGGTGGCTGTAGACTGTGCGTAGTCGAGATTATCGGTGAAGAAATGTTAAGGCCAGCTTGTACTACTGAGATTGAGGACGATATGCAGATTAAAACTCACTCTAAGAAAGTGAGAGAGGTGCGTCGGAATATATTTGAGCTAATTATCTCCTCCCATGATATTGATTGCAAGTTGAACTGTTTAACTTGTGCCAGAAGTACTAATTGTGAGTTAAGAGATGTAGGAGAGCAAATAGATATGCAGGAGATGAGACTGGATGCTATTGAGAGGAATTATGTTGATGACAGTTCCAGCCATTCTATAGTTCGTAAGCCTAATAAATGCATTGCTTGTACTCGTTGCATTCGCAAATGTGAAGAGGTGCAGGGGGTAGGGATCTTTACCAAAGCTAACCGCGGGCCCGAAACGGTAATCACCACCTTTAAAGATAGAGGAATGGGTAATGTAGACTGTACTAACTGCGGACAGTGTATTCAAGCCTGCCCTACCGGAGCTTTACATGAATCTTATCACTACAACAGTGTCTGGCACTTCTTAAATGATAGTAGTAAATTTGTAGTAGTACAGACAGCTCCAGCAGTGAGAGTAGCTCTCTCAGAAGGCTTTGGTGAGCAGCCAGGAACTGTTGCTACTGGTCAGATGGTAGCAGCTCTCCGCAGGCTAGGCTTTGATCGAGTTTTTGATACTAACTTCACCGCTGATCTCACTATAATGGAAGAAGGTCATGAATTAATAGATAGAATTCAAAATGATGGCCAGCTACCTATGTTTACCTCTTGTAGTCCGGGGTGGATTAAGTTTATAGAGCACTTTTATCCGGAGTATTTAGATAATCTATCTACCTGTAAGTCTCCTCAGCAGATGTTAGGTGCTGTGACTAAAAGTTACTATGCTGAACAGCAGGGAATTCCTCCCGAGGATATAGTTGTGGTTTCAGTAATGCCTTGTACAGCTAAAAAGTTTGAATCTGTGCGACCAGAAATGGATAAAGATGTAGACTTTGTACTCACTACCAGAGAGTTAATTAGAATGATTAAGGAGTTCAGTTTAGATATGATGAACTTAGCAGAAGAGCCCTACGATAAACTAATGGGTACTTCCTCGGGAGCAGCCGATATTTTTGGTGCTAGTGGGGGAGTGATGGAGGCCGCTTTACGAACAGCTTACGAAGTAATTACCGAAGAAGAGTTGGAGAACTTAGACTTTACTGCTGTGAGAGGAACAAACGGAATTAAAGAAGCAGAGGTAGAGATTGGCGATTTAACTCTTAAAGCAGCTGTAGTTAGTGGTTTAGGAAATGCTAAAGAGTTAATGGAAAGGATTGAAGCGGGAGCGGAGTATCACTTTGTAGAAATAATGGCCTGCCCAGGTGGCTGTGCAGGTGGTGGCGGTCAACCGATTCCTACTAACCAAGAAATTGTAGAACAACGCTTGAACTCTCTTTATGAGATTGATAAGCATAAAAGTTTGCGTAAATCTCATCAAAATCCTGAAATTAAGCAGATATATGCTGAATATTTAGGAGAACCTGGTAGCGAGAAGGCTCATGAACTACTTCATACTAGTTATGTAGTTAGAAATATTTAGAACTTGATGACTCATAAGTTCACTGCTAATTAGCAGTGAACTTAATTTTCATTTTTAAGCTTAAGATTTTGCAGGGGAAAAAAGTTTAATATTGAATATATAATAGTAGTAGATATAATTTATAGATATGGAGAGATAATGTGAAGGATATAAAGAAATTACTAAGTAAAAATAATAAGATGATTACGAATAATAACCTGCTTTTTTTTAGAATATTTTGTGCTGTAGCTGTAGTTTTATATCCCTTATTAGGCTTTATTTATCAAGTAATAGCTGTGCAGCCTTTTCAGGAATGCTTACGGCAACGTGCTGGTTTTTCCTTGCTATTTTTAATACTATTAACACTTTCTTTTCTTAGTGAAAAAATTTATAAGAAATATATGGAATCTTTGTTTTATTTATTGATGTTTGGGGTAGCTTTACATACTATTTATTTGATTAGTCTTAATGACTATATGTTGGGTTATGCTTATAGTATTCTTTTTGTAATAATTGCTGGTAATATTTCTTTTAAAAACAAGAAAGTTCTAATTGTTTATAACTTTTTTATTATAGCTTTAATTAGCTTGACTCTCTATCGAACTTCAGCTCAAGAAATAGGTAAATTACTATATTTTATTATTGTATTTTTAATAGGATTAGTTTCTTATCTTAGTTCTAGTTCAAAGCTGACTATAGAGAAAAAATTAATGAAAGAAAGTAATAAGCAGCGGATGTTATTGAATAATATTGAAGCTCAGGTCTGGTATTTAAAAGATGAAAGAACTTTAGGCTGTGTAAATCAGGCTTATGCTGACTTTGTGGGTTGGGAAAGAGAAGAAATAGAAAATCAGGATATAGACAAAGTACGTAGAGCTAATGAGGCTAATTCTTGCGTTACTAGCAATGAACATGTTTTTGATTCTAAGAAAAAGGTGCAGCTAGAAGGATGGGTAGAAAATGCTGAAGGAGAAATGCGTTTATTGGATATTACTAAAGTACCTAAGCTAAATGAGCAGGGAGAGGTAGAGTATGTTATCTGTACTGCTTATGATATTACAGAGCAGCAAAAAACAGAAGAACGATTAGCTAACTATGCTATGGAAATGGAAAAGACTAATTCACAGTTAGAGCAGACTACTGCTAAGCTTAATAAAAAGATTGAACAGGCCCGACAGCTTCACGAGCAGTTTTTACCGGCTAGTTTTCCAAATATTGAGGGATTATCTTTTGCAGCTTACTATCATCCAGCAGAACAGCTAGGAGGGGATTTTTATGATGTAATTAAAGTAGAAAATAAGTTAATACTTTATATTGTTGATATTACCGGCCATGGATTAGATGGGGCTATGTTGAATATATTTGTTAGAGAGAGTATTAATAACTTTTTATTAAATAATGAGCAGGAGCTTAAGGATATCTCTCCAGCACGAATTATTGAGTTTATCTTTACTAGATACTGCGAAGAGAATTTTCCAGATGATTACTTTATTTGTATTTTATTAGGGGTGCTAGATTTGGAAACTTGGGAGTTTGTTTTTGGCAATGCAGGCTTGCAACTACCACCTTTATTAGCTGATGAACAGCATGGGTTGCAGCCTATAGCTTGTGAAGGCTTGCCTATTTCTGGTGTTATCGATAAAGAATTATTTACCTATCAAAGTTTGGAGGAGCAATCGATATTGTTTAATGAAGGTGCTACCTTATTGTTAAGTACAGATGGCTTGATAGAGGAAGAGATTAATGGTGAGATGTATGGCGAAGAGAGGTTAAAGGAGATATTTTTAGATAGCTATGATTTAGCACCAAATAAGATAATAGAAGCTATAAATGATGATTTTGAAGAACTTACTGGTAGTTTACAAGCACAAGACGATATAACAATAGTGCTTATTCAACGGGGGGCTGACAATGATAGATAAACTATACTTAGAAATTGAAAGTAGCTGTGATGCTATTTATGAAGCTAAGGAAAAAATACTTAACTTCATTGAACCTTATTATGAGGAAGATGTTAATACTTTAGCAGTAGGACTTTTAGAAATGCTAAATAATGCTTTAGAGCATGGTAATAGTATGGATGCCAATAAAGAAATAATAATCGAAGTTTTTGTTAACTCGACGCAGATTAAGATAGTGATAGCAGATCAAGGTTCAGGTTTTGATTGGCAATCAGAGCTGGAGCAGAAGTTGGAGATTGGTTTTGATATTGAGCAGCAGTTTATTCAAGATCGGGGGCGGGGAATGTTGCTGGCTAACTCCTGTTATGATGATTTTTATTATAATGAAGAGGGTAATGCAGTGACGATGATAAAACAGCGGGAAAAACCTAGAGCATAAACTAACCCTCTAGGTTTTTACTTGCTTATTAAATAATATTTTTTCTCCTTTTTTGGTGATTCGAGCTACTGCTGAGGATAAATGATTTATTTTATCGGCAAACTCAGTGGTGATATGGTAGTTATCGCGAAAGTGAATAGGAACTATTAACTGCGGCTGGATTTCTTGAGCAAAATATTCGCCAGCTAAATAGAAATGTTCTTCTAATCTAGGGTCAACAGGAACAAAGGCGATATCAATGTCCTTTCCTGCTAGTTTTGCTAATTCTTCTTTGAACTCCTTTTCTTCCTGTTTGCGCTCGGCTGGCGAAAACTTTTTCCAATGCCACCAGTTGAGATCACCAGAATGGTAGATGGTGAAGTCAGCTATTTCTACTAAAAAGGAGACTCCCTGGTCTGTTGTGCCGTAGCTTTTGAGATGGAGATTATCTAGTGTTAATTCTTCGTACTTGTTTAAACTGTAGTAGTTGTTCTTTTCTTTAGCTGGGACATCGCTACTTAGGATATATTTGGTATTCGAGTTATACTTCTCCCAGTCGAAGATAACAGGATTAAAGTGATCTTGGTGACTATGGCTGACAAAGACGTAAACTTGATCTTTGCTTTTTAATTTAGCAGCTGAAATAACCCCTTGTTCAATACTTCTTTCATTAGCTGAGTCTAAGTAGTAATCGAAGACTAATAAGCTATTATCGACTTCAATACTGCAACCACTATGATAAAGATGATGGATTTTACAGGTTTTGTTCAATTTAAGTCCTCCTTGCTAATTAATTTTATTGTTAACGCTTTATATTAAGTTTAAGTTATCTGTAAAAATATATCAAGCTTATTTTTTGTTTGAATTTAGAATATTAACTACTTTATTATCATTTTGAAGGAGGTGAAAACTGGTTATAGGTTTTGATTGATTTCCTATAGCTAGAGTAAACTAATGAAGGTAAAATGGGATGAAAGTTTAAAATTAGGTATTGAGGAACTGGATCAACAGCGGAAAGAGCTGTTTAAAGAGATTAACAAGTTTTTTGAGGACTTAGAGCTTAATGTCGATTCTAATTTAATTAATAATGAAGAGAATAGAGAACAAGTGGATGACTTATTTTATTTTTTAACCGATTATTTTGTAACTCATTTTCAGCTGGAGGAGAAGTTTCATCGTCAGTATAATCCAGCAGGATATCAAGAACATCAAAAGCTCCATCAAGAACTGATAGATACAGTTAATGAGCTGAAATATGAGTACTTTGATACCGAGGATGAGGATAAAATCAATAAAGATCTTTTGCTATCCATTCGCGGACAGGTGCTTATCTTCTGGAAAAAGCATATTCGGGAAGAGGATATGGTGATTAAACAGGTTTAAAGCTGCTTAAAGCAGCTTCTGTTTACTCCTTATCCTGACAGTTTGGCTTAGCTGCTTTTAGCATAGTTTCAAAATAAAGGCTGGAGACTTCTTGTTTAGATCTTTCTTGGGCCAGCTTTTGCAGATCCTCTTTAAAGTCTAGAAATTTATTTAAGTTATTTAAGAATAGCTCTACTAGTTCTCCCTCGAAGTGCTGATCACGCTCTTTTTTCATGATTTCTACGCATTTTTCGATAGGATAGGCCTCTTTATAGACTCTATCTGAAGATAGAGCATCGAAGACGTCGGCAATGGCTACGATGCGAGCTGATAAAGGAATTTCTTTTTTGCTTTTTCCAGAGGGATAGCCGCTACCGTCCCACTTTTCATGGTGATTATAGGCTATTTTACGGGCCGTCTGTAACATCTCCTGTTTAGAGTCGCCCAGGATTTTAGCGCCGATTTGGGGGTGTTCTTTAATTACTTGGTATTCTTCTTTGCTTAAGGGCCCTGCTTTGAGTAAAATAGAGTCGGGAATACCTATTTTGCCGATATCATGCATTAGCGAAGCATAATAAATCTCTTCGATTTTTTGGGAGTCCTTTTCTATTTCCCCTAACAGAGTTGAAGAGATAAAGCCGATCTTAATTAAATGCCAAATACTATCTTCATCTCTATACTCAGCAGCTTGACAGAGTCTGCGAATAACTTCTAAAGTTAGCTCCTTATTTTCCTCTATTAAATAAGACAGAAGTACATTCTGATTTCCTAAAGCAGTTACCTTTTTTTCGATTTCGTTTAAAGAGTTATTGATAAATAAGGATAACTTTTGTTTAAGAGCTTTTTGTTGAGGGGCCTCTGTAGCTGTTAATTGATAGTAAGGCTGATAGTCAACCCCTTGTTGTTTTAAGTATTTTTGAAAATAGTTTACGGCTCGGAGCGTTGTATAGTTGCTAAAATCAAGAAAGCCTGCGAAGATGCGGAAGCTGTCTTGGTTTATGCTTTGTAATGTCGCTTCCTCTTTGGTAGCTAATACCATAGGCTGTTGGGGGTGGTTAACGACTAGGGCCCACTCTTTCAGTAAAGGATCACCAGCTGGTATTTCGATAAATTCAGTATTTTCAAACTCCTTAATAGCTTCCTCATCAACTCCTTTAACAAATACAAAGATTCGTTTACAGACTTGATCTAGCTTTAAATAACGCTCTCTCTCTTCTAGAAAAAACTTAAACTCTTGAAAAAGAACAAAAATTTCAGCTGTGAGATTAAATTCCATTACTAAGTCTTCCATAGCGTGACTAAGAGCAACCATAGAGGACTTGGTATAGACCTCTTTTTCTAAAGAAGAAGAGTTAGTTAGTAGTTGTGAATATAGTCCTGACATTTAAATTACCTCCTTAATTGCTCAAAGCTCCCATTTAACATGGAAGCTTTGAGTAGGGATTTATAATTAAATAGAGAGGCAAACTCTAATAAGAGGCTATTACTTCATCTAATATCTCTTTAGCTTGAGCAACAACCTTGGGATTATTACACTTGGCTCCTTTAAAGTTACGATCTTTTTCTACTTCATGAACTCCAAAGCCGTCCATATCGTAGGCCACCATCATTGATTTAGCTAAAGGTTGGTCGATAACTAAAAACCACTCTCGTTTTAGCTTATGCTTATCCGGTAGATAAATAAAGTCAATATCGGGATGCGTCTTTAAGTCGGCATCATTTTCTCCAAAAATATAGACTTGATCTACATTATCGGCAATCTGTAAGAAGCGATCCCAAATATCTGCGGCGCGAGAGACCTTTTGAAAGCCAGCGTAAACAGTAGCTTCTACTTCCTCTTTTAATAGTACTTGTTCCATTATATAGCACATTCTTTCCAATTGTGGTACTGTACTTTCGTATTTGAGAGAAAAGGAATTTAACTTGTCATCAGCAGTATCTTCATTTAAATTCTCTAAATCGCCTTCGACTAAGCCAAAAACTTCTTCGTAAAGAGAAACATTTTTCATAGTTAACAACCTCCTTGGATTTTGGTTAATAAGTAGTTGCTCTTTGCTGAGGAACTCTATTTAAATCTTCAATTAATTCTTTTAATTGAGCAGGAGTTAAATACTCCCCATTTTTTGCTCCAGCTTCTTTACTGATCTTTTCACTATAGAGAGTACCACCTAAATCATTAGCTCCAGCTTGAAGAGTAAACTGAGCTAGCTTAGGGCCGTACTTAACCCAGGAAGTCTGAATATTATCTATATTGTCTAAAAATAGTCTAGCAATAGCAATCATCAAAATATCTTCTCTAGCGGTACTTCCCTTATTGATTACTCCTTGTTGATAAAGAGGAGTTTGCTGATGAATAAAAGCAAGCGGAATAAACTCAGTAAAACCCTGAGTCTCTTCTTGAATGTTACGAATTATTTGTAAATGTTCAATCCTTTCTTTAGTACTTTCTACATGTCCATACATTATGGTAGCTGTAGACTTTAAGCCTAGCTGATGAGCTGCCTTGATAGCTGTTATCCATTCTTTAGTAGTGATTTTTTCAGGGCAGATCTTTTTTCTAACTCTAGGTACTAGTATTTCGGCTGCTGTACCAGCTACAGAGTCTAGGCCTGCTCTTTTTAGCTGGGCATAGCCTTCAGCGAAGCTTAGTTCTGTTTGGCGCAAAGCATGCTTTAGTTCCTCAGGAGTAATTCCATGTACATGAAGCTGGGGAGCTACTGATTTAATAGCTTTTATAACTTGCAAGTAGTAATCCAGATCGAAGTCAGGATGAAGACCGCTAACTAAGCATAGCTCACTGATTTGTTGTTTTTGAACAGCTTGCTGAACTATGTTTTGAACTTCGTCTATAGATAATAAATAAGCTTCTGGACTATCTGGATTGCGCTTAAAGCCACAAAATTGACAGCTATTAATACAGATATTGCTTAAATTTAAGTTGCGATTAACAACATAGCTTATCTTTTCGCCAACTACTTTTTGCCGATGTTCATCGGCAGTTGCTATTATTTTATGTAGCTCAGGGCCCGTACTTTGGAATAATCTAACTCCTTCGCTAACACTTAATCTCTGGCCAGCCTTACTTTTGTTAAGAATTTTATCAATTTCTGGGTTACTTTTCATTTAAATACCCCTCTCGCTGTAAACATTCCCAAACAGCTGGTGCTAACCACTCTTTACTTATAAATTTAGGATATACGGCTAGTCTCTCTTTAAGCTGATAAGGAGCTATCTCTTTTTTTAAAGAATCCAACCTGGGCCATTCATAATTGGGGTTGATATAATCAAGGGTCAAGGGAGAAATACCACCCAGGTCGGAAACACCATCAGTTAATAGTTCACTTACCCTTTCTAAATTAGGGGGTACTTGAATAGCTACTTCATTGGGCATAACTTTGCGTGCTAAAGAAACACATTCTTTTAACTCAGTAAAGGTAAGTGAAGTGAACTCTTTCTTTTTTATTGGTTGAATAATTACCTCCTGTAGATGTCCATATTGTTGATGCAACTTTTTAAGACTTAATAAGCTTTGGTAACGCTGTTTTTTATCTTCGCCAATGCCTAATAGCAGTCCAGTAGTAAAAGGTATCTTTAGTTGACCAGCTTGAGCAATAAATTCCAGTCTTAAAGCTGGATTTTTAGTTGGTGAACCTCGATGAGCTGGAAGTTGAGTAATGCTTTCTAACATCAGGCCCATACTAGCATTATATTTAGCTAAATCCTCTAAGATATTTATAGGTACTACTCCTACATTGCTATGGGGAAGTAGTCCTGCTGCTAAAGCTAGTCGACAACACTCAATAAGTAATTGATAAATAGAGTCAAAGTCAGTTTGAGCCTGTAGTTTTTCCTTAAAGCCACTCACCTTAGCTGGTTGAGTACCTAGAGTGAACAAAACTTCTTTACAGCCTAATTTTTTAGCTTTTTTAATTAGCTGCTTAACTTCATTTAAAGTTGTTATTTTAGCATTAGCTAAAGGTTGGCGAAAGTTACAATAAGAGCATCTATTACTACAGATATTAGTTAAAGGAATAAATATATTTTTAGAATAAGTAATAGTCTGCATAATAAATTCTCCTCTATTTAAGAGTATAATTAAAAGACTGCTTGATTTCTGTAAAGTAGTTAACAAAAACTAAGATTAATCAGTTTTCTTATGCTATTATTGAGGGTTTTAATTATTTTTTTGCTTAGTAAGGGATTTTGAATAATTAATCTTTCTAAATCTTTTTGAGCTAAAGAGTAAATAAGGGTATTTCCAATTGTTTGAGCCGTTACTTGGTAAGTACTTTCATTGAATAAAGCATCTTTTTTAATAATTTGTGGGGATTTTAAAATTTGCAGAGTTATTTGGCAGTTTGGGAGATTTTTAAATAGTCTAACTTGACCTCTTTTGATTAAATAAATCTTTTTGATCTGTTGGCCTGCTCTAAATATAAATCTCCCTTTACCGTAGATTTCAAAGTTTAAATTAGAATTTATTAACTGTAGCTCCTGAGGTGATAAATTACGAAATAAAGGTACTTGCTGTAAATGATTTAAATTATTCATTAAAATCATCCTTCATTTAAGGGGATTAGACTTTGAAACTTCATTATTAATTATATACGCTTATTAAAGAGACTTTCTGTAAACTAGTTAACAAAAAAAGAAAGCTGCCTAGTGGCAACTTTAGTGATCAGTTATTAGCTTTTAACTTAATTAACTAATTTTTTCAAAGAAGTAGGATTATCAATTAAAAATTTTCGCTTCTTCTTCTTAATCCCTTTAATTTCTTGGAGAGTGTTAGTAACCATCACCCGGGAGGCATCAATAAATTCAGCTAAGTCCTGATGGGTTAAACGGAGATCAATCAATACTCCTTCCTTAGTTTCGATTCCGTACTCTTGGCTTAGCTGGTAAAAGAGATTAATCAACCTTCCTTTAACATCATAAGTAGTTAGACTATCTACTCGTTGAGTAAGCTGTTCTAGCTTACTGCTTAAGGTCTTGATTATTTTAAGACCGATCTCTGGATAATCAGTAACTAATCTTCTAAACTCCTCTTTAGTACAGGAGCAGATAAATGCTTCTTGGACTACCTCGGCCGTAAATATATGCTCCGTTCTTCCGTAAAGAAGATTTTCTCCTATAATTTGGTCATCACCTACTATTTGTAAAGTAATCTCTTTGCCGTTTTTAAATACTCTAGACAGCTTAACTTGCCCCTTTTTAATTAGATATATTGCTTCGGCACTTTCTCCTTCGTGAAATAAAACTTCATTTCTTTGATAAGTTCTTCCTTTAGCAATCGAAGCAGGGATTAATATAGACTCTGCCGCGGATAGATCAGCAAATACTGATAAGTCTTTCATACAATTGATTTTTCCCAATTTACCTCACCCCAATTTTATGAATTAGCTTATTAAATGTTTCTTGGTAATTGACTATAATTCCTTTTTTGAGAGTGAAGGAGGCAAGGTGGCTCACTAACTTTTCAATTTAATTACGCAAGGTAAGGTTAGCACCAGTATATCGAGTACGTCGGACTGAACGGCAAGGGAATGTAATATTTTGATTCTTAAAAGCAAATAGATCTAATTATTCAACAAGCTAAATATATAATATAAAAGGTTGATAATTTATTAGCTAAATGATAATTTAATAGTAGCACTTTATTGCAAGATAAAAAGGTGGCTATAAAATGGGAAAGTTTAAGTCTGCAAATAATCAGTGGCTAACAATTAGATTTTTGATTATTATTTCTATGGGTGCTTTTGGAGTAATGGGCGGGGCAATAGTTGCTCCAGGCTTACCGTCTTTACTGGAGCCTTTTGAAGTTTCTGAAGATGTGGTAGGTTTAGTTTTAGGCGTCTATACCTTTGCGGCAGCTATTACCTTGCCTTTGACAGGCTTATTAATGGATTTGTTAGGCCGCAAGGTGGTAGGGGTTAGTTGTTTGCTTTTAGATGGTTTTTTCGGTTTGCTCTGTGCATTTGCTCCTAGTTTTGGAGTCTTATTAGTATTTCGTTTTTTTCAGGGAATTGGGATTGCTGGTTTAATTCCCGTAGCAATGACTATTATCAGTGATTGGTATAGCGGGGCAGCTAGATTGAAGGCTATTGGAATTTTAAGTGCTTTGATTTCTGTTAGTGCAGTAGTATTGCCGCTTTTAGGAGGACTTTTAGCTTTTAGATCTTGGCAGTATCCTTTTTTAGTTTATGGTTTTTCTTTACTTGTAGCTTTCTTTTTTATCTCCTTTGTTGAGGAAACTAAGCCGCAAGATGATCAAGATACTAAGCTTAAGTTAAGGGAGTATTTCAATTCTTTTAAGCAGACTATTAAGATCAAAGAGATCTGGGAAGTGTTTATTCATTCTTTAGTGCTTTATTTCTTGGTCTATGCTATAGCTACCTTTATTCCTATTTTCATGGTGACAGTGCATGGCTTAAGTGAACTTTTGGGAGGCTTAGCCTTGGCGGTGCAAGGTTTTTTTGCAGCTATTTTTGCTGCGCAGGCTGATAAGGTAAATCGTTATTTTAACTGGAGGCAAAAGACTAGTTTAGGGTTTTTATTAATTGCTCTGGCTATATTCTTAATTCCTTATTGGGGGAGCGGTTATAGGGTCTTGATTAGTTTAACTCTTTTTGGAGTGGGGATGGGAGTTGCTCAGCCGGCTATTTACAATCGAGCTACAGTAGTGCCGCCTGAGGAGTTAACAGGTTCGGTAGTGGCTATTTTCAACACTATGAAGTTTATAGGTATGACTTTGGCTCCAGTGACTTTGAGATTTATTTATAACTTGTATAGTTTTAAGGCTGTTTTCTGGTTGAGTGCTGCTATTACTTTGTTGTGGTTGATAGTCTTTAGCTTTTATTTTGCTAGAGATTAGTAGTGAAAATCTATTTAAAGGTGGCGTTAATAATGGCTGAGGAAAGTAAGCGAGTCTTAGCAATAGCTCCTCATCCCGATGATGAAGTTATAGGCTGTGGAGGGACAATTTATCAACATTTGCAGCAGGGTGATCAAGTACAGGTGGTTTTGTTGACTAACGGTGATGCTTTCGTTTGGGCCCATAAATTATTTACTAAAAAGATTAGGAGTAAGCCCCAAGACTTAGCCGAGTTTGGTTATCTGCGCCAGCAAGAATCACTTAGTGCTTTAGAGAAGTTAGGTGTAAATAGAAAGCAGGTTACTTTTTTAAATTTTCCAGATGGTCATTTACAAAAGAATATTTTGCAACAGCTTAATAAAAAAGGTTATCTGTTAGCTAAATTAAGATTTGGTCAAGAGTCTCAGCAAAGAACTCAGTCCGAGTATATTTTAGAGGCTTTATTTTTTCGCTTGCAAAAATTAATAGAGGAGTATCGCCCTCAAGTAATTTATAGTCCACATTTCAATGATTTGCATGCAGATCATTGGGTTAGTGCTTTACTTCTCCAGTTGCTTTTTTTGAAAGAGGAGCTTGATTTTATTCATTATCAGTATTTAGTTCATTGGCCTAACTATCCTCTTCCACATAAATTTTTACCTGAATTTAAGCTAAAGGTTCCGGCAGATTTGAAGAAAAACTTTAGCTGGTTAAGTAAGTCTTTATCTGCCGAAGCTGTGTTAAAGAAAAAAGAGGCTTTAGATAACTTTAAAACTCAACGATTGATTCGTAATTATTTATTGAGTTTTGTGAGACAGAATGAGCTATTTGCTGAAGCTAAACCATTATTTATTGAAGAACAGCTTTTTGCTAAAGACTGTTGGCAAGAGCTTATTTATCAGGAAGGGGTTAAAGTTGCTAGTTATTCTAGCTCTGCTTTAAAAGGAGGTAATATCAATAACCTAACTGTTTATAACACTCCACTGAAACTTTATTTTAAGTTTCAGCTTAGCAAAAGAAAGATTAATAATTTAATCTTTTATCTTTTAACTCCTGCTCGACAAAGGTTAATTAAAAGTTTTGCTTATTCTGATAATGCTAAGGGTTATGAATGGAGGTTAATGGGGAAACAGCTTTATTTGATTTTAGATAAAACAGAACTTGATTTACCTAAACAAATAATTGTAGGAGCTTGTCTCTATCAGCGAAGACAGCTAGTGAACTGTTTTAGTTGGCACCCTATTTATTTAGCTGAAGCTTGTTAACGAATTATTTGCAGGTAAGTTTTAATATATAAATTTTTTCAAATATAAAGAAGGGATTTATATTTGAGATCCAGAATCTTAGTATTTAGTGTTTTAAGAGTTTTTTATTGTTAATATTTGTGAATCCAAGAATAAGTGGGGTGATAAAGAGTATATTTGAATAAAGTATAGAAAATTATTGGGCATGGCTTTAAGAACTCAAATTTTATTAAGGAGGGTATTTTAAAATGGATAATCTTCAAAGAGAAAACTGGACTTCGAGATTAGGATTTATTCTGGCTGCTGCTGGTTCAGCAGTTGGCTTGGGGAATATTTGGCGCTTTCCTTATGTAGCCGGAACTAATGGTGGAGCAGCCTTTTTGGTTTTATATTTAATTGCTATTGTATTAATTGGCTATCCAGTAATGGTTACGGAGATGACTATTGGTCGAAAGACTCAAAAGAATCCGGTAGGTGCTTTTAAGTCTTTAGCTCCCGATGCTCCTTGGTGGTTGGTAGGAGCTTTAGGTGTATTTACTGGTTTTGTAATTCTTAGTTTTTATTCGGTGGTAGGTGGCTGGTCTATGGCTTATGTAGTGAAGGCTGCTAATGGGTTTATTGCTGGAACTGATTTTGGCGAAGTTTTTGTTGGTCACATCAGTGGAGTAGGAGAACCTCTACTTTGGCACGCTACTTTTATGTTCCTTACTATTACAATCATCGGTTCTGGAGTAGTGAAGGGGATTCAGAAAGCAGTAGAGGTTCTAATGCCTATTCTTTTTGTGCTATTACTGATTTTAGTATTTAGAGCCATAACTTTACCAGGAGCAGGCGAGGGACTTGCTTTTTACTTAACGCCTGACTTTAGTCAGATTACGGGTCAGACCTTTTTAGAAGCTATAGGTCAGTCCTTCTTTACTCTAAGCTTAGGTATGGGAGCTATTATAACTTATGGTAGTTATCTTTCAGATGACGATAATATTAATGATAATGCTGCCTATGTGGCTGGTTTTGATACTTTAATTGCTATTTTAGCCGGTTTTGCTATCTTTCCCGCCGTTTTTGCTTTAGGATTTAGTCCAGATGCGGGCCCAGGTTTAGTCTTTACTATCTTACCAGCAGTTTTTGCGGAGATGCCTTTGGGAACTATATTTGGCTTTTTATTTTTCTTACTGCTTACTATTTCTGCTATAACTTCGGCTATTTCTTTGTTGGAGGTAGTAGTAGCCTATGTAGTGGACGAACATCAATGGAATAGAAAAAAGGCAGCTTGGTTAGCAGGAATTATTATCTTTATAGTTGGTATTCCGCCTTTGCTTGGCTATAGCACTTTAGCTGAGGTTAACTTTTTAGGAATGGATATCTTGGACACCTATGACTGGATTAGCGGAAATATCTTTTTACCATTAGGTGGTTTATTAACAGCAGTATTTGCTGGTTATGCTTGGGGAGCTAGAGAGACTGTTGAAGAAGCTAACAAGGTCAAAGGAGCTATTAGCGTTGGGGCAATATATAGCTTTTTGATTAAGTATCTAGTGCCTATTGCTATTTTTATAGTTTTAGTTACTGGGGTTTGGGAAACGATTGCTGGTTAATTAATAACTTATTAAAGAAGAGGTTCCTGAATTTAGGAGCCTCTTCTTTATTGTATAGGCAGCTATATTTTTTTAGCCTGTGGATGACTTTATAGAAGAGTGGCTAATAGGCTATCTTTTTATTTTGTTAAAAAAAGTTAGTAATATAATTAAGTTTAGGCAGGAATTTTATTGTTATTTCGGAAATAAAGATATAGTTTGGTCTTTTATTGACTTAAATCAAGAACTGGAAATAAGTAATTAATACTGGACTGAATTTGACTAGGAGTAGTCTTAAAAATTAAGCGAAGGGATGATAAAAGATATGAGAATGCTTTTTGATCTAATTGCGCAATTATTATTGCCGCCAGGTTCTTTTTTAGTGTTGATAGTAGCTATATTTATCGTTTTTGTTAAGCAAAAACAACGTTCCTATCGTAGACATGATAAACGAATAGCTCGTTATTTAGTAGTTATACTCTTAATTTTAGCTTATTTATTGAGTACTTATCCTGGTGAATGGTTATTTACTAATCCATTAGAGAGTAGTTTTGCTCCCTTAGAAACTAAGGAGTTAAACCTGGGCCCGGAGAGCAGTATAGTTATTTTAGGAGGGGGCATGAGAAGCGGAACTAAAAGTGGTTTTGAGGTTGGCGATAGAACTTTAAAGAGGTTACAAGCAGGCTGGGAGCTGCATCAACAAACGGGGGCTGACTTAGTACTTAGTGGAGGGCCTTTTAATGAAGAAGCAGCTATCAGTGAAGCTGAGGTAATGGAAGAGCTATTGTTAACTTGGGGGGCTGAGCCTGAACAGATTATTACTGAAGTAGAATCCCAAAATACTTGGGAGAATGCAGTTAATACTAGTTCATTGTTGGCAGAAACAGATTATGAACAGTTGGTCTTAGTTACTAGTGCTGTACATATGCGCAGAGCTACTTATTCTTTTGCTGAACATTGGGAAGAAGAGCTACTTTCAGTTCCGGTTGATTATAGATTGAGTTCTGAATCAAAGCTACGGCGCTTTATTCCTAATCTGGAGTCCTTAGATAATTCTTTGAGTTCTGTACATGAGTGGGTAGGAGGCCTGTGGTACTTTTTTAAAGCTTTGTAAAATAATATAAAAATAAAACTTTTTACTTTTGAGCATGCTATTAAAAACGTTGCTAACTTTAAAGGAGGTTAACTTTGACTAAAAAAGCTAATCAATTAATAACAGAAAAAAGCCCTTACCTTTTACAGCATGCTTATAATCCTGTTGACTGGTATCCTTGGGGAGAAGAAGCCTTTGCTAGGGCCCGACAAGAGGATAAGCCAGTCTTTCTTTCTATTGGTTACTCCACCTGTCATTGGTGTCATGTCATGGAACGAGAGTCTTTTGAGGATCAAGAAGTAGCTGATTTTCTTAATCAACACTTTATTTCTGTGAAAGTAGATCGTGAAGAAAGACCAGATGTAGATAGTATTTATATGAAGGTTTGTCAAGCTTTAACCGGACGGGGTGGTTGGCCGTTGACGGTGATTATGACGGCTGAGATGGAGCCTTTTTTTGCCGGCACTTACTTTCCTAAAGAGTCTCGTGGAGGTCGGCCGGGATTGCTGGATATCTTAACTAAGGTACAGCAACTTTGGGATGAAGACAGAGAGGAGTTACTGGATACTAGTAATCAGATTAACTCTTTATTAGCGCAAATTGAAAGCCAGGAGTTAACAGAAAGTATTGCTAATGAAGAAGTAGAGGATTTACTTGATCAAACTTATTATCAATTAAAAGCTGATTTTGACCAGCGCTATGGAGGCTTTGGAGTTGCACCTAAGTTTCCAACTCCGCATAAGTTGATGTTTTTATTGCGTTATCAACAGTGGTGCGGTGAACAGCAGGCTTTAAATATGGTGGAGCAGACGCTAGAGGGGATGGATCGTGGAGGAATTTACGATCAGCTGGGTTATGGTTTTTCTCGCTATTCTACCGATGCAAAATGGTTAGCACCTCATTTTGAGAAGATGTTATATGATAATGCTCTTTTGGCCATAGTCTATTTAGAGGCTTATCAGCTTACTGATCGGCAAGAATACGCTGAAATAGCTAGAGAGATTTTTACCTATATTTTGCGAGATATGACTGATGAAAAGGGTGGCTTTTATTCAGCAGAAGATGCAGATTCCGAAGGAGTAGAGGGTAAGTTTTATCTGTGGACTCCAGCAGAGGTAAAGGAAATCTTAGGTGAGCAGTTAGGAGCTGAATTCTGTACAGCCTACGATATTACTGAAGCTGGCAATTTTGAAGGACAGAGTATTCCTAATTTAATTAAGAATGATAGAAGTAAGTTAGAGTTGGACGAACAATTTGCAGAAGCCAAAAAGAAACTTTTTGAAGAAAGAGAAAAGAGAATACATCCTCACAAGGATGATAAAATTTTAACTTCTTGGAATGGACTAATGATAGCTGCTTTGGCTATAGGTAGTAAAGTTTTAGGGGAAGAAGAGTATCTACAGGCTGCCCAAAAAGCAGTAGATTTTATTTGGAAAGAGCTTTATCAAGATCAGCAGCGGCTGTTGGCTAGATATAGAGAAGGAGAAGCTGATTATTTAGCCTATGTAGATGATTATGCTTTTTTAATTTGGGGATTAATAGAGCTTTATGAAAGCAGCTTTGCAGTTGAATATTTGAATAAAGCTTTGACTTTAAATCAAGAATTATTGGAATATTTTTGGGATCAAGAGTCTGGAGGACTTTATTTTTACGGAAGTGATGCTGAGGAGCTGTTAACTAGGCCTAAAGAAATTTATGATGGAGCTATTCCGGCTGGTAATTCGGTAGCTATGTTGAACTTTTTACGCTTGGCCCGTTTGACTGGCGATAGCAGTTTAGAGGATAAAGCTGAGCAGCAATTGAGATTTTTCTGGCAACAGATAGCTAAGCAACCAACAGCTCATACTTATTTTATGTTGGCCTTGCTTTTTAGACAGGCTAGAGGAAAAGAGGTAGTAATTGTTGGTGATTCTCAGCAGCAGGCTACTCAGCAGATGTTACAGTTGCTGAGAGAGGAATTTAATCCTTTTACTGTAACCTTATTTAATTCCGAAGAGGTTGAGTTAACGGAATTAATTCCGTTTTTGGAGGATTATCAACAGGTTAAAGGTCAGCCTACTGCTTATATATGTGAAGATTTCAGTTGTCAAGCGCCGATTACTGATATAGAGAAATTTAAGCAAGCTTTGAGTTGAATATTATTGTTCTAATGTTGCGTTCACGATATAGCTATTATCGAAAGCCTGAGCTAGTTGATATGTTTCAATCACTTGCCGTTCAGTCGGCATCCGTGCCTCCTTCTCTCTCAAAAATAGCCCTCCCGGCGTCCCTGCCTTCGGGCTATTTTAAGAGTCGCTCTTTGAAACATATCAACTTGTAGGTTAAGATAGTTATTTCGTTATCAGCACGACCAAATGGGTGTTTATAAGCGATATTAAAGTTTATTTTTTAGTGCTTCTTGACGAATCGGAGCTCAAATAAAAGCTGTTTTAGCTAATTTTTCTAATTAAAATTAGCTTGCTTTTATTTGAGTGGAGATGAGTCTTAGAAGTACTAAAATAAACTTTTCTAGCGTTGACGCGAAGCTAATCATTACTTTGGAAACATCCATTTGGTTTCCCGCGCCAACGCAACAATATTGGTGCAAAATCTTCAACTTCACGTTAATAACTTTAACTGGAGGAATCATGATGAATTTTTGGAATAAATTCAAGGGAGAAAATAAAGGAGACCATCAGCAGAGTAGAGAACGAATGGTGGAACAGCAGTTGCGAGGGCGAGGAATTAAGAATGAGGCTGTTTTAGAGAGTATGTTAACCGTACCTCGGCATGAATTTGTTCCTGAGCGTTTGCGAAAGCAAGCCTATGCTGATAAACCCTTGCCAATTGGGGAAGGACAAACTATTAGTCAGCCCTATATTGTAGCCTTGATGGTTGCAGCCTTAGATCCTCAGCCTACAGATAAGGTTTTAGAAGTTGGTACTGGTTTTGGTTATGCTGCGGCGGTGTTGGCTCAAATAGTAGCAGAGGTCTATACTGTAGAGCGTTTTGAATCTTTGGCTCAAGAGGCTGAGCGAAGGTATGCTAATTTAAACTATCAAAATGTAGAGGTTAAAGTTGGAGATGGTAGTCAAGGTTGGTTGGAAAATGCCCCTTATCAAGGAATAGTAGTTAGTGCAGCAGCTCCTAGTTTACCTGAATCTCTGGTTGAGCAGTTGGATACTGGGGGTCGTTTAGTAATTCCAGTTGGAGAACGAAGTGTGCAGAGTCTTTTACGAGTTAGCAAAAAGAACGATGGAAAGTTGCTGAGAGAGAACTTATGTAGGGTACGCTTTGTACCATTATTAGGTGAGGAAGGTTGGAATGACGATAGTTAGGAGGTTTTTTAATGCAGCGCTTATATAATATCTATGGCTCTCAAGGGACTAAGTTGGTTAAGCGGATTTTGAAGGTTATGGATTTAGACTTAGCAGCGGGGATGAAAGTTGGAATTAAGCCTAATTTGGTACTGGCTAAAGAAAGTAGTAGTGGAGCTACTACCGATCCTAATTTAGTAGCCGGAGTGATTGAGTATTTACAGGAGCAAGGAATTGAGAAGATAACTATTATGGAGAGCGCTTGGGTAGGAGCAGAGACTGAAAAAGTCTTTGAAGTCTGTGGTTATCGAGAGTTAGCTGCAGAGTATGGAGTGGAGCTTTATAACTTAGAGACTGATTCTACTGCTAGCTATTCTACAGGTGAGTTTGAGCTTGAGCTTTTTCAAAAACCTCGAACAGTGGACTATCTGATTAATATGCCAGTGCTTAAAGCTCATTGCCAGACTAAAATGACCTGTGCTTTAAAGAATCTCAAAGGCTGTATTCCTGATTCCGAAAAACGTCGCTTTCATACTTTAGGTCTTCACCGACCTATAGCTCATTTGAATAGTTTGTTGGCTAGTGATTTAATAATTGTAGACGGGATTATTGGTGATTTGACCTTTGAAGAGGGAGGTAATCCGGTAGCTATGAATAGAGTAGTAGCCGGAAAAGATGCGGTCCTAGTAGATAGTTTTGTAGCTAACTTATTAGGTTTTGGAGTAGAGGAGATTTCCTATATTGCTTATGCTGAAAAATTGGGTTTAGGTTCTACTGATTTAAAGGGGGCTGAGATAGTAAATCTTAATCGTTCTTCTGAAGAACAAGATGGTTTTTCGGAGTTGATGACTGCTGGGGCTCAAAAAATAGCGCGTTTAGCAGAGTATATTCAAGAACAAGAGGCCTGTTCTGCTTGTTTAGGTAGCTTGATTCATGCTTTGCAGAGAATTAAAGATAGTTATGGGCTTCCTAATGAAGCTAAGGTTTATATTGGTCAGGGCTTTCAAGAACAAGAGGTAGAGGGAATAGGTAGTGGTAGCTGTTTGCATCAGGCCGAAAGCTGTATTCAAGGCTGTCCACCAACAGCTAAAGAAATCGTTGATCATTTAGAAAAGGTATGGAATTTGTAGGATTAGGGGGGTTAAAGTAGATGTCTAGAAAAGATTTAGCAACTAAAACTAAAGCTTATTTAGAGAAATATCGGGTGCAAGATCTGATTAATGAGCAAGCGGTAGTGTTATTTATTTTGGAATCACCTCATGTTCAAGAGGTTAAACATGGTTATCCAGTAGCTGGGAGTTCAGGGGTGGAGATGGCTAAGTTTATCTACGGGCCCGCTACTGAGCTTCCCTTAGGTCGTTTAGTCAAGCATAAGTCGGAGTATATAAAGCAGTATCCTAATTTAGATAAGTTTGCTTTATTGAATGTAGCTCCGGCCCCTATGCAGAGTTCTGCTATTGAGACTGAATTAAGTGTTGAAGAGCAGCAGGTAGTTGAAGTTTTAGAGAAACTGCGGGTTAATTATGATGCTAATCAACATAGAAAGCCGGAATGGAATATAGTTAAAAAGATATTATTATCCAATTTTAGACAAAGATTAGTCTCGGCTTGTCAAAACTGTTCTGAACTGGAATACATAGTACCTTGTGGTAGATTGGCAGCTCGTTACTTGAGTTTAATAGATGCTAAGAAAGATATCATTAAAGAAAAGCAAGTGATAGATGGTATTCCTCATCCGGCTTTTAATCAGTGGAGTCGAGCTGATTCTATGTTTAACTTAAAGGAAGTATTGGCTAAGCTTAATTGATTTTTATCTAGTTTGCATAATTTTCTTAATTTTGATAAAATAAAGCTATCAGTTATAATTTAAAACTTAATATTATCCGTTCAGGGCACAGCTGATGAAAATCAGGGTCGCAAAATGCTGAGTCTAAGGTTTTTTGCTTAAAACTATGACTGTCAGTTTACCGGAGATATGCTTTTTATAACTTTGACCCTGCCTATAATTAATATCTAAAGCCAGGGTTATATTAATTATGACTAGTTAAAACTTGAGAATATATAAGCGAACTTTTATTTAAACTTATTGATTAAGCAGGAATTTTAACTTTAAATATTCAAGCTAGGTAATAGAAATTTTAGCTACGGTTATTTCAGTTAAAAAGATAACATTTAACTAATTTAGGAGTGAAAAATGTTTGAAATGAAAGGAGGATTTTTATTTGTAAATTGAATAGTTTTTTTTGATTTATCGAAGCAATTATTTTAAATTAGGGGGAGAATAAATTGAAGATTTTTGAAAATTTTGATAATCTGAAAAATATCAAAACAAAGTTGATTTTAGCTGTAATTGTTATTTTATTTATTTCTTTTGCAGTTTTTAGTATTTATTTAGCGCCGACGCTTCGTAGTACTGTTTATGAAGAGAAGAGAGTACAGGTAGAGGAAATAACTAATGCTGCTTTAGGGGTTTTAGAACGTTATTATGAACTGGAGCAAGCGGGAGAGTTGAGCCAGGAAGAGGCTCAACGGAGAGCTCAAGATACTATTGCTAATATGACTTTTGGCCCTGATAATCTTGATTACTTCTGGATTCAGGACTACCATCCTAATATGATAATGCATCCCTTTACGCCGGAGTTGGATGGAGAGGATATTTCCGATTTTGATGATCCGGATGGAGTATATCTATTTTCAGAGATGGTAGAAGTGGTTGAAGCAGAAGGTAGCGGTTTTGTGGACTATCAATGGCAGTACTATGATGATGAGGATCGAATTGAGCCTAAGGTTTCTTATGTAGAAGGCTTTGAAGAGTGGGAGTGGATTTTAGGTACTGGGATTTATATTGATGATGTGGACGAGATAGCAGCTGGAATTAGAAATCGAATCTTTTTAGTAGGGTTCTTAATTTTAGCAGCTATGATTGCAGGTACTTACTTTTTAGCTGGATACTTTTCTGAACCTATTGAAAAGTTGGCAGGTACTGCGACCCAGGTAGCCAATGGTAATTTAAAGATTAAATCAGATATTGAGCGTAGTGATGAATTAGGGGCATTGAGCAAAGCTATAAATCAGATGATAGATGACTTGCGGGATCGGGCTAAAAAAATTGGAGAGGCCTCAGTAAAGACATCTTCAGTTAGTCAGGAGTTATTAGCTGTGGCTGAGGAGGCTTCGGCTTCGGCTGAAGAGGTATCGGCTCAAACAGAAGAGTTTGATACTACTACTAACCAGCTAAGCGAGATTTCTCAGGATATGGCTACGGCAGCCGAAGAGGTTAATGAATTAGCGCAAGCTGGTTTAGGTCAGATGGAGGCTACTCAAGCTGAAATGGAGGATATATTAGAGTCTTCTCATAAGTCTAGACAGACTGCCGATGAGCTTAATCAAGCTTCGCAGGAAATCAGGAATATTGTAGGTGTTATTTCTGATTTAGCTGAGCAGACTAATCTACTAGCTTTGAACGCAGCAATAGAAGCAGCTAGAGCTGGTGAACATGGACAAGGTTTTGTAGTAGTAGCTGATGAGGTTAAGGAATTAGCCGAGGAAACTCAAGATTCTGTAGGAGAGATTCGCAAAATTATCTCTGGGCTAACTGATGAAACGGAAGAGATGGTGGAAGTTATTAAAGAGAATGATCAACATGTAGAAGAGGGAGCTAAAAATTTAGATAAGACAGAGGAAACTTTCCGGGAGATTGTAACGAAAATAGATCAAGTGGTAGATCAGATTAGAGAAGTTACTGCTGCCGGAGAGGAGTTAGCAGCAGGAACTACTGAAATTTCTCATGCTTCGGAAGAACAAGCTACGGCTATGCAGGAGATAACTGATACGATTCAAGACTTGAGTAGCATGGCTCAAGAACTACAGAGCTTAACGGAGCAGGTTAATATCTAAATTTAAAGGTCTTTCCCAATTTGTTTGGGAAAGACCTTTAATAGTTTAATGTAGCTTAGTTCCACTAGGTATTGGGGCCGTAGTAGGAACATTTAATAGTATTGGTTCGCTAGTTTCTTTGCTTTCCGTTAAGATATTTTGTAAATGGTCTAAGCTTTCAATTTCTACTCCTTTAGCTCCGCAGGCTTGAGCAATCTGAGCAAAGTCGGGATTACTTAGTTCTACCTCAGCTAAAGGAAGATCAGCTACCTTCATCTTATTTTTTTCCATAGCTAGTGATTCATTATTGAGAACTATAACTCTAATCGGCAAGTTATATTTTACTGCGGTGGCAAGCTCTGCTAAGACCATATTTAGTCCACCATCGCCTATTATAGCGGTTACAGGCTGCTGAGGTCGATTAATTTTAGCACTTAAGGCGGCTGGCAAAGCAAAGCCCATAGTCCGCCAGGTACCAGAGGTGAGAATATCTGCACATTGATCGCTAAAGTTCTTTCCAAACCAGACTACATTGTCTCCTGAGTCTAAGCAGATTATTTCATCATCACTAATCTGCTCGCTGATACTGTTGATAATAGATTGAGGGCTTAAAGGCTCTGCGATTTTTTCTATCTTTTCATTTAATTGTTCTAACCACTCTTGATGGGCTTCATTGATTCTGCGGGCCCAAGCTGAGTTATTCTTTTTCTCAATTTGGCTTAACAGCTTATCTAGTGAAAGCTTTAAGTCTCCCATTACTCCCACATCTACCGGGTGAGTAGCCCCTATATTTTCTTTTACACTATCCAACTGCACAACTCTAGGTTGACGAGGAGTATAGTCCATCGGCCACCAAGTAGAGCCTAAAATGATGATTAAGTCTGCTGCTTTAAGCAGTTCAGAGGATTTGGTATTGCCTGCTGAGCCTAAGCCGCCTAATAAGTTAGTCTGCTTTCCGTCAATTATTCCTTTAGCTGGTAGGGAATGAATTAAGCCAGCATTAGTCTGCTCAGTTAGTTTAGTTATTTCGGTGGCACAGTCTTTAGCCCCCCTTCCGTAAAGGATAATCGGTTTTTGGGCCCGATTTATCTCCTCAGCAGCCGCAGTAATCACTTTATCTTCAGGTACTATCTTTTGCTCTAGATGAGTAGGATAGTCGCGGGGTTGAGCATTAGTTTCAGCTTGCCAGAGATCCATCGGAATTGCTAAGTGACTAACTCCTCCCTTGGTTAAGGCTGTAGTCATAGCTTTGACTAATAAATCTACTATTGATTTAGGATTAGTTACTAAGGCAGAATAAACTGTTAAAGGATTGGTTAGTTCTAACTGGCCTACCATCTGCTTATAACTGGTGTCGATATTTTTGGTAGCTGCTTGACCGCTTAATAGGAGTAAAGGAGTCTTATCACTATAAGCATCAGCAATACCGTTGATGATATTGGCGGTACCGGGCCCGCCGTGAGCAGCACAGACTGCTAACTGGTCGCTTAATTTGGACTCTGCCGAGGCCATTAAACCGGCCGTGCTTTCGTGCTTAGTAGTGTATAGCTCTAGTGGTGATTCCTTAACAGCAGCTAAAAAGTCCAAGATAGTATCGCCAGGATAGCTGTAGATTCTGTTTACCTTCCATTTGAGTAGTTGTTCAATTATTACTTCATTTAATTTAGACATTGAATCCCTCGCTTTTAATTATTTTTATTTAGCTTTTCCTGAAGGATATTAATTATTCGTTAGTAGAGTATAGGAAAGTTCAGTTAACAGTTAATAATTAAGAGTTAATAGTTGAAGTTCAAAAGATAAAGCAATATTGGTATATTGTTTTATTCAAATGATAGAGGATAGAGGATAGATAAAGTTCAAAAGATTAAAATCTACTGGACACAGACTAAAATCTGACTAAGTTCTGACTAAACTTTAAGAGATAAGTTAAAAAGCATAGTTTGGCTATTAGAATATTGTTATAATAATGAGCGAAATTATGTTAGCGCAGCAACACAAAACCAATTTTTCGTTATCAGCACGGTCAAATGGGTGTTTATAAGCGATATTAAAGTTTATTTTTTAGTGCTTCTTGATGAATCGGAGCTCAAATAAAAGCTGGTTTAGCAAATTTTCCTAATTAAAATTTGCTTGCTTTTATTTGAGTGGAGATGAGTCTTAGAAGTACTAAAATAAACTTTTCTAGTGTTAAACATCCATTTGACCTACTGCGCCAATGAAACAATAGAACGATATTGTTTTACTATTAGACAAAAGTTGTTACAAATCATATAATAGGAATTGAAAAGCAATACTATAATATGAGGTGGTTTGATGTTTAAATTAGTAGGAAATTCTGAGTTAAAATACTATCAAATAGAAGAGTTTGTAGAGACTGGCTTGGTAAAGCAGGCTTTTTCAACTAGATTAGGGGGAGTTAGTGAGGGAGACTTTGCTACTTTGAATTTGGGTTTTCATACAGGCGATAAGGCAGAAAAAGTAATAGAAAATAGAAAAAGATTCTGCAAAGAGTTAGGAGTTGATGCTCGTAACTTAGTGGCTGGAGAGCAGGTACACGGTGACGCTATCAAGATAGTCACTAAACAGGAGCGGGGCAAAGGTGCTTTAGATCAACAAAGTGCCATTGCTGCTACTGATGCCTTGATTACTGCTCAGCCGGGAGTAGCTCTCAGCTCTTATTATGCTGACTGTGTGCCGATTATTATTTTAGATCCGGTGCAGCAAGTAGTAGCTTTGGCGCACGGGGGTTGGAAGGGTACTCTGAAAAGGATTGCTCAGCAGACTGTTTTAAAGATGCAGGAGGAGTTTAACTCTCCAATAGAGGAAGTATTGGTGGGGATTGGGCCCTCAATAGGGCCCTGCTGTTATGAAGTAGATGAGTACGTAATCAATCCTTTACAGGAAGCCTTTGCTTACTGGGAGCAGTTAGTAGCAGAAGTTAGTGAAAATAAATGGAAGTTAGATTTATGGAAGAGTAATTCTTGTCAATTAGAGGAGATAGGTGTCTTAAAGAAGAATATTATAGTGTCTCAAATATGTACTGCTTGCAATACCGATCATCTTTATTCTTATCGAGCCGAGTCAGGTCGAACCGGTCGCATGGCTAGTTTAATTCAGTTAGTAGATTAATTATTAGGGGAGTGCTACTATGTCGTTAAAAGAAAGAATCTTGGTTGTAGATGATGAAGAAAATATAGTAGAGTTAGTTAAATTTAACTTGGAGGCTGAGGGCTATGAAGTGTTAGTAGCTTATGATGGTCAGTCAGCTTGGGAGATGATGCAGAAGGAAAGTATAGATTTAATAGTTTTAGACTTAATGTTACCTCAGATTGATGGCTTAGATATCTGTAGACGAGTTAGAAATGATGATAACTTAAGAAAGCTACCGATCATTATGTTAACTGCTAAGGGAGAAGAGGTAGATAGAGTATTAGGTCTGGAATTAGGAGCAGATGATTATGTTACTAAGCCCTTTAGTCCGCGTGAGTTAGTGGCTAGGGTGAAGGCTATTTTAAGAAGAATGCAGGGTGATATTAGCGCTGAAGAAGAGTTAAAGACTGAGTTTGGAAGTATTAAGATTGATTCAGCTAAACATCGGATATTAGTTTCGGGAAAAAAGGTTAACTTTACCCCAAAGGAGTTTGAGTTATTAAAGCTGCTGGCCTTTAATTCCGGAAGGGTAATGAGTAGAAATGTCTTATTAAAGGAAATTTGGGGCTATGATTACTATGGAGATACTAGAACTGTAGATGTACACATTCGCAGAATTAGACAGAAACTGAAGGAGAATTTGGATTCTGAAACGGGAATGGACTATATTGAGACCATTCGAGGAGTTGGTTATCGATTTAAGGAGTTGGAATAAGAGATGTTCAAAAGTATTCGTTGGAAATTAACAGTAATTTATTTATCCTTAGTGATAGTGGTACTCTTCTTTTTTGGTTTTATATTGAAGGGCTCTTTAGAAAGTTACTTTATAAGTCAGCTAGAGAATAATTTAATAAATGAGGCGCGATTAGTTAGGTCTTTGACTATGGAGAAGTTAGCAGCGGCTTATCCTTTTACGGACACTGAGTTTGTAGATATTGATACTTCGATTACTCAATATAGTGCTGATCTGCAAGCCCGGATTACAGTAATTGGGGCAGTGGGAGAGGTCTTAGGTGATTCTAGTGAGGAGCCGCAGTTGATGGAGAATCATAGTCAGCGCAAGGAAGTAGCTGCTGCTTTAGCAGGTGAGATAGGTAAGACGAGCAGATATAGTGATACTACGGAGATGAATATGAAGTATGTAGCCTTACCTGTGGAAAGTGAGCAACAGATAATTGGAGTGGTCAGACTGGCCTTGCCACTAACAGAGGTAGAAGAGATATTAGCAAATATATTTAGCAGACTGCTTCAGGCTGGTTTAATAGCTATTGTTATTTCTTTGCTGATTGGACTAAGTGTAACTAAGCGGATTACTAATCCTATTGAACGAATGACCTATGTAGCGGGACGCATGGCCCGCGGATATTTAGATCAAAAGATTAGATTAAATTCCAAAGATGAACTAGGTAGATTGAGTAGCGCTTTCAATGACATGGCTAGTCGGCTTAAGGCTAAGCTGGATGAGATTTCTGGAGAAAAAAATAAGATGGAAGCTATCTTAAGCAGCATAGGGGATGGGGTGATAGCAGTAGATAAGGATGGAAGAATAATTCTCTTTAATCCTACTGCTGAGGAGCTTTTTGAGGTTAAAGAAGAAAGGATATTAGGAAAGTATACCTTGGAAGTGATGCGTAATCATAAGTTAGGTACTTTGATTATGAACTGTATGCAACAGCAAGAGGATATCTCTGCTGAAATTGAGCTTCTTTATCCCAGTAATCGAATTATTAGAGTTCATGCTACTAGAATTAAGGATGGAAGTAAGGAGCACGGAGTGGTAGCTGTATTTAGGGATGTAACAGAACTGCGTCGTTTAGAGCAGATGCGCACGGAGTTCGTAGGTAATGTGTCTCATGAACTTAAGACTCCTTTAACCTCTATTAAGGGTTACACAGAAACATTACTGACTAATCAACAGGCCGACTTTGAAACAAATCAGCAGTTTTTGCAGATTATTAACGATGAAGCAGATCGCCTAGAACAGTTAATCAGTGAGCTTTTGGATCTGGCGGAGTTAGAGTCTCGAGATAGTAGCTTAGCTGCTGTTGATTTAGAAGAGGTGTTGACAGATGTGTTGATGATTATTAGTCCCAAAGCGACTAGTAAGGAGATAAGCTTAGAGGTCGATCTGCCTACAGATATTGCTAAGGTTAAGGGGAGTAGGGAGGAGCTAAATAGACTATATACTAATCTAATTGATAATGCGGTTAAGTATACTCCTGCTGGTGGTCAAGTGAAGATTGAAGTTGAAGAGCAGGCGGATCAAGTTTGGACTTATATAAGTGATACGGGGATTGGAATACCGGCCGAGGATTTGGAGAGGATATTTGAAAGATTTTATAGGGTGGATAAGACTAGATCGCGTAAGTTGGGAGGGACGGGTTTAGGCTTATCTATAGTTAAGCATATTATTAAAAATCATCAAGCGGAGATTGAAGTAGAGAGTGAAGTAGGAGTAGGGACTGAGTTTAAGTTCTATTTAAATAAGTTTAGTGCTTCTGAAACGGGCCCTAGATAGAGTAATCAATACTCTATCTAGGGTTGTTGAGTTTTTTACTAAAAGGAACTTCGATTCCAAAGATTTCTGTAAAGAAGTTGGAATTTTCCAGCAGGTAGCTCCTTTCTTTTAACTAGTTTTAATCAGTAATGATTAACTCTTTATTATAAAGCTTTTTAAATCCAGAGGCTACTGAAAGAGCATCATTAATCTCTAACTCTACATCTTCTGTGGCTATCACTTTGATTTTAACACTCTTTTCAGTAATAGTGCACTTTACATTTTCAATAAGTCCCTTACGATTGCGATCTAGGCTTTCAGCAATTTCTAATAAGATACCGGTTTTGCGAATAATCTCTTTGTCTGACCCTTTTTTATTAATTATTTGCTTAAAGCTAGCTCGATTGAGATTGTATTTGTGAAGGCTGTACTTAGTATGTCTATGTGAAGCAGCAATATAAGCAGTAATTAGTAGCTCCCGATGAGTAAGTCCGTTCAGACCAGAGTTGAGAATCATATAAAAGGAATGTTCGTGATGGTCATAGTAATTAATAGTACTGCCAGCATCATGGAGTAGGGAAGCAGCCTTAATTATTTTATCGATTGAGCCATTAAAAGACTCAAAATCAAGCTCGTATAAAGGCTTTAGCTGTTTAAAAAGAGACTCTGTTAGCTGGTATACTTTTTCGGCGTGCTTTTTATTCAAATTGAAATGCTGCATAATATTGCGAATTGAAAAGTCCACTACATTATCAGTCGGACTTTCACCATTATAGAGGTAGTTATAAATTAATCCTTCGCGGAGTCCCTTACCACTAATTAATAGTTCCTCAAAACTGCAAAAGTCAATTAAGGTATTTACAGCTGCACAGGCACCGATGAAAATATCGGCTCTACTTTTGGATAAGCCACTGATCTTCTTTCTAGCTGCTAAATCCTTAACTTTGACTAACTTATATACTTCATTAACTTCAGCTTGAGTTAATTTATAATAGTGGAGAGAGTCAAGTGGATAGTCTTTTTTGCGCTTATTTATCTTAGCAATATTTCTAATTGTACCGCCTACTCCGATTAAACGCTTAGTATCTATCTCTTTTAACCAGGATATACTGTGGTACTCATTTTTTAAAAAGTTTATTAAGTCTCCTTCTTGGGCTGAGTTGATACTATCTTGCAGCTTGAAGCGTTGAGTTAGGTTAAGGCTACCAAAAGGAAGGCTAGCTTGTTTTTTAATCCTTCTATCTTTCATCCAGATTAACTCAATACTACCTCCACCGATATCCATTATAACTCCTTCTTGGTAGTCGATACTGTTTACAACTCCCCAATAATCATAATATCCTTCTTCTATTCCGGATAGAACTTGGGGTCTGAGATTGACCTCGTCTTTAACTCGCTGTAGAAAGTCTGCTTGATTCTTTGCTGTTCGTACAGCGGCGGTAGCTACTGGAATAATAGTTTCGGTATTAGTAGCATCACATAAGTTTTTAAACATTTTTAAAGTTTTAATTCCAGCTTCAATTCTATCCTCTTTTAAATAAGGAGAGCTATCCATTCCTTCTCCTAAGCGCACAGTTTCTTTTAGTTCATCAATAATTTTAAATGAGGAGTCGCCATTAGTTTTTGCCTCAGCTAAAACAAGCTTTACTGAGTTAGAACCGATATCGATAATAGCTAAGTTATTATAGTTCATCTTTGTTTGCTCCCTTCTTAATTTAACTGCTTTCAGTTTATTATATAGGCTCAGCTTTTGCAAGTTTTATAGACTCAATGACTGAATTTTAACTTGCTGTTAACATAAGTGCTAAATTTTAATTTGCTGTTAACATAGATTTAGATAATTCATGCTATAATATGCTTACAGTAAGCTGTATATATAGATATGAATGGAAAGGGGATTTAAGCAGTGGATGAAATTGATTTTGATAGTTCTGATTACTATATAAGCAAGCAGTTAGGTTGGGTAGAATTTAATAAACGAGTTTTAGCAGAAGCTCAGGATTCTACTACTCCTTTATTAGAAAGGTTTAAATACTTATCGATAGTTGCTTCTAATTTAGATGAGTTTGTAATGGTACGCGTAGCTCGCTTAAAGGAGCAGATGCGCTCTGGCTATAGCCAAGTTGATAATGCTGGTTTAACTCCGCAGCAGATATTTATTAAGTTAACAGCTAAGATTCACAACATGGTGGAAAATCAGTATCAATGTTTTGAAAAGCTATTGGTAGAGTTAGCAAAAGAAGGGGTTAGTTTTATTAACTATCAGCAGTTAAATCAGGTTCAACAGAGATATTTAACTGATTATTTTAGAGATACTATTCGTCCTGTTTTAACTCCCACGGCAGTAGATGAAAGTAGACCCTTTCCGCGCTTATTAAATAAAAGCTTAAATTTGGGAGTTAGATTGAAGAGTGATGAAGGGGCAGACTTATTCCCTAATAAAAGAGGTCAAGAATTATTTGCTGTGGTGCGAGTGCCGGCCATTCTGCCTAGATTAGTTAAAGTTCCTGGTGCTCAAAATGAAATACTGTTTATTTTTCTAGAAGAGTTAATTGAAGAGTACTTAGAGCAGCTTTTTGTGGGTTATGAGATTGAGTCGGTGACTAAGTTTAGAATTACTAGAAATGCTGATGTGAACTTAGATGAGGATGCTAGAAACTTACTAGCTGAAATGGAAGAGTATCTTAAAAGAAGGAAAAGAGGCTTTCCAGTTCGTTTAGAAATCCAAGCTGGAGGAGATATGAAGACTAAGGAGCTTTTGATGTCTTCTTTAAACTTATCCAGTCAGGATGTGTATGAGATTGAGGGCCCGATTGATTTAACGCCTTTTTTTGACTTTGTGAATTTAGAGGGCTATCAGGAATTAACTTTTACTCCCCTACCACCTCAGCCAGCAAGTGATTTTTACCAAGAGGAAAATATCTTTACTGCTATTAAAAAGCGGGATAGGTTAGTCCATCATCCTTATGAGTCTTTTGACCCAGTTTTAGAGTTAATTAAGGAAGCGGCTAATGATCCCCAAGTATTGGCTATTAAGCAGACTTTATATCGAGTTAGTGATAACTCTCCAGTGGTGGATGCTTTAGCCGAAGCAGCTGATAATGGAAAACAAGTGACTGCTTTAATAGAGTTAAAGGCTAGATTTGATGAAAAGAATAATATAGAGTGGGCCCGCAAACTAGAGCAAGCAGGCTGTCATGTGATTTACGGTTTAATAGGTCTCAAGGTACACGCTAAACTATTACTGATCATCAGGCAGGAAGAAGATGGGATTAGACGTTATATGCATCTGAGTACCGGTAATTATAATGAAGAAACCGCTCAGCTATATACTGATGTAGGCATGTTTACCTGCAAAGAAAGCTTTGGAGCGGATATATCTTCTTTATTTAACTTACTAACCGGTTATTCAGCACCACCCCAATGGAAAAAGATAGCTGTAGCCCCACTTAATTTAAGAAAAACCTTTATAGAGCTGATAGATAATGAAATAGAGAGCGTAAAGGCTGGTGGGGAAGGACATATAATAGCCAAAATGAACTCTTTAGTCGATCAGAAGATTATTAAGGCTTTGTATAAGGCTTCGGCAGCCGGAGTAAAGATAGACTTAATTGTACGGGGAATGTGTTCTTTGCGACCAGGAATTGATAAAGTCAGTGAGAATATTAGGGTGACTAGTATTGTGGGTAGATATTTGGAGCATAGTAGGATCTATTATTTTGCTAATGCAGGAGCGGCTAAAATATTTTTAACCAGTGCTGATTGGAGACCTAGAAATTTGGAGAGACGAGTAGAGGCCTTATTTCCAGTAGAAGAAGAGCAGTTAAAGGAAAGATTAATGGAGATATTAAAGACTAACCTTCAAGATACAGTAAAGGCTAGAGAGCTACAAGCCGATGGAAGCTATAAACGAGTCAGCGATGATAATGGAGATAATTCACAACTAACCTTTTATAAGTTAGCCCAATTACGGATTGGCAGGCTGATAAAGCAGCAGACTAAAAGATTTGCGACAGGTTCTTTAACCTTTCTTAATTGAGGAGGAATAAGCTGATGTTCAATAGAAATGATCTGCCTAAGTTGATAGTTATACTTTTACTGGTGATTGTGGCGGTGATAGTATCTCTGTTTAGTATTTCTGATTTATCTAGAGAGGTTCAGATTGAAGCTCCTAAATATGTTGAGTTAGTTCTTTTGAAGGTTGAAAATATGTAGTTTTAAGGGAGGTTAAATAGCTTTGAAGCTAATTAGGGCCATTATCAGACCGGATAAGGCTAAGGATGTATTAGCTAAGTTAAGAGAAGCAGGGTTTCCAGCGGTAATTACAACCGATGTATCAGGAAGAGGTAGGAATTTAGGAGTGAAAATAGGTGATAGATATTATAATGAAGTCTTAAAGACATTACTTTTAATGGTAGTTAAGGATGAAGAAAAAGATAAGGTGGTTAATATTATTAGCGATCAGGCTAAAAGTAAATCTGGAAGTGGCTTTGGTTCTGGAAAGATATTTATTAGTCAAGTAGTGGAAGTTCATACAATTGATAGTGGTGAATCGCTTAGATTTTTATCGACTCAAAAGAAGTATGGCTAAAAAAGTGCTTAAAGAGTTAACTTTAAAGGGGTGAAAAGCTAATGATTAAAAAGAGTTCTGATCAAAAGTTGGTGGATTTAAAGCAGAATTTATTGGCAATGAGTAGTTTGGTCGAAAAATCTATTGATGGTGCTGTTAGTTCTTTGTTAGAGCAGGATTTGGAGTTAGCTAAGCAGGTAATTGATAATGACAGTAAAATTGATGAATTAGAGCTAAAGCTTGAAAAAAGTTGTCTTAAGTTATTGACTGAGGGAAAATTAACAGCTGCGGAATTGAAAGTAGTTAGTATAATCTCTAAAATAATTACCGACTTAGAGTTAATAGGCGATCATGCTTTGAATATTGCCCGGATTACTACTGCTATTGATGATCAGTTGCTGATTAAGCCGATGATAGATATTCCTAAAATTACTGAGATTGTTTTACAAATGCTAGCTCAATGCAAGGATTCCTTTTCCTATTTAGATGCTAATAATGATCAAGAAATAACTGCTTTATTTGAGAGAGTAGTTGCCTTTGAAAATCAGCTTTTGAGAAGGCTGCTGACTTACATGATGGAGGATGCTAATAATACTTCTCAAGTTGCTTATCTATTATGTGTTAGTAAGTACTTAAGAAATATAGCTGATTGTGCTAAGAATATTTATCGATCATGGTGAAGACTTAATAAGGAGTTGAATCTTATTTTTGAATTGGAGCTGAAGAAGTTACCCATTAAGATGTTAACAAGTTATTTACATTCCCTTAACTTATTTGTAAAGTAGACCTGCTATAATGATAGTAGAAGATGTAAAGAAAATTTATTAGGAGGAATTAGAAAATGTTAAAGAAAAAAGTTTTAGCAGTTTTTTTGGCACTAGCCTTAGTAGTAGGAGCAGGTATTACTTTTAGTGGAGAGGCAGATGCTTTCTTTGGTTGGTTTAGAAGTGATGACGATCAGACTTATGCTCAGGTAAGAGGTTCCGATACTATGGTTAATTTAGGACAGTCCTTGGCTGAGAGCTTTATGGAGCAGAGTGATTATGATGTTTCGGTAACTGGCGGAGGTTCAGGAACTGGAATTGCTGCTTTAATCAATAATGAAGTAGATATTGCTAATGTATCTAGAGAAATGAGTGATTCTGAACTTGAACAGGCAGCAGCAAATGGAGTAGATGTTCATACTCATGTAATAGCTATGGATGGTTTAGCAGTAGTAGTTAATGAGAATAATCCTGTTCGTGATCTAACTATAGAAGAGATAGGAGCTATTTTTAGAGGAGATATCACTAATTGGTCGGAAGTTGGTGGGCCAGATATGGAAATTTCAATGTATGGTCGGCAGAGCAACTCCGGTACTTATGTTTTTTTTAGGGATAATGTATTAGAAGATGACTACTCTGATCACAAGAATAGAATGAATGGTACGGCCCAAATTATTGAGGGAGTACTAAACGATGAGTCTGCTATTGGCTACGGAGGAATTGGTTATGCAGTTAGTGATGGCGAAGCAAGAGATGGACTGGGGGTAATTAATGTAGCAGTTGACGAAGACTCAGAATATGCTACTCCACTAGAACCAAGTAATGTAGAAACTGGAGCTTATCCTCTGGCTAGACCACTATTTAACTATACAAATGGAGAGCCAGCTGGAGCAGTTTTAGACTATCTTAAGTTTGCAATTGGTTCAGAAGGTCAAGAAGTAGCAGTTGATACTGGTTTTTATCCAATTAGTCCGGACTTTGATCACTATAATAGCGACTTAGAATAAGTTAACAAATCGTATTTGATGATTGCACTGCAAAAACAAAATAGAATAGCCTTCTAATAAGTCTATAATTCACTCACAATACTCAAATTTAAAGTTGCTTTCTAATATTATTAGATTTCAACTAAAAATTGAGTCAGTATTAGCAAACTGTTAACTGCAAATCCCATTAATTAATTTTTCCTCTGGGATTAATCCAGAGTTTATTGCTTTA